>NZ_JAUSYQ010000002.1:4125000-4745000 GCF_030816965.1 Streptomyces canus
CACGCCGTTGAGGATCCAGTGGTCGCCGTCGCGGACCGCCTTGGTCTTCATACCGGCCGCGTCGGAGCCGGCGTCCGGCTCGGAGAGGGCGTACGAGAACATCGCGTCGCCCTTGGCGAGGGGGCCGAGGTACTTCTTCTTCAGCTCCTCGGAGCCGGAGAGGATCACCGGGAGCGAGCCCAGCTTGTTCACGGCGGGGATGAGCGAGGAGGACACGCAGGCGCGCGCCACCTCCTCGATCACGATGACCGTGGCCAGCGCGTCGGCGCCCGCGCCGCCGTACTCCTCGGGGACGTGCACGGCGTGCAGGTCGTTGGCGACCAGCGCCTCCAGCGCCTCGCGCGGGAAGCGGGCCTCCTCGTCGACCGCGGCGGCGTGGGGCGCGATCTTCGCCTCCGCCAACGAGCGGATGGCGTCCCGGAGCATGTCGTGCTCCTCGGACGGGCGGTACAGGTCGAAGTCAGCCGATCCGGCCAAGGTCTCTCACGCTCCAAGGACGCTGCAATGCCTGTGCTAATTACCGTTAAGTAACTCAAATTTTAGGGCCCGGCCCACAGGAGTGATACGTGAGCTTGGCGACAGCGGGAAAACTGCCCGTCAGGCCCTCCGACTATGCTCGGGCGCGCACTGGCCCGTCCCCCTGTCTGGAGTCTCCATGGCCCTCAAGATCACCGTGATCGGCACCGGCTACCTCGGCGCCACCCACGCCGCGGCCTTGGCCGAGCTCGGTTTCGAGGTGCTGGGGCTCGACGTGGTGCCCGAGAAGATCGAGAAGCTGGAGCGGGGCGAGGCCCCGATGTACGAGCCCGGCCTCGACGAACTGCTGCGCAAGCACGTCGCCGGGATCGAGGGTTCGACCGGGCGCCTCCGCTTCACCATGGACTGGGCCGAGGTCGCCGCCTTCGGCGATGTCCACTTCGTCTGCGTGACGACCCCGCAGAAGCACGGCGAGTACGCCTGCGACATGTCGTACGTCGACTCCGCGATCGCCTCCCTCGCCCCGCACCTGACCCGCCCGGCCCTCGTCGTCGGCAAGTCGACGGTGCCTGTCGGTTCCGCCGACCGGCTCGCCCGCTACCTGGCCGACCACTCCCCCGCGGGCACCGACGCCGAGTTGGCCTGGAACCCGGAGTTCCTGCGCGAGGGCTTCGCGGTGGACGACACGCTGCACCCCGACCGGATCGTCGTCGGTGTGCGCAGCGAGCGCGCGGAGAAGCTGCTGCGCAAGGTGTACGCGACCCCGCTCGGCGAGGGCACGCCGTTCGTGGTCACCGACTTCCCGACCGCCGAGCTGGTGAAGACGTCCGCGAACTCCTTCCTGGCGACCAAGATCTCGTTCATCAACGCGATGGCGGAGGTGTGCGAGGCCGCGGACGGTGATGTGGCGAAGCTGGCGGAGGCCATCGGCTACGACGACCGGATCGGGAAGAAGTTCCTGCGGGCCGGGATCGGCTTCGGCGGCGGCTGTCTGCCGAAGGACATCCGGGCCTTCATGGCCCGTGCGGGTGAACTCGGCGCCGACCAGGCGCTGACCTTCCTGCGCGAGATCGACTCGATCAACATGCGCCAGCGCGGCCAGATGGTGGAACTGGCCCGGCAGATACTGGGCGGCGGGCCGTTCCTCGGCAAGCGGGTCGCGGTGCTCGGCGCCACGTTCAAGCCCGACTCGGACGACGTCCGGGACTCGCCCGCGCTGAACGTCGCCGGGCAGATCCACCTCCAGGGCGGCCAGGTCACGGTCTACGACCCGAAGGGCATGGACAACGCCCGCCGCCTCTTCCCGACGCTCGCGTACGCCGACACCGCCGTGGACGCGGTCCGGGGCGCCGACGTCGTACTCCACCTCACGGAGTGGCGGGAGTTCCGCGAACTGGACCCGGCGGCCCTCGGCGAGGTGGCGGCGGCAAAGGTCGTCCTGGACGGCCGCAACGCGCTGGACCCGGTGCTGTGGCGGAAGGCCGGGTGGACTTACCGGGCGATGGGGCGGCCTACGGCCTGATCGTGGGTGGCCCCAGGAACCCGGTACGGGGGCCGCCTGACACGGACAGCACCGAAACCCCGACGCGGCCGGCCACCGGACACGGCAGCACCGAAACCCCGACTCGGCCGACCACCGGAGACGGACAGCACCCGAACCCCAACGCCGCCGACCACCCGACACGGACAGCACCCGAACCGCCGCCCGGCCGACCACCTCGACACCGCCGGCGCCGGGACACCGGTGCGGCCGACCGTCTCGACCCCGGCGGTGTCAGCGTCTACGGACCTCGAAGACGAGGGGGGCCGTGCCGGGGGTGTACAGGTACGAGACCTCGGTGTGCGACAGGTAGCGCTTGTCGTAGCGGCCGACGAGTTTCCCGGTGTCCGAGACGACGTACAGACTGTTGTGCGGGCGGTGCGGCGGGGTCAACGGGTGCGGTGCTCCGAAGGCCACCCACAGACCCAGTTCTCCCGCCAGGTCGGCGACGGCCCGCGCCTCGGCACGTACGACGTCCCAGTCGACCCGGCCCCAGTCCGCGGCGGCGAGCGTCCCCGGGGGCCGGACGACATCACGTGCTTGCCGGGGCAGGTGTCGCCCCTTCCGGGAACTGCACGAGCCTCGCTCCGGCGGCCCGCGCGTCACGCATCAGCCCGCGGATCTCCGCGCCGCTCGCCCGCAGGTTCCCGGGGTCGGTGGGATCTTCCGTGACCGTGCTCTGAGCGACCGCGAGCCGTAACGTCCCGCGCATCAGGGCACGATAGTGAATCAACGCCCTCAGGGGCGCCGCTCATTGGTCACCTCCGTCCGGAGGTCATCCGCTTCGAGCGAGAGGATTCGAAACGGCTGGGGTGGTGGAGGTGGGCCGGCAGCGGTGCGGCTCCCGTCAGGAGCGGATCCGGAGTCTCGCAAACAGCCGGCCCCTCCCAGGCCGAGGAAGCCGTGCGCAAACACCTGGGAAGCCGGCTGGAGGAGCAGCCGGAGCAAGCCGCGGCCGTCATCGGTCTGCTTGCTCTGAAATTCCCGTCGGGACCTTCCGTGTTGGCATATGCCCACCCTCCCCGGAATCCTCAACACGAGTTCGATTTGCATTCGAGCACAGTGCGGAATCGACCGTTCTCACAGACCACACCCCCGTAATGGAGAGGTAGGCAACCATCGGTTAACCGGTGCGTAGTGATGCGGAATCCGCCCTCCACTCCACTGTTCGTCATCGGCCGCGTTCTCCGGTCAGATTGAGCTGAGCATGTCAGGAGTGAGTCATGCCCTTGTTCCGCAGGGCGACGGGTGTTCCTCCGCGAGACCACCGCGACGAACTGGTCGCCGGGGCGCTCGTCGGCACCGTGGTGATCGTGCTGGGCTACGCGTCGGGCATCGGCGCCCCCGCCTCCGGCGCGGCCGAGGCCGCTCCCCCGGTCACCCCGCCCGCGGCACCGGCGACGACCACCCCGGGGGCCGGTCAAGCCCCGGTGGGCCCCGGGGAGTTGCCGTCCTACGGCGGAGTCGGCGGAGTCGGCGGGGGCCTCGGATACGGCGGCGGGTACGGCACCGGCGGCGGGGGCGCGGTGACCGGTACCGTCCCCATCGGCTCCGGTGGCGGTCAGGGCGGCGGGCACGCCGGCCACGGGACCACGCCGGTCCCGGGCACCGGCTCCCCCACGCCCACGCCCTCCACCCCCACGCCCTCCCCCTCGGACACGGACACCTGCACGGACGGCGAGGTCAAGCTCGTACAGCCGCTGCTCGTCGGGGTCACCGACTCCGTCCTCGGCCTCCTGAACAGCCCGGCGGCGACCCCCTCCCCGTCGCCGACCGCCTCCCCCTGCGTCGGGCTCGCCCCCGCCGCCGGCCTCCTCGGCGGCATGCTCGCCCCCGCCTCCGCCTCCCCGCAGCCGGAGGCGACCCCGTGACGACTCCGCGCCGGGCCCTTCTCCTCCTCGCCGCCCTGCTCTGCGCCCTGCTCGGCGCGGTCCAACCCGCCTCCGCCCACACCGGGTTGGTGAGCTCCTCCCCCAAGGACGGGGCCGACCTGGCGAAGGCCCCCGACCGGCTCACCCTCACCTTCGACGAGGCCGTCGACCTGGCCGACGTACGGGTGCTGACGGTGGACGGCGACCGGCTGCCGGTGTCGGCTACGGCGAAGAAGAATGTCGTGCGGGTCGCTCTCAACAGCCCGGCGGACGGGAGGTTCGCCGTCGTCTGGTCCGTCGTGGACGAGGCGGACGGGCACGCCTCCTCCGGCCGGATCGCCTTCACCGCCGGCACGGCCGCCACCAAGACCGACGGCGACGAGGCCCCGGCTGCCGCTCCCGCACCGTCCCCCTCGGTGCGCAAGGGCCTCGTCGCCGTCCGCTGGACCGGATACCTCGCGCTGGCCCTGTTCGTCGGCGGGCTCGCGTTCGTCGCGCTGCTGTGGCCGGGCGGCACCCACGAACCGCGCGCCCGGGCGCTGCTGGGGCTCGCCTGGACGGGCGGGCTGCTGGCGACCGTGGCGGCCGTCGGGCTCCAGGGCGCCTACACCTCCTTCGGCGGGCTGCGGGACGCGCTGCGCCCGGCGACCTACGCGGACGTCCTGGCCACCGAACCCGGCATCGTGCTCGCCGCACGGGGGCTGATGTGGGTGCTCGCGGCCGTGGTGCTCAGCGCCCTGCTCCAGGGCGGCGCGGCCACCTCCCGCTCGGCGGGCTGGCGGGTGGGTGCCCTCGCGGTGACCTTCGGTCTGCTGCGCACGACCGGCATGACGGGCCACAACTCCGAGGGCACCGAGCCCACTTGGGGCGCCGTCGCCGACTTCGTGCACCTGCTCGGAGCCGCGCTGTGGATCGGCGGGCTCGCCATGCTCGCGCTGGCCGTACTGCCGCGCCGCCAGGCCGGGGAGCTGGCGCGGGTCGTGCCGGGCTACTCGAAGCTCGCGGCCGTGAGCGTCACGGGCATCGTCGGCGCCGGGCTGGTGCTCGCCTGGCAGGTGGTGGGGTCGTACGGCGCCCTGCTGCACACCTCGTACGGGCATCTGCTGCTCGTCAAGACAGCCGTCCTCGGGGGCGTCCTGGTGGCCGCGTACGCGAGCCGCCAGTGGGTGCGCACCCGCCTCGATCTCGCCGTGCTGCTGCGCGGCGACGCCGCCACCGTGCGGCCCTTCGGTTACTCGGTCGCGGTCGAGACGGGGCTGGTCCTCGTCGTCCTCGCCGTGACGAGTCTGCTGGTCACGGCCGATCCTGGCCGCTGAACTCCATGGGAAACAACTCCCTGGGAAACAATAGGAGTTGAAGTGAATAGAAGCGATGAGACCGGTGAGCGGCGGCTCAAGCCGCCGACGGCCAAGGCCGGTAAGTCCGGGGGCCGGTCCCTGCTGTTCGTGGGGCTCGGTGCGGCGCTCGCGGCCGTGCTCAGCCTCGGACTGCTGAACGCGGCATCGGGTTCCACAAGTTCCTCGCAGCAGACCGCGGGCGCGGCTCAGGCGCCCGCTGCCGCCGCTGCCGAGGTCCAGCCCGCCGCGGCCGCAAAGCCGGACTACCAGGTCGACATCATGAGCTACAAGTTCGGCGACGGTAAGCAGCTCGTCGTCGAGGCCGGCCAGACCGTCCAGTGGACCAACCACGACAGCGCACCGCACACGGTGACCACGACCAAGGCCCCGGTGGCCTTCGACTCGGGGACCCTGAAGCAGGGCCAGTCGTGGTCGTACACCTTCACCAAGGTGGGGACGTACGAGTACTACTGCGCGGTGCACCCGGACATGGTGTCGTCCGTGAAGGTCGTCGCCGCGTCCGGTGGCGGTGGCGGTGGCGGTACGGCGCCCACGCCCACCCCGACCGCGACGCCGACCGGCACGCCCACGGCCACTCCGACGGCCACCCCCACCTCGACGCCGCCCGCCGGCACGCCCACCGCGACCCCGACGGCCACGCCGACCTCCGGTGGTGGCTCGGGCTCCGGCGAGCAGTGCGCCAGCATCAACAACGAACTGCTGCCGATCCTCCAGCACCTCTACGCTGCGCACCTGTCGGAGTCGCCGGGCCAGCAGGTACAGGACGCGCTGGCGCTCGACTCGTACCTCAAGATGCACACGGTGTGGATCGAGTCCATCCTCAAGCCGGCCGTCAGTGACGGTGGTTCGGTGGCCGACGACACCCTCACCGTGCTGCTCCAGCACATCTACTCGGCACACCTGGAGGAATCGCTCGGACAGCAGGTCACCGACCTGCTCGACGTCGACAGCTACGTGAAGATGCACACCGTCTGGGCCGGGCACATGCTCAAGCCCACCACGGACTTCCTCACCGCCAGCTGCTGACGCGTCCCGCGCAAGGGTGGACGCCGCTCCGGCCGGGGCTCAGCCGGCCGGAGCGGCGTCCATGACCCATTCTCCACACCCCCGCCACATTTCGGGAACCGCTTTCCAAGGAGTTCGGGATGACAACCGTCACCCTGCCCACCGTTCCTCCGCCCCAGCGCCACACCGTGGCCCCCGGCCGCTCCCTCGCCGAACTCACCGCCTGGTACGGGCCGTTGCCGCTACGGCGACGGCGGGTGCCGCTCGCCGGGGCGTCCATGGAGACGTCCCAGGACGCCGAGCAGCCGTCGTTCCGATTCGAGTTCGACGACCGTGAACTGCGGGCCGTCCTCACCTCCGAGCGGGTCGACGCCGTACCCGGCGACCGGCTCCAGCTCACCGGCGACCTTGCCCTGAACGGCGTCGCCTTCCCCGTCCTGCTGCGGCTGCGGGTGGTCGAGCGGGCCGAGGACCGGCTGCTCGTCGTGGGCGCGGCCAAGCTGCCGTACCGGCTGCTGCGCCGGGCCACCGGATTCCGGCTGCCATGGCGGATTCCGGCCACGCGCCTCAGGCTGCTCGTCGCGGCGGAGTTCGCATGAGGGGGATGATGCGGGCCGCGGCGGTGCTCGCGCTGCTCGTCGTGGGGATGCTGCCGTACGGTCACGAGGCGTCGGCGGCGACGTTCCAGGTGGCGATGAAGGGCTACGCGTTCGCTCCCGCCTCCCTCTCCGTGCCGGCCGGGTCCACGGTCACCTGGACCAACTACGACACGGCACCGCACGACGTGAAGACCACCTCCGGTCCGCTCGCGATCCACTCCCCCATGCTGAACAAGGGCGAGAGCTGGAGCTTCACGTTCACCACGGCCGGTGCCTACGGCTACGTCTGCACGGTCCACCCGGACATGACGGCGGGCATCACGGTCCGGGCGGCGGCTCCGGCGCCGACCCCGACGCAGCACGAGCACACCCAGCCGTCCACGAGCCGGCAACAGCACTCGACGATGCCGGGCATGACGACGAGCCGCAGCCCCTCGGCGACCCGTGCCGGCTCGTCGCCCTCACCCACGCAGTCCCAGGCGGCCGTACCGCAGACAGCGCCGTCGCCGCAGGCCCCACAGGCGGCACAGCCGGCCGCCACCCAGACCGCCGCGTCCACGGCCCGGCCGCTGGATCCGCTGCTGATCCTGGCGGGCCTGGTCGCAGGGGTCGCGGTGCTGTGCCTGCTTCTGGTGGGGTCACGGGCGGCCGCGACCGCTCCGCGTGGAAGTGAGGAGGGCGCGTAGGCGGGTGCGGCGCCGTCGTGGCCGCACCCGCACCTCCTAGGACGCCCCCTTCCCCCGGTACCTCCGCATCTTCGCCCGTGCGCCGCACACCTGCATGGAGCACCAGCGCCCCCGGCCCGCCGGACTGCGGTCGTAGTACGCCCAATGGCAGTCCGCCGCCTCGCAGGCCTTCAGCCGCATCCAGGTGCCGCCGATCAGGGACTCCGCGACGGCGGCGGCGACACGGGAGAGGAGCGGGCGGGGGTCGGCGGGGGCGAGGGCGGCCGAGCCGTCCGACGCGGCCACCATCAGGACCAGGGGCGCCGCCGCCAGCAACTCGCCCAGCGGTGTCACCGCGCGATGGGGCGGATGCCCCGCGTGGGCCAGCAGAGCGACCCGCAGCGACTCCCGCAGCTCGCGCGCCTCCGCGACCTCGCCCTCGGCGATCCCGAAGCGCGCCCGCCCCTCGTCCGTGTCCAGCGAATCGGCACCCGACTCCAGATCCACCGTGTTGACCAGGGCCTGGACCAGGTCCAGCCCCCCGGGCGCGGGTGATCGCTCACTCATGGCTGCACGCTACCTAGCTAGTGGACCCCTTGCGAGGTTACCCCCAATACGGGAGCATGCAGTAACGGTTACTGGTTACCCCGCTCTACAGGTAACAGCGCTTCAAGGAGGAAGCCATGGCCATCGCCGAACTCGGAGTCGTCGTACTGGACTGTCCCGATCCCCGCGCGCTCGCCGGTTTCTACGCCGGTGTCCTCGGCGGCAACGTCGAGGGCGAGGGCGACTGGGTGGACCTCAGGACCCCCGGCGGACCGTCGCTGGCCTTCCAGGCCGCCCCCGGTTTCGTACCGCCGAAGTGGCCCGCCCCCGACGCCTCGCAGCAGTTCCATCTGGACCTGACCGTCGAGGACCTGGACGCGGCCGAGAAGGAGGTGCTGGCGCTCGGGGCGAAGCCGTTGGACGCCGAGGACCGCTCCCGCACCTTCCGTGTGTACGCGGACCCGGCGGGGCACCCGTTCTGTCTCTGCGCCTGCTGAACCGCCGGTCGAACCAGGAGGATCTCTCGTGACTGTCGCACGCTTCCGTTCCGTCGTGATCGACTGCCCCGACCCCCGAGCGCTCGCCCGTTTCTACGCCGGGATCGTGGGCGGCACCTCGGAGGACGACGACCCCGAGTGGGTGGTCCTGCGGGTCCCCGGCGGCCCCCGGCTGGCCTTCCAGAGCGCACCGGGGCTCACCCCGCCGGAGTGGCCGCGGGCGGACCGCAACTCGCAGCAGTTCCACCTCGACTTCGACGGCGGGACCACCTGGGAGGAGATCGACGCGGCCGAGGCCCGGGTGCTGGAGCTGGGTGGACGGCCGCTGCACGCGGAGGACAAGGAGGACTTCCGGGTGTACGCGGACCCGGCGGGGCACCCCTTCTGCCTCTGCCGGATCGACCCGGTGTGACGACTATCCGTCGAGCTCGGCGATCTTCGCCGTGGACGGCTCGCGCCGTAGCTGCGCCGCCCGCGCGGTGTTGCGGGCGTCGGTGGTCTGTCCGGCGGTGCAGGCCAGACGCAGCTCCTCCGGGTGATTCCGTACGACCGCCTTCACCAGGTCCAGCTGTTCCAGGGTGGCGCCGACGGCGCGGTCCCCGTCGAGACCCTCGGGCAGGTGCAGCGACCACATCAGGGCGCCGACGTGGCCCTCCCTGAGGCGGGGCACATCCGTGTCCACGGCACTCTCGCCGACCTCCAGGTCGAACCAGGGCAGGTGTCTCAGGGCCCAGGGCAGTCCGCTGTAGCCGTCGGCGACGGGGTGCGCGGCGAGAATCGCGCGGGCACGGTCCAGGGGCTCGCTGTCCGGGTCGGAGACGGGCGTGTACAGCTCCGGCACGGCCTCGAAGAGCCGGGGCAGCTCTCCCGCCTCGGCCGTGGGGGCAGTTCGTCCTGGAGGTCTGCCATGACGGGCTCCGTACGTCGTGATCTTCCTCATCGCCGTACGGCCACCGTCGCACGGAGCACGGGGGGGCTTCCGGGTGGGCGGGGTGTTCGGGGGTACGGCGGTGTCAGGTGCCGCGTGCCGCCTCGATGACGTCGTCGAGGGTGTCCCGGGACCGCTTCAGATCGGCGATCATCCGGTCGATACGGGCGCGCTCCTCGGTGAGGTCGGCGACCAGGCGCGGGGTGGCGGTCGCGGAGGGCCCGCCGTCCTGGTCGCGCATGCACGGCAGCAGCTGCCGGATCCTGTCGCTGTGCAGCCCGGCGGCGTACAGCTCCTGGATCCGTACGACCCGGTCCACGGCCGCCTCCGGGTAGTCACGGTGCCCGCCGGGCGTGCGGTCGGCCGCCAGCAGCCCCTGGGTCTCGTAGTAGCGCAGCGACCGCTCGCTCACGTTCGTCCGCCGCGCCAGTTCACCGATCCGCACAGACGGTCACCCCCAGGACTTGAATCTGACATCAGTGTCAGGTTCTAGCGTACGGCCATGACGAAGACACCGGACTTCCTGGCACCGGCCCGGCTCGGCCGGCTCGAACTCCCCCATCACCTGGTGATGGCCCCGCTCACCCGCAACCGGGCAGAGGCCGACGGCACCCCGACCGACCTCATGGTCACCTACTACGCCCAGCGCGCCTCCGCCGGCCTGATCATCGGCGAGGCCGCCACACCGAACGCGGTCGGGCAGACGTATCCGAACATCACCGCGCTCCACACCGACCGGCACACGGCCGGCTGGCGGCGGGTGACCGAGGCCGTGCGGGCGCGCGGCGGGCGGATGTTCCTCCAGCTCCAGCACGGCGGCCGGGTCTCCCATCCGGCGACCACGGGTCTGACGCCCGTCTCGCCCTCCGCCGTACCGCTTCCGGAGACGATCTTCACTCCGGGCGGACACCGGGCGGCCGTCGTGCCCCGGGAGATGACCGCGGCCGACATCCGGTCCACCGTCGCCGACTTCGCCGCCGCCGCCCGCCGGGCCGTCGAAGCGGGCTTCGAGGGCGTCGAGGTGCACTCGGCCAACGGGCATCTGCTGCACCAGTTCCTCGCCGGGAACACCAATCGCAGGACGGACGGCTACGGCGGGTCGGTGGAGCGGCGGGTCCGGTTCACGACGGAGGTCACCGAGGCGGTGGCCGACGCGATCGGCGCGGACCGGGTGGGCGTACGGCTCTCTCCCGGGAGCACGGTCAACGGTGTCGAGGAGGACGACACCGAGGACCTCTACCCGGCTCTGCTGGCCCGGCTGAAGGACCTGGACCTGGCCTACCTGCACCTCGTGCACGCCGACCCCGCAACACGGTGGTACCGCGGGATCCGCGCCGACTGGCCCGGCGTCCTGATCGGCAACCCGGTGCTGTCCGGCCTCACCACCGGGACCGTCACCCGGGCGGCCCACGACATGCTGGCCGCCGGAGCCGACCTGGTCGCCCTCGGTCGGCCGTTCCTCGCCAACCCGGACCTGGTGGACCGGCTGCGGCGGGGCGCGCCCCTCAACCGGGTCCGGGACCGGTACCTGATGTACGTGGGCGGGGCGGACGGCTACACCGACTACCCCGCCCTGGAGGCCGATGGCGGTCAGCCGTCCAGCGACTCGATGGTCGCGTTGGACGGCGCACGGGTCGCCTGAAGGCCCCGCGCCACGTCCTCCGCCGCGCCCAGCACCCGGACCGCGTTCTGCCAGGTCAGCTTGGCCAGCTCGGGTTTCGACCAGCCACGGGACAGGAGTTCGGCGATCAGGTTCGGGTAGCCGGAGACGTCGTCCAGGCCGTCGGGGGTGAAGGCCGTGCCGTCGTAGTCGCCGCCGATGCCGATGTGGTCCACGCCGGCCACCTCGCGCATGTGGTCCAGGTGGTCGGCCACCGTCGAGACCGTGGCGACCGGGCGCGGGTTGCGCTCCTCGAAGGCGCGGTGCACCTTCATCGCCTCCGGGGTGGTCGCGAGGTGGTGGAGGCCGTGCTCGCGCATGTTCTCGTCGGCCGCGGCCGTCCAGTCGACGGCGGCCTGGAGGACGAACTTCGGGACGAAGGTCACCATCGCCATGCCGCCGTTGGACGGGAGGCGCTCCAGGACGTCGTCCGGGATGTTGCGCGGGTGGTCGCACACCGCCCGCGAGGACGAGTGGGAGAAGATCACCGGCGCGAGCGAGGCGTCGAGCGCGTCCCGCATGGTCGTCGCCGCCACGTGCGAGAGGTCCACCAGCATGCCCTCGCGGTTCATCTCCCGGACCACCGCACGGCCGAAGGCCGACAGGCCCCCGACGCCGGGCTCGTCGGTCGCCGAGTCCGCCCAGTCCACGTTGTCGTTGTGGGTGAGGGTCATGTAGCGCACGCCGAGCGCGTACAACGCCCGGAGCGTGGCGAGGGAGTTGGCGATGGAGTGGCCGCCTTCGGCGCCCATGAGGGAGGCGATACGGCCCTGGGAGCGCGCAGCCTCCATGTCGGCGGCCGTCAGCGCGGGCGCCAGTGTCTGCGGGTACCGCGCGATCAACTGCCGTACGCAGTCGATCTGTTCCAGCGTCGCCGGCACCGCGTCGGGCAGGTCCGAGCGGACGTACACCGACCAGTACTGCGCCCCGACCCCGCCGGCCCGCAGTCGCGCCAGGTCGGTGTGCAGGTGAGCCGACTGGTCCGCGGCGATGTCACGGACGTCGAGGTCGTAGCGGACCTGTTCGCGCAGCGCCCAGGGCAGGTCGTTGTGGCCGTCGACGACCGGGAACTCGCGCAGGAGTTCCCGGGCGCTCTCCAGCGAACCCACGGCCGTCACTTGCCGAAGCCGAAGCCGCTGGAGCCTTCGACCTTGGCGCGCAGGCGCTTGCCCTTCTCGGTCGCCTGGTCGTTGAGCTCCTGCTGGAACTCCCGCATGCGGCCGAGGAGTTCCTCGTCGTGGGCGGCGAGGATCCGGGCCGCGAGCAGACCGGCGTTGCGGGCACCGGCGACGGAGACGGTCGCGACGGGGACACCGGCCGGCATCTGCACGATGGACAGGAGGCTGTCCATGCCGTCGAGGTACTTCAGCGGGACCGGGACGCCGATCACCGGAAGGGGGGTCACGGAGGCGAGCATGCCGGGAAGGTGGGCGGCGCCACCCGCGCCCGCGATGATCACCTTCAGGCCCCGCTCGGCCGCCTGCTCGCCGTACGTGATCATCTCGCGCGGCATGCGGTGCGCGGAGACGACGTCGACCTCGTACGCGATCTCGAACTCGTCGAGTGCCTGGGCGGCGGCCTCCATGACGTGCCAGTCGCTGTCCGAACCCATGACGATACCAACAACGGGGCTCATTCTGTGATCGTGCCTCTCAGGTAGCCGGCAGCGTGACGTGCGCGTTCGAGAACGTCGTCCAGGTCGTCGCCGTAGGTGTTGACGTGGCCGACCTTGCGGCCGGGCTTCACGTCCTTGCCGTACATGTGGATCTTCAGCTTGGGGTCGCGGGCCATGCAGTGCAGGTACGCGGAGTACATGTGGGGGAAGTCGCCGCCGAGGACGTTGACCATGACGGTCCACTTCGCGCGGGGGCGCGGGTCGCCGAGCGGGAGGTCGAGGACGGCCCTGACGTGGTTGGCGAACTGGGAGGTGATCGCGCCGTCCATCGACCAGTGGCCCGAGTTGTGCGGGCGCATCGCCAGTTCGTTGACGAGGACGCGGCCGTCGCGGGTCTGGAAGAGCTCGACGGCGAGGTGGCCGACGACGTCCAGTTCCTTGGCGATGGACAGGGCCAGCTGCTCGGCCTTGAGGGCGAGGGCCTCGTCGAGGCCGGGCGCGGGGGCGATCACGGTGTCGCAGACGCCGTTCACCTGCTGGGACTCGACGACCGGGTAGGCGACGGCCTGGCCGTGCGGCGACCGTACGACGTTGGCGGCGAGCTCGCGGACGTAGTCGACCTTCTCCTCGGCGAGGACGGGAACGCCCGCCTGGAAGGGGTCCGCGGCCTCCTCGACGGAGTCGACGACCCACACGCCCTTGCCGTCGTAGCCGCCGCGGACGGTCTTGAGGACGACGGGGAAGCCGTCGCCCTCCGCCGCGAAGGCCGCCACGTCCTGGGGATCGCTGACGATCCGGTGCCGTGGGCACGGGACGCCGATCGCGTCGAGCCGCGCGCGCATCACGCCCTTGTCCTGGGCGTGCACGAGCGCGTCGGGGCCGGGGCGCACGGGGATGCCGTCCGCCTCCAGGGCCCTGAGGTGCTCGGTGGGTACGTGTTCGTGATCGAAGGTGATCACGTCGCACCCGCGCGCGAAGTCGCGCAGCGTGTCGAGGTCGCGATAGTCGCCGATGACGACGTCGCTCACCACCTGCGCCGCGGAATCCTGAGGGGTGTCACTGAGGAGCTTGAACCTGATGCCGAGCGGAATGCCTGCCTCGTGTGTCATACGAGCGAGCTGGCCTCCGCCGACCATGCCGACTACGGGGAACGTCACGACCCCAGGGTATCGGTCACGCCACGGCGGCCGGATTCAGCGCCTCTTACCGGCCCTCTTACCAGCTTGTTTCCCGGTGTGTGAGTTCATCCGCAGGCAATGGGCCAGAGGGGTGGTTAGCATGGTTGAGTTGACGAAACCAATCGACTGGGGGCCTGTACGACCATGGGACATGGTTCCTCAGGGCTGCGAAGGATCCTTCGCGAGGTCGCCAAGTTCGGTGCGGTGGGCGGAGCGGGCCTCCTCGTCAACCTCGTCGTGTTCAACCTCGTACGGCATCTCACCGAGCTTCCGGTGGTCCGTGCGAGCGTCGTCGCCACGGTCGTGGCGATCGTCTTCAACTACATAGGGTTCCGGTACTTCACGTACCGCGACCGCGACAAGAGCGGCCGCACGAAGGAACTGACGCTGTTCCTGCTGTTCAGCGTGGTCGGCCTGGTCATCGAGAACGGCATCCTGTACGCCGCGACCTATGGCTTCGGCTGGGACAGCCCCCTCCAGAGCAACATCTTCAAGTTCGTCGGCATCGGCATCGCCACCCTCTTCCGCTTCTGGTCCTACCGCAGCTGGGTCTTCAAGACCCTCCCCGCCCGCGAGGCGGTGGCGAGCGCGGAGTCGTTCCTGGAGGCGGCGGAGCAGGCGGCGGTCAGGAAGCCGCCCCGGCCCAGGCAGCGGATGCTCTGACACAGGCCCCCGGCCCACCGTCCCCGGTTCAGCGCGCGCAGCTCACCGCACCATCGGCTCGTCGTCGTCCAGCACCGCCGACTTCAGCGGGGTACGGGAGAGGAACAGGCCGAAGACCGGGGGCTGGGCCTGGAGCATTTCCAGGCGGCCGCCGTCGGCCTCCGCCAGGTCCCGGGCGACCGCGAGGCCGATGCCCGTGGAATTGCGGCCGCTGATGGTGCGCTCGAAGATCCGCGCGCCGAGGTCGGCGGGGACGCCGGGGCCCTCGTCGGTGACCTCGATGACGGCCTGGTTGCCGGTGACGCGGGTGCGCAGCGCCACCGTGCCGCCGCCGTGCATGAGGGAGTTCTCGATCAGCGCGGCCAGAACCTGGGCCACGGCGCCGGGCGTGCCGACGGCGGTGAGGTGCCGTTTGCCCGAGCTGACGATCGCCCGGCCCGCACTGCGATACGCCGGCCGCCACTCCGCGAGCTGCTGCTGGATGACCTCGTCGAGGTCGAAGGTGACGGCGTTGCCGGCCCGGGGGTCGCGGGAGTTCGTCAGCAGCCGCTCCACCACGTCCGTCAGCCGCTCCACCTGGGTCAGCGCGACGTTCGCCTCCTCCTTCACCGTGTCCGGGTCGTCGGTGAGGGTGATCTCCTCGAGGCGCATCGAGAGCGCGGTCAGCGGCGTACGGAGCTGGTGGGAGGCGTCGGCGGCCAGGCGCCGCTCCGCCGTCAGCATGCGCGCGATGCGCTCGGCGGAGGAGTCCAGCACATCGGCGACCCGGTCGAGCTCGGGGACGCCGTACCGCTTGTGCCGGGGCCGCGGGTCGCCCGAGCCGAGCCGTTCCGCAGTCTCGGCGAGGTCGGTCAGCGGCGAGGCCAGCTTGTTGGCCTGGCGGATCGCGAGCAGCGCCGCGGCGATCGAACCGCGAGCAGTGCCACGAGGCCGATGATCAGCAGCGTGCGGCCGACCTCCCGGGTCACCGAGGAGCGCGGCTCCTGCACGGTGACCGTCTCGCCCTCCTCACCGTTCTCGGTGGAGCTGATGACCTGGCCGACCGGCCTGGAACCGACCTCGATCGGCGGCTGTCCGGGGATCCGGATCACGGCATACCGTTCCTGCGCGACCTGGTCGCGCAGGATCTCCGCGGTCACGTCCTCCGCGGCGAACAGCCGGCTGTCCACGATCCCGGCCAGCCGGATCGCCTCGGAATCCACCCGCTCCTGGGCGCTGTTGCTGATGGTGCGGGTCTCGACGATGACGAGGGAGACGCCGAAGACGGCGATCACCACGAGCACTACGGCGAGCGTGGACTGGATCAGTCGACGGCGCATGTCCTCTTACCTAGCCGGATACCCAGGGATTCAGCTCTTCTCGAAGCGGAAGCCCACTCCTCGTACCGTCGCGATGTAGCGCGGGTTGGCCGCGTCGTCGCCGAGCTTCTTGCGAAGCCACGAGATGTGCATGTCGAGCGTCTTGGTCGACGACCACCACGTCGTGTCCCAGACCTCGCGCATCAGCTGGTCCCGGGTCACCACCCGTCCCGCGTCCCGCACCAGCACCCGCAGCAGGTCGAACTCCTTCGCGGTGAGCTGGAGTTCCTCGTCGCCCATCCACGCCCGGTGCGACTCGACGTCGATGCGCACCCCGTGGGTGGCCGGCGGCTGGGCCGGCTCGGACGCCCCGCGTCGCAGCAGGGCCCGGACCCGGGCCAGCAGCTCGGCGAGCCGGAAGGGCTTGGTCACGTAGTCGTCGGCGCCCGCGTCGAGACCGACGACGGTGTCCACCTCGTCGGCACGTGCGGTCAGGATGAGGATCGGTACGGCGTGGCCCTCGGCGCGCAGTCGGCGGGCCACCTCGAGGCCGTCCATGCCGGGCAGACCCAGGTCGAGGACGACCAGGTCGATGCCGCCCTGCATTCCGGCGTCGAGTGCGGTGGGGCCGTCCTCACGCACCTCGACCTCGTACCCTTCCCGGCGCAGGGCGCGGGCCAGCGGCTCCGAAATGGACGCATCGTCCTCGGCGAGCAGTACACGGGTCATGAGCTGATGGTAGACCGCTCTTGAAAGATGCTGTGGTGTGATCGCAACCCCGTGATTCTTACCTTTCGTGGATGTGGTGTGAACCTGTGAGTGTGGGGTGACAATGCCGTGAGGACCTTAGAAACAGGGTGTACGGTTCCTCGACCACCTGTGATTCACGTCTCAAGTCCTTTCATTTCGGTCCGTATCCTGCCGTATGGTGAATCAATGCCTGTCGCATCGTGGGGGCCTTTGGCGCGCATCTGTCGCTGAAGGTCTCTTTTGTGTGCGGTAATCCCCACCAGCAAGGAACGACCATGGCGTCCAGCCTGACGAAGGACTCGGTGACTCCGGGCACCCCCGGTTCCGACAAAACCTTCTTCGGCCACCCCCGCGGACTGGCCACACTCTTCATGACCGAGATGTGGGAGAGGTTCTCCTACTACGGCATGAAGGCCCTGCTCACCGTCTACCTGCTCTCCGGCGGCCCCGACGCCGGCAAGGGCAGCATGGGCGGCGGCCTCGCGATGGACCTGGCGACCACCACCGTGATCGTCTCCGTCTACTCCGCGATGGTCTATCTGCTCGCCATGCCCGGCGGCTGGCTCGGCGACCGCGTCTGGGGCCCGCGCAAGACCGTGGCCATCGCGGCCGTCACGATCATGTGCGGTCACCTGGTGCTGGCGCTGCCCGGCGGCCAGGCACCGTTCTTCGCCGGTCTCGCGCTCGTCGCGGCCGGTTCCGGTCTGCTCAAGGCCAACATCTCCACGATGGTGGGCCACCTGTACGACGGCCCCGACGACCCGCGCCGCGACGGCGGCTTCACGATCTTCTACATGGGCATCAACGCGGGCGCCTTCTTCGCCCCGCTGGCCATCGGCACCGTCGGCCAGGAGGTCAGCTGGCATCTCGGCTTCGGCATGGCCGCGGTCGGCATGGCGATCGGTCTGGCCGCGTTCCTGCTCGGCACCCGCAACCTGAGCCCGCGGAGCAACCTCGTGCCCAAGCCCCTGGCGGCCGAGGAGCGCGCGGCCTGGCTGCGCAAGGGCCTGTTCTGGGTGATCGCCGCGACCGTCTTCTACGGCGTCGTCGGCTTCACCGGCCACTTCACGCTGAACTGGGCGATGATCCCGCTCACCGTCATCGGTCTGGTCGTCCCGGCGGGTGTGCTGCTGCGCATCAAGCGGGACAAGGAGCTGACGGCCACTGAGCAGTCGAAGATGTCCGGCTACATCTGGTTCTTCGTCGCGGCCGCCGTGTTCTGGATGATCTACGACCAGGGCGCGTCCACGGTCCAGGCATTCGGCTCGAACGACCAGAAGACGGCCGGATCACTGCTCGGCTTCGACTTCCCGACCTCCTGGTACCAGTCGCTGAACCCGCTGTTCATCATGGCGCTGGCCCCGGTCTTCGCCTGGCTGTGGGTGTGGCTGAACCGCAAGGGCCAGGAGCCCGGCACCATCGTGAAGTTCGCGATGGGCCTGGTCCTGGTCGGTGTCTCGTTCTTCTTCTTCCTGGTCCCGATCGCGATGGCGGCGAACGGCACCGCGGTCAGCCCGATGTGGCTCGTGGGCATCTACTTCATCCAGACCGTGGGTGAGCTGTGCCTCTCGCCGGTCGGCCTGTCGGTGACGACGAAGACGGCTCCCGCGAAGTACGCCTCGCAGATGATGGGTGTCTGGTTCCTCGCGGTCACCGCGGGCGACTCGATCACCGGCCTGCTGTCCAACCCGGCGATCGCCGGGGTCGACCTCAGCGGGACGCCCGCGGTGTTCGGGGAGGCGGCGCTGGCGGCTCTCGCCGGGTTCGCCGTGTGGATGTACCGGCGAAAGGTGAAGTCTCTTATGGGGGACGTTCGTTAGGGCCGGCACGCTGAACCGTAGGGGCCGCAGCACCTGCCTGGGTGCGGCGGCCCCGTGCGTTTCACCGGCGTGCGCGGTTCCCCGCGCCCCTGAGTCGGTCAGCGCGCCCTTCTTCCAGGCATGAACGTGAACACGGCCGCCCCCAGCAGCACCGCCGTTCCCGCCACCAGGCCCAGGGCCTTCAGCGCCGCGTGGTCGTCCGCGCCCGTGGCCGCCAGGCCGCCGCTCGTCGACGTACCGCTCGTGCCACCTGCGCTCGACGAACCGCCCGACGCCCCGCCCTCCTGCTCCTGCGTGGTCAGGGTCAGGGAGACCTGTGTCCTGTCCGGCTTGCAGGTCGTGGTCGTGCCCAGTGCCTTGATCGTCAGGACACCCGGCGACAGCGTCGACTCACCCGTCGCACCGGGCTTGTACGTGCCCGTCATGTCCGGGATCTCTATCGGGTCGCCCGACTTGATGGCCTCGGAGTTGGTAGGGCCCTCGACATGGACCGAGCCCTTGTCGTCGCCGCCCACAACCACCTCCATGGAGGGCTTGACCGAGTCCGCGGGGATGTCGGCGGGGCTGTCCATCGGGGAGTTCTTGAACTGCACGGTGAGGCCGTAACTGCCGCCGCTCTTCTTGGCGTTGATCTGGATCGTGGAGGTGGCCTTCTTCTCGCCGAGGGGCGACTGGCAGGTGTAGGGAATGTCGACCGCCTTGCCGGTGAAGTCGGTCTGGCCGTCGTCCGACGCGGTGGAGGTCGGGCTCGCGGTGTCGGTCGGCGTGGCACTGTCGGTCGGGTCGGGGGACTGGGACTCCGTCTCCGTCGGCGTGGGCGTGGGCGGCGAAGTCCCCTCGCCCGCCGCCACGGTGACCGTCGCCCCCTTCGGCACCGTCTCCGTCGGCGTGCACACCGTGTTCGTCCCCATCGCGTTCACCGTGTACGGGCCCGGTGTCAGGGTGAGTTCCCCGGCCGCCGTCAGCTTCAGCGTGCCCTTCATGTCGGACAGCACCATGTCGCCGCCCTTGGGGATCGCCGGGTTCTCGCGCGGCCCGGTCATCGCGATGTCGGCGGTCTGTGCGCCCGCGGCCTTCAACGTGCCGGTCGGCTGGACGGAGTCGGCGGGCAGATCGATGATGTTCGGGTTCTTCGACGCGGCCTGCGTGAACTTCCACACCACGTCGATCTCGTCGCCGACCTTCGCGGTGGCCGGCGCGGTGATCTCGACCTTGGTGGTGCCGTTGACGGGGTCGAGTCCGACGCCCGCGGGCGGCACGCACCGCGTCGCGAACGACACCTCAGCGGCCTGGGCGGGCCCGGCGGCCAGGCCGAGCACCAGCCCCGCTCCGGCCAGCACCAGCGCCGCACCCGCCGCGGCCGCTCTTCTCGGCCCGTCGGCCGGGGTGACTCTCCTTCGCATGCTCACGGGGATCCCTCTCTGGTGGGAGTCGTCGGACTCGTCGGGCTGTCGTCGTGCGGTGCGGAGAGCCGGCCACCGGCCGCGCCCGGATCCGCGTCCGGGGTGAACCACGGCAGGGTGGACGTCGATGTGGCCGCGTGCGCGGCTGTGGAGGGCCTGAAACCCGGCAGGCGCAGGGCGAGTTCGGGCAGCCGCAGTCCGCGGTGCCGGATGCCTCCGGCGGGCCGTGGCCGTACCCGGTCCACCACGGCCATGCCGATGCGGAACAGCGCGGCGGGCACCACCAGGCAGACCAGGATCCAGAACAGGGTCACGCCCCAGGGCCGGCCCACGTCCCAGGGCTGCTCGGCCAGCACCTTGCCGCCGTACTTCAGCGACACCGTGTACTCGCCGTGCGCGCCGCCCGTCAGCTCGACTGGCAGTTCGAGCCGCGCCTTTCCGCCCGGCTGGATCGTGCCGCGCCACTGCTGTTCCTCCCACTGCGGGGCGAACACGCCGTGTGCGGTGCCGATCTGGAAGACGGGGTTCTTGACGGCGGAGGTGCCGACGTTGCCGACGGTGAAGACGAGGGTGCGGGCGGGGGGTGCCCCGAACCAGGTCAGCAGGGAGCCCGAGCCGTCGAGCCGGGTGTCGGTGAGGACGGACAGCCGCCCGCCGTCCGTCTCGGCGGGCAGCGGTTCCACGGCGTGTCCGGCCACCTGGAAGATCGCGTCGGCCTCGGCCTTCGCCCCGGTCACCGTGGCCACGTGCACCACGCAGGGACAGGGCACCGGCGGCTCCGCGACCGGCAGCTTCTTGCTGAAGCGCCCCTTCGCGTCCGTGGTGACGGCCCGGCCGTCCGCGTTGGCACAGGAGTTGGTGCCTCCGGGCACCCCGCGCGACGGGACCGCCTGCCCGCAGACCAGGATCATCAGCAGCGCCCGCTCACGCCATCCCTCGCCGCTCACGGTGATCGAACTCCCGGTCCCCGCCTGGGACCTGGACAGCTTCACGCTCGGCTTGTCCGCCGCGGCCGCCGTCCCTGCCAGGGGCGGAAGCAGCAGCGCGAGCACTGCCGACAGCACCGCCCATCGCACCCTGCCGCTCGGGCTCACGTCGTCACTCCCGTCAACTCGGCCTCCGTGGATTCGGACCCGGATGCGGCCGTACGACGCCCTGGACGCCGTACGCGAGACCAACCGCCCCCCGCCACCTCGCCGTGGGGCGTGGGGGACCACCCGTCGGTGACACGAGCCGGCGGGATCGGCGGAGGCAGAACGCGGGCGGTGGACGGCATGGGCGGCTCCAGCTGTCGTACGAAAAGCGGTCCGGGCCGCTCAGCGGCGCGCGCGGGCCGCCTGGTTGCGCCGGGTCAGCCACAGCGCGCCGGCCGCGCCCGCGAGCAGTACCGTGCCGCCGAGCGTGCCGAGGGCGATCGCCGAGTCCTCGGGACCGGTCTGCGGGAGGGCGGAGCCGCTGCCGGACGCGTTGCTGTCGCTCTGGGTGCCGCCGGAGGAGCCCGAGGCGGCGGTGACGTCCAGGGTCAGCGAGGCGCCGGGGCTGTTGGTCGGCGTGCAGGTGGTCGTCGTTCCGAGCGCCTTGATGGTGAGCACGCCCGGTGTGAAGGTGACCTTGCCGGACTTCTTCGGGGTGTACGTCCCGGTCAGGTCATTGATCTTGATGGGGGTGTTGGCGGGGACGGTCGCCTGGTTGGCCGGGCCCGTCACGCTCATGGTCCCGCTGTCCGCGCCGCCCAGCTTGATGGTGGCGCTCGGGTTCATCGCGCCCTTGCCGAGATCGACCGGGCTGGAGGAGACGCCCTTCTGCCAGGACATGGTGATCCTGTAGCCGCTGCCGCTCTTGACGCCCTTGATGTCGATGGGCGAGACGGCGCTCTTGTCACCGATCGGCGTCTTGCACTGGTAGTTGACGTTCACGACCTCGGCACGGGCGGCGGGGGCGGCCATCAGCACCGCCGAGCCGGCCAGAGCCGCGACGGACGCGAGCGCGGCGGTTCGTTTCGGGTACGACACGGTTCCGCTCCCCTTACTCGTTCCTGACGGCACATCAGATCGGCCGTCAAGGTACGCCGGGGCACCAGAGGAAGGAAGAGAAAGTAAGTGTCGGAACTGTGGGGACACCACCGGAAGAGCGCCGGACGGGCCCTAGGCGGGTGCCCCGAGCTCCGCCCACACGGTCTTGCCGGCCACCCCGGGGGCCCGTACGACTCCCCAGTCCAGGCAGAGCCGCTGCACGATGAACATCCCGTGCCCGCCCGGCCGTCCGGCCTGGTGCGGAGTCCGCGGCGCCGGCTGCCCGGTGCCCTTGTCCGAGACCTCCAGGCGGATCACCTTGTTGCCACAGGAGATCCACAACTGGTCCGGGCCCTCCGCATGCAGACACGCGTTCGTCACCAGCTCGGAGACGACGAGCAGCACGTCCTCCGCCACGGCCCGCCTGTCGGCGGACGCCGCCGGCAGCCACCCCCACGCGTGCAACGCCTGCCGGGTGAAGTCGCGCGCGAGCGGGACCACCCCGCTCTCCCCCTCGAAGCTCAGCCGACGGACCTGCCGCCCCGTCGGCACCTCGGCTTCGCCGCCAGGCTCCACGCTGGGCTCCGGGTCACGGTCGCCCGGCGAGCAGGGCCGGGTGGTGCTCATCAGCGCTTCACCTCACCGATTCACCGGTTCACGATTCAAAACGTCACTGCATGGTCGCTCACCGAACAGTCAGTACGGATGTCTCCTGCCCGAGCGGACCGGTAGAACACCCCTCCATTGGGGACGTATGTCCGACACCAGGGGTGTGACACCCGATGGCGACCGGCCGGAGGAGACGAGCGGGGCGCGAGCCAGGGCACCGGGACCACCACTCGTCTCGCCGCCTCAGCCGCCGGATTCCTCGGCCAGGGCCTCGTCCAGGGTGTCGTGCACGGTGAAGACCGCATCGGCCCCCGTGATCTCGAAGACCCGCGCCACGACCGGCAGCATGCCCGCAAGGTGCACGCCGCCTCCCGCCGCCTCAGCTTTCAGCCGCGCCCCGAGCAGCACATTCAGTCCGGTGGAGTCACAGAACTCCAGCCGTGTGCAGTCGACGACAAGCCGGCTCTTCCCCTTGGCGAGGCAGTCCTCGAGTGGCTCACGCAACAAATCGGCCGTGTGGTGATCCAACTCACCTGCTGGAGTCACGACGGCGCTGGAGCCCTCTTGCCGCACCTCAACCAGAAGCCGGCCAGACTGTGCGCTGCCGACCGTCCCGCGGTCCATGCCGTCTCTCTCTCCCGACATCGTGGCTGCTGATGACGCCCACGAACACTACGCCTTCTCCACACCCTCCGACACCCGAACAATCACACACAAACGGACATAACCACACAGAACACACTTGCGGTCGTGTCGGGAAACCGGGTAGGGCTAGTAGAGACACGTACTCGACACGGCCGGCTTTGGAGGCGCCGCACACCGCAGTGCACGAACTGGCTTCGGCAGCCTTATGCCGAGAACGATGGAGGACATCATGTCACCCCGGCTCGACGCCTCGCATACCCATCAGGCGACGTCGACATCCCCCCCGGAACATCTGAATCCCATCGAGCAGGACAGCGAAGACGACGTGCTCGCCGGGCTCCCGGAGATCCCACCCTTCGAAGAGGTGGGGGCCGTGGACGCGCGCGCCCTCTCCAAGACCCTCTTCGCGCGACTGGAGTCGCTGGAGGAGGGCACGCACGAGTATTCGTACGTCCGCAACACGCTCGTCGAACTGAACCTCGCCCTGGTCAAGTTCGCCGCCTCCCGCTTCCGCTCCCGCAGTGAGCCGATGGAGGACATCATCCAGGTCGGCACCATTGGCCTGATCAAGGCGATCGACCGCTTCGAACTCAGCCGCGGTGTGGAGTTCCCCACCTTCGCGATGCCAACCATCGTGGGCGAGATCAAGCGCTTCTTCCGGGACACGTCCTGGTCGGTGCGGGTGCCGCGCCGCCTCCAGGAGCTCCGGCTCGACCTGGCCAAGGCCGGCGACGAACTGGCCCAGAAGCTCGACCGCGCCCCGACGGTGGGCGAGCTCGCCGAGCGTCTGGGGCTGTCGAAGGACGAGGTCGTCGAGGGCATGGCCGCGTCCAACGCGTACACCGCCTCCTCGCTGGACGCCCAGCCCGAGGAGGACGACTCCGAGGGTGCGCTGGCCGATCGGATCGGTTACGAGGACCACGGTCTGGAGGGCATCGAGTACGTCGAGTCCCTGAAGCCGCTGATCGCCGAACTCCCCTCCCGGGACCGCACGATCCTCTCGCTGCGCTTCGTCGCGGGCATGACCCAGTCGGAGATCGGCGACGAACTCGGAATCTCGCAGATGCACGTCTCGCGGCTGCTGTCGCGGACTCTGGTACGACTGCGCAAGGGGCTGACCGTCGAGGAGTGACGCGTCGGCACTACTGACCTGTGCGTGTGCCCGGTGTCCGGTGGGACACCGGGCACCGTGCGTTCGGGGTGGCTCGCGATTACTGGGAGAAACCCTTTCCCCAGCGGTTCACTTCCCCCACTATGGTCCCTCACAGACTGGCCGGTACGTCAGGAGGAGGGTGCGCATGACTCGCCCCGACGGGGCGTCCGACGCCCGGCTCACGGAGCTGCTGCGCGCCGACACGGTCACGGCGTACGCGGCCCTGCTGGAGCTCCGCGCCCGCCACCAGCCGTCGGTCCTGGCGTACGCCCGCCTCTGCACGGCCGGTGAGAGCGCCGCACGGCAGCTGGCCGGGCAGACCTTCACGCTCGCGGCCCGGGAGACGGCCCGCGGGGTCGACCCGGGCGTCCCGTGGCGCCATCGGCTCCTGCTGCTGACGGCCCGGTCGGCGGCGGCGTGGGCCGGGGACGAGCGGGCGGCGGGCCTGGACCCGGGCGTCCTGCTGCTCCTGAACACGGCGGGGCCCGGTGGCCCGGTGCCGCCCATGCTCACCGCCTTCGAGTCCCTGCCGGCCCGCACCCAGGGCCTCGTCTGGTACGGCCTGGTGGAGGCCGAGCCGGAAGCCCGCACCGCCGACCACCTGGGCCTGACCCGCGAGGACGTGGTGTACGGCATGGAGGGGGCCCTGCAGTCCCTGGCCCGGACCTGTCTGAGGCTGCGACTCGCCGCCTCGGACGACTCCCGCTGCGCGGACTTCCGCCGCCTCATCGAGGAGTCCGTACGTCCGGACAGTCCCCGCGCCAGCACCGACCTGCACGCCCACATGGTCCGCTGCCCGCACTGCGCGGCGGCCCACGAGGAACTGTGCGCGTTGCGGGACACTCCGCGGTCGGCACTGGCGGAGGGGCTGCTGCCGTGGGGCGGGACGGCGTACGTGGGGCGCAGCACGGCCGAGCCGGAGACGCGACCGCGGGCGGGGTCCCGTACGCCGTCCGGCACCTGGCCACGCCCGCGTCGGCTCGTCCTGGCCTCGGCGGCGCTGGGGGTGGCTCTCGCGCCGCTGTTGCTGTTCCTGGTGTCACAGGGGGGTGACTCCCCGACGGGAGCGTCTGCCTCGGCCTCGACTTCGGCCCCGGCTTCAGCGGGCGGGGTGCTGCCCGGCCCACCGCAGGTGACGGTGACGACGACGGTCTCGCCCTCGCCCTCGCCTTCCTCGACCAGCAGGCCACCGTCCCCCTCTGCGTCCCCTTCCGCGGCAAGGAGTTCGGCGCCGCCCCGGAGGACGAGCCCGCCCCCGTTCCGCCCGCCGGGCGGCTCCTACGCCCAGGTGGTCAACCTCTCCACGGCCCGCTGCCTGGACGTCGCCGGTGACTTCGGCAACGGCACCGACGTCGTCACCGCCCCCTGCTCCCCGGCCGGCTCCCAACGCTGGCGCGTCGACTCCGACCGGGGTGTCCTCCAGTCCGCCGCCGACCCCGACTTCTGCCTGGACAGCCGCGGCGACGTCGACAAGGGCCTCGGCATCTGGTCCTGCGACTCGGTCGAGGGCGACAAAGGCGACAACCTCCGCTTCACGGTCGACCCCGACGGGGTGATCCGTCCGGCGATCGCCATCGCGACGGGGATGACACCCGGGGGCGGGGACGGTGTCTCGCTGGAGCCGCTGACCGGGGGTGCGGAGCAGCGGTGGCGGGCGGGGGCGACGTGATCGTCGCGGCCGGCTCGTGCGGGTGGCTCAGACCACGCGTGTGCCGCGCCGCCACACTCCGCTGACCAGCGGCACCCCCGGCCGGTACGCCAGGTGTACGTGGCTCGGGGCGTCCAGGAGGATCAGGTCGGCGTAGGCGCCCGGAGTGAGACGGCCGATGTCCTCGCGGCGGAGGGCGGCCGCTCCGCCCGCCGTGGCCGACCAGACGGCCTCGTCCGGCGTCATCCGCATGTCGCGTACCGCGAGGGCGATGCAGAAGGGCACCGAGGAGGTGAAGGAGGAGCCCGGATTGCAGTCCGTGGACAGGGCGACGGTGACGCCCGCGTCCAGGAGGCGGCGGGCGTCCGGCCACTCGGCGCGCGTGGAGAACTCCGCGCCGGGGAGGAGCGTGGCGACCGTACGGCTGTTCGCCAGGGCGTCCACGTCCTCGGCGGTGAGGTGGGTGCAGTGGTCGGCGCTGGCCGCGTCCAGCTCGACGGCCAGCTGTACGCCGGGGCCGTAGGAGAGCTGGTTGGCGTGGATGCGGGGGTGCAGGCCCTTCGCCTTGCCCGCCGTGAGGATCGCGCGGGCCTGGTCGCCGTCGAAGGCGCCCTTCTCGCAGAAGACGTCGATCCAACGGGCGTACGGGGCGCAGGCGTCGAGCATCTCGCCGGTGACGAGGGAGACGTAGCCCGCCGGGTCGTCCGTGTAGTCCGGCGGCACGATGTGGGCACCGAGATAGGTGACCTCGTCGGTGTGGGCGGCGGCGATGCGCAGGGCCCTCGCCTCGTCCTCGACGGTCAGGCCGTAGCCGGACTTGGTCTCGAAGGTCGTCGTGCCCTGGCGCAGTGCCTCGGCCAGGTAGCGGGTGAGGCCCGCCTCCAGTTCGGCGTCCGTGGCCGCGCGGGTCGCGGCGACCGTCGTACGGATGCCGCCCGCGCTGTAGGCCCGCCCCGACATGCGGGCGTTGAACTCCTGCGTGCGGTCGCCCGCGAAGACGAGGTGGCTGTGGGAGTCGACGAAGCCGGGCAGGACCGCCCGGCCGCCCGCGTCGACCCGATTGTCAGTGGCGGGTGCTTTGCTTTGATCACCGGTCCACACGACGCGGTCGCCCTCGATGACGACGGCCGCGTCCTGGATCAGTCCGAGGGGAGATCCGTCACCGAGGGAGGGGTCATTGGTGACCAGGGCGGCGATGTTGGTGATGAGCGTGCTTGCGGTGCTCGCGGAGTGGGCGGGGCTGACGGTCGTCGCGTTGCTCATGGCGTCCTCGGTGGCCTGGTCGGCGGTGGGGGCTGGTTCGGGGGCCGGCCGTGGGGGCGGGCGGCCCGGGGTCATCCGTGCAGCGCTGCGACGGCGTCCGCGAGGGCTCCCGGCACATCCGGCACGAGCGCGTGGACCCCGTCCCGTACGACGTGCCGGCCTCCCACGACCGTGTGCGACACGTCTGCTGCCGACGCGGCGAATACGGCCGTCTCGGCCCCGAGCCGCGGAACCGGCCCTGCCGTCCTGACCGAGTCGAGGGCGATGGTGGTGAAGTCGGCGAGCGCGCCGGGCTCCAGGGTGCCGGCGCCGTCCCAGCCGAGGGCCGCGTGGCCGTCGGCCGAGGCCGCCCGCAGGAGGGCCGCCGCCGTCCAGTGACCTCGTCTGCGGGTGCGCAGGCGCTCGTTGAGCTCCATCGCGCGAGCCTCTTCGAGCAGGTCGATGACGGCGTGGCTGTCGGAGCCGAGGGAGAGCGGTGAGCCCCTGCGTTGCAGGGCGAGCGCGGGCCCGATGCCGTCGGCCAGGTCCCGTTCCGTCGTCGGGCACATGCAGGTGCCGGTGCCGCTGTCGCCGATCAGGGCGATGTCCTCGTCGGTGAGGTGGGTGTTGTGGACGCCGGTGGTGCGCGGCCCGAGGACACCGTGCTCGGCGAGCAGTTCGGTGGGCGTGCACCCGTGGGCCTCGCGGCACGCGTCGTTCTCGGCGGTCTGCTCGGACAGGTGCACATGGAGCGGGGCCCGCCGTTCCTCGGCCCAGCGGGCCACGGTCGCCAACTGCCCGGCGGGCACGGCCCGTACGGAGTGGACCGCCGCACCGATCCTCGCGTGATCCCGGTCCTTGAGAATTGAACAGCGTTCGGCCCAGGCGTCCGCGCTGCCGTCGGAGAAGCGGAGCTGGTGGGTGGTGGGCGGCTGTCCGAAGCCGGAGGAGAGATAGGCGGTGTCGAGGAGGGTGATACGGATACCGGCTTCGGCGGCGGCCTCGATCAGGGCCTCGCCCATGGCGTTGGGGTCGGCGTAGGGAGTGCCGCCCGGGGCGTGGTGCAGGTAGTGGAACTCACCGACCGCCGTCACACCCGCCAGCGCCATCTCCGCGTACACGGCACGGGCGAGCGCGTGGTACGTCTGCGGGGTCAGCCTGTCGGCGACCGAGTACATGACCTCGCGCCAGGTCCAGAAGGTTCCGGAGCCGACCTGGACGGTGCCGCGCAGGGCCCGGTGGAAGGCGTGCGAGTGGGTGTTCGCCAGGCCCGGGAGCGTCAGTCCGCGCAGGACCTCGGCGCCGGGGGGCGGGGTGTCGGTGTCCGTACGGACGGCGGCGACGCGGCCGCCCTCCACGTCCACGGCCACCCCCGGCTCGACGTGGGTGTCGAGCCAGGCGTGCTCCAGCCAGTAGGTCTTCGGTGTCACCTGCGGGCCAGCCCTTCCAGTACGTCGGCGAGCGCGAGGACCCCGGCCACGCAGTCGTCCTCGGCGGCGGATTCCGCCGGGGAGTGCGAGACGCCCGTGGGATTGCGCACGAACAGCATGGCGGTCGGGATGCTCCCGGAGAGGATCCCGGCGTCGTGTCCGGCGCCGGTACCCAGGACGGGCACCTTGAGATCGGTGTCGGTGCCCAGGATGCGGGCGAGTTCGTCGCGCAGGGCGTGGTCGAACTCGACGACGGGGGTGAAGGACTCCCGGACGACGTCGAGGGCGATGCCGTGCGCCTGCGCGTACTCCCTGGCGGCCTTCTCGATCCCGCCGACCACCTGGTCGAGGCTCTCCTGGTCGGCGGCGCGGGAGTCGAGCCAGCCGCGCACCAGGGAGGGGATGGCGTTGACGCCGTTCGGCTCGACGGCGATCTTGCCGAAGGTGGCGACGGCTCCAGCGAGTTCGGCCTCCCGGCGGGCGGCGAGCACGGTCTCGGCGTACGACAGCATGGGGTCGCGCCGGTCCACGAGGCGGGTGGTGCCGGCGTGGTTGGCCTCGCCCCGGAAGTCGAACCGCCAGCGGCCGTGCGGCCAGATGGCGCTGGCGATGCCGACCCGGTCGCCGGACAGATCCAGCGACCGTCCCTGCTCGACGTGCAGCTCGACGAAGGCGCCGATACGGGCGAGCCGCTGCGGGTCGGCTCCGATGCCGTCGGGGTCGTGTCCGGCGGCTTCCATGGCCCGCGGGAGCATGACCCCCTCCCCGTCGGTCAGCCGGTGCGCCTGCTCGACGGTGAGCTGCCCGGCGGTGAGCCGGGACCCGACACAGGCGAGCCCGAACCGGGCCCCCTCCTCGTCCCCGAAGTTGACGATGGCGAGCGGCTTGGCGAACTCCGCCTGCCGCGACCGCAGTTCATCGAGCGCGGCGAAGGAGGAGACGACTCCGAGGGGCCCGTCGAAGGCGCCCCCGTCGGGCACGGAGTCGAGGTGCGACCCGGTGACGACGGCGTCCCCCTGGGCGGGGTCCCCCAGCCAGGCCCACTGGTTGCCGTTCCGGTCGACCTCGTAGGTCAGTCCGCGGGCTTCGGCCTGCTCCTTGAACCAGGCCCGGCACTCGGTGTCGGCCCCGGTCCAGGCGAAGCGCCGGTAGCCGTGGGAGTCGGGGTGCCGGCCGATGGGGAGCAGCTCGCGCCACATCTCCTGGAAGGAGGCGGTGCCGCGCCTCTGGACCGTTCCGGAGGTACCGCGCTCCGTCACGCCGAATCACCTTCACGCATCGGCACCCGCACACCCCGCTCGTCGGCGACGGACTCGGCGATGTCGTACCCCGCGTCCACGTGCCTGATGACGCCCATGCCCGGGTCGTTCGTCAGTACCCGGCGGACCTTCTCCCCGCCCAGCTTCGTGCCGTCGGCCACCGTGACCTGCCCGGCGTGGATGGACCGTCCCATCCCCACGCCACCGCCGTGGTGGAGGGAGACCCAGGACGCGCCCGAAGCCACGTTGACCATCGCGTTCAGCAGCGGCCAGTCGGCGATCGCGTCGGATCCGTCGAGCATGGCCTCGGTCTCGCGGTACGGGGAGGCGACGGACCCGGCGTCCAGGTGATCCCGCCCGATCGCCAGCGGCGCGGCCAGCTCTCCGCTCGCCACCATGTCGTTGAACCGCTCCCCGGCCTTGTCCCGCTCGCCGTAACCGAGCCAGCAGATACGCGCGGGAAGGCCCTGGAAGTGGACCCGCTCTCCCGCCATCTTGATCCAGCGGGCGAGGGACTCGTTCTCGGGGAACAGTTCCAGGATCGCCTTGTCGGTCTTGGCGATGTCGGACGCCTCACCCGACAGCGCGGCCCAGCGGAAGGGTCCCTTGCCCTCGCAGAACAGCGGGCGGATGTAGGCGGGGACGAACCCGGGGAAGGCGAACGCCCGCTCGTACCCGGCGAGTTGGGCCTCGCCCCGGATCGAGTTGCCGTAGTCGAAGACCTCGGCACCGGCGTCCATGAAGCCGACCATGGCCTCGACGTGCCGGGCCATCGACTCACGGGCCCGCACGGTGAACCCGGCCGGGTCCTTGGCGGCGGCGTCGGCCATGTCCTCGAAGGCGACACCCACCGGCAGATACGCCAGCGGGTCGTGCGCGGAGGTCTGGTCGGTGACGATGTCGATGGGCGCGCCCTCGGCGAGCATGCGCGGCAGCAGCTCGGCCGCGTTGCCCAGCAGACCGATGGAGAGCGGGCGGCGGGCGTCCCGGGCCTCGACCGCGAGCTGGAGGGCGTGCTCCAGGCTGTCGGCCCGGACGTCGAGGTACCGGTGCTCGATACGGCGCTCGATCGCGCGCGGGTCGACGTCGATGCAGATCGCGACACCGTCGTTCATGGTGACGGCGAGCGGCTGGGCGCCGCCCATCCCGCCAAGACCGGCCGTCAGCGTGATCGTCCCGGCGAGCGTGCCGCCGAACTTCTTCGCGGCGACGGCGGCGAAGGTCTCGTAGGTGCCCTGGAGGATGCCCTGGGTGCCGATGTAGATCCAGGAACCGGCGGTCATCTGCCCGTACATGGTCAACCCCAGCTGCTCGAGGCGCCGGAACTCCTCCCAGTTCGCCCAGTCACCCACCAGGTTGGAGTTGGCGATCAGGACGCGCGGGGCCCACTCGTGGGTCTGCATGACGCCGACGGGGCGGCCGGACTGGACCAGCATGGTCTCGTCCTGCTTGAGGGTGCGCAGCGTGCGGACCATGGCGTCGAAGGAGCGCCAGTCGCGGGCGGCCTTGCCGGTGCCGCCGTAGACGACGAGCTTGTCGGGGTGCTCGGCGACCTCGGGGTCGAGGTTGTTCTGGAGCATCCGCAGGGCGGCTTCCTGCTGCCATCCCAGGGCGCTCAGTTCCGTACCGCGCGGCGCTCGTACGGGGCGGGGTCCTGACATGGTCTGCCTCCTGGGGCTCTGCTGCCGGATTGTTGCTGTCGATATTCACATCCTGGCTTTCTGAATAGAACTAGTCAATACGTTCTGGCGTCAGCATCGGTAGGGCAGGGATGTTTCGTTCGGGCATCCGAACGCGGCGCGACGGCAGGGACGACGAGGAGGAGTCGTGGTGGACGAGTACGGCAACACCGGCGAAGGACGGGCCGCCCGCCGGGACGAGGCGGTGCGCTCGGCCGTGGAGCAGGGCCTGCTGGGGCCGGACTCCCCCATCGTCGGACTTCTCGACGTCACCGGGATCCGGGAGTCGGCGGCGGAGCTCCGCGCGGCCTTCGCCGAGGTCACCGCGCCGGGCACCCCGGTGCTGCACGCGTTCGCGGTGAAGGCGACCCCGCTGGTGCCGGTACTGCGGCTGTTGCGCGAGGAGGGCATCGGCGCGGAGGTGGCGAGCCCCGGCGAACTCGCGCTGGCGCGGGCGGCGGGGCTGTCGCCGGCCCAGACCGTCCTGGACTCGCCCGCCAAGACGCCGGCCGAGCTCAGGGAGGCACTGGCGCTGGGGATCGCCGTCAACGCGGACAACCCGCAGGAGCTGGACCGCATCGACGGCCTCGTGCGGTCGGCGGTCAGCCGCTCCCCGCTCGGGATCCGGGTCAACCCGCAGGTCGGCGGGGGCTCCATCGGGGCGACCTCCACGGCCACGGCGACCTCGAAGTTCGGGGTGGCGCTGCGGGACGAGGGGGCACGCGAGTGGGTCGTGCGCGCCTACCTCGACCGGCCCTGGCTGAGCCGGCTGCACGCGCACACCGGCTCGCAGGGCATCCCGCTCCCTCTGATGGCCCAGGGGGTCGCGGAGACGTACGCGCTCGCCGAGGAGATCAACCGGCGCATCGGGCGGCCGCAGATCGACACGATCGACATCGGCGGCGGGCTGCCGGTGAACTTCGCCTCGGACGTGACGGCACCGACGTACGCGGAGTACGCGCGGGCTCTCAGGGAGGCGGTACCGGGGCTGTTCGACGGGCGGTACGGGCTGGTCACCGAGTTCGGGCGGTCGCTGCTGGCCAAGCACGGCACGATCGTGGCGCGGGTGGAGTACGCCAAGAGCGCGGGCGGGCGGGCGGTCGCGGTGACGCACGCGGGCGTGCAGGTGGCGACGCGGACGGTGTACGTACCGGGTTCGTGGCCGCTCAGGATCACCGCGTACGACGGCAAGGGACGGCCCAAGAGCGGGCCCGAGGTGGTGCAGGACGTCGCCGGTCCCGCCTGTTTCGCGGGCGACCTGCTGGCCGAGGGGCGCGCACTGCCGCTGCTCGACCAGGGGGACTACGCGGCGGCGCTGGACACGGGCGCGTACTACTTCGCGCACCACTACGCGTACAACTCGCTGGCCCGGCCGGGCATTTACGGCTTCGTCCCCGACCGGGCGGGAGGCGTGCGCTTCGCGACCGTGCGCGATCCGCAGACGCTCGCCTCGATCGTGGCCGAGTCCGGAGGGGCGCACGCCGGGGCGCTCACCACCCTCCACGGACCCGGAGCCGTTGACACGCAGCGGCGGGTCAAGTGATCAATTGCCCTGCAAACAAGGCAAGTTGACCCACTCTAGTCATCCCGAGCATGTTCCACCGGAAAATGCCAGATCCCTCACCCGTCGCGCACACGTTGCGTAGTTTCGGCGTCACTCAGCCGAACCCCAGGCGGGAGGGGAGCCACGGTGCAGGGAATCGACGAGTGCCTGCTGGAAGCCATGCGGCTGCCGGGTGCGCGGGGTGCCGCGCTGGTCGACTGGACGAGCGGGCTGGCCCTGGGCGCCGTCGGAGAAGCCCCCGGCGGCGACCAGGAGGCGGCCGCCGCGGAGGCCGCCGAGCTCGCCCGGCTCGCCGCCGAGCAGCGCGCCTTCGCCTCCGAGAGTTCCCGGGCCGCTGAGGCGGGGGCGCCCGGGGACGAGCCTGACCCGCCGGTCGAAGATCTCATCCTCAGCAACCGGGACAGCTACCACGTCCTGAGGTTCGTGCCGACGTCCTTCGACAGCAGTGTGTTCCTGCACCTGTGGCTGACCCGCGCGGACGGCAACCTCGCGCTGGCCCGGATCCGGCTCGGCGAGATGGCCGGACGGCTGGAGCTCGGATGACGGCCGTCAGGACCACGCCCGCCACCCCGCCGCCCCGGCTGCCGGTGCGCGACAAGGCGGCCGCGCTGGGCCGCGGCTGGGGCGGTGTCTCGCCGATGCTGACCCGGCTGGCCGCCGAGCGCGCCACCGGCGTCCTGGTGCGCGAGCGCGGCACCCTGCACCTCGCCGACGGCAAGGTGGTGCACGCCGAGAGCCCGGCCGCCCCCGGCGCCGACGTCCTCCTCGCCGCCCACGGCACGCTGGACCCCGACATCTGGCGGCAGGCCCTGGCCGAGAGCGTCGCGAGCACGGGGAGCGCCGGCACCGGGGTCCGCCGCCTCACCGGCGCCGAGGCCGTGCACCGGGCGGGCCGCCGGCTGGTCGCGGGCGGCCTGCTCACCGCGGGCGCCCTGGAGATGTGCCGGCTGACCGCGCTGTACGACGCGGCGTACTTCGCCCTCGCCCCGAGCAGCACCCCGGGCCGCTTCCGCTACGGCACCGAGGACGGACCGGACGAGCCCGCCGTCGAGCCCCGAGAACCCGACGACACCCCGGGCGGCCCGCGCCCGGTCCCGGTCGCCGACCTGGAGCGCGAGACCCTGCGCCGCCGCGACCTGCTGCACCGCATCTGGCCGGACGCCCTGCCGGACGAGGTGCCGCTGACCCGGGAGCACCGCCCCGCGCCCCCGCCGCTCCCCGCCCGGCGGCAGGCGGTGCTGGTCCGTGTGGACGGCATCCGCACGGCGTCGGAGATCGCGCGCGAGCTGGGCCGCCCGGCCTTCCACACCCTGGTGGACGTACGGCGGCTGGTGGCGGCCGGAGTGGTCGCGCCCCGCCCGCCGGTGTCCCTCACCGAGCCTTTGCCCGGGCCGCCGGGCGACGGCCCCCTCGTCGAGTCCGTCGATCCCCACATCACCTTGCTGAAGAGGCTCAGGGATGCGCTGGAGGCCCTTTGAGCGGCAGCGGATCCGCGCCGAGAGGAGAGATCTGATGGCAGCAGCTCAGGACGGGATCCTGGAGGAGCTGCGCCGGCTCAGAGCCCGGGTGCCGCAGCTCACGGGCGCCCTCGCGGCGGACGCCGACGGTCTCGTCCTGGCCCAAGACACCCCGGGTGTCGATCCGGAGGCGGTGGCCGCGCTCACCGGGGCCACCCGGGCGCTCGCCGCCCAGCTGGCCGACCAGACCGGCCAGGGCGATCTGCGCGAACTGCTCGTGCGGGGCGTGTACGGCTACGTCGCCACGTACGCGGCGGGTGCCGGGGCCGTCGTCACCCTGTTCGCGCAGGACCGGGTCAACGTCGGCCGCCTGCATCTCGAGGGCCGCCGGGCGGGTGCCCGGATCGGAGAGCTGGTCGACAGCGCGGCCGCCGAGCACACAGAAGCCATCACGAAGGCGCCCGCGAAACCCGCTCCGGCACGTGCCAGAGCGGCTCGCGCGTCCCGGGCCAAGCCCACGGACCCCCGCGCCGCGGCCACCGCACCGACGGCGGCCCGCACCACCACCGAAAGTTGAGAGAACGAGGAGACACAGTCATGGCCAACACCGAAACCGCACTGAAGGAGGCTCTCGCCTCCATCGAGGGCGCGACCGGCGTCGCGCTCGTCGACTACACCAGCGGCATGGCGCTCGGCACCATGGGCGGCAGCAAGGGCTTCGACCTGAACGTGGCCGCCGCGGGCAACACCGACGTGGTCCGCGCGAAGATGCGCACGATGGAACACCTCGGCCTCAAGGGCCAGATCGAGGACATCCTGATCACCCTGTCCGACCAGTACCACCTGATCCGCCTGATCAGCGGACGCGGTGGCAACGGACTCTTCCTCTACCTGGTCCTGGACGCCAAGCGCTCCAACCTCGCGATGGCCCGCCACCAGCTGAGGCAGATCGAAACCGACCTGGAGGTGTGACCCGGGAGCACCGGAACTAGACCAGTGCCGCGGTGCGGCGGCGCGATCCTCCCGGGGCCGCGTCGCCCGCCGCGATACCCGTGCTGCGGTACGCCTTGACCGCCTTGCCGGCCGGGCGGCCGCCGTTCGCGGCGAGCCAGTCGACCCGCACCCACAGCAGCGCGTCCTCGGCCCGCTCGCGCCGCCCGAGCCAGGCGGCCTTGAGCCTCAGTCCGGTACCGCACCCGGCCAGCAGCATGCCGCCCGCGACAGGCACGGCGAACGAACTCGCCAGCGCGACCAGCCAGGCCAGCAGCAGCCACCAGCGGTGTCCGCGGCGCCAGTTGCGCACACTGACCGCACGGTCCTGGAGCACGTCGTGCTTTCCCGCGCGAGCGGCCGCCCGCCCCAGCGTCGTGTACCGCTTGCGGCGGCTGTACGACACCACGGCCACGGCGACGATGAACAGCGCCGCGCCCGCCATCACCCCGATCCGGCGCCCGGTCAGGCCCGGGATCAGCAGCCCGACGGCCGCCGCGAACACTCCGAGCCACCACAGCGGCGCCGCCCCGGCGCGCACGACGACGGCCACCCGAGCCAGCCCCTGAACCCTGCGATCTCCGCGTGCCACGTCCCGCCTCCTCGTCGTCCTGGCACAGTCCTGCCGGTCGGGGAGGGTAGCGAGCGAACGTGAGACGCGTCTGAAAAAACGCCCTACTCCACGAAGAGTCCTCGCGCCGCCGCCCGCGCGTCGAACTCCTCCAGCCGGGCCTGCGCGTCCGGCAGGTCGTCGCACATCGCCTCCAGCAGCACCCGGCCGAGGAGCATCGGCGCGCAGGCGGTGTCGAAGGCGAGGCCGGTGCCGACGGCGGCGGGCAGCAGCAGGTCGGAGACCTTGGCGACCGGGGCGAAGGCGGAGTCGGCGACCGTGACGACGCTCAGGCCCGCCTCCTTGGCGTAGGCGAGGGTGTCGACGACCTCACGGGGATGCCGGGGCAGCGCGAAGCACAGCAGGGTCATGGCGCCCGCGCGGACGGCGGCGTCGATGCGGTCGTGGATCATCGTGCCGCCCTCGTTGAGCAGCCGTACGTCCGGATGGACCTTGGCGGCGAAGTACGCGAAGCCGTACGCCTGGGAGGCGGCGGCCCGCAGACCGAGCACCGGCAGGGGGCGGGAGGCCGCGAGCAGCCGGCCGGCCTTCTGTACCGGCCGCGGGTCGGCGAGGATCTCCGCCAGGTGTCTGAGGTTCTCGATCTCGGCCTCGACGGCCTGCTGGTACTCGTTGTACGACGCCGAGGCCACCGACTGTTCGGTGGGCGCGACCTCGCGCAGGTGCCTGCGCAGGGCGGGGTAGCCGTCGAACCCGAGGGCGACGGCGAAGCGGGTGACGGAGGGCTGGCTGACCCCGGCCAGTTCGGCCAGCTCCACGCTGGACAGGAACGGCACGTCCGCGGCCCGCCGCACCATGCTGTGCGCGATGCGCCGCTGGGTCGGTGTGAGCCGGTGCCCCTCGAACAGTGCCTGCAGCCGTCCCGCGGGAGTGTCCGCGCCACCCGTGTCGCTCATGCCTCGCTCCCCCTCCAGATGTCCGTGAACCGGTCGAGCAGTGCGGCCGCCGCCGTCACGTCGCCCGTGAGCGGCCGGTCGGCCGGGTCCTCTTCGAGGACCGCCTCGGCGAGCTCCAGCGCGCGGCCCACCGGGAGATCCGGGTCGGGCCTGAGGTCGCGCTGGCGCAGCGCCCGTACGGCGGCCACGAGTTCGCAGCCGACGACGAGACGGTACGCGCCGCACGCCCGCAGTGTCTGACGGGCGGCGAGCGAGGCGAAACTGGCCTGTTCCTCGACGCCTCGGGAGAGTACAGCGTGGCCGAGCGAGGCGGGCGCGGAGAAGGCCCGCAGATCGCCGAGGGCGGCTCCGGCGGCGTACTCCAGGATCATCACGCCGGAGGAGGCGGGCTCCTGGTCGGCGAGGAAGGGCCGCAGGCGGGTGAAGGCGGGCTCGTTGAGCGTGGAGAGCCGGGACGTGGACAGGCGGGCGACCTGGGTGAGGGCCAGCCTGAAGTGGTCGAGAGCAAGGGCGAGTTGGGCCTGGTAGAAGCCGCCGTGATGGTAGGCGGCCATGTCCTGGGGGGAGATGAGCGGATTCTCGGCGGCCGCGTTGATCTCGATCGCGAGGACCTCCTCCAGGGTGTCGGCGGCGTCCTGGGCGGGCCCGTGGATCTGGGGGAGACACCGGAAGCCGTACGGGTCCTGGATCCGGCCGAGCGGCGGGGTGGGCCGGTCCTCCGCCCCGATCAACTCCCGCATCCTCCGCGCCACTTCGACGGATCCGCGGTGCGGCCGGGCGGCGTGCACGGGGGCGGCGTACGCCTCGTGCGACCCGTCCACGGCCAGCAGCGACAGCGCCCCCACGACCTGCGTGGCCTCGATGAGCCCGCGCAGCTCGTGCAGCGCGAGGGCGGCCTGGCCGAGGGTGAGGGCGTTGCTGCTGATGAAGGCGAGGGCGTCGTTGTTGTCGAGGAGCTGGGGCTCGGGGGCACCCCCGGTGGAGCCCGCCCCGGCAGCACCGTCCGTCCCTCGCCAAGGATGCTCCCCCGCCAGCGCCAGCCCCACCTGGGCCAGGGCCGCGATGTCTCCCGTGCCCACCGAGCCGAACTCGTTGACGACCGGGTACGCCCCGCTCTCCAGCGCCTCGCACAGGGCCGTCACGACGGTCGGCCGCAGCCCCGCGCCCCCCGCGAGCAGTTGGTTGGCCCGCACCGCGAGCGTCGCCCGGACCTGCCGGGCCGGGAGTTCCTCGCCGATCGCGCCGGCGTGACTGCGCAGCAGCCGCAGACCGTGTTCGGCGGCCGCCTCGGTGGGCACGTCCTCGTTCCGGTTGGCGCCGACACCGGTCGAGCGGCCGTAGACGCGTCCGGTCGCGGCGATCCGGCGGGCGGCGTCCCAGGACTCCGTGACGCGCTTCATCGCGTCGGTCCCGGGCACCGGCCGCGCGCTCCCGTCGGCGAGGCGGACGACGTCCGCGACGCCGAGACCGATCCCGTCGAGGACCACCAAGCCCGTGTGCCCGACCTTGACGGGATCAGGAGTGTCCACGATCCGAGACGACATCTAGCTCAAACTCCCCTCAAAGCGGACATTCGATCTTGCCTGGCGGTCATCCGTTACCTCGGATTAACACCGAACCGTTGACAACCTATTCAGCTACCGAGAACTCTGCATGACGTTATACAGCCGGGCAAGGGACATCTCATGATCCAGTTCGACACGGTCCACAAGCGCTTCCCCAACGGCACGACAGCAGTGCACGATCTCACCCTCGACATGCCGGAAGGCGGCGTGACCGTCCTCGTCGGATCCTCCGGTTGCGGCAAGACGACCACCCTCAGAATGATCAACCGGATGGTCGAGCCGACCTCCGGCACCATCAAGGTCGGCGGCAAGGACGTCACCCGGCAGGACGCGGCCGAACTGCGCCGCTCCATCGGTTACGTCATCCAGCAGTCGGGCCTCTTCCCGCACCGCACGGTGCTGGACAACATCGCCACCGTCCCGCTCCTGCTCGGCCACGGCCGCAAGAAGGCCCGGGCCCGGGCGGCGGAACTGCTGGAGACCGTCGGCCTGACCGCCGAGGCCGGCAAGCGGTACCCCCACCAGCTCTCCGGCGGCCAGCAACAGCGCGTCGGAGTCGCCCGCGCCCTCGCGGCCGACCCACCGGTGCTCCTCATGGACGAGCCCTTCGGCGCGGTCGACCCGGTGGTGCGCACCCAGCTCCAGGACGAACTGCTCCGGCTCCAGAAGGAGTTGAACAAGACCATCGTCTTCGTCACCCACGACGTCGACGAGGCCGTACGCCTCGGCGACCGCATCGCGATCTTCCGGACCGGCGGTCACCTCGTCCAGTGCGCCCCGCCCGCCGAGCTCCTCGCCCGTCCGGCCGACGACTTCGTGGCCGACTTCCTCGGCGCCGAGCGCGGGCTGAAGCTGCTCTCGCTGAAGACCCTGGCCGAGGTCCCGCAGGGCCCGGCCCCGGACGGCGGCGCCTGGACGCTCGTACGCGACGAAGCCGGGAAGCCGGCGCACTGGCGTTCGGCAGACGCCCTCGAACTCCCCGTACGACCCCTCAAGGACGGGGACTCCCTGCTCGCCGCCCTCGACGAGTCCCTCGCCTCCCCCACCGGCCTGGTCGCCCGCGTCGACGCCGACGGCGTCCTGACCGGTGTCACCTCCCGCGACGACATCCACCGGCACGCCGGCCGCGCCCACACGGAAGCCCGGGTGGCCGCATGACCATCGACTGGTCGTGGATATCCGGCCACACCGACGACCTGACCACCCTCACGGTCTCCCACCTCCAGGCAGCCCTGAGCGCCGTCTTCTTCGGCCTGCTGATCTCGCTGCCCCTCGCGGTGGTCGCCCACCGGATCCGCCCCCTGCGCGGGTTCCTGCTCGGGCTCTCGAACGTCCTGTTCACGATCCCCTCCATCGCGATCTTCGTGCTTCTGCTGCCGGTCAGCGGTCTGACCCGCACCACGACCGTGATCGGCCTGACGGTCTACACCCTGGTCGTCCTGCTGCGGAACACGGTCGAGGGCCTCGACTCGGTCCCCGCGAAGACGAAGGAGGCCGCGAAGGCGATGGGTACGCGCCCCCTGCGCACGCTCCTCACCGTCGAACTGCCCCTCGCACTCCCGGTGATCATGGCGGGCGTGCGGATCGCGACCGTCATGTCGATCTCCCTGGTGTCGGTCGCCACCTACATCGGCGACGGCGGCCTCGGCCAGCTCTTCACCGACGGCTTCCAGCGCGACTTCCCGACCCCGGTGATCGTGGGCGTGGTCCTCACGCTCCTGCTCGCCGTGGTCGCGGACGCCCTGCTGGTGGCCCTCCAGTACGTCCTGACCCCGTGGCGGCGGAGGCGAGCCTGACATGTACGAACTCTTCAAGAACCTCGGCTCCTGGCTGACCAGCGGCTCCCAGTGGACCGGCTCGGACGGCATCGCCCATCGCCTCGCCGAGCACCTTCAGTACTCACTCCTCGCGACCCTCGTCGCGGCCGCGATCGGCCTGCCCCTCGGCCTGCTGATCGGCCACACCGGCAAGGGCGCCTTCCTCGCGATCAACCTCGCCTCCTTCGGCCGCGCCCTGCCGACCGTCGGCCTGGTCGTGCTGGTCTTCCTGGCCGGCGGCCTGTCCATGCTCCCGGTCTATGTCGCCCTGGTCGCGCTCGCGGTCCCGGCGATCGTCACCAACACCTACGCCGGCATGACGGCCGTCGACCCGGACGTCAAGGACGCCGCCCGCGGCCAGGGCATGCGCGGCCACCAGGTCCTCCTCCAGGTCGAACTGCCGCTCGCACTCCCCCTGATCATGACCGGCCTGCGCCTGGCACTCATCCAGGTCGTCGCCACCGCGACCATCGCGGCCTACGTCTCCTTCGGCGGCCTGGGCCGCTACGTCTTCGACGGCCTCGCCCAGCGCGACCTCGTACAGGTGCTCGGCGGAGCGGTGCTGGTCGCCGTGGTCGCCGTAGCCCTCGACCTGCTGCTGTCCGGCCTCCAGCGCTTCCTCTTCCGCCACCGCACTGCATAGGGACCTCCCAGATGAACCGACGCACCCTCCTCGCCGGCCTCTTCGCGGCGGCCTCCGTACCCGCGCTCTCCGCCTGCTCCAGCGGCGTCACCTCGCTCGACGGCGGCGGGACGACCTCCGGCGGGAGCGGCTCCAGCAAGGGCGGAGTCACCATCGGCACCGCCAACTTCACCGAGAACCAGGTGCTGGGCTACCTCTACGCCGCGGTGCTCCAGCAGGCCGGCGTGAAGGTGAAGGTCCGCCCGAACCTCGGCACCCGCGAGATCGTGATCCCCGCGCTCAAGGCGGGCGACATCGACCTGCTGCCCGAGTACCAGGGCGCCCTGCTCAACTACCTCGCCCCGAAGGACGCCTCCGCCGAGCCGGGCACCATGCAGAACGCGCTCACCCTGGCGCTGCCCGGCGGCCTCCAGGTGCTGCCGTACGGCCAGGCGGCCGACTCCGACTGCTTCGTCGTCACCCGGGCGACCGCACGGAAGTACGGCCTGACCTCCCTCGCCGACCTCGCCAAGCAGAACGGCGAGCTGGTCATCGGCGCCGCGCCCGAGGTGAAGAAGCGCCGGGTGGGCGCGGTCGGGCTGAAGGACGTGTACGGCGTCGAGTTCAAGGAGTTCAAGTCGCTCGACTCGGACGGCCCGCTGGTCAAGGGCGCGCTGAAGAAGGGGGACGTGGACGTGGCGAACCTGTTCACCACCGACACCGACATCGCGGCCAACGGCTGGGTGGTGCTCACCGATCCCAGGAACCTCATCCCCAGCCAGCACATCGTCCCCCTCATCGCCGACCGCAAGGCCGACGACACGGTCCGCAAGGCGCTCGCCCGCCTCGGGAACGTCCTCACCACCGAGCAGCTCACCCAGCTCAACAGCCAGGTCGACAACGACAAGAAGGACCCGGAGGACGTGGCGAACGCATACGCGAAGCAGCACGGGCTGGCCTAGGAAGGACCCCCGCCGCAACAGGGGGGATAACCCCAGTGCAGCGGGCGTTCCGGCTGCCTACCGTGGGTTCCATGACCCCAATGGATGAGCGGGACCCCGAACTCAAGAAGGAACTCAACGCCACCCTGCAGGCCCGCAGGGAACTGGGCGAGGAGTACGAGTCCGCGCTGGTCGACTCGTTCCTGGAGAAGGTCGACCAGCGGATCGACGGCGCCGTGGACCGCCGCCTGCGCCGGCAGCTCGCCGAGCAGCAGATGGTGACGGCCCGGGGCGCCCGCTCGCCGAAGTCCACCGACTCCTTCGGCGAACGCTTCGGCTTCGGCATCGTCTCCATGGTCCTGGCGATCCCGCTCTCCGCGATCGGCGGCGGCGTCGCCCACCTGCCCGGCCTGCTGGTCTCCTGGGTCGGCATCGTCGGCGTCAACGCCTTCCAGGCGCTGCGCGTCAACCCGGACCTCTTCCGGGGCCGGCGCGCGAAGCCGTCCTCCCCGAGCAGCGACTGGGAGGGCTGACCCGGCGCTCACACCTGCGCGGTCGGCAGCACCATGACCTGACGCAGATTGACGTGCCGCGGCCGGCTGGTGACGTACGCGACGAGGTCGGCGAGCTCCGTGGCCGCCAGCGTGCCCATCGCCTCGGCCATCCCGACGACCTGCTCCCGCAGCCCGTCGCCGTCGATGTGCGTGGCCAGCTCGCTCTCCGTCAGCCCCGGCTCGATGTTGGTGACCCGCACCCCCCGCGGCCCGAACTCGTTGCGCAGCAGCGCCGAGAGATGGGTGACCGCGGCCTTCGTCGCCCCATACACCGCGTAGTTGGTGAAGTTGGTGACGTGCGCGCCGATGGACGAGACGTTCACCAGGTCCGCGCTGCGCCCCTGCGCGGCCGCCTCGTTCAGGTCACCGGCGAGGGCCCCGATGACGCGCAGAACACCGGTGACATTGGTGTCGATCATCCGCTGCCACTCGTCGACACGGGCGTTGGCGATCGGGTTCGGCAGCATCACGCCCGCGTTGTTCACGACCAGGTCGACGGTGCCGTAGGCCGCGTGGACGCTCTCCACGGCCGCCGCCACGGACGCGTCCTCGGTGACGTCGGCGACCACGGCCAGCGCCTGACCTCCGTCGGCCCGGATCTTCCCGACGATCGCCTCCAGCCGCTCACCGCGCCGCGCGAGCAGCGCGACCCGCGCCCCCTGCGCGGCCAGCAGCACCGCCGTGGCCTCTCCGATGCCGCTCGCCGCTCCGGTGACGACGGCGGTACGTCCGGCCAGATTCTCGTACGACATCGATGTGCTCCTCGGTGGGATGTCCGCCGGGGTCGCTCCCCGGCCTCGTCCACCACCCTGCGGCGTCCGGGCAGCCGTACCCAGGGATGCGCTTTTCCTGGGTCTGCCAGTACCAGGTTAGAAACCGGGACCTCCCCTACGATCGAACCCATGAACGGGGACCTCGGAGACTTCCTGCGCTCACGCCGCGCCCGCATCCGGCCCGAGGAGGTGGGGCTGCCCTCGCACGGCAGGCGCCGCGTGCCCGGTCTGCGCCGGGAAGAGGTGGCGCAGCTGGCCGGAGTGAGCGTGGACTACTACATCCGGCTGGAGCAGGGCAGGGGCCCCAGCGTTTCGGAGGGGGTCCTGGACGCGGTCGCGCGCGTACTGCGCCTGGACGAGACCGAGCACGCCTATCTGCGTACGGTGGCCCGGCCGACGAGGAAGAAGCCGGGCCCGCGCCGCGAGGCCGCGCCACGCGTGCGCCCCGGAGTCCAACTGCTGCTCGACAGCATGGACCGCACCCCCGCCTTCGTCCTCGGGCCCAGGATGGACGTGCTCGCCTGGAACGCCCTCGCCGATGCGCTGAGCGGCTACAGCCGCATGGCTCCCGCACGCCGCAACATCGTCCGCCAGCTCTTCCTGGAGCCCGAGGACCGCGACCTCTATCCCGACTTCGCGGCGGTCGCCTCCCAGAGCGTGGCCCATCTGCGCCTGAACGCGGGAGCCCACCCCGACGACCCCGCACTGCGCGACCTCGTCGGCGAACTCTCCCTCAAGAGCGAGGACTTCCGCCGGCTGTGGGCCGACCACCAGGTCAAGGCGTGCATGTACGGCGTCAAACGCGTCCGGCACCCGGTGGCGGGCCTGCTGACCCTGCCGTACGAGTCCCTGGTCCTGCCGGAGACCCCCGACCGGACGCTCGTGGCGTACACGCCGGAGCCGGGGTCGGAGACGGCGGAGAGGCTTGCGCTGCTGGGCAGTTGGACCAGTACGAGCGCGTAGAAAAGAGCAGCGAAAAGCAGCAAAGATATGCGCGGGGACCGCCGCACCCCCGTTACCGGGGGGCGGGACGACGGCGGTCCCCGCGAAGGACGTGGACCGGGTCAGGCCAGGTCTCACGTCCGGCGTCCATGGAGGTCCGGGAGCCGCTCCGGAGGTCCTTGGACGTTCGGCGCCGGCCGGGGCGGGGAGCCGCTCCCGCCCTGCCGACATCCACTAATGTGCCCGACCCGTGTTAAGCGTGTGCTGCGCGGACGTGACACGCTCGTACCAGTTCCGCGAAGTCCACCCTTTCGGTGGGAAACCGCAAGTTCGCCGCCGGCACCCGGGGTTCACCGGACGTTTCCCGCTACTTCCCGCCCTTGGCGAGGAAGGCCAGCAGGTCCTGGCGGCTGATGACGCCGGTGGGCTTGCCCTCCACGAGGACGATGGCCGCGTCCGCCCGACCGAGGACCGACATCAGGTCGCCGACCGGCTCGCCGGAGCCGACCTGGGGAAGGGGGGCCGACATGTGCTTCTCCAGCGGGTCCTCCAGCGAGGCCCGCTGGGCGAACAGGGCGTCGAGCAGCTCGCGTTCGACGACCGAGCCGACGACCTCCGCGGCCATCACGTCCGGGTGGCCGGCGCCCGGCTTGACGATCGGCATCTGCGAGACGCCGTACTCCCGCAGTACCTCGATGGCCTCGCCCACCGTCTCGTCCGGGTGCATGTGGACGAGGGAGGGGATGGCGCCGTGCACCTTGTCGTTGAGGACGTCGGCGACGCGGGCGCTGGGACCCTCGTCCTCCAGGAAGCCGTAGTCGGCCATCCACTCGTCGTTGAAGATCTTCGAGAGGTACCCGCGCCCGCTGTCCGGGAGCAGGACCACCACGACGCCGTTCTCGTCCAGGCGCTCGGCGACCCGCAGGGCCGCGACGACGGCCATGCCGCAGGAGCCGCCCACCAGCAGGCCCTCCTCCTTGGCCAGCCGGCGGGTCATCTGGAAGGAGTCCTTGTCCGACACCGCGACGATCTCGTCGGCGACGGTCCGGTCGTAGGCGGTCGGCCAGAAGTCCTCGCCGACGCCCTCGACGAGATACGGCCGCCCGGACCCGCCGGAGTACACGGACCCCTCCGGGTCGGCGCCGATGACCTGGACCTTGCCGTCACTGGCGTCCTTCAGATAGCGGCCGGTGCCGGAGATGGTGCCGCCGGTGCCGACGCCCGCCACGAAGTGGGTGATCCTCCCCTCCGTCTGCTCCCACAGCTCAGGGCCGGTGGAGTGGTAGTGGGAGAGCGGGTTGTTGGGGTTGGAGTACTGGTCGGGCTTCCACGCACCGGGCGTCTCGCGCACCAGCCGGTCGGAGACGTTGTAGTAGGAGTCCGGGTGCTCGGGGTCCACGGCGGTCGGGCAGACGACGACCTCGGCGCCGTAGGCCCGCAGGACGTTGATCTTGTCCGTCGACACCTTGTCGGGGCACACGAAGATGCACTTGTACCCCTTCTGCTGCGCCACGATGGCGAGCCCGACCCCGGTGTTTCCGCTGGTCGGCTCGACGATGGTGCCCCCGGGCTTCAGTGCCCCGCTCTCCTCCGCCGCCTCGATCATGCGCAGGGCGATGCGGTCCTTCACGGAGCCGCCGGGGTTGAAGTACTCGACCTTGGCCAGGACGGTCGCCTTGATGCCCTTGGTCACGCTGTTGAGCCTCACCAGCGGGGTGTTGCCGACGAGGCTGATCATCGAGTCGTGGAATTGCACCGTTGTCTCCGGATGCTTGCAAAAGAAGTGGTCCTAGTGGTCCAGCCAGCCTATGGCCTGATCGGGCGCCATGACGGTCGTTCACTCCCCGTTGGGATTGGGCCACGGTCCGTGCGGGGCAAGGAGTGGGTGTAGCGGGTTCGACGGAGGTGGCGGCGACGTATGACGAGCATGTCGAGGGCGAGGACGGCCAGGCGGATCGCGGCCGGCGCGGCGTACGGCGGCGGCGGGATCGGTCTGGTCGGCGCGGCGGCCATGGGTCTGCTGCTGGCGGAGGTGCGGCTGGCCAGGCGGCAGGTGGGCAACGGCACGGCGCCGCACGTCCCGCAGGCCGAGGGCCGGTACGGCCACGTCTATGCCACCGTCGGCGAGCCGCCCCTGCGGCTGATGATGCTGGGCGACTCCACGGCCGCGGGCCAGGGGGTGCACCGGGCGGGCCAGACCCCGGGCGCCCTGCTGGCGTCCGGTCTGGCGGCGGTGGCGGAGCGCCCGGTGGAACTGCGTAACGTCGCCCTCCCCGGCGCCACCTCGGACGACCTGGACCGTCAGGTGGCGCTGACGCTGGCGGACCCCGAAAGGATCCCGGACGTCTGCGTGATCATGATCGGCGCGAACGACGTCACGCACCGGATGCCGCCGACGCGTTCCGTGCGCCATCTGTCTTCCGCGGTACGGCGGCTGCGCACGGCCGGTGCTGAGGTCGTGGTCGGCACCTGTCCCGACCTGGGCACGATCGAGCCGGTCCAGCAGCCGCTGCGGTGGCTGGCCCGCCGGGCCTCGCGCCAGCTGGCGGCCGCGCAGACGATCGGCGCGGTGGAACAGGGCGGCCGCACGGTGTCCCTGGGCGATCTGCTGGGCCCGGAGTTCGAGGCGAACCCGCGGGAGTTGTTCGGCCCCGACAACTACCACCCCTCGGCGGAGGGCTATGCGACAGCGGCGATGGCGGTGCTGCCGACGGTGTGCGCGGCCCTGAGCCTCTGGCCGGCCGACGAGGACCGCCCGGACGCCTCCCGCCGTGAGGGCTTCCTGCCGGTGGCGAGGGCCGCGGCGGAGGCAGCGTCGGAGGCGGGCACGGAGGTCGCGGCCGCGATGCCGACGGGTCCGAAGGGGCCGTGGGCCCTGCTGAAGCGGCGGCGCAGGCGGCGGGTCAAGGAGGCGGAGCCGTCACCCACCAGCGCGACGGGCGTCCAGTGACAAGCGCCGGTTCGGGCACTTCCAGCCCGTCCGGCGCCGGCCGCGCGGCCTTGTCGGCGCAACCACCGGAGTACAAAGCAAGCGCTTAGACAAAGGTCACACCGCCATCCCCGTGACCCAGCCCATACGTACGGGTAACTTCCCCATCAAGCCACGACCCGAAGACCGAGGAACACCCTCGTACTCCCACCCGCCGCCCGACCACCGCCCCTCAACGAGGCGCTACGCGCCACCCCTTCTTGTTTGGAGCCGTGATGCCCGAAGCCGTGATCGTCTCGACCGCCCGCTCCCCCATCGGCCGCGCCTTCAAGGGCTCCCTCAAGGACCTGCGCCCGGACGACCTCACCGCCACGATCATCCAGGCCGCACTCGCCAAGGTCCCGGAGCTCGACCCCAGGGACATCGACGACCTGATGCTCGGGTGTGGTCTGCCCGGCGGCGAGCAGGGCAACAACCTCGGCCGCATCGTCGCCGTACAGATGGGCATGGACCACCTCCCCGGCTGCACGATCACCCGGTACTGCTCCTCCTCCCTCCAGACCAGCCGGATGGCCCTGCACGCCATCAAGGCCGGCGAGGGCGACGTGTTCATCTCGGCCGGTGTCGAGATGGTCTCCCGCTTCACCAAGGGCAACTCCGACAGCCTCCCGGACACGCACAACCCCCTCTTCGCCGAGGCCGAGGCCCGCACCGCCGAGGTCGCCCAGCAGGAGGGCACCACCTGGCACGACCCGCGCGAGGACGGCCTCGTCCCCGACCCGTACATCGCGATGGGCCAGACCGCCGAGAACCTCGCCCGGGTGAAGGGCATCACCCGCCAGGACATGGACGAGTTCGGCGTCCGCTCGCAGAACCTCGCCGAGGAAGCCATCAAGAACGGCTTCTGGGAGCGCGAGATCACCCCGGTCACGCTCCCCGACGGCACGGTCGTCTCCAAGGACGACGGCCCCCGCGCCGGCGTCACCATGGAGGGCGTCCAGGGCCTCAAGCCGGTCTTCCGCCCCGACGGCCTGGTCACCGCCGGCAACTGCTGCCCTCTCAACGACGGTGCCGCCGCGGTCGTCATCATGAGCGACACCAAGGCCCGCGAGCTCGGCCTCACCCCGCTCGCCCGCATCGTCTCCACCGGCGTCTCCGGCCTCTCCCCGGAGATCATGGGCCTCGGCCCGGTCGACGCGAGCAACCAGGCCCTGCGCCGCGCCGGCCTGACGATCGACGACATCGACCTGGTCGAGATCAACGAGGCGTTCGCCGCCCAGGTGATCCCCTCCTACCGCGACCTCGGCATCGACCTCGACAAGCTGAACGTCAACGGCGGCGCCATCGCCGTCGGCCACCCCTTCGGCATGACGGGCGCCCGCATCACCGGCACGCTCATCAACTCCCTCCAGTTCCACGACAAGCAGTTCGGTCTGGAGACCATGTGCGTGGGCGGCGGCCAGGGCATGGCGATGGTCATCGAGCGCCTGAGCTAAAAGGCGACAAGAACGTCAACGCTCCGTATCCGTATGGGCACTTAGTGCCACTCTTTGGCCCAGAACCGAGGAAACCCCAAGGTTCTGGGCCGATTTGTGATCCAATCTCCCCCAGGATGTGACCTATCTCCCTTCGGGAAGGGATTTACGCAGGTCAGAGCCGTTTCCCCACCAAACCCCCGACCCAAAGTCCTGTCCGATTCGTGACGTTACGCACTGACAGTTGGATAGTCCGCCCTTCAAGCTGATGTAGGAAGTCGGGGGTCGACTTTGAACCGGGAGTACGTCAGTGAGCGCCATGCCGATCGCCTTGTTGGTCACCACGGCCGCCACGGGCGCCGTGGGCGTCGCCGTCCTGCGCACCCTCATGGTGTTGCGCCGGCAGGTCGCCGCCCTGCACACCGAGCTCGCCAGGAACAACACCGCGCCCGTACGGGGTCTCGTACCGGCCGCCCGTCCCGCCGCTGACGTCGACGAGATACGAGCCGCCGTGGCCGAGGCCCTCGCCGAGGAACGCGAGCGCGAACTCGCGGAGGCGCGTGCCTTCTGGGCCGCCCAGGAGGCACGTGACGGCTCCGACGCGCCCTCGCTGCTCGGACTGCCCGACAGTGACCTGTTCCTGCCCCGGCAGGCCGATTTCGTGGGCCTGGAGCCGGTGTCGGAGTCCTCGGCCGACGCGGACGAGTTCGCCGGTGGTACCCCCGGAGACAGCCCCGAACTGGCCGCGGCCCGCCGCCGCCACCCCTCCCACCCGGACTTCGTCCCGGTCGGCTCACCGATGGTGGGCGACCATGAGCGCACGGTGGCGACCCTGGAGGAACTGGCCGCCTCCGGCACCGAACTGGCCGACGTCCGACCGGGCCCCCTCGGCACGCTGGACGTCTACGTCTTCGCCGACGGCACGACCCTCTGCATGACCCCGGGCCACCGCGAGACGGCCGAGCGCCTGTCCGCGGCCCTGCGCGCGGGCGAGACACCGGTGCTGCTGGGCGGCTCGGGCATCTCGGGCGCGTACACGCTGACGTTCGCGTGCGGCGAGGAGAACGTCTACATCCTGGCGGACCGGGTCATAGCCTCCCTGTAGGAGTCACACTCCGGCACGCCGCTGGGCCTGTGCCACCAGTTCCACCGCTTCTTCCACTTGGCTCTCGTCCGTCAGGACGAGAGCCAAGTCATGTACGGCCACGGTGATCTGGTCGGCGGCGGCGAACATCCCCGCGTCCGGCATCTCGCGAAGCTCGGTCCCCGGCTCCTCGAGAACCTGCGTCCGACGGGCGAACTCCCGGGCCAGCCCCAGCGCCTCAGCGGCGGCGCCCCGCTGCAACCGGCTCTGCGGCGCGGCCCGCAGACGGTCGGCGAAGTGGTCCACGGCCCGGGTCAGACGCGAAGTATCAGCCACCCGGCAACCGTACGCGTCCCACCGGGACTGTTGCCAACGGGCGAACGCTCAGGCACGGTGACCTGAAGGACCGGCTTACATCCCCTTTGCGTCCGGAGGCGCCGATGTCCCACGTCCTCTCCGAGGAGACCCACCGCAACCTGCTCGCCCGCATCCCCCATTGCACCGGTCGTGAAGTCTCCGACTGGCTCCGCACCGTCGACGAAGGCCCGGCCCTCTTCCGCTTCGAGGAAAAGGTCAGCTGGCTCCGCCACGAACACAACCTCGCGTACGGCCACGCCAAGGCGATCATCCACGAGTACGACCTGAGGAGGGCCGCGCGCAGGTACTTCTGAGCTGCGCACATGCCGAAGGGCCCCCGGTCGGAACCGGGGGCCCTTCGCCGTACGACCGTCGAGGACTAGTCGTTGCTGTTGAGGATCGCGATGAGCCGCAGGAACTCCATGTAGATCCACACCAGCGTCAGCGTGAGACCGAACGCGGCCAGCCACGCCTCCTCGCGCGGGGCGCCGTAGGCGATGCCGTCCTCGACCTGCTTGAAGTCGAGGGCGAGGAAGCACGCGCCGAGCAGGACGCCGACGATGCCGAACAGGATGCCGAGGCCGCCACTGCGGAAGCCGAGGCCGTCACCGCCGCCGAAGGCGGCGAACAGCAGGTTGACCACCATCAGCAGCATGAAGCCGAGCGCGGCCGCCATGACGAAGCCGTAGAACCGCCGGTTGACGCGGATCCAGCCGGCCTTGTACGCCACCAGTACCGCGGCGAAGACCGCCAGGGTGCCGATCACGGCCTGCATGGCCGCGCCGCTCGCGATGCGGTTGTCGACCACGCTGGAGACGACGCCGAGGAACACGCCCTCGAACGCGGCGTACGACACGATCAGCGCGGGCGAGGCCGTGCGCTTGAAGGACTGCACGAGCGCCAGGACCATGCCGATCACCGCGGCACCGATACCGATGCCGTACGAGCGGCCGATGTTGGCGTCGTCGACGGGCAGCAGCGCCCAGGCCAGCGCGGCCGTGACGATCAGGATGCCGAGCGTGGTGCCGGTGCGCATGACGACGTCGTCCATCGTCATGCGGCCGGTGGTCACCGGGGTCTGCGGCGGTGCGCCCTGCTGCAGGTCCTGCTGGGCATAGGGGTTGGTCGCGTACGGGTTGCCCTGCGGCTGCGCGTAGGGGTTGCCCTGCGTGCCCACGGCTGCGGCCCCGGCCTGCGGCGCGGTGTTGAAGCCCGCGTAGCCGTTGTCGCGGCTGAACCCCCGTCGCGAGAAGACCGGGTTGCTGCTCCTCATTTCACTCCTCCATGGCCACCGTCTGTGGACCTTGCCCTCAAGAGTAATGGGTAGGCAAAGGAATGACCCTAGTGCTTGAGGAGGATCTTCCCTCGTTGTGCTGGCCAACACGCTACGCGCACGCGTGATTCCCGGCACCGGAGGGGCCTCACCCGAAGGGGAAGCCGGTGTATCCCTCGGCGAGGTCGGTCTCGGCGGCCCGCGAACCGGCGATCCGCTCCAAACGGGCCAGCTGCATCCGGTCCTCGAAGGGAGTGGCGTCGGGTGCCCGGTGCAGGAGGCTCGTCATGTCGTACGAGAACCGTTCGGCCTGCCACACCCGGCGCAGGCAGGTCTCCGAGTAGGCGTCGAGGCGCTCGGCCGAACCGGTCTCCTTCTGGTGGGTCAGCGCCCTCGCGAAGGTCACGACGTCCCCCACGGCGAGGTTCAGGCCCTTGGCGCCGGTGGGCGGGACGATGTGCGCCGCGTCGCCGGCGAGGAAGAGACGGCCGTGGCGCATGGGCTCGTGGACGTAGGAGCGCATGGGGGTGACGGATTTCTGGGTGATCGGGCCGCGTTCCAGGGTCCAGTCGTCGTCCGTCTCGAAGCGGCGCTCCAGCTCGTCCCAGATCTCCTCGTCGTCCCAGCTCCCGGCGTCCGTGCCCTCGGGGACCTGGAGGTAGAGGCGGGAGACGGACGGGGAGCGCATGGACAGGAGGGCGAAGCCGCGGTCGTGGCGGGCGTAGACGAGCTCGTCGTGGGAGGGCGGGACGTCGGCGAGGATGCCGAGCCATGCGAAGGGGTACGCCCGCTCGAAGACCTTGGTCGGTTCGGCGGGGATCGCCTTCCTCGCGATGCCCCAGAAGCCGTCGCAGCCGACGACGTACTCGCACTCCAGGACGTCCTCGCGGCCCTCGTACCGGAAGCGGACGCGCGGCGTGCCGGTGTCGGCGCCCTCGACGGCGAGTGCCTCCGCCTCGAACAGGAGGGGGCCGCCGTCCTTGAGCTGGAGGGCGATGAGGTCCTTGCAGACCTCGGTCTGGGCGTAGACCATCACGGACCGGCCGTCGGTGAGGGCGGGGAAGTCGACGCGGTGGCGCTTCCTGTCGTAGCGCAGCTCGATGCCGTCGTGCGGGAGTCCCTCGCGGTCCATGCGTTCCCCGGCACCGGCCGCGCGCAGCACGTCGACCGTGCCCTGCTCCAGGATCCCGGCGCGCTGGCGGTGCTCGACGTAGGCGCGGCCGCGGCTCTCCAGGACGACCGAGTCGATGCCGGCGTTGTGGAGGAGCCGGGCGAGGAGGAGGCCGGCGGGGCCGGCTCCGATGATGCCGACGGTGGTACGCATCGGGCGTTCCCTTCGGAGACCTTGGTTCGTGTGCGCTGCCTCGGCTCGCGTGATGCTGCGCGCTGTTCGCGTAGTGAAATTTCTTTCACTTCGATGCCGAGTCTGCGCCCGTGATCTGCCGATGTCAACGGTCTGTGCGGCCGCCGGACCCGCGGAAGGCTGCCGCGGGTCCGGCGGCCGGACGGGTCAGCGGCCGGGCCAGCCGTCCAGATGACGGTGCATGGTGACGTCGTCCTGTGCGTCGCCCTTCGGGGCGTCGGCCACGGCGTCCTGGAGGACGGTGTTGACCTCGGCAGCCAGGGCGTCGGCCCGGGTCCGCAGGTCGGCCGCGGGGATCCGGGAGCGGGTCAGGGTGTCCAGCCGACGGTGGATTTCGGCGAGTTGGCGGCGGTGGCCGGAATCGAGGGTGAGCGGAGTGGGCGTGGAGACCACGAACTGGTAGGCGCCGGCCAGCGTCTGGCAGCCGGTGCAGCTCTTGTTGGTGGCGTCGCTGAGGTTCACGGCGTTCAGGCGGGTGTGCTCACCCGCCATGGTGACGATCTGGAAGGACAGCGCGACCGAACGGCAGGCGTCGTCGGCGGTGCAGCCCGACGAGACCGCGTTGGCCTGGTTGCGCACGGAGGCGGCGTTCACCTTGCCGAACTGCCGGATGGTGAACGAGTCCTTCTCCTCCGTGTGGTCGAGACGGTCGGCATGACTGAAGACATGGTCCGACGCGACGGCGACCTGGGTCGCCCCGCCGGTGGCGGCCTGCGCCGGCACGGCGGTCGCCACACCGGCGACACCGGCGGCGAACAGCCCCACGCGGACGGCACGCCGGGTGAACGGGGTGGAGGTACGGGGTTTTCGGTGGCTGTTCAAGGGATCTCCTTGGATGGATGCGTACGGATGTGGGGGGCGGAGGTGGCAACCGAGGCGGAGGTGGCGGCGGTGGCGACCGGACCGGCGCGGTGGGCACCCCCACCGCGCCCTCGTCGGACCGCCCCGTTGCGGAGGCACGACCCCGGCCCTCTCAGGACGCCCCCGGTGAACCGCTGGCCGGCGGCGGGGACGGGGCCTCGGTGGCCTCGGTGGGTGAGGGCGGGATGCTTTCCGACGGGGTCGGGGACGAGAGGGGGGTGGAGGGGCCCGCTCCCGTACCCGGTGACGACGGCTCCGGGGCCGCCGACGTGCCCTGGGTCGGGGACGCCGGTCCGCGGGAGGAGCCTCCGGGCACCGAGCCCGGTGCCGTCGCGGACGGCGCCGGTGAGGCGGACGCCGATGCGCCGGTGGATGTCCCGGGGGTGGGGGCGCCGGAGCCCGCGGAGCGCCCCGCCGCCGACGGTGGAACCGCACCGGGGCCCGTGCCCGCCGGGTCGTCCGAGGCGTCCTGGTCCGACGTCGAGGCGTTGCCGTCAGGCGTAGTGGCCTGGCGGGGCTGCGGTTCCTCCGTCGACACACCGGGTTGCAGGATCGGCGCGATCGGAGGCTTCTTCGGGAGCGGCTGGGGTGTCAGTCCGGACGTCCATGCGTAACTGAGGCCCGTCAGTCCGGCGAGGAGCACCGCGCACAGCGCCACCCGCAACCGGGGCCGCCCCGCCGTGGACCGCTTCACGGCCCGCAGGATCCGCCCTCCGATCTTCACGGAGAGATAGACGACACCGCCCATCGGGATCAGCAGCATCAGACAGCCCAGCACCCCGACGAGCCCCTCGACGACCTTGCCGGCCGCGAAGGCCGAGCCGGTGCCGGAGAACTGCTCGACCATGGACCGGGTCATCGTGGCGATGATCCGGGGCAGGTTCCACAGCGCGTAGCCCATCTCGCCGATGATCAGCGGCACCATGGTGAGCACCCACGCGGCCACGATGGTCCGCGCCGACTTCTTCAGCCTGGCGACCTCTTTGCGCGCGGCCCGTCCCTTCCGCCCCGGCACCAGGCCGAGCAGGATCGGCTTGATCTTGCCGTACAGGTCCGGAACCCCGGCGAGGTCGCCCAGGATGTAGTAGCCGTCAAGGCGTACCGCCGGCATCAGCTGTTCGAGGATCTCGAAGTGCCCGAGATACACCGCGGCCAGGAAGAACGGCTCCCCCGTGGCGAAGTACAGCCCGGCCATGCCGAGCATGAAGACGACGTTGAAGTAGACCCCGCCCAGGTCGGTCCTGATCCGCCCGCCGCGCCCGATCCGGTAGACGTCGGTGACGTCGGTGTACATCGACGGCCAGATGAGGAAGATCCCGCAGCCTATGCACCCGGGCCGGGCGCCGCCGTAAGTGCACGCGGAGGCGTGGCCGAACTCGTGGAAGACGAGCGAGGCCACGGTCAGGGCGAAGACGATCAGGATCAGCACCGGCTGGTCGAGAACCTCCAGGACCGGCTCGATCGCCCCGAAGAAACCGAACAGCCACACGTCCATGGCCACGGTCGTGAGCAGCACGGCCGCGACCACGACCGGCCGGTGCAGCCACGCGAACATCCGCGCGATCCGTGCCGTACGCCGCTCGTCGAAGATGACCCGGTGGCCCTTGAGGGCGAGCAGCAGGTCGGAGCGCGGTGCGTCGACCTCGTCGCTCTCCTGGCCCTCGGGGACCGTGACCCCGAGCGGTTCGAGCTTCTTCTCCACCAGGTAGCGGATGTTCTCGCCGCTGACCTCGCGGCCGAATCTCGCGCTCACCCGGTGGGCGATCGACTCGGTGTCGCGTACGCCGTCGACGGACGACGCCACGAGATGCAGCAGCCGTGACAGCTGCACGACCTGCCCGTCCCCCCGGCGGGCGATGTACTTGGGCTCGGTGAAGCCCGATCCCTGGTACTCGCCGTGCAGGCGCAGTCCCGCGCTCAGCCGCGGCACCAGCAGCTGTTCGACGACCGGCAGGCTGCCCGTGGCCACCTGCTCGTACGTCACCGGCCAGCCGCCCGGCCCGGGCACCGGCCCGGGGTCGTACAGCGTCGGGGGTCCGTCTCCGAGCACTGTCATATGTGGTCTCCCCCCACGTCCTCCCCGTTTCCCCCCTTGCATGGCCGTCGGGGTGGACCGCACCGCTGGTACGGGTGGTCCACCCCGACGACCGTGGTCAGGCCGGCGCTACTGCTTGACGACGATCGACTGCGAGGCCTGCGACTCGGCGACCGAGTACGAGGAGTGGTCGTTGAGCGCCGCGGACTGGTTGTCGGCCTGGATGTTGGCGATGTGCTTGGTGACGTTGGTCGTCTTGTTGAAGCTGAACTTCAGACGACCGAGGGCCTCCCGGCCCGGCAGCAGCTCGGCGGACTCGGTCTCCAGCTCGTGCATGTCCATGCTCATGACGGACGTCCTTTCAGTGGTGTGGATGGGGTTCCAGGTGGTGCACGGGTGTTACTGGGTGACCGTGATGCTCTGGCCCGCGCTGGAGGCGGCGGCCGACGCGAAGGAGTGGTCGTTGACGGCCAGGGACGAGTTGTGGGCCTCGACGTTGGCGATGTGCTTGGTCACGTTGGTCGTCTTGTTGAAGCTGAACTTCAGACGACCGAGGGCCTCCCGGCCCGGCAGCAGTTCCGCGGACTCGGCCTCGAGCTCGTGAGCGTCCATCATGATCAATTCCCCCTCAGGGATGGGCACTTCCGGTCGGACCGAGTCAGGTTCCCCCCAGACTCTGTCCAACCTGGTCGGACGTACTGTCCAACGAGATTGGACACTAGGGCCTGGCAGGGCCTGTGCGCAACCCGTTCGGGGAATCACCCTTTCGGCGGCGGGAGGGGCCGCCCGTAGAATCGGCTGCGACATGGACGGTTCCGCCGAGCGGCGAGCAGGAAGTGACCCACCCGTGGCCAACGCACTGCAGCAGTTGATCCGTGAGCGCCTGGACCGCAAGGGCTGGTCCTACGGCGACGTGGCGCGCCGCGGCGGCATCCCGCGCTCCACCGTCCACCACCTGGCGACCACCGACCGAGTCGTCCGCATGCCCCAGTCGACCACCCTGGAGGGCCTGTCCAAGGGGCTGGAACTGCCGTTGGACACCGTGCGCCGCTCCGCCGCGGAGGCCTGCGGCATCCATGTGTACGGCTCACCGGCGGGCCAGGACCCCGAGGGCACGGTCCGCTCGGCCGACCCCGAGGTGGACCTGCTCATCGCCAGCCTCCAGAAACTCTCGGCCGACGACCGCCGCCACGTGGCCGCGCTCGTGGAGTCCCTACTGGACCGCACCCCGAAGAAGTAACCACCCGGCCACACCACGTCCGTTCCCGAGCGCCACTCCGGAGAACGACCCCGCCCCACACAAGCGGCCACCCGGGCACTGGCCCACCCGGCGGACGCGCCCTTCACGGCCACCGGGGCACTGACCCCGCGGACGCACCCTGACCCCGACCCACCACCCCGCGGACGCGCCCTTCACGGCCACCCGGACGCTGGCCCACCCCCGCAGACGCACCCTGACCCCGACCCACCACCCCCGCGGACGCGCCCTTCACGGCCCCGACCCTGCACCCGCAATTGGCCGCCCGGGCGCTGACTCACCCCGCGGACGCGGCTCATCCGGGCCCGTGCCGCGCGAGCAGCCGGCTGGCACCCGACGACCTCACGCCACCTGAGCAGGCCGCCGACATCCGACCCCACGCCACGCGAGCAGCCCGCCGACATCCGACCCCACGCCACGCCAGACGGGCGACGCCCATCCCCACGCCACGCCAGACGGGCGCCCGAGCCGACCCACCCCGGCCCGAAGGCGCGCCCCTTCGGGCCCCTGCTCCGCACCACGCGAGCCCTCAGGGGCGACCCCGCACTGGCAAACACCGCCTGACACGCGCTCCGGACCGCAGAAGCATCCGGCACCCGCCCCTTCCCCCAGGAAGCGACCTTCCGGGGCCGCCCTCGCACCACGCACCCACCCGGGACCCCGGCCCCACCCCACGGGCACGACCCCGAACCACGAGTCCGCCACGCGAACGAGCCTCCGAAACCCGCCCCTCCGCCACCTCTGGCCAAGGAAGTGACCGTCCGGAAGCATGTCCCGGCGGTCCGCGACCGCGGATGTTCGCTCTTCCGTGGAGTCGGAAAAGAATTTCGACTGTGGCCGAAAGCACCCCACTCCCCCGCTAGTCTCTCGTCCTGCCCGAGGAGCGAGAGCCGCACGACCCCGGGCTCCCAGGGGGGAATGTGTTGTTCGTGCATGGCGGGCCGGCCACAGCCGTGGTCCGCGGACCCGCCGGTGAATCGGTCGTTCTGCTCTCCGGCGAGCTGCCCGAGGTACTGACCGATCAGTCAGTGACCGAACTCGTGGAACTGGCCGCCGCCGTCCTGGACGCGGACGAGCTGCCCCTGTTCCACACCTGTCTGAGAACACTGCGCCGCGACGGCATGCGCGCCGGCCGCCGGATCGAGATCGACGGTGCCGTACTGACCGTCTACGAAGGTTGACGGCGGAGTACCGGCCCACGCGTGAGAACTCGCTGCGTGGGCGGGAAAGTGCCCGGAGCCGGACTTGAACCGGCACGCCCGCGAAGGGGCAGCGAGGTTTAAGCTCGCCGTGTCTGCATTCCACCATCCGGGCAGGCCATGGGCTCCGCGTCGAGGTTCCGAGCCTATCGGGACGCTTCCCCCGAACAGCGGACGGGCGGACCGATGTTGTCTTATTTTATTGACGTCTGAGGGTGCATCAGACCACGGAACACGCCATCCGCACTTGCCAATAGCGTTACGTGGGACACCCGGCCGCGCACGCGGAATGACGGAATTTCACCGTACGAACGAGGACGCTCCACCTGTTCTCTGCACTTGCCCCGATCAGGGGCCGCCGTCATCCCCAGGTATGACACCGAGTGGCGCGGTCCCTCCGAAGTCTGCCTTCGGAACCAGAACTGCGGCTGACTACACGGCGCGCTGCGGCCACCACGATGGAAGACGTCCTTCAACGATGTCGTCCCGCTAGGAGTTCCATCCCGTGACCACCACACCCTCCCCCAGACTTCGTCCGGAGGTGCCCCCAGCCGGCCGGACCACCACCGTGGCCGCGCGCGCCACGGATCTGTCGAAGATCTACGGACAGGGCGAGACCCAGGTGGTCGCCCTGGACCGGGTCACCGTCGAGTTCCGGCAGGCCGAGTTCACCGCGATCATGGGCCCCTCCGGCTCCGGCAAGTCCACGCTGATGCACTGCGTCGCCGGCCTCGACACCTTCTCCTCAGGTTCGGTCCGCATCGGCGAGACCGAGCTCGGCTCCCTGAAGGACAAGCAGCTGACCAAGCTGCGGCGGGACAAGATCGGCTTCATCTTCCAGGCGTTCAACCTGCTGCCGACCCTGACGGCCCTGGAGAACATCACCCTCCCGATGGACATCGCCGGCCGTAAACCGGACAAGCAGTGGCTGGAGTCGGTCATCCGGATGGTCGGGCTGCGGGACCGCCTCAGCCATCGGCCCGCACAGCTCTCCGGCGGCCAGCAGCAGCGTGTCGCCGTCGCCCGGGCACTGGCGTCCAGGCCCGACATCATCTTCGGTGACGAGCCGACCGGAAACCTCGACTCACGCTCCGGCGCCGAGGTGCTGGGCTTCCTGCGCAACTCCGTTCGGGAGCTGGGGCAGACGGTCGTCATGGTGACCCACGACCCGGTGGCCGCGGCGTACGCGGACCGGGTGGTGTTCCTCGCGGACGGCCGGATCGTGGACGAGATGTACCAGCCCACGGCCGACAACGTGCTCGATTTCATGAAGCAGTTCGACGCGAAGGGCCGCACCTCCTGATGTTCCGCACCGCCCTGCGCAACGTACTCGCGCACAAGGCCAGACTGCTCATGACCGTGCTCGCCGTCATGCTCGGCGTGGCGTTCGTGTCCGGCACGCTGGTCTTCACCAACACCATCTCCGAGGCTTACCAAAAGAGTTCGGCCAAGGGCTTCGACCAGGTCGACGTGGCCGTCACCGCCGAGTCCCGGGAGGACAAGGGCAACACGATCGGGAAGAACCCCGACCTGACCCAGGCGCTGCTCGAGAAGAGCGCCGAGGTTCCGGGGGCCTCGCACGCCAGCGGCGTCGTCAGCGGCTTCACCGCCATCGCCGACAAGGACGGCAAGCTCATCGGCGGCGGCTTCCAGTCGCAGGGCGGCAACTACTACGGTGACAAGGACCCCCGGTACCCGCTGTCCGAGGGCGCCGCACCGCACGGCGCGAACCAGGTCGCGATCGACTCCGAGACCGCCGAGCGGGCCGGCTACAAGGTCGGCGACACCGTGCGCATCTCGGTCGACGGCCCGGTCCTGAAGCCGGTCGTCACCGGCATCTTCACCACCGACGACGGCAATGTCGCCGCCGGCGGCAGCCTCGCCCTCTTCGACACGGCCACCGCCCAGAAGCTGTTCGGCAAGCCGGGGACGTACGACGAGATCGACGTGAAGGCGGCCTCCGGCACCTCCCAGACCGCGCTGAAGGCCGTGCTGGACAAGTCGCTTCCCTCGGACCTGGTGGAGACCGAGACCGGCAGGGACCTCGCCGACGAGCAGGCCGAGATGATCTCGTCCTCGATGAGCGGTCTCAAGCAGGGACTGCTGGTCTTCGCGGGCATCGCGCTCTTCGTCGGCACCTTCATCATCGCCAACACCTTCACCATGCTGGTCGCCCAGCGCACCAGGGAGCTGGCGCTGCTCAGGGCCGTCGGCGCGTCCCGCAGGCAGGTCACGCGGTCGGTGCTGATCGAGGCGTTCGTGGTGGGCCTGGTCGCCGCCGTGACCGGTCTCGTGGCCGGTATCGGCATCGGCGCCGGGCTCAAGTCCCTCATGGGCACGCTCGGGGCGACCGTCCCGGACGGGCCGCTCGTCATCACGCCGGGCACGGTCGGCGTGGCCCTCGCGGTCGGCGTCCTGATCACCATGCTGGCGGCCTGGCTGCCGGGCCGCAGGGCGGCGAAGATCCCGCCGGTCGCGGCGATGAGCAGTGTGCACGCGAAGGCGACGACCAAGTCGCTGGTGCTGCGCAACACGCTGGGCGCGCTGTTCAGCGGGGCGGGTGTCGCCGTCATCCTGGCGGCCACCACCATGGACGGCTCGGACGGCCAGGCCCCCATGGGCATGGGCGCGGTCCTGCTGATCATCGGTGTCTTCGTCCTCACCCCCCTCCTGTCCCGCCCGCTGATCGCGGCCGCGGCACCGCTCCTGCGCGTGTTCGGCATCTCCGGGAAGCTGGCCCGCCAGAACTCGGTGCGCAACCCGCGCCGTACGGCCGCCACCGCGTCCGCGCTGATGATCGGCCTCACCCTGATCACCGGGATGACGGTGATGGCGGGCAGCCTCCAGAAGTCGATCGACAAGATGGCGTCGGCGGCCCTCAAGGCGGACTACGTCGTCTCCATGGCCAACGGCAACGAACTCTCGGCAGACGTCGAGAAGAAGCTGGCGAAGGTCGACGACGTCACCGCCGTCAGCCCGCTGCGCAACGCGGCCTCGCGCATCGACGGCCAGACCGAGTACCTGACCGGCGTCAACGGCTCCGCGATCGGCGAGCTGACCGACCTGAAGGTGGACGACGGCGCGTTCAAGGTAGGCGGCAGCCAGGTGGTCGTGGACGAGGACAGGGCCAAGTCCTTCGGCTGGAAGGCGGGTTCGACCTTCACCGTCCACTACGAGGACGGCAAGGCGCAGCAGCTCACGGTCGCCGGGGTCTACGAGGGCAACGAACTGATCAGCGGCATCATGCTCGACACCGCGACGCTCAGTCCGCACCTGAGCGATCTGTCGGACATGCAGGTCATGCTGAAGACGTCGGACGGCGCCTCCACCGCGACCAAGGACAAGCTGGAGAAGGCCCTCGGCTCCAACCCGGCCATCAAGGTCCAGGACAAGAAGGATCTGTCCGACTCGATCGCGCAGATGTTCACGCTGATGCTGAACATGCTCTACGGCCTGCTCGCCATGGCGGTGATCGTCGCGGTCCTCGGAGTCATCAACACCCTGGCCATGTCGGTGTTCGAGCGGTCCCAGGAGATCGGCATGCTCCGCGCGATCGGCCTGGACCGCAAGGGCATCAAACGGATGGTCCGTCTGGAGTCCCTGGTCATCTCCCTGTTCGGCGGGGTTCTGGGCATCGGCCTGGGCGTCTTCTTCGGCTGGGCGGCCGGTGAGCTCCTCGGCACGAAGATGGCGACGTACGAACTCGTCCTGCCCTGGGCCAGGATGGCGGTGTTCCTGCTGCTGGCGGCGACGGTGGGCATCCTCGCCGCACTGTGGCCGGCCCGCCGGGCGGCCCGCATGAACATGCTGGCGGCGATCAAGGCGGAGTAAGGCCAGGCAGCCGTACGGCACGAGTGGCCCGCCGCCCGGCGGGCCACTTCTCCTGCCCAACACCCCGCCGACCCTCACGGGATCCGCACGCCGCGCCTCCTCGCCCCAACCACTCCGGCCGACCGGCACACCACGTAGGACCAGCAGCCGTACCGCACGAGGGGACCCCGCTCGGCGGGCCCCTCGTTACTGCCCGACACGCCGCCGACCCAGCCGGGATCCGCACGCCGCGACCAGTCGCATCAGCCGCTTCGCCCGCCCGGCGGGACTGTCGTCACGGCCGCTGGGTCGTGCCCATGGGCGGACGGCGATGTCAGCCGGCTTCCCCGGGAGTCAGTTCCAGGTGCGGGACCTCAGCGGCAGCCCGGACGCGCCGGATTCGGTGGTTCTGACGGCGAGTACCTGGTTGACGCCGATGCGGTTGCGTTCGAAGGCGAGGGCGCACGCGGCCATGTACAGCCGCCACACACGGGCCCGCCCGGGCCCGGCGAGCCGGACCGCGCGCTGCCACTGTGCCTCCAGGTTGGTGACCCAGCGGCGCAGGGTGTGGGCGTAGTGCTCGCGGATCGACTCCACGTCCCGCACCTCGAACCCGGCTCGCTCCAGCATGGTCACGGTGGTGCCGAGAGGGGCGAGTTCGCCGTCGGGGAAGACGTAGGCGTCGATGAACTCGTTGAGGTCGTACGCCGATTCGTCGCGCTGCGGGCGCCGGGCGATCTGGTGGTTGAGGAGCCGTCCGCCGGGCTTCAGGAGCTTCAGCAGGACCTCGGCGTACTCCAAGTACGGTTCCGCGCCGACGTGTTCGGCCATGCCGATGGAGGAGACGGCGTCGTACGGCCCGTCGGTGACGTCCCGGTAGTCCTGTACCCGGATCTCGACCCGGTCGGTGAGCCCCTCGTCGGCGACGCGCTTGCGGGCGTAGGCCGCCTGCTCCTGGGAGAGGGTGATGCCGACGACGCTCACGCCGTACTCGCGGGCGGCGTGGATGGCCATGGAGCCCCATCCGCAGCCCACGTCGAGGAGCCTTTGCCCGGCCCGCAGATCGAGCTTGCGGCAGACGAGGTCGAGCTTGTCGCGCTGGGCGCGCTCCAGGGTTCCCTCGGGCTCGGGAGCCTCCCAGTAGGCGCACGAGTACACCATCGACGGTCCGAGGACGATCTCGTAGAAGCCGTTGCCGACGTCGTAGTGGTGGCTGATGGCCCGCTTGTCGCTGCGCCTGGTGTGCAGATGGCCGCGGGCCCGGCGGATCTCCTCGGGCGGCGGGGCGGGCGGCAGCGGCGGTCCGGCGAGGGCGACGAGCCCGCGGACGGCGGAGCGCACCTCGGGGTCGCGCAGGGCCTGGAAGAGGGTCCTGGCGTCCTCTCCGCGCTCCCAGACGAGCCCCGAGATCAGGTCGAGGGCGGTGTAGAGATCGCCGTCGATGTCCAGGTCTCCCGTGACCCAGGCGCGGGCCAGCCCCAGCTCACCCGGCTTGAACAGCAGCCGGCGCACGGCACGCCGGTTGCGCACGACCAGCGCGGGCGCGTCCGGCGGCCCGGCCTCCGAACCGTCCCAGGCGCGGATCCGCAGCGGTAGCGGCACTCCCAGCAACTGTCCGACGAGGTCTCTGAGCCGCAGCGCGGCATCTGCCATGGCGTACACCTCCGTGACGAGGATCCCGGAATTGTCCACCTTGGTAAACAGCGGCATGCCGGGACGCAGTCCCTTCGGCGGGTTACGTCTGGGCAAAACACATGCAACGACCACGTACATCCGGTGGGCGCGGGAACGCCGAAGGACCTCCCGCACCACGGATGGCGGGAGGTCCTTCGGGGTGGATCAGCGACCGGAGCCGGTCAGGAGGCCTTCGCCTCGGTCTTCTTCGGCTCGGCGGCCGGCACGGGCCTCGCGGCCTCGTAGAACTCCTCGCGCGGGTTCTCCATGGCGCCGAGGGAGACGACCTCGCGCTTGAGGAACATGCCGAGAGTCCAGTCGGCGAAGACGCGGATCTTGCGGTTCCAGGTCGGCATGGCCAGACCGTGGTAGCCGCGGTGCATGTACCAGGCGAGACGGCCCTTGACCTTGATCTTCATCTTGCCCATGACGATCATAGCGACGCCCTTGTGCAGGCCGAGACCCGCGACAGCACCCTTGTTGGAGTGGCTGTAGTCCTTCTGCGGGAAGCCCCGCATTCCGGAGATCACGTTGTCACCGAGGACCCGCGCCTGGCGCAGGGCGTGCTGGGCGTTCGGCGGGCACCAGGCGTTCTCGACCCCGGCCTTGCGGGCGGCGACGTCCGGGACCTGGGCGTTGTCGCCCGCGGCCCAGATGTAGTCGGTGCCGGTGACCTGGAGGGTCGGCTGGGCGTCGACGTGGCCACGCGGGCCCAGCGGGAGGCCGTAGCGGGCCAGGACCGGGTTCGGCTTGACGCCGGCGGTCCACACGATGGTGCTGGAGTCGACCTCGAGGCCGTTCTTGAGGACCACGTGGCCGTCGACGCAGGAGTCCATCGACGTGGAGAGGTAGATCTCCACGCCCCGGCTCTCCAGGTGCTCCTTGCCGTACTGGCCGAGCTTGGGGCCGACCTCGGGGAGGATCTTGTCGGCGGCGTCGACGAGGATGAACCGCATGTCCTCGCGCGAGACGTTGGTGTAGTACTTGGCCGCGTCGCGGGCCATGTCCTCGACCTCGCCGATGGTCTCCGCACCTGCGAAGCCACCGCCGACGAAGACGAAGGTGAGCGCCTTGCGGCGGATCTCCTCGTCGTTCGTGGAATCGGCCTTGTCGAGCTGCTCAAGCACGTGGTTGCGCAGGCCGATGGCCTCCTCGATGCCCTTCATACCGATGCCCTGCTCGGCGAGGCCGGGGATCGGGAAGGTGCGGGAGACCGCGCCGAGCGCGATCACCAGGTAGTCGAAGGGCAGCTCGTACGCCTCGCCGACCAGCGGGGCGATCGTGGCGACCTTGCGGTCCTGGTCGATGGTGGTGACCCGGCCGGTGAGAACCTCCGCCTTGGGCAGCACGCGTCGCAGCGGGACGACGACGTGGCGCGGGGAGATGTTGCCGGCGGCGGTTTCGGGGAGGAAGGGCTGGTAGGTCATGTACGACCGGGGGTCGACGACCGTGACGGTCGCCTCGCCGTAGCGCATCTTCTTGAGAATGCGCCGAGCTGCGTACAGGCCTACGTACCCACCGCCTACTACGAGGATCCTGGGACGCTCCGTGGTGCTCATGCCATCGAGTATCCACCCGCCCCAGGGGGGTAGCTCGTGCGCCCCTTCACAAGCTTCCCCAGAGGGTGTGCTATCCTCCGCGACTCGCGTGATCCACGTCATGGCGCAAGAGGGGAACCACCGTGTAGGGCGACCCGTTGTCAATGCCGCGTGAGCTGCCTCTCTGCACCGAAAGCCCTCCTGTGAGAGACCCGCGCGACCCCCTCACGCGCCCCTCACCCGAGGTCCGCATCCCCCCGTTTTGAACGTGTTCACACGGGTGTCGGGACCCCGGAAGGGCCAACCGGACCAGATTCGTCGTCCGACAGGGCCCAAATCCTTGTGAAGAACTTCACGAACTTTCCCGGCGACACGTCGAAGAGGGGCCCCGAAGGGCCCCCCGGACGCGCTCATACGTTGTTCTCCCTGCTCAGCAGAGGTGCTCGGCAGAGTCCTACGCGACCGACCACGCGATGCCGTCGAGGATGTCGTGCTCGCTCACGACGACCTCCTCGGCGCCGATCCGCTCCATGATCGACAGGAGTACGAGGGCCCCGGCGGCGATGACATCCACGCGCCCGGGGTGCATGGAGGGGACGGCCGCGCGCTCGGCGTGGGTGGAGTGCAGCAGCCAGTCGGTGATCTCACGGACGCGGTCGTGGGAGACCCGGGAGTGGTGGATGGCCTCGGAGTCGTACTCGGGCAGCTCCTGCGCGATCGCCGACACGGTGGTGACGGACCCGGCGAGCCCCACCAGCGTGCGCGCCTCGCGCAGCGGGACGGTCTCCTCGGCCAGGTCGAGAGCGGCCTCGATGTCGGCCCGCATGGCGGCGATCCGGTCGTCGGTGGGCGGGTCGCTGACGACCCCGTCCCGCACGAGGTGCCGCTCGGTCATCCGCACACAGCCGACGTCGACGGAGCGTGCGGCGCGCACATGGTCGTCGCCCACCACGAACTCCGTCGAACCACCGCCGATGTCCACCACGAGGTAGGGCCTGGCCAGGTGGTCGCTGCCCTTGAGCTCCTTGGTCGCCCCGGTGAAGGAGAACTCCGCCTCCTGGTCCCCGGAGATGACCTCGGGCTCGACCCCGAGGATGTCGAGGACCCCGCGCACGAACTCGTCCCGGTTCTCCGCGTCCCGGGAGGCGGAGGTGGCGACGAACCGCAGACGCTCGGCGCCGTGCTCCTTGATGACCGCCGCGTACTCCCGGCACGCGGCGAAGGTCCGCTCCAGCGCCTCGGGGGCGAGCCGCCCGGTCCGGTCGACGCCCTGCCCGAGCCGCACGATGGTCATACGACGGTCCAGGTCGACCAGTTCGCCGGTCTCGGGGTCGCAGTCGGCGACGAGGAGACGGATGGAGTTCGTACCGCAGTCGACGGCGGCGACGCGGGTCATCGGTCGCCTCCCTCGACCGGCTTGGAGGCGAAGTGGCCCGCGCCGTCCTCGGCGGCGTCCACCTGCCACCCCTCACCGGTCGGCGGCCCGGAAGGCGTCACGCAGGGCCCCTTGCGCCACCACTCCGGCAGCATCGCGATCGCCTCGTCGCCCAGCGGGTTGACGCCCGGGCCCGCGGCGAGCGAGTGGCCCACCAGGACATGCAGGCACTTCACCCGGTCCGGCATGCCGCCCGCGCTCGGGAAGCCCTCCAGCACCTCGATGGCGTCACGCCGGGCGATGTAGTCCTCGTGTGCGGCCCGGTACGCCGCCGCGAGCTCCGGATCGGTCTGGAGCCGCTCCGTCATCTCCTTCATGACGCCGTTCGCCTCGAGGGTGCCGATCGCCGAGGCGGCGCGCGGGCACGTCAGGTAGTACGTCGTCGGGAAGGGCGTGCCGTCGGGCAGCCGGGGCGCGGTCTCCACGACGTCCGGCTGTCCGCACGGACACCGGTGCGCGATCGCCCGCAGCCCGCGCGGCGGCCGCCCGAGCTGCTGCTTGAAGGCCTCGACGTCCGCGTCGGTCGGCTCGGTTCGCGGAGTGGAGGGCGGAGGCGTTTCCATGCCTGTCTTTCTATCGGTCCATCGGTCGGTTCACCGGTCGGAGGCGTCGGACTTGTCGACCCCGTCCCAGACGTTCGCGTACCAGGGGCGGTCGGCGGCGCCGAGGTCGGTGCGCGACTGCTTGGCCGCGTCCGGGCCGGCCACGATGAAGCCCGTCTCGCCCGGCATCACATAGTGCAGCCGCTGCCGGATCTGCTGCTCGGCGTACGTGTCGTCCTGCCAGCGCGCCTTGAGGTCGCGCAGCTTCTCCACCCGCTCGGCGGCCTGCGCCTTCTCCCGCTGCAGATCGGCGATCTCGGCGCGCTGGGAGACGTACTGCCTTATCGGGTACGCCAGCGCCACCACCAGCGTGCACAGCACGAGCGCGAGCAGCGCGGCCCGGCCGGTCAGCCGGGAGCGGCGGGCCTGTCGCTTGGTCTGGGAGCGGTAGACACGGGCCGCGGTCTGCTCGCCGAGCAGTCTGATCCTGGTCGCGGTGGAGAAACGGTCCCGGTCCTTCACAGCCATCGGCTTTCCGCCTCCCCTTCTACGTGCGTACGTCCCCGCACACGGTACGGGACCGGTACGGGGACGTACGTACGACTGGCTAAGGATTGACCCTGGTGGGGTCAGCCCTTGAAGCGGGGGAACGCGCTACGGCCGGCGTACACCGCGGCGTCGTCGAGGATCTCCTCGATGCGCAGCAGCTGGTTGTACTTGGCGACGCGCTCGGAGCGGGCCGGGGCACCGGTCTTGATCTGGCCGCAGTTGGTGGCGACGGCGAGGTCGGCGATGGTGACGTCCTCGGTCTCGCCGGAGCGGTGGGACATCATGCACTTGAAGCCGCTGCGCTGGGCGAGCTCGACGGCGTCCAGGGTCTCGGTGAGCGAGCCGATCTGGTTCACCTTGACGAGCAGGGCGTTGGCGGCGCCCTCCTCGATGCCGCGGGCCAGGCGCTCCGGGTTGGTGACGAACAGGTCGTCGCCGACGATCTGGACCTTGTCACCGAGCTTGTCGGTGAGGACCTTCCAGCCGGCCCAGTCGTCCTCGAACAGCGGGTCCTCGATGGAGACGAGCGGGTAGGCCGCCACGAGCTCCTCGTAGTACTCCGTCATCTCGGCGGCGGAGCGGTCCTTGCCCTCGAACTGGTACTTGCCGTCCTTGTAGAACTCGGAGGCGGCGACGTCGAGCGCCAGGGCGACCTGCTCGCCGGGGATGTAACCGGCTTCCTTGATGGCCTCGAGGATGAGGTCCAGGGCGGCGCGGTTGGACTCCAGGTTCGGCGCGAAGCCGCCCTCGTCGCCGAGGCCGGTGGACAGGCCCTTGCTCTTCAGGACCTTCTTGAGGGTGTGGTAGACCTCGGTGCCCCAGCGCAGCGCCTCGGAGAAGGACTCCGCGCCGATCGGGGCGATCATGAACTCCTGGATGTCCACGTTGGAGTCGGCGTGCGAGCCGCCGTTGAGGATGTTCATCATCGGCACCGGCAGCAGGTGCGCGTTCGGGCCGCCCAGGTAGCGGAAGAGCGGGAGGTCGCTGGCCTCGGAGGCGGCGTGGGCGACGGCGAGGGAGACACCGAGGATGGCGTTGGCGCCGAGGGAGCCCTTGTTGTCGGTGGCGTCCAGGTCGAACATCGCCTGGTCGATCAGGCGCTGCTCGGTGGCGTCGTAGCCGACCAGCTCCGGGCCGATCTGCTCGATGACGGCGAGGACGGCCTTCTCGACACCCTTGCCCTGGTAACGGTTGGGGTCACCGTCGCGGAGCTCGATGGCCTCGAAGGCGCCCGTGGAGGCGCCGGACGGGACGGCGGCACGACCCGTGCTGCCGTCGTCGAGGCCGACCTCGACCTCGACCGTGGGGTTGCCTCGGGAGTCCAGGATTTCCCGGGCTACGACGACGTCGATGGACGGCACGAGCATCTCCTTCTTGGGGTGTGACACGGTCCGCCGGGACCGCGGTGGGTTCTGCGAGACCGAGCCTAACCGGCTCCGGGGGATCGGCCACCGTGTGGACCGCCCCGTGGACAGAACCGAGAGTAAATTGTTTCTGAACTGAACAAAGACGTCCCGGCGGCGGCGCATGAAAAAACCCCGCTCCGGTGCGTACGGGGGAACACGCACCGGAGCGGGGAGCCCGTGGGGACGGGGGGGGACCCTCACGAGGCCTTCATCATGAAGGACACGGATGTGAGAGCGCTGTGGTTCAGCTGGGTCTTACTTGAGGTGCAGCTGCTGGCCCGGGTAGATGAAGTCGGCGTCGGTGACGATGTCCTTGTTCAGCTTGAACAGCTTCTGCCAGCCGCCCTTGACCTTGTGCTTCTCGGCGATCGAGCTGAGGGTGTCACCCTTGACGACCTTGTACTCGCCGTCGCCCTTCTTGACCTTCTTGCCGGTCGGGGTGGTGACGGTCTTCTTGGCCGCCGGACGGTCGGTCGAACGGGAGGCGCTCTGCTCCTCGGTCGAACGGCTGCTCGTGTTCGAGGAGCTGCCGGAGGAGGACGAGCTGCTGCCGCCGCTGTAGGTGGCGCTGGACAGGCCCGTGCCGCAGACCGGCCAGGCACCCTTGCCCTGCGAGGCGAGGACCTTCTCGGCGACGGCGATCTGCTGGGACTTGCTGGCCTGGTTGGCCTGCGCGGCGTACTGCGTGCCGCCGTAAGCGGCCCAGGTGGAGGCCGAGAACTGCAGACCGCCGTAGTAGCCGTTGCCGGTGTTGATGGACCAGTTGCCGCCGGACTCGCACTGGGCGACGGTGTCCCACTCGGAGGCGGTGGCGGCGGAGGCGTTGCCGACCGCCATCAGCGGGGCGGCGATGGCGACACCGGTGACACCGGCGAGCGCGGCGGCGCGGGTGGCCTTGGACGGACGACGGTGCTTGCCCTTGCCGGAAAACAGCATGGTGGATCCCCTCACCGACGCCTGCGAGGTGAGCTGTCGGGTTCGGGCCGGTTGAGTTGCCCGGTCACGCACCTCGCGGTGCGCGACTTAACCCCAAGCCGGATCCAGCTCAACTGCTGGGCCCGGCGCTTACCTTGGGTCCCCCGCTCCTGCCTACGGCGCTGTGAAGCGACGACTGTTCCCGTACGGCCGCTGGCAGGATTCGGCGTTGCGACAGACGGGGCTCGGGTTGCCGAGCGGTCACGACCGTAGACACGCGCTCGGCGGAATTTCAAAGACGATCAGGCCTTCTGAGACTCATCCCACACTTTCACCAAAGTGGACATTCGGTGCGAAGTGTGACGTGAACTCCCGCTGTTTTTCTGGGCTTTTCTGCCCTATTCAGCCCCTGTGTCGAGCGTCTGACCGGCGACGATGTTGCTCGGGTCGGCCCCGATGCGGTCCTTGTTCTCGGCATAGAGGGCACGCCATCCGCCGTCGAGGCCAAGGGAGTCGGCGATGGAGGCGAGGGAGTCGCCCTCCTGGACGGTGTAGGTACGGGCGGCGTGGCGGCCGGCCGCGGAGGAGGCCGTGCTCTTCGTCGCACTCTCCTCGGCGCTGTCGCCCCGGTGCTTGCCGGAGCCGAGGGCGCCGACGTCCACGAGGGCCGAAGAGCCGCCCTCCTGCCACGACTTGTCCGCTTCGTCCTCTTCTGTGCTCACTACGGGCGAGCTGTCGGAAGGCTGCGCTTCTTCCGTGGCGGAGCCCTCGGAACCCGAGGAGTTCTTTTTGTCCGACTTGCCGGAACCGTCGTCACCACTGGAGGGGGTCGCCGACGGCGAGGGGGTCGCGGACGAACCGTCCAGCGCGTCGAGCAGACCGGAAGACTCCTCGGAGCCCGACGAGTTGGAGGAACCAGACGAATCGGATGATTCAGACGAGCCGGAGGCCGAGGGCGAGGGCGTCCCGCTCTCCAGACCCGTGTCGACATCGGCCGAGCCCGAGTCCTTGCTGAGACCGCCGAGCAGACCGCAAGTCGGCCACGCGGCGATGCCCTGGTCCGCGAGAAGCTTCTCGGCCACGGCTATCTGCTGGTTGCGGCTGGCCAGGTCCGCGGTCCTGGCGTATTCGAGACCGCCGTACTTCTCCCAGTTCTCCTGGGACATCTGGAGGCCGCCGTAATAGCCGTTGCCGTCGTTCGCGCTCCAGGAGCCGCCGCTCTCGCACTCCGCGACCCGGTCCCAGGTGGTGCCGGTGGCGGCGCTCGCTCCGGTCGCTCCGAGCAGTGGGATCGCAATGGCGGATCCCGTCACACCGGCCGCGACGAGGAGAGCCGGAGCCTGACGGGGGCGACGGTGACGACCGTTCCCGGAGAGCATGCGGGGACCTTTCCCGAGAGAGCAGGGATCTGCGCGGCGGGTGGTGCAGGGCACCGCGCTGGTCCGTGAACGTATAGGGATTCGATCACTTGTCACAAGTTAATGCCGCGTAGATCACGTGAAGATCACAGACTTGAGGGCACGTCATGTTTACGCGGCCCCATGCGGGGATAGGCCGGACCCCTCGGTCGATTACCGGACGGGCGTGAACTCCACGGGCAAAGTACGCAGTCCACGCATGATGAGCCCCCCACGCCAGCGCAAATCGGCTGAATCCACCGCGAGTTGCAGGTCCGGGAGACGGGTGAGGAGGGTGGCGAGCGCGGTCTGCCCCTCCAGGCGGGCCAGCGGGGCACCGAGGCAGTAGTGGATGCCGTGGCCGTAACCGAGGTGCTGATTGTCACGGCGAGACAGATCGAGCACATCAGGGTCGGCGAACCGCTCGGGATCCCGGTCCGCCGCCGCGAGCACGACGAGCACCGGGTCGCCGGCCGCGATGTCCTGACCGCCGATCCGCAGGGGCTCGGTGGCGAACCTCCAGGTGGCCAGCTCGACCGGGCCGTCGTACCGCAGGAGCTCCTCCACACCGGTCTCCAGAAGGCCTTTCTCCCCGTCGGCCAGGGCCTGCTGCAGCCGGTTCCGCTGGTCGGGATGGGTGAGGAGGGCGTACACGCCGTTCCCGATGAGATTGACGGTGGTCTCGAAACCGGCGAACAGAAGGATGAAGGCCATCGCCGCGGCCTCGTTCTCGGTGAGGTGCTCGCCGTGGTCGGAGGCGCGGATCAGCCCGGAGATGAGGTCCTCGCCCGGGGCCGGCTCGCCGGGCAGCGCTTCCCGCTTCCGGTGGATGAGCTCGGCGAGATAGCCGCGCATCTTCTTCACGGACCGCGCGACCCCGCCGCGCGGGCCTCCTCCGTGACGGATCATCATGCCCGCCCAGTCCCGGAAGTCGTCCTGGTCCTCGCGGGGGACGCCGAGCAGGTCGCAGATCGCGTAGATGGGGAGCGGGAAGGCGAAGTCGTGGATGAGGTCGGCGGTGCCGGTGGCCGCGAACCCGTCGATGAGACGGTCGGTCAACTCCTGCACCCGCGGCGCGAATTCGGCGACCCTCCTGGGCGTGAACGCCTTGCTGACGAGCCGTCGGAGCCTGGTGTGGTCCGGCGGGTCGATGTTCAGCAGATGCGTCATCAGCTCCGCCTTGCGCTCCCCCGGGATACCCGTCTTGCCCCTGGCGTGCGCGGGCTCGTCGTGGTGGGCCGGGTTCTTGCTGAGACGCTGGTCGGCGAGGGCCTGCTTGGCATCGGCGTACCGGGTGACCAACCAGGCCTCCACCCCGCTGGGCAGCCGGGTCCTGTGCACGGGGGCGTGCTCGCGGAGCCAGGCGTAGGCGGGGTAGGGGTTGGTGGCGAACTCCCAGGAGAACAACTCGGGGGCGGGAGTCGCGGCGGCGCCAACGGCAGGAAACGCGGGGGCGCCGGGGGTCGCGGGGTTGGCGGGGTCGACTGAGGGCTGGTCGGTCACTCCTTGACGTTATCCGGCGGGTGCGGTGCCTCGACCTCCCGGATCGCGTCCCGGTACAGCCGTGCCGCCGCGCGCAGGGCCGCCTCCGGGTCGACCCCCTCCGACTCGGCGCGGGCGGCCAGGACGAGGAGTTCGTAACCGATGCCCTCGGTCTTCGGGAGCGGGACGTCAAGGCCCGCCGTACGTACCCGCGACGCCAGCTTCGCCGCGAGGGCGAGGCCGGGCTGGCCGAGGGGGATGCCCTCGGTCACCGAACTGCGCTGCTTCTCTATCGCCTTGGTGCGCAGCCAGTGCGCCTTGACCTCCTCGGGGGTGCTGGCCGTCTCGTCGCCGAAGACGTGCGGATGGCGGTGGATGAGCTTGGCGACGATGCCACCGGCGACGTCGTCGACGGAGAAGGGGGCGTCCGGGTCCTCCTCGGCGATACGGGAGTGGAAGACGACCTGGAGCAGGACGTCCCCGAGCTCCTCGCGCAGTTCGTCGCGGTCGCCCTCCTCGATGGCCTCGACGAGTTCGTACGCCTCCTCGATGCCGTACTTGGCGAGCCCCTCGTGGGTCTGCTGGGAGGACCACGGGCACTCGGCGCGGATCCGGTCCATGACCTGGACGAGGTCGAGGAGCCGGGCACCGGGCAGGTCGTAGGAGGCGGGGAGCAGCTCCAGCTCGGGCATCTGTATGCGTCCGGATCCGGCGAGGCGTGCCAGACCGTCCGTGAGGGCCGGCTCGCCCTCGCCCGTGGCCACGACGACCACCGTGTGGCCGCCCGCGCACGCTCCGACCAGCTCCTCGGCGGTCGGGGACGTCTCGGCGACCGCTATCCCCGCCTCCCGCAGATAGGGCAGCTGGGGGTGGGCTCCGTCCGCGCACAGAACACGGTCGGCGGCGTGCAGCGCCTGCCAGGCGGGCCAGGACAGCAGGCCGGGGGCGACGCGGTGGCTGGTGGTGAGCAGGATGATGCGGCCGGGGGCGGGCGCCGTGTCGGGGTCCTGGTCAGGGGCGGGCTCGAAGCCGGTTGCGTTCACAGTTCGAAGCTAACGCACGGCGTCGACGAGGCGATCAGTTTGTCCACAGGCGGGGAATGGCGGGGTGATCGTACGATCATCCGCCTGCCGTGTGGGCTGCCCCGCTGTGTGGGGCCGGTCCCGCGGTGCGGGCTGCCCTCGGTCCTGCTACGCGCTCTGTTCGCTGCCCGCCGTCGTGACCTCCCGCACCCAGGGGGTCTTCGCGTCGACGCGGGTGCTCTTCGTGACGTCCCAGGTGCCGTAGCGCGGGTTGAGGTCGACATCGAGTTGCTTGGACGCCTTGCTCAGGGCGTTCCAGAAGGCGGGGTCGCTGGTGTCGGTGCCGAGCTTTCCCGCGAGTTTCTGGGCCTCCAGCTGGAGGCGGAGGTTCTCGTCGAGACGTTCGGGGGCGATGCCGTACCGCTGGAGCCAGGCCGTCTCCAGGCCCTTGGCGCCGCCCGCCTGCTCCTCCAGGCCCGACCGCAGCTCCTGGACCTGCTTGCGGGTCACGGACACGCCCGCGTCGGCGGCCGCCCGGTGCAGTACCCGGTCGAGGACCATGCCGTGCAGGACGTCGCGGGTGAGGGTGCCGGTCTTGGCGATGGCCTGCTTGTACTGCGTCTCGTCCGTGACGGCGGCCCGCTGCGCGTCACGCACCTCGGTCACCCGGTTCTCCAGCTGGGAGACGGTGATCCGCTGCCCGCCGACGACGGCCGCCGCGCCGGGATGCGCGTCGTTCGCGCAGGCGGTGAGCAGGGGTGCCGCGGCGGCGAGGGCGGCGGAGAGGACGAGCGCGGTGCGACGACGGCGGTGCAAGGAGGCCTCCCGAGGAGATTGTGCGACGGTGCACAAGGTCTTGCGGTGATCGATGGTAGGCAGGGGACCGGCTCTGGCCAACCCATTCGACCAACGATTCACCAGGACTTCGGGCACCGCCGCGCCACGCGCGCGTGGTTGCCGTCAACCGGTGATCGCCACCGGCCCGTCCCAGGCGTCCCGGTCCACGGTGATCGTGTAGCCGTTGCGCGACTCCTTGCTGTTCACGAGGTACTGGTGGCCACGGCTGTGGTCCGTGAACTGCGTGGCGCCGAAGGGCCAGTCCGCGGTGGTGGTGTTCTGCTTGTCCCACAGCGCGTACCAGAGGTTGCCCGGCAGGTCGGTCTTGTTGGTCGCGTTGGCGATCGCCTTGGCGCTGGAACTGGTGAAGCCGTAGAAGCCCGCTCGGTACGTCTTCGCGCGCAGGGTCTTGTCGAAGGCGCGTACATAAGTGAGCACGGCGTCGTTGCACGCCTTGTTCGTGATGTCGTACGCCTCCATGTCCAGGTAGATCGGGCTGCCGACCTTCATGCCGAGCGCGGAGGCCCTGGCCACCGCGTCCGCGCCGTCCGTCGCGCCCAGGGAGGCGGCGGTGGAGGCGGTGAGCTTCTCCGGGTTGGAGCCGCTCTGGCAGGGCGGCTGGGCTCCGACGTAGAGCGGGATGAGCTTCCAGCCGACCGAGCTGACCGACTTGACCCAGGAGGCGGTGAGGTTGGGCTGGGAGCAGCCGCGGTTCTTGCCGCCCACGTAGACGGCGGCGGCGCCGTAGAGGCCGCCGCGCCAGGCCTTCATCGCGGGGAGGGAGGGGGCGGCGCAGGTGTCGAAGGCGCGGCCGGTGTACGTCCTCTGCGCGGGCCAGGTGGTCGCGGCCATCGAGCTCTGCGCGGCGAGGCCCGCGCCGGCGACCACGGCCGCTCCGGCGACGCCCCACGTGACGTATCTGCGCTTCTTCGACTGCCTATGGCTGGACATGGACGACCCCACCCCTTGGTTGTGCTGTACATGTTGTGCGTAGTTGAAACGAGCAAAGGTATCCGGCGCCGGTTCTGCCTTTCGGAAACCCAACCCCCCGAAAGGGGCAAGTTTCCCTCCGGGAACGGCAAAATCTGCAGCTCGCTCTAGCGCACCTGGCCCAGCCACTGGAGCGTCCGGCGGACCTCCACCGCGAGCGGGTGCGCCGGTCCGTGCAGGCGCTCCACGTCGTGCAGCAGCCGCGCGAGTGTGTCGTGGGCGGCGGCGCGGTCGCCGAGGGCGAGCAGGAGGTGCCCGATGCGGCGGCGGACGTCGTGGGCGAGCTGGGGGTCGCCGGCCACGTACTGGTTCTCGTAGTACGGCAGCAGGGCACGGTATTCGGCCAGTGCGGCCGCGGGTTCGCCGAGTTGTTCCAGACACTGGGCGGCGTCGTAGCGGAAGCGCAGGGACTGCGGGTCGGCGTGGCCCGCCTCGCTGGCGCGTTCGTCGGCGAGGCGGCGCAGTTCGGGCAGTGCGCGGCGGTACTGGCCGTCGTCCATGAGGGTGGCGGCGTACTGCTTGCGCAGGGTGCGTACGACCGGGGAGTTCACGCCGTGCTGTTCGGCGGCCGCGGGCAGGATCGCGCCGAGGATGTCGACGGCCTGGGTGATGCGGCCCTCGCCGAGGAGCCGCTTGACCTCGTCGACCGCGCGCGCGACGTCCGGTTTCTCGGTCGCCTCCGGGGCCGGCGTGACCGGGGCGGGCTGGGGTGCCGGCGTGCGCGCGCGGTCCGGCCAGGGGGCGTGCGGGCGAAGGAAGGGCCGTGTGGGGTCGAGGGGTGCTCCCGTGGGCGTCCCGCGCGCGGGCAGCAGCAGCGCCAGGTCCTCGTACACGTCCTGTGCGGAGGCCGGGCGGTGCTGCGGGTCCTTGGCGAGCAGCCGCAGGACGAGCGCTTCGAGGGCCTCGGGGACTTCGGGACGGGTGCGGCGCACGGGCAGCGGGGGCTCGTACAGGTGCCGGTGCAGCACGCCGAGCGCGGTGGAGCCCGCGAACGGGACGTCGCCGCTGAGGAGTTCGTGCAGCAGTACGCCGAGCGCGTACAGGTCGGTGTACGGGCCGACCGCGCCGCCCATGGCCTGCTCGGGCGCCATGTAGGCGGGCGAGCCGATCGGCGAACCGGTGTGGGTGAGGCGGGTGGTGTCGGTGTCCATGACGGACGCGACGCCGAGGTCGAGGACGGTGACCGTGCCGTCCTGCTTCACCATCACGTTGCGCGGCTTGAGGTCGCGGTGGACGATCGGCACGGCGTGCACGGCGCTCAGTACGGCGCACAGTTGTGCGGCGACCGCGACCGCCCACTGCCAGGGGTACGGGTCGTGCTCGGCCAGATGGTCGGAGAGGTCCGCGCCGTCGACGTACTGCATGACGAGGAACAGCTCCTCGCCCTCGCTGCCCGCGTCGTGCACGGTGACGAGCCCGGGGTGGTCGACCTGCGCGGTCACCCGGCACTCCCGCACGAACCGGCGGCGCAGTTCGTCCGCCTCCTGCCCGGCCACCTTGTCGGGGCGCAGCAGCTTCACCGCCACGCGCCGGTCGAGCCGCTGGTCGTACGCCGTCCACACCTGGCCCATGCCGCCCTGTCCGATGAGCGTGGACAGTTCATAGCGGCCGGCGACGACACGGCCTGTCGCCACGGTCACCTGCCGCCCTCGGTGTTGCCGTCGTGCTTGCGCAGATAGTCGCTGAGCTCGTCGAGTTCGGCGCGCACCTGGTCGATCCGGGCGGGCGCGGGGCGCTGCGGCGGCGGGGGCGGGACGACACCGGGGGCGGAGACCGGAGAAGTCGGCGGCTGCGGCAGGAGCGTGGACGTGTACGGCGGCGGCGTCGGCGTCGGCTGCGGATAGCCGTAGCCGGTGTGGACGGTCGGGCTCTGGGGCGGCGGGTGGCCGACGAACCGCCGCTGCTGGTGCACCCGGATGTCCATCACGAGGAAGTACACGCTGCTGAACAGGCCGAGGAGCAGGACCAGCGACATGGCGACGTCGGTCCTGGCATCGCTCTCCGGCAGGGAGCCGACCACCGCGAAACACGCGATGGACAGCGGAAGGCTCGCCCAGGACAGCACCCAGTCGATCGACCGCCCGCGCAGGAAGGCGACCCGGAACAGCGGAGCGCAGGCGAGCAGGCCGCACGAGAGGAAACCGGCGGCGGCGAACAGCACGCGCAAGGTGATGACGGTGCCCGAGCTGCGGGCGGGCGGCACCGCGCCGTGGCCGTACATGAACGCTCCTGAACCGGGATTCGATGTGGGGTTCGAGCGTATAGGCCGATACCGACAACCGGTCACGGGTTGTACCGAACCGTTGTCGTCCTGATCAGTCGGGCGCGACCGTTCCATCGGTGAGTCCGTCGTACATCCCGCGCACGAGCTGCTCTCCGAGCCGGCCCGCGTGCCTGAGCGCCCGCTCGAACTCGTCGAGCGCGCGGAAGCGTTCGCCGTAGCGCCGTTGCTCGTCGAGCGGGAGCCTGGGCAACTGGAGCCTGCGCACGTCCAGGCGGGTCGCGGTGGAGGCATAGCTGCTGGCCTGGCGGTTGTTGGCGGTGCCGCGCAGGAAGCCGGCGAGGAACCAGGGGTCGAGCGCCGCGGGATCGGGGCGCAGCAGGACGAGGTTGCGCCCGAGGGCGGCTCCCCCGGTCGTCGCGTCGATCACGCGCGCCACCGAGCCCCCGCCCAGCACCGGTACGACGACGTCGCCCGGTTCGGTCAGTACGGCCTCCTCCTCGCTCTCGGGAAGCGTCCCGGAGGGGTCGGCCCCGAAGAGGACGTCGTGGTCGGTGAGCACGGGCACGCGTGTGTGGCCGCCGTTTCCGCCCGTGCGCAGCATCAGAGCTCCCCCGCGCGCGAGTTCGCCGATGGTGGTGAGCGGCCACCGCGCGGGGTGCGCGGCGTCGGCGCGCGGCGGGGTGAGATCGGCGGTCAGGCGCAGGGTCTCGCCCAGGTGCTCGCGCACGGCCGTGAGCTGTTCGGCGCCGTCGGTCGCCGTGGGGGGTGGCAGGTGACGGGCGGGAGCGAGGTCCACGTCGTCGTCGAGGAGTTCGATGACGGGCAGCGCGCGGGCCAGTCCGGGCCGTTCGGCGAAGCGGCCGGGCCGCCCGAAGGCCTGCCAGGCGTCGAGAACGGCCTCGCGCACGGCCCGCCAGTCCGGCCCGCCGCGCCCCTCCCCCGCGAACTGCCCCACGTCGACGAGGAGCACCTCCGGCTGCGCGGGCGCCTTCTCCGGGCGGCGCAGCACCCACAGGTGCAGCGGGATGTTGTACGGCGGTGCCGCCCCGACCGGCAGGGCGATCACGGCGCGCAGGGCACCGCGGCGCAGCAGGTCGGCGCGGATACGGCGGCCGGAGCGGCGGGAGGCGGCGGCGGGCGGCATGAGCAGGACGCCGGCGCCGCCGTCCTTGAGGCGGGCGAGTGCGTGCTGGACCCAGGCGAGCTCGGACTCGGTGCGGGCCGGGAAGCCGTACTCCCAGCGGGGGTCGTAGGCGAGTTCGTCGTGGCCCCAGTTGCGCTCGTTGAACGGCGGGTGGCACAGGACGGCGTCTGCGCGCAGCCGCGGGTGGGCGTCGGCGCGCAGGCTGTCGCCGACCGCACCGCGCACGGTGGACCAGGTCTGCAGGGCAAGCCGGAGCGTGGTGAGCGCGGCGAGTTCGGGGGCGCTGTCCTGGGCGTAGAGCTCTTGGTCGGGGCGGGTGGCAACGGCCCGCAGGAGGGCGCCGGTGCCGCAGGCCGGGTCCAGGACGGTGCGGGCGGGGCCAGCGAGGTCGGCCATGAGAGCGGCCAGGTCGGCGGGGGTGAGCGTGTACTGGCGCGGGTTGGCGTCGAGGTGCCGGCCGAGCAGGAACTCGAAGGTCTGCCGGGCGCCCAGCTCGGCGGCCAGCTCGGCGGCGCCCCGCAGGAGGGGGGCGGAGGGCAGGAGTTCCGGGCCGGTGGGGAGGTGAAGGGCGGGGTGGGCGTTCACAGCGGCGGGGGTGTGAACACTGGAGGCGGGGCGGGCGGGGGGTCGAGGGTTCACGGCGTCCGCGGTGTTCACGGCGTCCGCGAGGTTCACTCTCGTGGCGGGGTTCGCAGCGTCCGCGGCGGTCGTACCGTCCACGGCATTCGCCGAGGCCAGGCCGGCGTCGGGGATGTGAACCCGCCCCGGCGTGTTCACAGCAGGCTCGGTGTTCATGGCCGACTCGCGTCCGAATCGCGGCGTGAACACCTCGCGCAGCGCACCCGGCAGCATCTCCGAGAGCCGCTCGTCGGAGCCGGCGCTCACCTCCAGCCAGACCGTCGGGCGGTCGTGGATCAGCAACAGGAGGCAGCCCGCGTGGGTGAGTGCGGTGACCGGGCCCTCAGGGTGGCCGGAGAGCTGCTGCCAGACGCGTTCCCGCAAGGGGACCTCAGCGAGTTTTCCCTGCTTGCGCAGCCAGGACTCGACCTCGGCGAGCGCGAAGGACGGGCTGGTCTCGGTGCCGCCGACAGGCCTCGGGAAGTCGGCGTGCCGACGGCGCCAGTTGCTGACGGCCGCGCGGCCCACGCCGGCCAGCCGTGCGATACCGGCAGCGGTCACCTCAGTCGCGTTGTCCTGCACCCGCCGCTCCCCTCGTCGTACCGCAGCAGCCCTGAGCCACGCATGTGACGCCGAGCATACCGATGCATGCAAGATCTACCCCTTCACGACCGTGTACACCATGGACTCTGTGAATCGTGTTGACTCGGTTCACAAGCTCTGCTCTCATTGACTCAGCGAACGAGAAGACCGCCGAGTAGCGGCGGTTGTCGCGCCGGGAGGGGGGATACAGCCATGGGCATGAAGGGCAGGATCGCGCTGGGCGCCGTCGTGGGAGTCGTCGTCATCGGAGTCGTCTCGGCGAACGCCGGGCACAACGGGGACAGCGGCACCTCCGGCGGCACGGGCAAGGGCTCTTCGGCGTCCGCGGAGCGCGAGGCCCGGGGCAGGAAGGACACCAAGGACACCGGCAAGGCCGAGGTCGCCGAGAAGAAGGCCGCGTTCGCGGGGGACGGCCACTTCCAGGTCGGTTCGGACATCAGGCCCGGCACGTATCGCACCACCGGCAACAGCGACGGCATGTGCTACTGGGAGCGGGCCAAGGACGCCTCGGGCGAGATGGACTCGCTGCTGGCCAATGACAATGTCACCGGCACCAGTTACGTCACCGTCAAGGCCACCGACAAACTCTTCAAGTCGAGCGACTGCCACGCCTGGGAGGCCGTCGGCGAGAAGGCGAAGGGCTCCCCCGCCGCCCGGATCTCCGGTGACGGCGGAATGTTCGCAGTCGGCGCCGACATCGCCCCGGGCACCTACAAGTCCACCGGCAACACCGACGACTCCTGCTACTGGGAGCGCACCAAGGACGCCGAACACGGCGTCGAGTCGATCCTCGCGAACGACAACGTCAACGGCACGGCCGTCGTCAGGATCAGCGCCTCGGACGCCTACTTCAAGACGACCGGCTGCAAGGACTGGAAGAAGACCGGCTGAGCCGGCAGGCCCGCTTTCGCCTCCTTTCGCTCACCACTGGGGGCGCGCCCCACACACAGCGCGCCCCGCACCTCATCACCTCACCGCATCCCCATCAAGGAATCACCATGCGTCGTACCGCACTTGCCGCTCTCTGCATCGCCGCCGCGGCCACCGCAGGACTCACCGGCTGCCAGCCGGGCCAGGACAAGGCGGACAGCGGGACGAGCGCGTCCAGCGCATCCGCCGAGCCGGGCAAGTCGGCCGCGAAGAAGGAACCGTTCGCCGGGCTGACCGGCGGCGAGATAGCCGACCGGGCCACAAAGGCCACGACCGGCGCCTCTTCGCTGCGGATGAAGGGCGCCATCCCCGACGACGAGAGCGGCGGCACCATCAGCCTCGACGTCCTCCTGAACAAGAAGGGCGAGTGCGCCGGCACCATCGGCATGGGCGGCAAGGGCAAGGCCGAGCTGATCAAGACAGGCGACATCGTGTACATGAAGTTCGACGAGGCGCTCCTGCGTGAGCAGAGCGAGGGTGAGTCGAAGACGGACACCGACGCGGCCGTGGCCATGCTGGCCGGCAAGTGGACCAAGACGAAGGCGACGGGTGAGGACGCCAAGGAGTTCGAGGGCTTCTGCAACCTGGGTGCGGTGCTCGACGGCGCCGAGGACAGCAACTCCGACGCGAGCCGCGGCAGCACGGCCACCGTCGACGGGGCACCCGCGATCACCCTGCACGAGAAGGACGGCAAGGACCGCTACACGCTGTACGTCGCCACCGAGGGCAAGCCGTATCTGCTGCGGGTCGACAGCACGGCCGGAGCGGACCAGGGGTCCGTCACCTTCAGCGACTTCGACGAACCGGTCCCGGCGAACAAGCCGGCCGGCGAGATCCTGGACCTGGACGCCCTGGGCGGCTGAGCCACCGGGGCCGTACGCGGCATGCCGGGACGCGGCGCACCAGGACGCGCCAAGGACGCGGCACGCTCAAAGGGCGTGCCGCATCCACACGTTGGGCTCGACGTACACCGCGTACCCGCGCTCCGGCTCGCACCGCACCGGCACCAGCGCCCCGGGCACCTCGATGTCGCCCTGGGTGTCGAAGGGCAGTCCGGTCCAGCGGCGCCACTGCTCCAGCGAGCCGGACACCGTCATGGAGGCCGGCGCCACCGCGTGGACGACACCGCCGGCCCGGGCGTGGACGCGCAGCCAGGGGTCGTACGGCAGACCGTCGGGACGTACCCGGTAGGCGTACTCCTGGATCGGCGTGTGCGGTTCCAGGTGCTTGGCGCTGGGGCGGACCGGCGCGACGACCTCGCTGAAGCCGTGGGCGCGGGCGTTGTCACGCATCGCCGAGAGCATCCGGGCGGACAGGCCGTGACCCTGGAGGCGCGGGTCGACGACGACCGAGATCGCGCTGACCGTGTCGGGCCGTACGCCACGACGCAGATCCTCGAACGCCCACACGAGCACCTCGTCCCAGCCCCGCGCGGGCAGTTCACCGCGGTCCTCGGCGTGGAGGGCGAACGGGACGCTGTGGGCGCGCGCGACGATCTCGCCCCGCTCGTCCTCGGCGAACAGCACGTGCTCGGGGAGCTCGCCGGAGATCCGTCCGTAGTGGGCGTTGCCCACGGGGTCCTCGGTCACGAACTCCGGCCAGCTGTTGGCCATGCCGAGAACACGCTCCCGCATCTCGGGACGTTCGGCGAGACTCGACACCTTCAGCTCCATGCGGTCACCGTAGGGGCGGACCCGCCCACCGGAAAGCGCATTTCCGCCCGCCCCGGCCCACGACCGCTCGGCGAAAGCCCTGGAGACCCAGCCCGCGAGCCCTGAGGCCTACGGCCGACGCGAGTCCTCAGTCCGCGTGGAACCGCGGCGGCGCCGCCGTCGGATTGCCGCCTGCCGGGAGCTTCTGGCCCGGGCAGCCCGAGAGGACCTTCTCCATCGCGGACTTCTCGGCGGCCGTTACCCACAGGTCGTACTTCTTCTTCACGGCGACCTGGGCGGCCACATACGTGCACCGGTACGCCTTGTTCGGCGGGAGCCAGGTCGCCGTGTCACCGTCCCCCTTGGAACGGTTGGTGCTCGCGTCGACGGCGAGGAGGTTGAGGGGGTCGTTGGCAAGAGCTATCCGCTTGCTGGGCTCCCAGTACTTGGCCCCCTTCTGCCAGGCGTCGGAGAGCGCGACCACGTGGTCGATGTCGACCTGGCTGCGACCACGCCGGTAGGTCACCTCCTTGCCCGAGTACGGGTCCGACTCGAGCACGCCGTAGGACACCTTGCAGTCCCCCCGGGTGAACTTCACGTCCTCCAGATCGCGTTTGAGTATGTCGTCGCGGGTGTCGCAGTCGTTCGAGTCCGTGTCCGCCCACGCGGTGCCGAACCTGTCGCGCTCGTAACCCGTTTTGGGCGCCCGCCCCTTCACGGTGAGCGACTCGGCGGCGGTGAGGGCCGCGCCCGAACCGCCCGCACCCCCGGTTTCCTCCGGCCCGCCGGACCCTGTGGTCGTCTCCGCCTTGCACCCGGCCACGGCGAACACCAGCACGACGGCGGCCGCGGCCCCGCCCCTCAGACGCATCACGTGCGCCCCTCCCCTTGCAACCCGGTCCGGCCCCCGCACGGAGCGCTTTCCCTCGTACGGCGTCACGCACACCGTAACGAGCGGGCGCACCGCCGCATTCAGGAGGTCCAAAGGTCCAGACCACACCCCTTCCAAGTAGGCAATGCGGACGTATCGGCCCTATCGTCGTTGCTGAGACGCCATGGATCGCGACAGGCACGAGCAGCCGTATAGCCGAAGACCCATGGAGGACCGTCCGCGGAGATTCGTCTCCCGCCGGCGGCTTCACGTTCCCGAAGGGGCGTGCGGGCTGCTCACGCCGGGGTCATTCCGGTGGGTCGGCAGGCCACGGCAGCACCCTGAGCTCCGGCCATTCCTCCTTCCAGCGCGCGGCCTTGGTCTCGTAGACCGCTCTCGGAGCGAGCACGGGATTGGGCCGGACCACGAGGTTGAACACGTCGGACAGACCGTGGGGTGCGTAGACGCGCCACGTCCCGTCGGGTTCCGGCCGCACGCCCAGACAGCAAGTCGTCGCGGCGAAGCGGTCGATGGCGGACTCGGTGGAGTCGTACGGCGGGCAGGGCACTCCGAACTTCCGCTCGTACCAGAGGTGCACCCGGGCCTCGTTGCGGATCTCCACCTCGGCCTGCAGGCCTTCGAACACTTCCTGTCCCGCCTTGATGACGGCGTCCTCGGCCTCCCAGGAGAGATCGGTGTCGTCGAAGTAGAAGATGTCGTAGTCCCTGATGCCCCGAGTGGGGGGCCTCCCGGTGACCACGTTCCACACGGTCTGGAACAGGCAGCCCGCCGTCACGTACCAGCCCGGCAGGTCAAGCGTCGCCGTCCTGGCCATCACCTCGGTCAGGGTCTCGTTCTGGCCGAGCACGGAACGGAACGCGTCCAGTTGTTCCTCAAGCGGAAGTCGTCCGAGCATCCGTCCTGACTATCACGGTCAGACCTTGCCTATGCCCAGGGTCGTCTCCGACGGAAGCAGCCCGGAGGACAGCACCGCGACCCAGAACTCGCCGAGCAGGTCCGCGAGCCGGGCTGTGTCGGCCGTTCCGAGCAACTGCCATGGTGCGGTGGCGAGTTGGTCGGTGTGGTGTTCCACGCGGTGACGCAGGTCGCGGCCGGCGTCCGTGGCCTCGCCGTTCTCCTCGAGCAGGCCACGGGCGGTCAGACGCTCGCGCGCGGACTTCCATTGTGTCGCGCTCCAGCCCCGGCTCTCGAAGCGTTCCACGGACGCGGCGCCGATCGCGGCGAAGGAGACCAGCGACTCGACCGGGTCGAGGCCGGCCACGAGCAGGGCCGCTATGTGGCCGTCGCCGCGGTGCTCACGCAGGATCGTCGCCGCCTGCCACAGCTGGAGGTGAGGGGCCTCGGGCCACTCCAAGGCGGCGTTGGCCGCGGCGAGCGGACGGCCCGCGGTGTTCGCCGCCTCGGCCACGCGCCGGGCGAGGGCAGCGGCCTCCACCAGCTCGGGACTGTCGACGCGGTCACCGAATATCGCGCGGTAGGCCCCGTCGATCCCCCGCAGCCTCGCCGCCAGGATCGCGCCGGGCTCGGCGGTCGCCCACGCGGAGTCGATGTGCTCGGCGACCATACGGGGGCTGAAGCTGTAGAAGGCGGACGCCACCTGCTCGGCGCCCACCCGCCCCAACGGAGCGGCACGCAGGGGGAAGTAGCTCGGCCAGCGCTCCTTCGTGTCGTACCCGAGCGCTGCCGCCTCCTCGAAGACCTCCGGCGCGTAGTAGAGCACCGCGTGCAGCGGTTCCAGCAGGTGCCAGAGCTGGCGCACGCGGGCCGGCTCCACAGCATGCCCCACCCCGCCGGTCTCCTTCTCGGTCCTGCCGTCGTGCTTCGACATGACACGCCTCCCCGTCGTCAGCGAAGTCCCCTCGAGTCCACCCCGGGAACTTGACACTGACTAGATTGCCTGGACGGCCCAAACTTGTCAATGCCTAGATCGGGCGTACGCTCTGTCCATGGCATCCGCGGAAACCGACAAGCCGAATCGCCCCCACAAGCAGGACCGCCCCTACCACCACGGCGACCTTCGCCGCGCGATCCTCACCGCCGCCCTCGACGTCATCACCGCCGACGGCCCCACCGGGCTGAGCCTGCGTGATCTGGCCCGCCGCGCCGGTGTCTCGCACGCGGCCCCCGCCCACCACTTCAGGGACCGCACCGGGCTCCTCACAGCGATCGCCGCCGAAGGCTTCGCGCTGCTCGCGGCCGCCCTCAACGACGCCTCGGACCTCAAGGACGCGGGCGTGCGCTATGTACGCTTCGCCCGCGAACACCCGGCCCACTTCCAGGTGATGTTCGCGCCCGGACAGCTGCGCGCCGACGACCTCGAACTCACCACGGCCCGCGCCCTGGCCACCGACGCCCTGCGTACCTCGGTCTCAGCCGTACACGCCGAGGACTTCGGCATCGACAGCCGCCTCGCGGGAGTCGCCGCCTGGTCCCTCGCCCACGGCTTCGCCACGCTGCTCCTCGGCCACAACCTCGACGGCCCGGTCGGCGACCGTGACCCCGAGGAGGTGTTCCGTACCCTCGCGAGCACGTTGTTCCGTACGCCGTCAACTACCCGTCGCTAAAGCGACGGGCTTGCACAACGGGCATCACTGGTGGTGATGCTGCGTTTGCGTCCAGCCCCACCCCGGCGCACGTGCTCGGGTGGTGGGGCGGGGGCCGTTGACTGAGCCCCGCGTCGCCACAACTCCCACGCTCTGGCGCGGATGTTGCGGGAGCCGTTCCGGTCTGCGTGATCAACGAATCCGCAGCTCCGGCACGCGAACCAGGCCTGCGAGACCCGGTTCGCTTTGTCAGTGTGGCCGCATTCGGCGCAGGTGCGGGAGGTGTACGCCGGATCGACGTGCACCACCGGCACCCCGGCCTTGCGGGACTTGTACGCGATGAAACTGCCGAGCTGGGCGAAGGACCAGCTGGAGTGGGTGGCCCGTTGGGGCTTGCGAAGCCGTACCCGCTCGCGGATGCCCGTGAGGTCTTCCAGGGCGATTCCGCGACCGGTGCTCCCCCACTGCCTTAAGGGCGTGGGAGGTGCCCCCAGCCTCGGCCACCACATGTTTCGCGATCTTGTGGTTGATGTCCCGCGCCCGCCGCGCCTCCTTGCGGCGGCGCTTCCTCAGCCGCCGCTTGGCGGACGGGGTGTTCTTCTTCTGCAGCTTGGTGCGCAGCGCGCGTTCCCGTGCGCGGATGCGGTTGAGTTCCCGTCCGGCCATGATCTCGCCGTCGGAGGTGGTGGCAATGTTCACGATGCCCAGGTCGATGCCGAGGAAGTCCACCGGATCGATGTTCTGCGGTGCTTCGGGGACCTCGCAGGTGGCGTTCAGGAACCACATGCCGTCCCGCTCCAGCAGGTCGGACTCGCCTTTGCGGTACAGGGCCAGGGTGGCCAGCTGCTCCGGGGAGGCGGTGAACGCCACGTCCTTCACCCGCCCGGCAGTCGTCCAGATCGACACCCGGCGATCGGCAATCTGCCAGGACAGCATGCGGTCGTCATAGGACTGCGCGCCCTGCGGGCGGAAGGCGATCGGTTTCTCCACCGCCCTGCGGTAGCGTTTCGAGCCAGGTTTCCCCAGGTTCCCGGCCTTCAGGTTGGCTTTCAGCGTGGCGTAGGCGTCGCAGGTCTTCTTGATGACGTGCTGGGCGGCCTGCGCCCCCAGTCCCCAGCGGTCCTTGACCTGGCGGTAGGTGTGCTCGCGCAGCGCGAAGTTGTTCTTCACGTCCTTCTCGAAGGCCACGCCGCTGGCCCAGGTCGCCGCTTCGTTGCAGGCGCGCAGGGTCGCCTCCAGCGCCGTCCCCTGTACGGGCGTCGGCAGCAGTCTGACCTGCACCATCAGCTTCACGATCATCAAACTTACACATGCGTACGACTGCCCACCGTACGTTCGTCGCAGATCACCCGACCGAGTGAACACGCCGCCGCATCGACGCAGCACCGGCTGCACCGGACACGAACCCCGGCCGCTTCGCGGCCGAGCACGCAGAAGTGATATCGCGGCGCTCCGCGCCGCGACCACGAGGATGCGATTCCTCCCAGGGCTGAAGCCCTGGGGTTCCTCGCAAGAATCCGCTGAACTCACCCGGTGGCGCGAGCGCGGCTCACACCGCCGAGGTCACCCGGCCACGGTCCCCCGCCGTCACGACCCCAGGATCGACGTGAGGAACTCCCCCACCCAGCCGAGCAACTCCCGCCCGACCAGCGGCTTTCCGCCCACCTTCGCCGTCTTCGGGCGAGGCACCAGCACCTGGTGCACGGCCGGCTTGATGACGGTGCCCGGGTAGAGCCGCTTGACCCGCAACTCCTGCGATTCCCGCAACTCCACCGGCGCGAAGCGGATGTTGGTGCCCTGGAGGACGATCTCGCCGACGCCACACGCGCGTGCGAGCATCCGAAGCCCCGCCACCAGCAGCAGGTTCTCCACCGGCTCCGGCAACTTGCCGTAGCGGTCGACGAGTTCCTCCCGTACGGCCTTGACGTCCTCCTCGGTGTTCACCGAGGCGATGGCGCGGTAGGCCTGCAGACGCAGCCGCTCGCCCGGCGCGTAGTCGTGCGGGACGTGCGCGTCGACCGGGAGCTCGATCTTGACCTCCAGCGGCGGCTCCTCCTCGACACCGCCTTCCAGGGAGGCCCGGTAGTCGGCGACGGCCTCGCCGACCATGCGCACGTACAGGTCGAAGCCGACGCCCGCGATATGCCCGGACTGCTCGCCGCCGAGCAGGTTGCCCGCGCCGCGGATCTCGAGGTCCTTCATCGCCACATACATGCCCGCGCCCATCTCGGTGTGCTGGGCGATGGTGGCGAGCCGCTCGTGCGCGGTCTCGGTCAGAGGCTTCTCCGGCGGGTACAGGAAGTAGGCGTATCCGCGCTCGCGGCCTCGGCCCACCCGTCCTCGCAGCTGATGCAGCTGCGAGAGACCGAAGTTGTCGCCACGCTCCACGATCAGTGTGTTCGCGTTGGAGATGTCGATGCCCGACTCGACGATCGTGGTCGACACGAGCACGTCGAACTTCTTCTCCCAGAAGTCGACGACGACCTGCTCGAGGGCCTGTTCCGACATCTGGCCGTGGGCGGTCGCGATGCGCGCCTCGGGGACGATCTCGCGCAGGCGGGAAGCCGCCCGGTCGATCGACTCGACGCGGTTGTGGATGTAGAAGACCTGGCCCTCGCGCAGCAGTTCACGCCGGATGGCGGCGCCGATCTGCTTCTCCTCGTACGGCCCGACGAAGGTGAGCACCGGGTGGCGCTCCTCCGGCGGAGTGGTGATCGTCGACATCTCGCGGATGCCGGTGACCGCCATCTCCAGGGTGCGCGGGATCGGAGTCGCGGACATGGTCAGGACGTCGACGTTGGCGCGGAGCTTCTTCAGCTGCTCCTTGTGCTCGACGCCGAAGCGCTGCTCCTCGTCGACGATGACCAGGCCGAGGTCCTTGAACTTGGTCTCGGAGGAGAACAGCCGGTGGGTGCCGATGACGATGTCCACCGATCCGTCGCGCAGCCCCTCCAGGACGGCCTTCGCCTCGGTGTCGGTCTGGAAGCGGCTGAGCGCCTTCACGACCACGGGGAACTGCGAGTACCGCTCGGAGAACGTCCCGAAGTGCTGCTGCACCAGCAGGGTCGTCGGTACGAGGACGGCCACCTGCTTGCCGTCCTGTACGGCCTTGAAGGCGGCCCTGACCGCGATCTCGGTCTTGCCGTAGCCGACGTCGCCGCAGACCAGGCGGTCCATGGGGATCGACTTCTCCATGTCCTCCTTGACCTCGGCGATGGTGGTGAGCTGGTCCGGCGTCTCCGCGTACGGGAAGGCGTCCTCCAGCTCGCGCTGCCACGGGGTGTCCGCGCCGAAGGCGTACCCCGGGGCCGCCATCCGCGCGCTGTACAGCCTGATGAGATCCGCGGCGATCTCCTTGACCGCCTTCTTGGCGCGCGCCTTGGTCTTGGTCCAGTCGGCGCCGCCGAGGCGGTGCAGGGTGGGGGCCTCGCCGCCGACGTACTTGGTGATCTGTTCCAGCTGGTCGGTCGGGATGTAGAGCCGGTCGCCGGGCTGGCCGCGCTTGGCGGGGGCGTACTCGACGACGAGGTACTCGCGCGTGGCGCCCTGCACGGTCCGCTGGACCATCTCGATGTAGCGGCCGACGCCGTGCTGTTCGTGGACGATGTAGTCGCCCGTCTCCAGGGTGAGCGGGTCGATCGTCTTGCGGCGTCGGGCGGGCATCCGGGCGCCGTCCTTGCCGGCCGCCTTCTGGCCGGTCAGGTCGGTCTCGGTCAGCACGGCGAGTCTCAGCGCCGGATCGACGAAGCCGTACTCGATCGAGCCGCACGCCACATGCACGACGGACGGGCTCAGCGACGTGAGCTCCGCGTCGAGGCGGGCCGCGATGCCCTCGCCGCCCAGCACCTCGACGGTACGGGCCGCCGGGCCGTGCGCCTCGGTCACGAAGACGGTGCGCCAGCCGTCGGCGAGCCAGCCCTTGGTGTCGGCGAGGGCCTTGGCGGTGTCGCCGCGGTAGCTCTCGGGGGCGTGCATGCCCAGCTTGAGGGTGTCCGCCTCCAGTTCGAGGTCCGCCGCGAACGGCGACACCGACCACCACATCATGTCCAGCTCACGCGCGCGGTCGCGGACGTCGGCGATGGCCCACAGGGAGGCCGCGCCGACGTCGATGGGCGCCTCGCCGCCGCCCGCGGTGGCCGCCCAGGACGCCTGGAGGAACTCCTGCGAGGTGGCCACCAGGTCGGACGCACGTGTGCGAACCCGCTCCGGATCGCACACGACGGCCATGGCGCCCTTGGGCAGGACGTCGATCAGGAGCTCCATGTCGTCGACGAGGACGGGCGCCAGGGACTCCATGCCTTCCACGGCGATCCCCTCGCCGATCCTGCCGAGCAGGTCGCCGAGCTCGGGGTGCTCCTCGGCGAGGGCACGCGCGCGTGCCCGCACGTCATCGGTCAGGAGCAGTTCCCGGCAGGGCGGAGCCCACAGGCCGTGTTCGGCGACCTCCAGGGAGCGCTGGTCGGCGACCTTGAAGTAGCGGATCTCCTCGACGTCGTCGCCCCAGAACTCGACGCGCAGGGGGTGTTCCTCGGTGGGCGGGAAGACGTCGAGGATGCCGCCCCGTACGGCGAACTCGCCGCGCTTCTCGACGAGCTCCACGCGCGCGTACGCGGCGGCGGCGAGAGCCTCCACGATCGTGTTCAGGTCGGCGGTCTGCCCGGTGCGCAGGGCGACCGGTTCCAGGTCGCCGAGGCCCTTGACCTGCGGCTGGAGCACGGACCGTACGGGTGCGACGACCACGGAGACCGGGCCGGTCTCGGGGTCGTCGGGGCGGGGGTGGGCGAGGCGCCGCAGGACGGCCAGGCGGCGGCCGACGGTGTCGCTGCGGGGGCTGAGGCGCTCGTGCGGGAGGGTCTCCCAGGACGGGTACTCCACAACCCCCTCCGACGGGAGCAGGGAGCGCAGGGCCGCGGCCAGGTCCTCCGCCTCGCGGCCCGTCGCCGTCACCGCGAGCACGGGCCGGCCGGCCTCCCGCGCGAGGGCGGCGACCGCGAAGGGACGGGCCGCCGGTGGGCCGACCAGGTCGACGTGCATGCGGTTGCCGTCCTGGGCCGCCGTGATCGCTTCCGCGAGGGCGGGGTCCTTGACGACGGCGTCGAGCAGACCGTGCAAGCTCATTCTGGGCGGCTTTCGTCCGGGGGCTTTCTGGGGGTGGGCAACGCGAAGGGCCCGACACAACGAAGGGCCGGGGGTTCTCCAGCCTACGACGGCCTCGGCCCGGCCGTCGGAGCCTGTGGACAACCCCGCCTCGCCCACGGTCGCCTGTGGACAGCGAAGCGCCCGCAAGCTGCTCCCCTTGGACAACGAAGAACCCGGCGCCGAGAAGTCCCCCATGACTTCTCGGCGCCGGGCGTTCCCCCGTCTCCAGGGTGGCTATTCCGTGGCGATCGCCTTCAGGACGTTCATCCGGCCCGCCCGGAACGCCGGGATCAGGGCGGCGAACAGGCCCACGAAGGCCGATCCGACGAAGACGCCGATGATCGTCGGCCAGGGGATCTCCAGCACCTTCAGGCCCTCCAGGGCGAGGAGCTTCTGGGCGGTCGCGCCCCAGCCCATGCCGAGGCCCAGGCCGAGCAGTGCGCCGAAGAGCGCGATGACCACCGACTCCATGCGGATCATCCGTCGCAGCTGGCGCCGCGAGAGGCCGATCGCGCGCATGAGGCCGATCTCCCGGGTCCGCTCGACCACCGAGAGCGCCAGGGTGTTCACGACACCGAGGATCGCGACGATGATCGCGAGGGCCAGCAGGCCGTAGATCATGTTCAGGAGCTGCCCGATCTGGTCCTTGAAGGCTTCCTTGTAGTCGGTCTGGTCGCGCACGGTGTACTGCGGATAGTCGTGCAGCGCCGACTTCAGCGACTTGTACGCGGCGTCCTGCTGCCCGTCCTTGGCGTTGGCGAAGACCAACTGGTCGAGCGGCATCTTGTCGGCCGGCACGTACTTGGCGAGCGTGGCGATCGAGATGTACTTCGAACCCGCGTCGATGACGACGTCACTGCTGGTGATGGCCCGGACCGTCAGCTCGGCGGTGGCACCGTCCTTGAAGGCGACCTTGATCTTCGAGCCCAGGTGGATGCCGTGCGCCTTGGCGAACTTCTCGTGCACGGACATCGAGTCGGGCCGGTAGGCGTCGGCCAGCTTCCCGGCGACGGTCTCGGTCTGCAGGTCGGTCGCGTAGGACGGGTCGGCCGCCGTGATGTCGGTGTCCTTGAGCGTCTTGCCGTCGGGGGTCGTGTAGTCGGCCTCCGTGGTCCTGTACTCGGTGACCCGCTCCAGGCCCGGCGTGCCCTTGACGGCCTTCACCGCGGCCGGAGTGACCAGCTGCCCGCTGTCGGACTGGATGATGAAGTCCGTACCGACCGTCTTGTCGAGCTCGTCCGTGGCCGAGGCGACCATGGACGAACCGACGACCGACAGACAGGCGACCAGCGCGAGGCCGATCATCAGGGCGGCGGCGGTGGCTCCTGTACGGCGCGGGTTGCGCAGGGCGTTGCGCTCGGCCATGCGGCCGACCGGGCCGAACACCCTGAGGACGACCGCACCCAGGACGCGCACCACACCGCCCGCGAGGAGCGGGCCGATCACGACGAAGCCGATCAGGGAGAGCACCACGCCGAGGCCGAGCCACAGGGAGCCCTCCTTGGCCTTGTCCGCCTGGGTGACCAGGTAGAGCGCGTAGCCGCCGCCGGCGGTCAGGAGCGTGCCCAGCAGGACCCGTACACGGCCCGCCCTGGCGTCGGCGGGGGCGCCCGCGTCCCGGAGGGCGGCCATGGGCGAGACCTTGCCCGCGCGGCGGGCGGGCAGCCAGGCGGCCAGCACGGTGACGACCACACCGAGGAGCAGTCCGACCACCGGGGTGGTCCAGGCGATCGTCAGGTCGCTGGTCGACAGGTGTATGCCCAGGGAGCTCATGAGTTTCATCAGGCCGACCGCGAGGCCGACGCCGGCGCCGACCCCGAGCACCGAACCGGTCACGCCCAGCAGCAGCGCCTCGACCAGCACGGAACGGTTGACCTGCTTGCGGCTGGACCCGATGGCCCGCATCAGGCCGATCTCACGGGTCCGCTGCGCGACAAGCATCGAGAAGGTGTTGATGATCAGGAAGATGCCGACGAGGAAGGCGATCCCGGCGAAGCCGAGCATCGCGTACTTCATGACGTTCATGAAGCCCTCGACGTCCTTCTGGTTGGCGTCGGCGGTCTCCTTGGCCGTCTGCACCTTGTAGGCGCCGCCGAGTTCGGCCGCGACGTTCTGCTTCAACCGGGCGTCGGTGACCCCGGAGGCGGCCGTGACGTTGACGTTGGTGTACACGCCCGTCTCGCCGACCAGGCTCTCCTGGGCGGTCTTCGTGTCGAGGTAGAAGATCGCGGCACCGGGGTTGGTGACCTGGAACTCGGCGACGCCGGAGATCTTCGCGGTGTGCGTGCCGACCGCGCTGATGACGCCGATCTCGTCACCGAGCTTCAGGTGGTGCTTGTCGACGGTGTCCTTGTCGACCATGATCTGGCCGGAGTTCTTCGGCGCCGTACCGGAGGTGACCTTCATGGTGCGGGCGTCGTTGCGGTTCCAGTTGCCGACGATGGTCGGGCCGCCGCCGGACGGCGAGAGGCTGTCCTTGTCGGCGTCCACTACGGTCACCGAGGTCGAGAAGACGGTCCCCTCCGCCGACTTGACGCCCTGCGCCTCGCGCACCTTGCCGACCACGGAGGCCGGCATGACCGGCGGCTTGCCGTTGTCCGAGGTCGTCTCGCCGCTGTCGGAGGCACCCTTGGCGCTCACCGTCACATCCGAGGACGTGGCCGCGAAGAGCTTGTCGAAGGTGGTGTTCATCGTGTCGGTGAACACCAGCGTCCCGCAGACGAAGGCGACCGACAGCAGGACCGCGACGGCCGACAGGGCCATGCGTCCCTTGTGCGCGAAGAAGTTGCGCATGGAGGTCTTCATGACGGTCATGACGTACGCCCCCGGGCGTCGAAGTCCTTCATGCGGTCCAGGACGGCCTCCGCGGTGGGCTTGTACATCTCGTCGACGATCCGGCCGTCGGCGAGGTACAGCACGCGGTCCGCGTACGAGGCGGCCACCGGGTCGTGCGTGACCATCACGATGGTCTGCCCGAGTTCGTCGACGGACTTGCGCAGGAAGCCCAGTACCTCGGCGCCCGCGCGCGAGTCGAGGTTTCCGGTCGGCTCGTCACCGAAGATGATCTCGGGACGGGCGGCCAGGGCGCGGGCCACGGCGACACGCTGCTGCTGTCCGCCGGAAAGCTGGGTGGGCCGGTGCCTGAGTCGGTCGGAAAGTCCAACGGTGTCCACCACGCGCGCGAGCCACTGCTTGTCGGGCTTGCGCCCGGCGATGTCCATGGGCAGCGTGATGTTCTCGAGCGCATTGAGCGTCGGGAGCAGGTTGAACGCCTGGAAGATGAAACCGACCCGGTCCCGGCGCAGCTGAGTGAGCTTCTTGTCCTTCAGGCCGGTGATCTCGGTGTCGTCCAGGTAGATCTGACCGCTCGTCACGGTGTCGAGACCGGCGAGGCAGTGCATGAGGGTGGACTTGCCGGACCCTGAGGGGCCCATGATCGCGGTGAACTGCCCGCGAGCGATGTCCACGTCCACATGGTCGAGGGCGACGACACGGGTCTCACCGGACCCGTACGCCTTGACGACCTGCCGCGCCCGCGCGGCAACGGCCGTACGCCCTCCAGTGCCCCCGTGCCTGGTGATGGTTACAGCCGATGTCACGGTATGTCTCCTATATCGGTCAGCGAATCAACAGCCGATCTGTAGGGCGATCGGTTCGTTGCTTGGGTACGGCGTTCAGTCTGGTGCCGCGAGACGGTCCGGCGCGCTGGTGCTCAGCACCCTCTTCTACGGGGGAAAACCCCACCCCCGTCGATCCGGTCGTCCCCGCCCCCACCGCTCCCCAGCGGCGTAAAGCCAGGTTAAGGACGGACCATGGCCCTTCTCCTCCTCCGGCGGTACGAACCCTCCCCGAGCCGTAGTACGGAGGTACCCCTAGGGGCACTCCACCGCCGGGTGGAGGCGATCTAGGGGTTCGGGTCCACCCTCCGGTGCAGCCAGGCTGCACCCTGCCGCCGCGCGAGGGTCAAGTGGGACAGTGGTCGCCGGCAGATGGATGCAGGGGGAAGGAATCCGCGTGGACGACACGAAGCCGGCGATACGGAAGCCCGCGCGGGACGTCTCCACGAACCGGCGCGGAGCTGTCGTAGCGGCCCTGATGCTGGCGATGGCCCTTGCTGCCCTGGACGCCACCATCGTCTCCACGGCGGTCCCACAGATCGTCGGCGACCTGGGCGGCTTCTCGGTCTTCTCCTGGCTGTTCTCCGGCTATCTGCTGGCCGTGACGGTGACGCTGCCGGTCTACGGCAAGCTCTCCGACACCTTCGGGCGCAAGCCGGTGCTGATCGCGGGCTCGGCGGTGTTCCTGCTCGGCTCGCTGTTGTGCGCGGTGGCGTGGAACATGGGGGCGCTGATCGCGTTCCGGATCGTCCAGGGGCTGGGCGGCGGCGCGCTGCAGGGCACGGTCCAGACCCTTGCCGCCGACCTGTATCCGCTCGAGGAACGCCCGAAGATCCAGGCCAAGCTGTCCACGGTGTGGGCGGTGGCGGCGGTCGCGGGACCGGGCATCGGCGGGGTGCTCGCCGCGTACGCGGACTGGCGGTGGATCTTCCTGGTCAATCTGCCGATCGGGGCGGTGGCCCTGTGGCTGATCGTCCGTCACCTGCACGAGCCACGGCGCGCCGAGAAGACCTCCCCGCGCGCGCGTGTCGACTGGGCGGGCGCGCTCGCGGTGTTCGCGTGCGGGGGCGTGCTGCTGACGGCGCTCGTGCAGGGCGGGGTGGCCTGGGCGTGGCTGTCGTGGCCGTCACTGGGCCTGTTCGGCACGGGACTTGCCCTGGTGGCCACCGTGGTCCTGATCGAACGCCGGGCGGCGGAGCCGATCATCCCCGGCTGGGTCTGGCGCCGCCGCACGATCGCCGCGGTGAACCTGGCACTGGGCGCCCTGGGACTCCTCATGGTCGCCCCTACGGTCTTCCTGCCGACCTACGCCCAGTCGGTGCTCGGCCTCACCCCGGTCGCCGCCGGATTCGTGCTGTCCGTATGGACGTTGAGCTGGCCGGTGTCGGCGGCCCTGAGCCAGCACGTGTACCGGCGCATCGGCTTCCGCAACACGGCGATGCTGGGCATCGGCACGGCAGCCCTGATCCTGTTCGCCTTCCCCTTCCTCCCCTACCCGGGCGCGGCCTGGCAGCCGACCCTGCTGATGCTGCTCCTGGGTGCCGCGCTGGGACTGTTCCAACTCCCCCTGATCGTCGGGGTCCAGTCGACGGTCGGCTGGGCGGAACGCGGCACGACCACGGCGTCCGTCCTCTTCTGCCGCCAGACCGGCCAGACGGTGGGCGCGGCGGTCTTCGGCGCGGTGGCCAACGGCGTCCTGGCCGCACGCCTGGGCGGCGCGAGCGACCTCGACTCCGTCACGCGCGCGTTGGACGCCGGCACGGCCCCGGAGACGACCCGCGCGGCCATCGCCGAGGCGGTGCACACCGTGTACGTGGGGGCGGGGTGCGCGGCGGCCCTGGCGTTCGTGGTGCTGCTGGTGCTGGCGCCACGGCGGTTTCCGGTGATCGAGGAGCAGTGAGCGAGGCGTCGGTCGGCGGCTGACGCGCACCTGAAGTAAGGGCCTGTGCACGCTCCGGTGAGACCAAAAGTCTGAGTTAACGGGGGTAACACCGCAGGTCAGAGAAGTAAGCGCATACCGACCGATCAGTTTGTCGAAAGGGCTGTGCAATTCCGAACCGCCGAGTAACGTGCGGGGCTCCGCTCCCCCGTCCACCCCCCCCAACTCCCTGCGGTCCGCCGCGCCGGACCCGAGCCTCGCAAGGAGCACCGGGTGTCTTACGACCCGTCACAGCCGTATTCCACCTACCCCTGGCAGCCGCCCCCCTCGCCGCCCGAACCGGCCACCCGGCACCCGCGCCACCGCTCCCCGCTCGGCCACCACAGCGACCTGCGGATCCTGCGCAGCGCCTACCGCTGGCAGCGGCGCACCGCCACACTGACCGCGCTCGGGTACTTCACGCTCTTCCTGGTGCTGTCCGCGTACGCGCCGTCCTTCATGGCGAGCAGCGTCACCGACGGGCTGCCCACCGGCCTGCTCCTCGCCCTGCTCCAACTGCCCGTCACCTGGCTGGCGATCGCCGTGTACGAGCACACCGCGCGCCGCTGCGTCGACCCGCTCGCGGACCGCATCCGCAAGCAGTCCGAGGTGGACGCCAGGCGAGAGGCGGGCGCCCGATGACCGGCTTCAGCGACTCCGCGCAGGCGATGAGCCTGGTGGCGTTCTCCGCCGTCGCCACCATCACCCTCCTGCTGTGCGTGATGACCGGCCCGGACCGCGACGACCTCGACGAGTTCTACACCGGCTACAGCTCCCTGTCCGCCATGCGCAACGGCCTCGCCATCGCGGGCGACTACATCTCCGCCGCGACCGTCCTCGGCACCGGCGGGGTCATCGCGCTCTACGGCTACGACGGCATCGTCCTCGCGCTGAGCACGGTCCTGTCGCTGATGCTGCTGATGTTCCTGCTGGCCGAACCCCTGCGCAACGCGGGCCGGTTCACCATGGGCGACGCGCTCGCGCGCCGGATGCCGGGCCGTGCGGTGCGCATCGCCGCATGTCTGGTCACCCTCGCCGCGCTGCTGCCGCTGATGCTGGTTCAGCTCGCCGGCACCGGCCAACTGCTGGCGTTCATCCTCGGTTTCTCCGGCGACTCCCTGAAGACGGGCTTCATCATCGGCCTGGGCATCCTGATGATCAGCTACGCGGCCATCGGCGGTATGAAGGGCACCGCCCTCATCCAGATCCTGAAGATGGTCATGCTCCTCGGATCCGGCGCCGTGGTCGCCGTACTGGTCATGAACCGGTTCGACTGGAACCCCGCAGCGCTGTTCGACACGGCGGCCCGGCAGAGCGGGGTGGGGCCGGACTACCTGCGCTCCGGCCTGGAGTTCGCGGGCGGGCCGTACCCGCGCCTCGACATGATCACCTCGCAGCTCGCGGTCGTCATCGGCGGGGCGTGTCTGCCGCACGTCACCATGCGCATGTACACCGCGTCCAGCGCACGTCAGGTGCGCCGTTCGATGTCCTGGGCGGTGTCGTCGGTGGCCGTGTTCGTCCTGGTCATCACGGTCGTCGGGGTCGGGGCGACCGCGATGATCGGACGGGCGGTGATCGCGGAAGCGGATCCGCAGGGCAACACGGCGTATCTGCTGGGCTCCCGGGCGGTGTTCGGGCCCGAGGTGTCGACCGGCGAGACGTTTCTCTTCACCACGGTCACCACGGCGCTCTTCCTCACCCTTCTCGCCTCCGTCGCCGGCATGATCCTCGCCTGCGCCAACTCCCTTGCGCATGACGTGTTCGCGGCGCGGGCACGGTCGATGCCGGCGCACCGCGAGATCCTGCTGGCCCGGGTGTCCGCGCTGGCGGTCGGCGTCCCCACGATCTTCCTCGCGACGATGATCCAGCACCGCAGTCTGCAGCCGCTGGTGATCCTGTCCTTCTGCGTCGGCGCGTCCGCGCTGGCGCCGGCGCTCGTGTACAGCCTGTTCTGGCGGCGTTACACGCGGACGGGGCTGCTGTGCACGCTGATCGGCGGCACGCTGACGGTGCTCTTGCTGATGCCGGGCACGAATCTCGTGTCGGGGTCGCCTGTGTCCGCGTTTCCCGAAGCCGACTTCAACTGGCTGCCGTTCACGACGACGGGACTGGTGTCCATTCCGGCGGGCTTCTTGTTCGGATGGCTGGGGACGGTGATTTCCGGGCGACGGAAGGCGGAGGAGCAGCGGCGGCAGTACGAGGCGGTGGAGGGGTGGATCTTGGCGGGGGCCGTGCGGAGGGGGTGAGCCGGGGGGAGCCGGGGTCGTCTGTCGGGTGCAGCTGAGTGGGGGCTGGTCGCGCAGTTGCCCGCGCCCCTGGGTGGGTGCGGGTGGGCGGCGCCAGGCCTGCGCCCCTGCCCGGCTGCCCCGGCCGTCACTCCGTCGCTGCTGTCCCGGTGAGTGCCGTCAGGCTGCTGCGTACGTGGTCCATCTGTGCTTGCACCTCGTCCCGGCGCTCCTCGTGCTTCCGCAGTACCCGCTCCGTCTCCCCGGCGATCCGCTCCTCCTGGGCCCGCGCCTCCGCAAGGATCTCCGCCGCACGCGCGCGTGCGTCCTCCTCGCACCGTCCCACCGCGGCCTCCGCCGCGGCGAACTCCCGCTTCGCGTCCGACAGCGCCGCCTCCGCCCGCGCCACCCGTTCGGCGTTCCGCGCGTCCGCCTCGGCCGCCCCCTGCTCCTCGGCCCGCTCCACCTCGGCCCATCGCTCCGCATACTCCTTGGTCTGCTCGGCGAGCATCCCGATGGTGCGCTGGCGTACGTCGCGCAATGCGGCGAGCGCCTCCCCGCGCCCCGCCTTCACCTCACGCCGGGCCGCGACACGGATCTCGTCGGCCTCGGCGCGCGCGGCGAGCAGCCGCTGACGGGCGCGTTCGTCGGCCTCGGCACGCACGGTGTCGGCGTGCGCCTGCGCGGCACCCCGTACGCCGTCGGCATGCGCCTGTGCCTCGTCCGCGAGGCGCTGCGCCTCCTGTCGCGCCCTCTCCCGGACGTCCGCGGCCTCCTCCTGCCCCAGTTCGAAGAGCCGGCGCGCACCCTCGCCGAGCGCCTCGTACACCTGCGGTGCCAGCCCCGCCACGACCTCCGTCAGTCGCACCACCTCCGCCTCCATCTCCCGGGCGAGCACGGTGAGCCGGGCGGCCCGTTCCCAGGCGGCGTCACGGTCCCGGGACAGCGCGGCGGCGTACGCCTCGACCTGTTCGGGACGGTAGCCGCGCCCTCGTACGGCCACGAACCCCTGCGGCGAAACCTGTGCGCTGCTCATCCTGGAACCCCTCTCCGTCGAAACCGCGCGAACGGACGCGAAATGATGATTTCGCGCACATCTTGATGTATCGGACGGAAATGCTCATAACGCGACACTCCGCGTACAGGTCCCGGTCATGACGGGCGTCATCGCGCACACGTGAAAGGGCCGGGCCCGGTCACCCGACCGGCCCGGCCCTCCACGCACACGTACAGATCAGCGACGGCGGGGCGTCACAGCAGCCCGTCCCACATCTGCTCCAGCAGCACCGACCACCAGCTTTCCGGCGAGCCCAGCGCCGCCGGATCGAGCGAGGCCAGCTGGGCCTGGAAGTCGACGGTCCAACGACCCGCCTGCTCCTGGTTCAGACCGAAGCGAAGCCGCCACATCCGGCCGAGCAGCGCCAGGCAGCGCTGGAACTCGGGCAGGCCCGTGTTCACGAACTGCGGCGGTACGGGGACACCGCCAGGGCCCGCCTCGACGGGTACGGCGACGATGTTCGCCGTCCCGTACTGCACGCAGATCGCCTTGCCGAAGTCGCTGCCCATGACGAGGTACGAGCCCGCGTCGGAGGCCGGCTGCACCCCGCGCTCGGCCGCCAGCTCCGCCAGCGTCGGCACCGGACGCCCCGGCTGGGCCTGCGCCCAGAAGAACGGGCCCATGTCCAACGGCAACCCCGCCACGACCAGCGAGTGCGCGACCACCGGAGGTACGCCCTGGCGGGACACCGCGGCCTGCTCGAACCGGAAGATGCCGGGGCCGAAAGCCCCCGCCAGCTCCTGCGCCACGCCCTCCGGCGGGATCGGCGGCGCGGACTGGACGGGCGGCAACGGCGCGCGCACCGGCCCCGGACGGGCAGGCCCATCCGCCACCTGGTGCAACTCGCCCTGGTGCGCCAGCAGTTGCTGCATGCCCTGCTGCCGGCTCGCGTGATCCGTGCCGTACGGGGCGATGCTCGCGATCCGCGCCTGCGGCCACTGCTCCCGGATCATCCGTGCGCAGTACGCCCCCGGCAGCTCGCACGACTCCAACTCGGTGTGCAGCTCCAGCACTTGGTCCGGGGGCACGTTCATGCCACGCAGCTCGTGGAAGATCTGCCACTCGGGGTGCGGCGTCCCCGGCGCCGACCGCCGGATCAACTGCTGCTCCGACCCGTCCTGCGCACGGTAGCGAAGGACCGCCTGATACCCGGGCCCGACGGTGGGCTGCGTCTGCTGGGGGTAGCCGTAGGCCGGGGGCTGACCGGGCCCGGGCTGACCGGGCGAGGACGGACCCGGCGCGGACGGACCCGGCGCGGACGGACCCGGCGCGGACTGTCCCGACACCGGCTGCCCGGACAGAGACTGTCCCGGCGCGGGCTGTCCCGGCATCGGCTGCCCGGACGCGGGCTGCCCGGGCGGAGGCACCAGGCCCGGGGACGGTACGGCACCCGGAGGCGGGGGCGGCATCGTGCCGGGCGGCATCGGCTGCGGAGCGCCCACAGCCGCCCCAGGGGCGCCGGGGGTTCCAGGGGCCCCGGGGACGCTGGGAGAGCCCGGGGTTCCGGGGGCGCCAGGAGAGCGGGGCGCTTGCGGCGGCGGAGGAATGCCGGGGCCGCCCGACGGGGGCGAGGACAACACGGTTTCCGCGTGATGCACGGCCCCAGGCGCGGTCCGTGGAACACCGGGGGCACCAGGAGGCTGCGGCACGCCGGGAGCCCCCGGCACACCCGTAGCCCCAGAAGCCTGCGGAGCGCCCGGGGCACCGGGCGGCTGCGGACCACCAGACCCACCCGGCACACCGGAAAACCGCGATGAACCCTGGCCACCAGAACCCTGCGGCACACCGGGAGCACCAGAAGCCTGCGGACCACCTGGAACACCGGCCGGCTGCGCAACACCAGACCCACCCGGCACACCCGGAAACCGCGATGAACCCTGGCCACCAGAACCCTGCGGCACACCCGGAGCACCAGAGCCCGGTGCACTCGGGAACCCCGGGCCGCCGGACGAATGCGGCATACCCGGAGCCCCGGGCGGAGGCGGAGTCGGCGCACCACCAGGAGCGGACGGTGCGCCCGGAGGCTGCGGTGCTCCCGATCCCGAAGGCCCCTCGACACCCGGCGCCGACACGAACTGGGTGGGCACATACCCGCCCCCCGGCGCACCAGGAGCGGGCGGCGGAGTCGAGTTCCCCTGCTGCGCACCGGGCACCCCGGGGGGACCCGGCGGAGGCGGCGGGGTCGATCCGCCGGCCTGCGCCCCACGCGAGGGAGGCGCCAACTTGCTGGTGGCGACATCAGCGATGTCCCCGGCGCTCGGCGCGGGCCCCGGAGCACCGGGAGCGCCAGGCACACCCGGCGGCCGAGGCGCCCCAGCACCACCACCGGGCGCCTGCGGATACCCGTACGAGGACGCACCCAACGCAGACGGGGGCGGAGGCGTGACACCAGCCCCCGGACCACCCGCAGCAGCCGCACCCGAAGCGCCCGCCCCCTGCGGATACCCGTACGAAGACACACCGGGCGCAGGCAGAGAACCAGCCACGCCCGAAGCACCAGCACCCTGCGGATACCCGTACGAAGACACACCCGGCGCAGGCGGAGAACCAGCCACACCCGAAGCACCGGCACCCTGCGGATAACTGTACGAGGAGGCACCCGGCGCAGACGACGGAGTCGCCCCGGCACCTGGCCCACCCGACCCCTGCGGATACCCGTACGAAGACCCCCCCGGCGGCGTAACCCCCCGCGCCCCCTCCTCACGCACCCCGGACGACGACCGCGCGCCCCCCGAAATCCGCGCAGTCCTGGAGTCCGAGGTCTCCGAGATCTCCGAGACCTCCTGGACGTCCACGCCCTCCGAGACCTCCGCGACCTCCGAGCCCTCCAAGGCCGACGAAGCCCCCTCCTCCGTACCGCCACCGCTCACCGGCGCCGAGAACACCGTCTCCGGCAACGCCACGGAGAGGTCCTCACCCCCGTTGGTGTCGGTCCCGGTCCACGGCCTCGCCCCGGCAGGCACCCCCGACGCGGCACCCGAATCAGCATCCGAACCAGCACTCGACCCCGCACCACCAGGCCCACCGTCCCGAGCCCCGGACGAAGCCCCCGCGCCGTCGCCGCCGATCCCCAGCTTGTCCGCCGCGTCCTGCAACCACTCCGGCGGCGTCAGGAGAAACGACGTCTGGTTCAGATCGACCCGGGACGCCGCGGACACGCCCCCCGCGTCCTCGACCCCGTCCTCCCGGCCGTACGTCTCCTCGTACCGGCGAATCACCTCGCCCACCGGCAACGAGGGCCACAGCGTGGCCTCCCCGCTGTCCCGGGCGATCACCAGCCGCTGCGCACCGCCGTCGGAACGCGGTCCCTCCGCCCGGTCCTCGGCCCACACCACGAACCCGAGGTCGAACTCCCGCACCCGCACCTCACGATGCTGATACGACGGCACATCCCCGTTGATCCACTCTTCCGCGCGCTCCTGCGCCTGCGCGAACGTCACCATCGGTCAGTTCACCCCCACCGAGGACACCGGAACGGACCGCGCGAAACCGCCGTCCACCATCAGGTTCGCCACCGTCTCCAACTCCGGCGGATTACCGGCCAGTCGGGACAGGAACACATCGAAGTCCGCACCGCAGGGCAGCAACAGCCGCTGCACGCGCTCCGCCGGCGGCAGCGAGGGATCGACATCCCGCGCGTCGTCGTAGGCGCAGAACCAGACCGATCCGGCCCCCTCGCCCTTCACCTTCACGGCCAGCAGACCGCCCTGGACGAAGCCGACACCGAGGTAGTCCTTCGTCAGGTGGTCGCGCAGGCACTTGTTGACGTACACGAGGTCGTTGACCGCCGCCTCGTCCCGCACCGTGAAGAACGGCTGGTCGACCAGGAGTCCCAACTCCGCGTCCAGCGCGGCCCCCACCGGCGCCGACCCGCCCGCCGCCTTCAGGAACGACCGGTACGCGCCCGGCAGCCGGTACCCGAGATCCTCCTCGACCCCCTGCACCTGCGACTCCGTCACCGCCACCGACGACTTCGGCAGCCCGAAATGCGCCGGACGCGTCTCCTGCAACGGCCGCGTCCCCCGCTTGTTCTGGTCGACACGTGTCGTCGCGATCCCGCCGTGATGCCGCAGCAGGGCCTTCACCTCGACCGGGATCAGCTCGAGCCGCCGCGAACCCACCACGTGGTGCCACGTCCAGCCGTGCGGCGTCGCCACCGCCGGCACCGTGTCCCACAGATCGTGACCGGTCGCCGACAGTGCCGCGTTCGCCGACACGTAGTCCGTCAGCCGCAGTTCGTCGACCCCGAAACCCTCCGGCGGATCGGCGATCTCGGCGGCGGCTCGCGCGTACGGCGAGAAGTCGGGGTAGCCACGCTCGTCCACCCGCACCCCTCTGGGATGACGCGTGGCCCGGACCGGATCCGGGAAATGCACGACCTGCCCGGCATAGGCCGCGTTCGGCGGCGCGGCTTGTTGCCCGAGCCGACCTGTCGTCATGGCGAAAGCCCCCTGCGGCGCTCTGGTACGACCCGCGGCGACCCCTTGGGCAAAGCAGGGCCGCCACGCGCCGTATCGACTGTCTCGTCCGTCTCCGCGCGTCAACCGCGCGCATCGCGGCGACCACTTGGATCGCGGTGCCGACAGCCTATGCGGTACGACGACACCGGTCACCGGGCACCGGTCAGCACCCCTCCGCTTCCGTGACCAGCCGTCACCCCGCCGTGACAGCCCGCCCGAACCGGGCGTGTCGCACCGCCCCAGCTTCCGCACCAGCCCCGCCGTTTGGCAGTCTGTGACCTCCGGGGGGATGCTCGGGAGGGGATGACGATCATGAACACGACGCAGACGGGACCGCACACAGGACCGCACACGGGCACGACGACCGGCGCGAACGGCAGCCCGCACGCCGGCCTCAACGGCGATCCCCGCATCGGCTGGAGCAGTGCCGAGAGACCCCACGCGCCCGCCCTCCGCCACCGCCGCGACGGCATACTGCCCACGGTCGCCGCCGCCCTCTCCGTCCGCGGCGCCACCCTCACCTCCACCGCGGCCCGTGGCGACCAGGCCCCGCCGCTGCACCCGCTCGTCCAGGACTTCCTCGACACCCTCGGCAGCGACCGGCGCGACCGCTTCACCGGCCGCTGTGCCGAGACCATGCTCATATCGCGGCACATCGCCGCCGCCGACGCCGCCCGCAGCAAGCGCGCCGGCCGCAAACCGATGACCAACGGCGAGGCCCGCCGCGCTCTCAAGCAGGCCAAGCTCACCGCCCGCCGCATCCGCGAGGACGGCGACCCGCTGCACGGCAGCTTCGCCGCTCCCTGCCGCGCCTGTACCGCTCTGAGCGCCCACTTCGGCGTACGCATCGTCGACCCGACGGCGAACGGCGGCTGACACCCCCCACCCGTACGACCCGTACCACCCGCACGACGGCGCCGCCGTGCACCACGGCGACCACCCATGACCTCGACGAACGCGAAGGGCAGATGCACCCCGACCGCACCGGCACCACCCGTTTCCCCGTCCCCGTCGACGCCGTTCTGCGCGCCGCCGGCTGGCAGCCCGGACGCTGGGACATAAAGCAGGCCGAGATCTGGGCCGACGCCCTGCGCGAACACACCTCACCGGCCGGACACCGGCACGCCGTGTTCCCGGCGGCGGTCGAGGCCTGGGCCGAGTTCGGCGGACTGCACCTGACCCCCACCGGCCCCGGCCGCCAGGTCGCCCCCGTCCACCTCCACCTCGACCCGCTGCACGGTCTCCACATGGCCCGCACCCTCGCCGACCTCGGCCGCGCCCTCGACACCGAGGTCTGCCCGCTCGGCGCCGAGACCGACTCCCAGGCCATCCTCTGCATCGACACCGAGGGCCGTGTCTACGTCCTCGACCACACCGGCGACTGGTACCTCGGCCCCGACATCGACCAGGCCCTCACCGGCCTCGTCTCGGGCATCGAACCGACCCGGCTCATCGCGGGCTGAGCCCCAGGGTCCCGAGGCCCCACGTCCGCACGTCCCCGCGTCCCCGCGACGGTCATGCCGCCGGAATCACCGCCGACACCCGGAAGCCCCCCGCCTCCGTCGGCCCCGACACGAACACCCCGCCCAGCGCGGAGACCCGCTCCTTCATCCCCACCAGGCCGTTGCCCCCCGACGGCAGCCGCGCCGACGCGAGCGACGGCACCTCCGGCGGCGGTTCGTTCTCCACCTGCATCGCGATCTCCGACGCCCGGTGCGCCAGCCGTACGTGCGTCTTCGCGCCCGCCGCGTGCTTGTGGACGTTCGTCAGCGCCTCCTGCACCACCCGGAACGCCGTCTGCTCGATCTGCGCGGCATACGACCGCACGTCACCCTCCACCGACAGATCCACGGCCATCCCCGCCGCGGCCGACTGCCCGATCAACGTCTCCAGATCGTCCAGACAGGGCCCGTCGGCCTCCTCCACGGCCCGCGAGGCCGCCACGGCCGCCGCCATCCCCACCGCGACGAGTGGCACCGCGGACCGCTCCCGCCGCCCGAAACCGTCCCCACTGCGCAGCACCCCGAGCATCTCCCGCAGCTCGGTGAGCGCCTGCCGCCCCATGTCCCCCACCAGTGCGGCGTTCTTGACGGCCTTCTCGGGATCCTTCCGGGCGACGGCCTGAAGCGCGGCCGCGTGCACCACCATCAGGCTCACGCGGTGCGCCACGACGTCATGCATTTCGCGCGCGATACGGGTCCGCTCCTCGCCCCGCGCCCACTCGGCCCGCTCCTCGGCCCGCTCGGCGAGCAGCTGGAGCTCTCGCTCCAGATCGTCGGCCCGCTCCCGCAGGCTCTCCATGAGCCGGCGCCGGGCACCCACGTACAGCCCGAGCAGCAGCGGCGGTGCGGTCATGCCGATCGCGGTCGTGATCGACGCGAAGGGGACGAACCAGTCCCCCAGGTCCAGTTCGCCGTGCGCCATGTCCTGCCGTACCCGCACGAACATCACGATCAGCATGCCGACCAGCGACATCCCCGCCAGCGAGCCGATGATCCGGCGCGGCAGCTCGGACGCGGCGAGCGTGTACAGGCCGACGATGCCCATGAGGTAGCCCATCTGGGCCGGCGTGATCGCGATCGAGACGAGCACGACGGCGATCGGCCACTTGCGCCGGACGACCAGCACCGACCCCGTCAGCACACCGAACACGATTCCGGCAGCCATCGGGATCCCGGCGTCCTCCGCGAACCGGATCCCCTCGAACGCACACTCGACAGCGGACGCCGACGCCAGGCTCACGTCCAGTACCGCGCTACGCCACCGTGCCCACCACCACGGCCCCGTCTGAGCCGCGGTGGTGTCTTCCCCCGTCGTGGTCATGCCTCCAGCCTACGTTCGGCGGTGGGAGGTTTTCCGGTGCATTTCGACGACTGGCCCACACCACCTTGAGTGACCGATCGACCACGAAACCGCCCGATATCCTCGGCATCGGAGTCCGCAGGGGCACCGATCCGTACCGTCGCGTCGAAGGCGCCTGGTACGGCATAGTAGGAGCCGCCACTCGGCGACCTGACTGAATGTCCGGTTCAGTCGGGTTTATTCCCCCGTGGTGTAATTGGCAGCACTGTGGCTTTTGGTGCCATCTGTCCGGGTTCGAGTCCTGGCGGGGGAGCCGCACCCTGGTCGGGCCCTGACAGCACCGTCAGGGCCCGCTCTCATGTCCCCCAAGAAACGCCCCGGTATCCTGCGGATGTCACCCCACCCCCTCCACAGCCGAAGGGCATCCCGTGAGCGCCATTCGCCCGGCAGCCGTCGTCGTTCTCGCAGCGGGTGAGGGCACCCGTATGAAGTCGGCCACACCCAAGGTCCTGCACGAGATCTGTGGCCGCAGCCTCGTCGGGCATGTGCTCGCCGCCGCCCGCGAGTTGGACCCCGAGAACCTCGTCGTGGTCGTGGGGCACGCCCGGGAGCAGGTCACCGCTCACCTCGCCGACACCGACGCCGCCGTACGAACGGCCGTGCAGGCGCAGCAGAACGGCACCGGGCACGCCGTCCGGATGGCGCTGGAGGAACTCGGTGGCCGTGTCGACGGGACCGTCGTCGTCGTGTGCGGGGACACCCCTCTGCTGACCGGCGAGACCCTCAACGCCCTTGCCGCCACGCACTCCACGGACGGGAACGCGGTCACCGTGCTGACCGCCGAGGTGCCGGACGCGACCGGGTACGGGCGGATCGTGCGGGACACGGTGTCCGGTGCCGTGACCGGGATCGTCGAGCACAAGGACGCCTCCGAGGCGCAGCGGGCCATCCGCGAGATCAACTCGGGCGTCTTCGCCTTCGACGGGCAGCTCCTCGCCGACGCGCTGGGCAAGGTGCGGACCGACAACTCCCAGGGCGAGGAGTACCTCACCGACGTTCTCGGGATTCTCCGGGAGGCCGGGCACCGCGTCGGCGCTTCCGTCGCCGCCGATCACCGTGAGATCGCCGGGATCAACAACCGTGTGCAGCTCTCCGAGGCGCGGCGGATCCTCAACCACAGGCTGCTGACGCACGCCATGCTCTCCGGCGTCACCGTCGTCGACCCGGCCACCACCTGGGTGGACGTCGGCGTCACCTTCGGCCAGGACTCCGTCGTCCACCCGGGCACGCAGCTGCACGGCTCGACGCACCTCGGTGAGGGCGCCGAGGTGGGTCCCCACAGCCGCCTCACGGACACGCATGTCGGAGCGGGAGCCCGCGTCGACAACACCGTCGCCCACAGCGCCCACATCGGCGACCACGCGAGCGTGGGACCGTTCGCCTATCTGCGTCCCGGCTCCCGGCTGGGCGCGAAGGGCAAGATCGGGACGTACGTCGAGACGAAGAACGCGAGCATCGGGGAGGGGGCGAAGGTCCCGCATCTCTCCTATGTCGGTGACGCGACGATCGGCGACTACACGAACATCGGTGCCGCGAGCGTGTTCGTGAACTACGACGGTCAGGACAAGCACCACACGACGGTCGGGTCGCATTGCCGCACGGGTTCGGACAACATGTTTGTGGCGCCTGTCACGGTCGGGGACGGCGCGTACACCGCCGCAGGGTCGGTGATCACGAAGGATGTGCCGCCCGGTTCGCTGGCCGTGGCCCGTGGCCAGCAGCGGAATATCGAGGGCTGGGTGGCCCGGAAGCGTCCGGGGAGCGCGGCGGCGAAGGCTGCCGAGGCGGCTTCCCGGGAGGGCGCGAGCGAGGACTGACCGGAAACAGGTGCGCCGAAGTCGTCGTACCGTGATATCTGCACACCCAGTTGAAACACCTCTGAGGAGACAGCTGTGACCGGGATCAAGACGACCGGCGAGAAGAAGATGATGTTCTTCTCCGGCCGCGCCCACCCCGAGCTTGCCAAGGAGGTCGCCGAGCAGCTGGGTGTCGGGGTTGTCCCGACCAAGGCCTTCGACTTCGCGAACGGCGAGATCTACGTCCGCTACCAGGAGTCGGCACGCGGTGCGGACTGCTTCGTGATCCAGAGCCACACGGCTCCGATCAACCAGTGGATCATGGAGCAGCTGATCATGATCGACGCGCTGAAGCGTGCGTCGGCCCGCTCCATCACGGTCATCGTGCCGTTCTACGGTTACGCGCGGCAGGACAAGAAGCACCGTGGCCGTGAACCGATCTCGGCGCGGCTGATCGCGGACCTGATGAAGACGGCGGGTGCGGACCGCCTCCTCACCGTCGATCTGCACACGGACCAGATCCAGGGCTTCTTCGACGGGCCCGTGGACCACCTCTTCGCCCTTCCGCTGCTGGCGGACTACGTGGGCCGGAAGGTCGACCGGGACAAGCTGACGGTCGTGTCCCCGGACGCGGGCCGGGTGCGGGTCGCGGACCGCTGGTGCGACCGGCTGGGTGCGCCGCTGGCGATCGTGCACAAGCGGCGTGACAAGGACGTGGCGAACCAGGTGACCGTCCACGAGGTCGTGGGTGAGGTCAAGGGCCGCGTGTGTGTCCTGGTCGACGACATGATCGACACGGGCGGCACGATCTGCGCCGCCGCGGACGCGCTGTTCGCGCACGGCGCGGAGGACGTCATCGTGACGGCCACCCACGGTGTGCTGTCCGGGCCGGCCGCGGACCGGCTGAAGAACTCCCGGGTGAGCGAGTTCGTGTTCACGAACACCCTGCCGACGCCGGGTGAGCTGGGCCGCGACCTGGACAAGATGACGGTCCTGTCGATCGCGCCGACGATCGCGAGCGCGGTGCGTGAGGTGTTCGAGGACGGTTCGGTGACGAGCCTGTTCGACGAGCAGTAAGGGTTCTGCAGAGATCCTTTTGGGTACGGCCTCCCTCTCCGAGTAGACTGCTCCAGTTGCTCGGCGAGGGAGGCCGTACCTGTTCGCGCAGGTGTCGGCGGTCCGTTATCGACGCGCTCTTCGTAGCAGGCCGTTCGTGGCCGGGTGACCACGTCCGCCGCTGTTTCCACGAGGAGTGATCCGCATGTCCGAGGTCAAGATCGTCGCCGAGACCCGTTCCGAGTTCGGCAAGGGTGCCGCCCGCCGTATCCGCCGTGACAACAAGGTTCCCGGTGTTCTGTACGGTCGCGGTTCCGACCCGATCCACCTGACCCTGCCGGGCCACGAGCTGCTGCTCGCGCTGCGTACGTCGAACGTCCTGATCGCCCTGGACATCGACGGCAAGACCAACGAGCTGGCGATCCCGAAGTCCGTGCAGCGTGACCCGATCAAGGGCTACCTCGAGCACGTCGACCTCCAGCTGGTCAAGCGCGGCGAGCAGGTCAACGTCGAGATCTACGTCCACACCGAGGGTGACCTGGCCCCGGGCGCCTACCTGCTGGAGCACGTCCTGAACGCGCTGCCGGTCGAGGCCGAGGCCACGCACATCCCCGAGTCGGTCACCGTCTCCATCGAGGGCCTGGCCGCCGGCGACTCCGTCCTCGCCAAGGACATCACCCTGCCGAAGGGCACCAAGCTGGCCGTCGACGGCGACACCGTCGTCCTGCAGGTCCTGGCCGCGCAGGCCGAGGAGTCCGAGGGCGAGGCCGGCGAGGGCGACGAGTCCGCGGAGGCCTGACCGGCGGTCCGGCCGTAGCTGTCGTGCCGCCGGTTCCCCGGCGCCCGGCACCGCGGTAGCGATATACGCTCCAGCCGTCGCCCCTGTCCAGGGGGCGGCGGCTGCGGCATGTGCAGAGGAGAGATGGACGTGACTACCCCCGCCAACGGCCCCTGGCTGATCGTCGGCCTCGGCAATCCGGGGCCCGAGTACGCGGGCCATCGGCACAACGTCGGCTTCAGGGTGGCCGATCTGCTGGCCGAGCGGGTCGGGGGCCGGTTCAAGCGGGCCGGGAAGGCGCAGGCCCAGGTCGTGGAGGGGCGGATCGGGCCGCCGGGGCCGGGGAACCGGCGGGTGATCCTGGCGAAGCCGATGTCGTTCATGAACCTGTCCGGCGGTCCGGTGAACGCGCTCAAGGACTTCTACAAGGTGCCGGTCGCCAACATCGTCGCCATCCATGACGAGCTGGACATCGACTACGGCACCCTGCGGCTGAAGCTGGGCGGCGGGGACAACGGTCACAACGGGCTGAAGTCGATGACGAAGGCGTTCGGGTCGGAGTATCACCGGGTGCGGTTCGGGATCGGGCGTCCTCCGGGCCGTATGCAGGTCGCGGACTTCGTGCTGAAGGACTTCTCGTCGAGCGAGCGCAAGGAGCTCGACTACTTCGTGGACCGGGCGGCCGACGCGGTGGAGGCGCTGGTGATCGAGGGTCTCGAGCGGGCGCAAAGCACGTACAACTCCTGACTTGTCCGCCCGGTGGCCGGGGCGGAGTTGACCACGCGCAGGACCATGGCTAATGATCCCGGCCATGCCTGCCACAGCCCTCACCTCCCGCCAGGCCTCGGTCGCCGCGCTGCGGTTCGGACGCCTCGCGTCGATGGGGGTGGTCGCGGTGCTGATCCTGATCGCGGGGGTGTGGGCGTCCTGGGGCAGCGCGCAGTACGTGATGCTGACCAAGGGGCGCGAGCGCGGCACGATCGAGGTGGCGCGGTGTGCGCAGGACGTGTGCAGCGGGCCGTACACGCCGTTGTCGCACGGGTCGCAGGCGCGGGGCCGGGTCGTCATCGAGAAGACGGTGGCCGTGCGGAAGGGCCGGACCTACACGGTGGTGGTGAAGCCCGGCAGTGCCGATGTCGTGCGGTCCGGGCCGGCCGGGGTGCTGTACGCGTGGGTGCCGATGGGCGGGGCGCTGCTGCTCGCCTCGGTGGTCGTGGCGGGCGGGATGCGGCGGACGCGGCTCGCGTGGGTGCTGGCGGGGTCGGGGATCGCGCTGCTCACGGCGGCTTTCGTAACCATCTGACGGCTTTCGCCGTTCTCCGCTTCTGTGGAGAACGTGAGTGTTCTCTGTTCGTGATTGACCAGAGGTCAGTCACGGCTGGATGCTGAGCCGCCCCCTCCACATCTTCCCGTTTGACTCTCGAAGATGGATTACTGCCCCATGCGTACCCTCTCCCGCGTCGGCGCCGTGTGCGCCGTCGCTTCGGCGGCCTTTCTGGTCGCACCGGTCGCCCACGCCACCGCTCCCGGTGACAACGGAACCGTGAAGATCCACGACGCCACCACCGGCGAAGAGCTCCGTAAGAACGAGCCGCACGTCTGCACCTTCTACCTCGACGCCTTCGGCTTCGACGCCGTCCAGGAGGTCGACTGGCACATCGAGGCCTGGGCCCCGACGGCCGACGTCAAGGGCGAGACCGTGAAGTCCGGCGAGATCACGCTGGACACCGACGGTCACGGCCGTACGGAGGACCTGTCACTGCCCGACGGGCACTACAAGCTGTTCTGGAACTTCGACGGAGAGAAGGGCGCCGCCAAGCACAAGGTGTTCTGGACGGACTGCGAGGACGAGGAAGGCGGCGGCGGTACGACGGCCACGCCCACCGCGTCGGCCTCCGGCACTCCCGGGTCGGGCGAATCCGCCTCTCCCAGCGCCGATCCCAGCGGATCCGCTGGGGCCGGGACCTCCCCGTCGGCCTCTTCCTCCTCGTCCGCTTCCGCTTCCGCGCAGGGCTCCACCGGTGACCTCGCGGAGACCGGGAACGGCGCTCCCGTCGGCCTGCTCTCGGGTGCCGCGGCGGCGCTGCTGGCGGCCGGCGGTTACCTCGTCGTCAGGCGGCGCCGGGCCTGACGCAGAACCGAAAAACGGTGCCCCCGAGCCGGCCGGCTCGGGGGCACCGCCGTGTGCACGGGCTCAGCCGGTGTTGCGCAGGCCCGCGGCCACGCCGTTGACCGTGAGGAGCAGGGCGCGGGAGAGCAGCGGGTCGGGCTGTTCGCCCGCGGCCGCCGCGTCGCGCTGGCGCTTGAGCAGGGTCACCTGGAGATAGGAGATCGGGTCCAGGTAGGCGTCGCGGATGGCGAAGGTCTGCTTGAGGACCGGGGTGGCGTCGAGGAGTTCGTCCTCGCCGGTGATCTTCAGGACCTCGCGGACGGTGAGTTCGTGTTCGGCCTCGATGTCGGCGAAGACGTGCTGGAGCTCGGCGGGGACGAGGGTCTCGACGTAGTGGCGCGCGATGCGCAGGTCGGTCTTCGCGAGCGTCATCTCGACGTTGGAGATGAAGTTCCGGAAGAAGTGCCACTGTTCGTGCATCTCGTCGAGCACGGTACCCAGGCCCGCCTCGCGCAGCGCCTTCAGGCCGGAGCCGACTCCGAACCAGCCGGGCACGATCTGCCGGGACTGGGTCCAGCCGAACACCCACGGGATGGCCCGCAGTCCGTCGAGGGAGACGCCCGAGCCGGGGCGCCGGGAGGGCCGTGAGCCGAGGTGCAGGTCGGCGAGCTGGTCCACCGGCGTCGACGCGAGGAAGTACGTCGGCAGGTCCGGGTCCTCGACGAGCCTGCGGTACGCGGCGTGCGCGGCGTCGGAGACGACGTCCATCGCGGCGTCCCAGCGGGCCAGCGCCTCGTCGGACTGGCGGGGCGCGGTGTGCAGGGCGGATGCCTGGAGCGTGGCGGCGACCGTGAGTTCCAGGTTCTCGCGGGCCAGCGAGGGCACGAGGTACTTGTCGGAGATGACCTCGCCCTGCTCGGTGACCTTGATCTCGCCCTCCAGGGTGCCCCAGGGCTGGGCCAGGATGGCGTCGTGGGAGGGGCCGCCACCGCGGCCGACGGTGCCACCGCGGCCGTGGAACAGCCTCAGCCGCACCCCATGGCGGTGCGCCACGTCACGCAGCCGCCGCTGCGCCCGGTGGATCTCCCACTGGCTGGTGGTGATGCCGCCGAACTTCGAGGAGTCGGAGTAGCCGAGCATGACCTCCTGGACGTCCCCGCGCAGGGCCACGAGTCTGCGGTAGGACGGGTCGGAGAGCATGTCCTCCAGGATGGTGTCGGCTGCCTTGAGCTCGTCGGTGGTCTCCAGGAGCGGCACGATGCCGATCTTCGCCCAGCCGGCGTGCAGATCGAGCAGTCCGGCCTCACGGGCGAGGACGGCGGCGGCGAAGACGTCGTCGGCGCCCTGGCACATCGAGATGATGTACGACTCGATGACCTCCGGCCCGAAGACCTCCAGGGCCCGCTTCACGGTCTGGAAGACGCCGAGGGTCTTCTCGCCGGCCGCGTCGACCGGTGCCGGGGTGGGCGCGAGGGGCCTGCGGGAGCGCAGTTCCTTCGCGAGCAGCTTGGTGCGGTACTCGCGGGGCATGTCCACATACCGCCAGGACTCCTCGCCGAGCCGGTCGAAGAGCTGGCCGAGGGCGTGGTGGTGGGCGTCGGCGTGCTCGCGGACGTCCATGGTGGCGAGCTGGAGGCCGAAGGCGGACAGGGTGCGGATGGTGCGGTCCATCCGGCCGTCGGCGAACAGGCCGCCGCGGTGTTCCCTGAGCGAGGTCTGGATCAGGGTCAGGTCGTGCAGCAGTTCGCCGGTGCCGAGATAGTCGCGGCCGTCCTCGTGCGGGATGCCCTTGGCCAGGCGGGTCTTGGTGTTCTCCAGCTTCTGCCGGATGCAGGTGGCCTTGAGGCGGTACGGCTCCTCGGCGTTGAGGCGCTTGTAACGGGGGCTGATCTCCGGCAGGCGCTCCAGGTCGGCCTTCAGGGACTCCAGGAGCTCCTCGGTGGCGCCGGTGTAGCGGATGGAGTTCGACAGGAAGCCGCGCAGCTCGTCGATGAGCTCCAGGGCATCGTTGATGCCGTGCTCGTGCTGGAGGATCAGGACGTCCCAGGTGACCTGGGGGGTGACGTTGGGGTTGCCGTCGCGGTCACCGCCGATCCAGGTGCCGAAGGTGAGCGGGCGGGTCGCGTCGGGGATCCTGACGCCGACGCGCTCCAACTCGGCCGTCAGGTCCTCCAGGACGTCGCCGACGGCGCCGGCGTGCAGCTCGTCGAGGTAGTAGATGGCGTTGCGGGCCTCGTCGGCGGGCTCGGGGCGCACGACGCGCAGCTCGTCGGTCTGCCAGACGAGGTCGATGTTCTCGGCCAGCCGGGTGTCGTAGCGGCGGCGGTCCGCCTCGATCACCGGGGTCTCCAGCAGCGCCGCGATCCGGCGGAGCTTGTTCAGCACCGAGCGGCGCGCGGCCTCGGTCGGGTGGGCGGTGAAGACCGGGCGGACGTTGAGGTTGGCGACGCTCTGGCGCAGGTGCTCGGGGTCGGCGTCCTTGAGGCGGTCGGCCGTACGGGCGAGAAGTCCGCCCTCGGCGGCGCGCCTGGCCCGCAGTTCGCGGCCGCGGTGGACCTGCTCGGTGACGTTGGCCAGGTGGAAGTAGGTGGAGAAGGCGCGCACCAGCTTGGCGGCGGTCTCCAGTTCGATGCCGCGCAGCAGCTCGGCGGCGGCCTCGCCGTCCTCGCGGGTGAGGCGGCGCACCTTTTCGACGAGTTCCAGCAGCTCGGGGCCCTCCTGGCGGACGAGGGTCTCGCCCAGGAGGTCGCCCAGCCGGCGGATGTCGGCGCGCAGCTCACTACTGGTCGACGTGGCGCTCGTAGTCAGGTCGTCGGCACTGCTCACAGGTGCGGCTCCTTGCAGTGTTGAAGCTCGTCCGGCAGGGGAACCCGGAGTGCGGTCGTGCGGCAGCCGCCGCATACGGCCGGGCCATCCGGGAAGAATTCAGAGCGGACCGCGCTGTCCGACCGACTCCAAGGATAGGTGTCCATGCGGACGCGCAGAATGTCGGGCTCTTGCCGCCGGACGTCGCGCTGCCATACTTACGACGCCGTAGGTTACGGAACCGTAGGGACCGTCGTCACGGAACCCGGGAAGGCTTCCCGCAGCCCGGCACCTGTCTCACATCCTCGAAACCCCACAGGGGACGCCCATGACCACGCGCTCCGATGTGATCGCAGACGCCCCGAAGGCGCCCGACGGCTCGACACCGCCCTCCGCGACGCTGGGCGGTGAGCAGAAACGCTCGCTCGAACAGATCACGCTGCTCCTCTTCATCACCGTCCCGTTCCTCGCCCTGCTCGCGGCGGTGCCGCTGGCCTGGGGCTGGGGAGTGAGCTGGCTCGATCTGGGCCTTCTGGTCTTCTTCTACTACCTCGGCTGCCACGGCATCACGATCGGCTTCCACCGCTACTTCACGCACGGCTCCTTCAAGGCCAAGCGGCCGCTGAGGATCGCGCTGGCGATCATGGGGTCGCTGGCGGTCGAGGGGCCGCTGGTGCGGTGGGTGGCCGACCACCGCAAGCACCACAAGTTCTCCGACGCCGAGGGCGACCCCCACTCGCCGTGGCGGTTCGGGGAGACGGTCCCGGCGCTGATCAAGGGCCTGTGGTGGGCCCACATCGCCTGGATGTTCGACGAGGAGCAGACCCCGCAGGAGAAGTACGCGCCGGATCTGGTCAAGGACCCGGCGATCCGCGCGATCTCCCGACACTTCATCTACTGGACGATGCTCTCCCTCGCCCTGCCCGCCGTGATCGGCGGTCTGGTGACGATGTCCTGGTGGGGGGCGTTCACCGGCTTCTTCTGGGGCTCCCTGGTCCGCGTCTGCCTGCTGCATCACGTGACCTGGTCGATCAACTCGATCTGCCACGCGGTCGGCAAGCGGCCCTTCAAGTCGCGGGACCGCTCGGGCAACGTGTGGTGGCTGGCCGTGCTGTCCTGCGGTGAGTCCTGGCACAACCTGCACCACGCCGACCCGACCTCGGCGCGGCACGGGGTGATGCGGGGCCAGCTGGATTCCTCGGCGCGGATCATCCGCTGGTTCGAGATGCTCGGCTGGGCGTACGACGTGCGCTGGCCGTCACGCTCGCGTATCGATTCCCGCCGGAACACGGACGGGGACGGCTCCCGGCGCAAGAAGGAGGCCGCCGAGGCGGCATGATGGACGCCGTGGCGACCGACTCCAGCAGTACCCCGAGCAACGAAGCGAAGCCGCGGCGTGTCCGGCGCACCCGGATGACGGGGGCCGAGCGCCGCGCGCAGCTGCTCGAGATCGGTCGCACGCTCTTCGCCACGAAGGGCTTCGAGGCTACGTCGGTGGAGGAGATCGCGGCGAAGGCGGGCGTCTCGAAGCCGGTGGTGTACGAGCACTTCGGCGGCAAGGAGGGCCTGTACGCGGTGGTGGTGGACCGGGAGATGCGGCGCCTGCTGGACATGGTGACGAGTTCGCTGACCGCCGGTCACCCCCGCGAACTGTGCGAACAGGCGGCCTTCGCTCTCCTCGACTACATCGAGGAGTACACGGACGGCTTCCGCATCCTGGTCCGGGACTCGCCGATCCCCCAGTCCACGGGTTCCTTCGCCTCTCTGATCTCGGACATCGCCACGCAGGTCGAGGACATCCTGGGCCGCGAGTTCAAGAGGCGCGGTTTCGATCCCAAGCTGGCCCCGCTGTACGCCCAGGCCCTGGTCGGCATGGTCGCCCTGACCGGCCAGTGGTGGCTGGACGTGCGCCGCCCGAAGAAGGCGGAGGTGGCGGCGCATCTGGTGAACCTGGCGTGGCACGGCCTGGACGGGCTGGAGGCGAAGCCGCGCCTGATAGGACGCCGCAAGAGCTAGACATCGCGAAGGCACCGCGGGAGCGGGTCCCGCGGTGCCCGGCAGCCGCTGTCGAGCGGCTTCAGTGCTTGAAGGTGTCCTTCGTCTTCTCCTTGGCCTGGCGGGCGTCGCCCTTGGACTGGCCTGCGCGGCCCTCGGCTTCCATGCGCTCGTTGCCGACCGCGCGGCCCGCGGCTTCCTTGGCCTTGCCCTTGAGCTGTTCCTTCTTGGCCTTGGCCTTCTGGTCTCCTGCCACCGTTCTCACTCCCAGTGCTGGTCGACTTGGCCGTCCGCACTGCGGGTGACCCTGACGGCCGCGGTCAAACAAGGAACTCCAGCCGGTTGCCCACCGGATCGCGGGAGTAGAACCGCCGCCGCCCGGGCAGGCCCGAGTCCCAGGCGACCGTCGCTCCGCGTTCGTCCAGCCGGGCTGCGTACGCCGGGATGTCCGTGACTTCGAGTCCCGGGTGGGCCTTCCTGGCCGGTCTGAAGTCGTTCTCGATCCCCAGGTGCAGTTCCACCGCCCCCGCCCGGAACCAGCACCCGCCCCGAGCCGCGAGCACCGGCGGCTTGGGAATCTCGGTCATGCCGAGGACGTCGACGTAGTAGGCGCGCAGCAGGTCCTCGGAGCCGGGCGGCGCGGCGAGCTGCACATGGTGCACGGCCGCGAGCATCAGCGTGCCCTGCGGGCGACGGCGAAGATGCGGCGGAACGGGAACGGCGTGCCGTGCGGCCCCGCCGGATACGCCTCGCGCAGGGCCGCCCGGTAGGCGCCCATGAACTCCTCCCTGGCCGGCGGGTCGCCGGCGAGGGCGGTCAGGACCGGCCGCAGACCGGTCCCCTCGACCCAGTCCAGGACCGGGTCCCGGCCCTGCAACAGGTGCACGTACGTCGTCTCCCACGCGTCCACCTCGCAGCCCAGGTCGGCCAGCGCCGCCAGATAGGCCTGGGGCGCGAGGACGGCGTCGTCGTGGCGCAGTGTCCCCGCGAGGCCCATGGACTCGGCGAGTTCGCGCATCAGACGATGGCTGGGGGAGTCGAAGTTGCCAGGCACCTGGAAGGCGAAGGTGCCGCCGGGTGCGAGACCGGCGATCCAGTCGGCGAAACGCTCCACGTGTCCCGGCACCCACTGCAGCGTCGCATTGCTGACGATGAGGTCGTACGGCTGTGAGGGCGCCCAGGTGCGCACGTCCGCGTGGGCGAAGTCGAGGTGCCCGCCGCCGGAGGTGAGGCCCGCGTACTCGACCTGCGCCTTGTCGAGCATCTCGGCCGAGTTGTCGTAGCCGGTGATCCGGGCCGTGGGCCAGCGTGCGGCGAGCACGGCCGTCATGTTGCCGGGGCCGCAGCCCAGGTCGGCGATGAGGGGCGGGTCCCCCGGCAGGTCCGGGACGCGGGCGAGGAGGTCGGTGAAGGGGCGGGCACGGTGGTCCGCGTGGCGGAGGTACTGGGTGGGGTCCCAGGTGGGGGTCGTCATGTCTCTCACTTTCCCCGCCAAATTATCTTGATGTCAAGAGACTCGACATCAAGAGACTTCATGTCGACACAACCACTACACTGATCGTCATGGAGGACGAGGTCGATCGGCTGGTCGCTGCGTGGCGCCGGGAGCGCCCTGACCTCGACGTGGAACCGCTCGAGGTGCTCAGCCGGGTGAGCAGACTGGCCCGGCACCTGGACCGGGCGCGGCGGCTGGCCTTCGCCGAGCACAGTCTGGAGCCCTGGGAGTTCGACGTGCTGACCGCGCTCAGGCGCGCGGGGACGCCGTATCAGCTCTCCCCCGGACAGCTGCTGACACAGACTCTGGTCACTTCGGGCACGATGACCAACCGCATCGACCGCCTGGCCAAGAAGGGCCTGGTGGAGCGGCTGCCCGACCCGAGCGACCGGCGAGGGGTGCTGGTCAGGCTCACGGAGGACGGCAAGGACCGCGCGGACCAGGCCCTCGCCGGCCTGCTGGAACAGGAACGCGCGATCCTCGCCGAGCTCTCCCGCGCCCAGCGCGGGGAACTGGCCGGGCTGCTACGCCAGCTGACCGCCCCGTTCGACAACATCCCCGGCTAGGTCGGCCGGTCCCACGCCCGCGCGGCGGGCCAGGGCGACGGCGGCCAGGGTGGAGTGGACGCCCAGCTTGCCGAGGACGTTCTGCATATGCGTGCGCACGGTGTGCGGGGACAGGAACAGTCTCTCCGCGACCGCCTTGCGGCCGAGCCCGGCCACCATGCAGCGCAGCACCTCCCGCTCGCGCGGGGTGAGGGACTCCACCAGCTGCTCGCTCTCGGTGCGGTGCTTGCGGGCGGCGGTGAGCTCCCGGAGCACGCCGGTGAGCAGAGCGGGCGGCAGATGGGTCTCCTCCCGCAGCACCCCCCGGATGACGGTGAGCAGCCGGGACAGCGAGCAGTCCTTGGCGACCCAGCCCGAGGCGCCGGCCTGCAGCGCGAGCGCGGCCCGCCGCGGATCGTCCTTCTCCGCGAGCACCACGATGCGGACCGCCGGCTGCCCCGTACGGACCCCGGCGACCAGCGATATGCCGTCGACCAGCCCTTCTTCGTTGCCGTCCTGTACGGACACGGCGGGCCTGATGCCCTGGACGTTGCCGCCCAGATCTGCGTCGACGAGCAGCACGTCGAAACGGCGGCCCTCGGCGGCCGCGCGCTCCAGACTGCGCAGCGCGGCGGGACCGCTGCCGGCCGCGGAGACCTCCACGTCGGGCTCGGCCGCCAGTGCGGCGGCGAGCGACTCGGCGAAGATGCGATGGTCGTCGACGACCAGGACTCGGATACGAACCACGAAACCCCCTTCCCCAAGCTCTCGAAGAGCAGGGGATACCCATCGTCATCGTCTGAGGACGACTCGGGAGACGACACCGCCGCGGGTACGACTCACGAAGCACGATGGCCGCACGGCCGTCGCCGCGCAAGAACTGCTACCCCCACTTCGGGCGCCGTACCCGACTGTCTCGCCCCCCTGATCAGCACCGGCCCCCACCGGTGCTGTTCATCAGGGTACGGCCGGGGGGCAGGAGCGGAAGGTTATTTGCAGAACTGGCTGTCCGGTGCGTTTATGGTGAGCCGCATGTTTCGTCTGGAGACAGAAGTCGACAAAGCCCGACGCGATCTGCTGCGCTCCCGGCTGCGGGAGACGAACACGGCGGCCTCCCCGATCCTGCGCGCGCTGCGCGGAACCCCAGGTGAACGGGAACTTCCGCTCCACGTCTGGGCGTTGGACGACTCCGGTGCCGTCGCGGGCGGACTGGTCGGCCACACCTGGACGAGCTGGCTGCACGTGACCTACCTGTGGGTCGACGAGCGGCACCGCGGCGCGGGCCTGGGTTCGCAGTTGCTCGCACGGGCGGAGCGCCTGGCCCGCCGCGGCCGGGGCTGCACCTCCGTACGCCTGGAGACCTGGGACTTCCAGGCACCGGAGTTCTACCGGAAACAGGGATACGAGGTGGTGTGCGTGATCCCGGACTATCCGCCGGGGGTCACGGAGTACACGCTGACCAAGCGGCTCAGCGCCTGAAGCGCCAGGAGCCCGGCTCGTCCGTCGGCGCCAGACCCAGCTCCCCGGCGATGCCGGCCGCGCGGCGGTGGGAGACGTCGGGGTAGTGGCCGGGGTGGACCTCGACGAAGCCGTGCACATCGGCCGAGGCCGTGCGGAGGGCCTCGCGGAGTATGTGTTCCTGCTCCGCCAGCCGGGCCCGCTCCTCCCGCTGCCGTACGACGATCGCGCCCCGGCGGGCCGTGGCCGCCACGATGCCGAGCACGAGCGACGCGAACGCGCCCACGCCCAGGACGGTGCCGGTCGCGTCCGCGTCCCCGGGGGCACGGGGGCGCAGCACGCCCTCGGGGTCCGCGAGCACCGTGATGGTCTGGCCGACGGCGAAGGTGCCGGACCGGGCCTGGAGGGCGGGACCCCGGACCCTGGTGCCGTCGCGGCGCGCGAGGGCGTAGTCGTAGGTGTCGACCTCCCGCCCCTGGTCCGGGGCGAGCCACTCCCGTACGACGGTGGCGGTGATCCGCTCACCCCGCCGCTCCAGGGTGAGGTCGTCGCGGGCCAGGTCGGCGAAGTACACCGCCACCAGTGAGGCACCGACCACGACCAGCGCCGCGGAAAGGCCCGTCTCGTCCGCGGCGAGCTTCGTCAGCAGCACGGCGAGGAGCACGCCGTGCGCGACCCACAGGGACACCAGGAGACCGGAGCCATGGTGGCCGGCCAGGAGGAAGAAGCCGACGATCGCGGCCAGTGCGTAGCAGCCGACGCTGATCGCCGACAGGATGCGATGGCGCCCTCGACTCACGCTCCGACGCTACTGGGGCGTATGTCAGGGAGGTGCCCGGCTTTCCCCAAGTTCGGATCAAGCCGGGCAAAACAGCGGTCAGCCGGTCTCAGACCAGGCGACGTGCCCCCGCCGAGGGCACCGCCTCGAACACCCGCGGAGCGGTGAACTCCGCTGCGGCGAAGGCCTCTTGGACCGCCTTGGTGAGGGGCTCCACGTCGGCCGCCTCCGCCAGCACGATCGCCGAGCCGCCGAAGCCGCCGCCGGTCATCCGGGCGCCCAGGGCACCCGAGGCGAGGGCGGTGTCGACGACCAGGTCCAACTCCGGGCAGGAGATACGGAAGTCGTCGCGCAGCGAGGCGTGGCCGGCGACCAGCACGGGGCCGATCGCGCGGGTCTCGCCCGACTCCAGCAGGGCGACGGTCTTCTCGACCCGCTCGTCCTCGGTGACGACGTGGCGCACCAGGCGTACGGCTTCCTCGTCGTCGCCGAGCCTCTCGAGGGCCGCGTCGAGCTCGCCGTAGGGGATGTCCCGCAGCGCGTCCACGCCCAGCAGCGCGGCACCCCGCTCGCAGCCCGCGCGGCGCTTGCCGTACTCGCCCTCGCTGTGCGAGTGCTTGACGCGGGTGTCGACGACGAGCAGCACCATGCCCTCGGCGGCGAGGTCGAAGGGGATCTGCTTCTGGGAGAGGTCCCGGGTGTCGAGGAACAGGGCGTGGCCGGCCTCGCAGCAGGCGGACGCGGTCTGGTCCATGATCCCGGTGGGGGCGCCGACGTAGACGTTCTCGGCGCGCTGGCACAGGCGGGCCAGCTGCCAGCGCTGGAGACCGAGGTCGTACAGGTCGTTCAACGCGAGCGCGACGACGACCTCCAGGGCCGCCGAGGAGGACAGGCCCGCGCCCGCCGGGACCGTCGAGGCGAGGTGGACGTCCGCGCCGGTGACCGGATGTCCGGCCTCGCGCAGTGCCCAGACGACACCGGCCGGGTACGCGGTCCAGTTCCTGTCGCTCTCCGGCGCGAGGTCGTCGAGGCGCAGCTCCACGACCCCGCCCTCGACGTCCGAGGAGTGCAGGCGCAGGACGCCGTCCGTGCGCCGGGAGACGGCCGCGACCGCGGTGTGCGGCAGCGCGAAGGGCATCACGAAGCCGTCGTTGTAGTCGGTGTGCTCACCGATGAGGTTGACGCGGCCCGGCGCCGACCAGACACCCTCGGGCTCGGTTCCGTAGAGCTCGACGAAACCGTCCCGAACCTGCTGTGCCGCCACTACTGCTCCCTTGCTGCGCTGATGGTCTGAGCGAACTCCCAGGCGTCCGCGACGATCCCCGCGAGATCCGCGCGGGACGGGTTCCAGCCCAGCTTCTCGCGGGCGGTGGCGGCGGAGGCGACCAGAGTGGCCGGGTCGCCGCCCCGGCGGGGGGCCACGACCTCGGGGATCGGGTGGCCGGTGACCTTGCGGACCGTCTCGATGACCTGGCGGACGGAGAACCCCTCGCCGTTGCCGAGGTTGCAGATGAGGTGCTCGCCCGGCGCGGCGGCCTTCAGCGCGAGGAGGTGGGCCTCGGCCAGGTCGGCGACATGGATGTAGTCGCGGACGCAGGTGCCGTCCGGGGTCGGGTAGTCCTCGCCGAAGACGGAGATCGCCTCCCGCTTGCCCTGGGCGACCTGGAGGATCAGCGGGATGAGGTGCGACTCGGGGTCGTGCCGCTCGCCCTGCTTGCCGTATGCGCCGGCCACATTGAAGTAGCGCAGGGACACGGCACCCAGCCCGTGCGCGTTCGCCTCGCTGGTGATCATGAAGTCGACGGCGAGCTTGGAGGCGCCGTACGGGTTGGTGGGCCTGGTCGGCGCCGACTCGACGATCGGCACCTCCTCGGGCTCCCCGTACGTGGCGGCCGTGGAGGAGAAGACGAGTCGGCGCACGCCGGCCTGGCGCATGGCGCCGAGCAGCGCCATGGTGCCGCCGACGTTGTTGTCCCAGTACTTCTCGGGCTTCACGACGGACTCGCCGACCTGCGAGGAGGCGGCGAAGTGCAGGACGCCGTCGAAGGAGGAGTCGAGCCACTTGGCGGCGTCGCGGATGTCGCCCTCGATGAAGGCGGCTCCGGCCGGGACGCCCTCGCGGAAGCCGGTGGAGAGGTTGTCGAGGACGACGACCTCGTGCCCCGCCTCCAGCAGGTGCTGGGCCACGACACTGCCGACATACCCCGCGCCACCTGTCACCAGGTACTTCATGAACTCGCTACCTCTCGCAGTCGCTGTGCCGCGGCCTCCGGTCGGATGTCGTTGATGAACACGCCCATGCCCGACTCGGAACCCGCGAGGAACTTCAGCTTGCCGGACGTACGGCGGATGGTGAAAAGCTCCAGGTGCAGCGCGAAGTCGTCGCGGTTGACGCCCTCGAACTCCTCCAGCTGGCCGAACGGCGCCTGGTGCCAGGCGGCGATGTACGGCGTCGGAGACTCGCTCTCCCCGAATATCCGGTCGAAGCGCCTCAAGAGTTCCAGATACACCTGGGGAAACTCTGTGCGCGCGTCCTCGTCGAGGCCGAGCAGATCCGGAACCCGGCGCTTCGGGTAGAGGTGCACCTCGTACGGCCAGTGCGCCGCGTAGGGCACGAAGGCGACCCAGTGCTCGGCCTCCAGGACGACCCGCTCGTCGGCGAGCTCGCGCTCCAGGACGGCGTCGAAGAGGTTCTCACCTCCGGTCGCCTCCTTGTGCGTGGCGAGAGAACGCAGCATCAGGGCGGTGCGGGGGGTGGTGAAGGGGTAGGCGTAGATCTGGCCATGCGGGTGACCCAGGGTCACACCGATCTCCGCACCCCGGTTCTCGAAACAGAAGACCTGCTCTACGGAGGGCAGATGCGACAACTCCGACGTCCTGTCGGTCCATGCGTCCAGGACGAGCCGCGCCTGCTCCTCCGTGAGGTCGGCGAAGGACGCGTTGTGGTCCGAGGTGAAGCAGACGACCTCACAGCGCCCCGAGTCGCCGGCCAGCGACGGGAAGCGGTTCTCGAAGACCACGACGTCGTACCAGGAGTCCGGGATCTCACTCAGCCGCTCACCCTGCGAGGGGCACAGCGGGCACTGGTCCGCGGGCGGGTGGTAGGTGCGCCCCTGTCGGTGCGAGGCGATGGCCACGGAGTCGCCGAGCAGCGGATCCCGACGAACCTCGGACGTGGTGACAGTCCGCTCCAGCGGACGCTGGTCCACGGCGTCGCGGACGGTGTCGTCGCGCAGGTCGTAGTAGATGAGCTCGCGACCGTCGGCCAGCCGGGTCGAGGTCTTCTTCACCGCTGGACTCCTTCACTCAAACATAACTAAACACAAGTAACCATAACCGCCCATCCCACGTCAACATCAGAATCAAACAAAGCGCATCAGTCGAGGTGTTCACTTGTTGACTATGCAAAACCCCACAAAAAGCGCATACCTGGCAGCCGAGCTCCGGCTCCCCACCAACTGGCTCGACTACACGATCCTGGGCATCTACTTCGTCGTCGTCCTCGGCATCGGTTTCGCGGCCCGCCGCTCGGTCAAAACGAGCCTCGACTTCTTCCTGTCGGGCCGCTCGCTGCCGGCCTGGATCACCGGCCTCGCCTTCATCTCGGCCAACCTGGCCGCCACGGAGATCCTGGGGATGGCCGCCAACAGCGCGCAGTACGGCGCCTATACGGTCCACTGGTACTGGATCGGCGCCATCCCGGCCATGGTCTTCCTGGGCCTGGTGATGATGCCCTTCTACTACGGCAGCAAGGTGCGCTCGGTTCCCGAGATGCTGCTCCTGCGCTTCGACAAGTGGGCACACCTGCTCAGTTCGGCCCTGTTCGCCTTCGCGGCCATCCTGATCGCGGGGGTGAACCTCTACGCCCTGGCGATCGTGGTCGAGGCCCTGCTGGGCTGGCCGCAGTGGGTGGCGATCGTGGTGGCGGGCGCCTTCGTCCTCGCCTACATCACCCTCGGCGGCCTCTCCTCCGCGATCTACAACGAGGTCCTCCAGTTCTTCGTGATCCTGGCGGCCCTCATTCCGCTCGTCGTGCTGGGCCTGAAGAAGGTGGGCGGCTGGGACGGCCTGACCGACAAACTGACGGCGGACCACGGGGCGAACTTCACGACGGCATGGGGCGGCACCGGCATCGGCAGCGCGAACCCGCTGGGCGCGAACTGGCTGACGATCGTCCTGGGCCTCGGCTTCGTCCTGTCCTTCGGCTACTGGACGACGAACTTCGCGGAGGTCCAGCGAGCGCTGTCGGCGAAGAACCTGAGCGCGGCCCAGCGCACTCCGCTGATCGCGGCCTTCCCGAAGATCTTCATCGTGTTCCTGGTGATGATCCCGGGCCTGACGGCCGCGGCCCTGATCCCCGGCTTCGGCACCACCGACTCGGGCTACCAGTACAACGACGCCATCCCCTACCTGATGGAACAGCTCCTGCCGAACGGAGTCCTGGGCATCGCGGTCACCGGCCTCCTGGCCGCCTTCATGGCGGGCATGGCGGCCAACGTCTCGTCCTTCAACACGGTGTTCACGAACGACATCTGGGGGCGGTACGTGGTCAGGGGCCGCGAGGACGCGTACTACGTCCGCTTCGGCCGCCTGATCACGGTGATCGGCGTCTGCGCGTCAGTCGGCACGGCCTTCCTGGCGTCCTCGTTCTCGAACATCATGAGCTACCTCCAGACGCTGTTCTCCTTCTTCAACGTGCCGATGTTCGTCGTCTTCATCGTCGGCATGTTCTGGAAGCGCGCGTCCGTGAAGTCGGGCTTCTGGGGCCTGCTCGCCGGCACGGTGGCGGCGATGGTGAACTACTTCTGGATCTACAAGCAGGGCATCATCGACATCCCCTCCGACCAGGGCGCCAACTTCGTCTCCGCGATCGTGGGCTTCGTGGCCGGTGCGGTGGTCATGGTCGCCGTGTCGCTCTTCACGGCCCCCAAGTCCGCCGAGGAACTCCAGGGCCTCGTCTACGGCACGACGTCCCCCGGCATGACCGAGCCCCCCGCCGCCGGCGACGACGCCTGGTACCGCAGGCCTGCCCTGCTGGGCTGGGGCGCGATCGTCCTCGCGGCCGCCTGCTACATCCCCTTCTCGTTCTGACCGCGGGAGAATCGAGGAACCATGTCTGAGCCCCACGGCTACTCCGAACACGACGTCCAGCGGGAAGTCGCCGAACTCCAGGCCAAGTCGGCCACCGCGGCCCGCATCTTCGACCTGCGCCGCATCATCGGCGGCCTGTTCGTCCTCTACGGCATCATCGTCACGATCGCCGGCATCAACCCCTCCGACTCCTCCCTCGACAAGTCGGAGGGAGTCAACATCAACCTCTGGACCGGCCTCGGGATGCTGATCCTGGGCATCTTCTTCCTGGTCTGGCTGAAGATGCGCCCGACTCCGCCGCCGGTACCGGAGGCGGTACCGGACGAGAAGCCGGGCGAATAGCGACAGCGCCCATCGGGGTGCCAGGTCAGGTTGTCGGGCGACTGCGGGCCCTTTGCGGCTGGGCGCGCAGTTCCCCGCGCCCCTGGGTGGGGACGGTGTGCGCACATGCAGACCCCGCCGCAGGCATCACGGCTCAACCGCCGGAGGCCCTCCCACCGGCCCAGCCCGATCCAGCAGCCCCGTCCGGGCTGCCAGCGCCGCCGCCTCCAGCCGGGACCCCACCCCCAGCTTCATCAGCACCCGCTGCACATGGGTACGGGCGGTGGACGGCGCTATCCCCATCCCCGCCGCGATCAGCCGTGTGTCCTCGCCGTCGGCCACCCGCACCAGCACCTCCACCTCCCTGGGTGTCAGCATCTGCAGCAGCCGCTGCCCCTCGTCGTCCGGCTGGGCCGCGGGGTTCAGCAGCTCGCTGAACGCCCCCTGAAGCAACTGCGGGGCAACCGCCGCCTCCCCGGCCCGGGCCTTCATGATCGCCCGCTCGACCCCCTCGATGCGCTCGTCGTGCCGCACATAACCGGAGGCCCCCGCGGCGAAAGCGGCGGCGATCCCCCGAGGGCTGGGCACCGGCCCCAGCACCAGCACCGCCACCTGCGGCCGCTCCCGCTTGATCCTCACGACCGGGTCGAACATCCCCGGCTCGGCCGGCGTGGCCGTCCCCAGCAGGCACACCTCGGGCGCCCGGCTGATCACCAGCTCCGCCGCCCCCGCGGCGGGTGCCGCCGCCGCGAGCACCCGGTGCCCGCGCAGTTTCAGCGCCGAGGCCAGCGCCTCGGCGAGCAATCGGTGGTCGTCGACCACCATGAGCCGAACTCCCATCGAGCAACCCCCCAGTCCCCCCATGGATCCGCGTGAGGGCCCCACTATGGATGCCCTCTGATCCGCACGGACAGAGGCACTCTCCCAGCGCCCCCGCCCTTCATGCCCCCGGAAGCTACACGCTAGTTCGACGTTGCGCTTCCCCTACCGGTGAGAAGTGTCCCGGAAGAGCTTAATTCCTGGCTTTCCTGTCATTCGAGGATGATGTGCCGCACCTTCACGCGTCCTCGGCCAGCTCCAGCCACCGCATCTCCAGTTCCTCCCGCTCCCCGGCGAGATCCCGCAGCTCGGCATCGAGGGAGGCCACCTTCGCGAAATCCGTGGCGTTGTCGGCGATCCGAGCGTGCAGCTTCGTCTCCCTCTCGGAGAGCTTGTCGAGCTGCCGCTCGATCTTCTGGAGCTCCTTCTTCGCGGTCCGCTGATCCGCGGAGCTCTTCTCGGCCACCGGCTTCAGCACCACCGGCGCCGAAGCCGCGGCCGCCTCCTCCATCCGCTGCCGCCGCTCCAGGTACTCGTCGATACCGCGCGGCAGCATCCGCAGGGTGGCGTCCCCGAGCAGCGCGAAGACCCGGTCGGTCGTGCGCTCGACGAAGAACCGGTCGTGGGAGATGACGACCATCGAGCCGGGCCAGCCGTCGAGGACGTCCTCCAGCTGGGTCAGGGTCTCGATGTCGAGGTCGTTGGTGGGCTCGTCGAGGAAGAGGACGTTGGGCTCGTCCATCAGCAGCCGCAGCAGCTGCAGCCGCCGCCGCTCACCGCCCGAGAGGTCCCCGACCGGCGTCCACTGCTTCTCCTTGCTGAAGCCGAACGTCTCGCACAGCTGCCCGGCGGTCATCTCGCGCCCCTTGCCGAGGTCGACGCGTTCCCGCACCTGCTGGACGGCCTCCAGCACCCGCAGCGCGGGGTTGAGTTCGGCGACCTCCTGCGAGAGATAGGCGAGCTTGACGGTCCGGCCGACCACGACCCGTCCGCCCACGGGCTGTGTCTCGCCTTCGGTCCACGCGGCCTCGGCCATGGCCCGCAGCAGGGACGTCTTGCCCGCGCCGTTGACCCCGACCAGGCCGATCCGGTCACCCGGACCGAGCTGCCAGGTCACATGCTTCAGCAGCACCTTCGGGCCGGCCTGGACGGTCACGTCCTCCAGCTCGAAGACCGTCTTGCCCAGCCGCGACGACGCGAACTTCATCAGCTCGCTGCTGTCCCGCGGCGGCGGCACGTCCTTGATGAGCTCGTTGGCGGCCTCCACCCGGAAACGCGGCTTGGACGTCCGCGCGGGGGCGCCGCGCCTGAGCCACGCCAGCTCCTTGCGGACGAGGTTCTGCCGCTTGGTCTCCTCGGTGGCGGCGATCCGCTCCCGCTCGGCACGCGCGAAGACGTAGTCGGAGTACCCGCCCTCGTACTCGAAGACGTCGCCCTTCTGCACGTCCCACATCCGCGTGCAGACCTGGTCGAGGAACCACCGGTCGTGGGTGACGCACACGAGCGCCGAGCGCCGCTCGCGCAGGTGCTTCGCCAGCCAGGAGATGCCCTCGACGTCGAGGTGGTTGGTGGGCTCGTCGAGGACGATCAGGTCCTGTTCCTCGATGAGCAGCTTGGCGAGGGCGATACGGCGGCGCTCGCCACCCGAGAGCGGCGCGATGACGGTGTCGAGGCCCTGCGGGAAGCCGGGCAGGTCGAGCCCGCCGAACAGTCCGGTCAGCACATCGCGGACCTTGGCGTTGCCGGCCCACTCGTGGTCGGCCATGTCCCGGATGACCTCGTGCCGCACGGTGGCCGTCGGGTCGAGGGAGTCGTGCTGCGTGAGCACGCCCAGCCGCAGCCCGCCGGAGTGCGTGATGCGCCCGGTGTCGGCGTCCTCCAGCTTGGCGAGCATGCGGATCAGGGTGGTCTTGCCGTCGCCGTTGCGGCCCACGACGCCGATGCGATCGCCCTCGGAGACGCCGAGCGAGACACCGTCCAGCAGGGCACGGGTGCCGTACACCTTGCTGACGTTCTCGACATTGACCAGATTGACGGCCATTTCTCTCCTGCCCAGGGGGATCGATCGACCCTCCAGGGTAGTCCGGCGCACGACATCCCCTCGCCCCGCGGCTCTCCAGCCGGATCAGACCACCGTCGCACCCGGCGCCGGCCCCGACGCCACACGCACCGTCCGGCACGTGCCGGAGGCGCGCAGTGCGTCCGCGATCTTCACCGCCGACTCCGTGTCACGGGCGAGGAACGCCGTGGTCGGGCCCGAGCCGGAGACGAGCCCGGCGAGGGCGCCCGCGGCGCTGCCGGCCGCGAGAGTGTCGGCGAGTTCCGGGAAGAGCGAGAGGGCGGCGGGCTGGAGGTCGTTGGAGACGGCGGCGGCGAGCGCGTCCGGGTCGCCCCCGGCCAGCGCGTCGAGCAGGTCCTCGGAGGCGACGGGCTCGGGGACGTCGAGGCCCTCGGTGAGCCGGTCGAACTCCCGGAAGACGGCCGGGGTCGACAGCCCGCGCTCCGCCATCGCGAACACCCACGAGAAGCCGCCGCCGACCTCGAGGGTGCGCAGCTTCTCCCCGCGGCCCGTCCCGAGCGCGGCCCCGCCCACCAGGCTGAACGGCACGTCACTGCCCAACTCGGCGCAGATCTCGAGCAGTTCCGCACGGGAGGCGCCCGTCCCCCACAGCGCGTCGCAGGCCAGCAGCGCACCGGCCCCGTCCGCGCTGCCGCCCGCCATGCCGCCGGCGACGGGGATGTCCTTGGCGATGTGGAGGTGCACGGCGGGGTCGAGCCCGCGGCGCTCCGCGAGGGCGATCGCCGCGCGGGCCGCGAGATTCGTACGGTCGAGGGGGACCTCGGCGGCGTCGGGTCCCGCGCAGGTGACGCGGAGCTCCTCGGCGGGCGTCACGGTCACCTCGTCGTAGAGTCCGACCGCGAGGAAGACGTTGGCCAGGTCGTGGAAGCCGTCGGGGCGGGCGGCGCCCACCGCGAGCTGGACGTTGACCTTGGCGGGGACGCGGACGGTGACGCTCACTGCTGACCGGACTCCTTGTTCTCGGCGATGCGCGCGAACTCCTCGACGGTGAGCGACTCGCCGCGGGCCTGGGGCGAGACGCCCGCCGCCACGAGGGCCGTCTCGGCGGCCGCGGCCGAACCCGCCCACCCGGCGAGCGCGGCCCGCAGCGTCTTGCGGCGCTGGGCGAACGCGGCGTCGACGACCGCGAACACCTCGCGCCTCGACGCCGACGTCTTGATCGGCTCGGCCCGCCGCACCAGCGAGACGAGCCCGCTGTCCACATTCGGTGCGGGCCAGAAGACAGTGCGGCCGATCGACCCGGCCCGCTTGACCTCGGCGTACCAGTTGGCCTTCACGGACGGGACGCCGTACACCTTCGAACCGGGCGGTGCGGCGAGCCGGTCGGCGACCTCCGCCTGGACCATGACGAGGGTGCGTTCGATGCTCGGGAAGGTTTCGAGCATGTGCAGCAGCACGGGTACGGCGACGTTGTACGGCAGGTTCGCGACCAGTGCCGTCGGCGAGGGGCCGGGGAGGTCGGTGATGTGCATCGCGTCCGAGTGCACGACGGCGAAGCGGTCGGCCCGGTCGGGCATGCGGGCGGCGATCGTCGCGGGCAGTGCGGAGGCGAGTACGTCGTCGATCTCCACGGCGGTGACGCGGTCCGCCGCTTCCAGCAGCGCCAGGGTGAGCGAGCCGAGCCCGGGCCCTACCTCCACCACCACGTCGTCGGGGCGGACGCCCGCGGTCCTGACGATACGGCGGACCGTGTTCGCGTCGATCACGAAGTTCTGGCCGCGCTGTTTGGTGGGGCGGACCCCTAGGACGGCCGCGAGTTCACGGATGTCGGCGGGGCCGAGGAGGGCGTCTGGGGAGGGGCTGCTGCTCACGGCCCCAAGGGTACGGGGCCGGGGGTGCTGCGCTCACCCGTGCAAGCGAGCTCCGCAGTGCGGCCACGGGCTCGCCCCCCGCCGTACGTACAGCTTCTTCGCGCGGAACGTCTGTTCCGCCGCAGACGCGTCCTGCGGCCGCCCCGAGCCGCCCAGCCCCTGCCAGGTCCTCGTGTCGAACTGGTACAGCCCTCCGTACGTCCCCGAGGAATCCACCGCGTCCGGCCGGCCCCCGGACTCGCACACCGCGAGCCCCTGCCAGTTCAGATGGTCCGCTCCCTGCACGGACGTAGGCATCGGCTTCGTGCCCACCCTGACCCGCTGCGCCCGGGGCTCCCGCACCAACTCGACCCTGATCCGGCGCGGCTTCTGCCGGACCCCGTTGACGGTCCGCAGGGAGTACGTGACCCGTCGCACCCCCGGCACCCCCGCCTGCTCCACGACCTCCGTGCCCTTGAAGAGCGAGGCGTCCTCGCTCCGCTCCTCCCGGAACGGGATCTGCTCCTCGTGCACTTCCTTCGTCCCGGTGATCCGCAGCACCGTGACGGTCTGCCCGTCGCGCGGAAAGCTCCCCGGCGCCACCGAGGTGGTGTCCATGCCTCTGAGCGTGATCCCGGCCGCCTCCAGGGCCTCCCCCACGGTCGCCGCGTTGGTCCGGATCGTCCGCGCCCGGCCGTCCGCCATGATCGTCACGGACCGCTCGGTCCGCACATCCAGCGCGAGCCCCTCCCGCCCGATCGGCCGGGAGCGCGAGGTGGACACATAAGCGCCCTCCGCGCGCACCCCCAGCTGTTCGAGCGCCCCGTCCACCGTTCGTGCCGTGGTCCACACCTCACGCCGGTGCCCGTCGAGCGTGAGCCGCACGGGACGCCCGTACCGCACCGCGACCTCGTCCCCGCTGGCGAGCTGTTCGCCGGGGGCGGGCGCGACGACGTCATGCGCCCCCACCGCGACACCCTCCTCCGCGAGCAGTTCGCTCACGTCGTCCGAGAAGGTGTGCAGAGTCCGCGGCTTGCCGTCGACGCTGAGCTCGATCGCCTTGTCCTTGGCGACGAACGCGGTGGTACCGCCCGCCAGGAACGCGACCACCAGCGCCTGCGGAAGCAGTCGGCGCATCGCGCTGTCCGGGCGATCCGCGTACCGCGCCCGGCGTCGGTGCGCGGCCCGCCCCGCTTCGGCACGCGGGGACGGCACGGGCGCCTGGCCCCGCACCTCGTACGCGGGCCGGTAAGTGTCCTCGTAGGGCAGCGTCCGCGCCGGGTCCGGTGCCCCGTACAGCCCGTAGGCGAGCGTCTCCGCGGTGTGCTCGGCGGGGGGCGTGTCGAAACCGCCGTGCGCCGGTGGTCCGTACGGCTCGGTCGGGCCGTACGGCTCATAGGGCCCGTATGTCTCGTTCGTCTCGTACGTCTCGTGCTGCGAGTTGCTCACGCCGACACGCTCCAGGGGCCGAGGGGTCCAGAGGGGTCCGGATCGGGCCCACAGAACCTAGCGGAGCGGTCGTCACTCTCCAAAGTGACACGACTACCCGGAGTTACGTCCGATGGGGTCAGTACCCGAAGGCGCGTGCGGTGTTGGCGGCGAGTGCCGTGGCCAACGCGTCCTCGTCGATGCCGCGCACGGCGGCCATGGCGCGCACCGTGACCGGAATGAGATAGGGGGCGTTGGGCCGTCCGCGGTACGGCGCCGGCGTCAGGAAGGGCGCGTCGGTCTCCACGAGCAGCAGCTCGAGCGGCGCCACGGCCACCGCGTCCCGCAGGTTCTGGGCGTTCTTGAAGGTGACGTTGCCGGCGAAGGACATGAAGTATCCGGCGCCGGCACAGATCTCCGCCATCTCGGCGTCCCCGGAGTAGCAGTGGAAGACGGTGCGCTCGGGAGCGCCCTCCTCCTTCAGCACGCGCAGGACGTCCGCGTGGGCGTCGCGGTCGTGGATGACGAGCGCCTTGCCGTGCCGCTTGGCCATCTCGATGTGGGCGCGGAAGGACGCCTCCTGCGCCTCCTTGCCCTCGGGCCCGGTGCGGAAGTAGTCGAGACCCGTCTCGCCGACGCCCTTGACCTGCGGGAGTCCGGCCAGGCGGTCGATCTCCGCGAGCGCCTCGTCGAGCGCCGATGCGCCCCCCGCCTCGCGCGCCCCCTGCCGGGACCACCCGTCGGGGTCGCCGTGGACGATCCGGGGCGCCTCGTTGGGGTGCAGGGCCACGGTGGCGTGGACGGCGTCGTACCGCTCCGCCGTCTCGGCCGCCCAGCGGGAGCCCCGTACGTCGCAGCCGACCTGGACGACCGTCGTCACCCCGACCGACGCGGCTTTCGCGAGCCCCTCCTCCACGGTCCCGTCCTGCATGTCCAGGTGGGTGTGGGAGTCGGCGACCGGCACCCGGAGGGGCTCCGGGAGCGGCGGCGCCGCGCTCTTCTCTCGGGGGTTGTTCGAAGGCATGCCCCGATCCTACGGAAGGGGCATGCCCACCCGGCTGCCGGAGCGGTCAGCTCGCCTTGCGCTGGAACACGTGCAGCAGGTCCGCCAGGTGCCAGTGATGGTCTTCGCCCGACTCCTCGCCCCCGGCCGCCGGCGCCTCCACGGGCCCGGCGGGGGGCGTGCGGTGCTGCCGGTGGGCCGCGTCACGGGCGGACGCGACCCGGCCGGGCCGCATGATCCGTACGACATGGTGGTCGCAGTTCGCGCACGCGGGCCTGGAGAGCGGAGAGGGCACGACCCGTCCGTCCACCACGTACTGCACGAATTCCCGGCCGTCGGCGTCGATGTGGTGCTCTATCTCGTACGACTGCTCCCACCCGTGCCCGCAGCGCATGCAGGCGAAGGAATAGGACTCGTTGACGACGGCTGTCGCACCGGGGTGCCCTGCGATCTCGCTCATTCCAGCTCCTGTTTGTCCGCTGGTTTCGAAGGACGGGTACGTCCCTCACCCCAGTGGACGCCTCCCCGGACCCGAACGCGACAGGCCTGTCGACTGTTGGAGGCGATTTGGGCGTTCCTTGCCGAACCGCCCCGCGAGACCGCGCGGAGCTTTGCATTCCGAGACACCGCTTTGCCGGCACATGGGGCGCACGCTCAGAAGTCATGCGCCCTGCTCAGAGGGGGTGTGACCCCCCTCATGCGGCGCGTCAGGAAGGGGCGTTCTTCGCCGCGACGACCGCATCGAAAACAACCCTCTTGGGGACTCCCGCCTCGACGGCGACCGCGGCGATCGCCTCCTTGCGCCGCTCGCCCGCCTCCTCCCGCACCCGCACCCTGCGCACCAGTTCCGCGTCGTCGATCTCCTCGGCCCCCTTCTCGGGCGCCCCCTCGACCACGACGGTGATCTCCCCCCGGACCCCTTCCGCGGCCCACTCGGCGAGAAAGCCCACCGTCCCCCGCTTGACCTCCTCGTACGTCTTCGTCAACTCCCGGCACACCGCCGCCCGCCGCTCCGCCCCGAACACCTCGGCCATCGCCGCGAGCGTGTCGTCGAGCCGGTGGGGAGCCTCGAAGTACACCAGGGTGCGCCGCTCGCCGACGACCTCCCGCAGTCGTGAGAGCCGCTCACCGCCCTTGCGCGGCAGGAACCCCTCGAAGCAGAACCGGTCGACGGGCAGCCCGGACAGCGCGAGCGCGGTGAGGACGGCGGACGGCCCCGGTACGGCCGTGACGCGGACGTCCTTCTCGACCGCCGCGGCGACCAGCCGGTACCCGGGGTCGGACACCGACGGCATCCCGGCGTCGGTGACGAGCAACACGCGCGCGCCGGCGAGGAGTTCCTCGACGAGTTCGGGCGTGCGGGCGGCCTCGTTGCCCTCGAAGTACGACACGATCCGGCCCTTGGGCGTCACGCCCAGCCCCTGGGTCAGCCGCCGCAGCCGCCGGGTGTCCTCGGCCGCGACCACGTCGGCCCCGGCCAGTTCCTCCGCCAGCCGGGGAGGAGCGTCCGCGATGTCGCCGATGGGGGTGCCCGCCAAGACAAGGGTTCCAGTCACACCCCCATCCTCCCAGGGGCGCCCCGAACCGGACGCATCCACCCATGCACGGGACTCACACAGCGCCGTTCCTTACGATGGCGCGGTGACCAGTACCGCGTCCTCCACGGACACCCGGCAGGACCAGGCCCCCCAGGACCGGCGGCCGTCGTGGCAGCAGAGGCTGCGCCGTTTCGGCTACACGGCCGAGACCAGAAGCGACGTGCGCGAGCGCCTGGTACCGCCCTTCGTCGAGCCCAGTCCGCGGATGTGGCAGGTCCTGGGTGTGCCCCGGACGCTCGCCGAGCGGATCGCGCGCTGGTCGGGCTGGATCGGGCCGCTGCTGGTGACGCTGGTGGCAGGGCTGATGCGGTTCTGGAACCTGGGCAGCCCGAAGAAGGTGATATTCGACGAGACGTACTACGCCAAGGACGCGTGGGCGCTCGTCCACCGCGGCTTCGAGCTCAGCTGGGACAAGAACGTCGACAGTCTGATCCTGAACTCCGACGGGAACGTTCCGCTCCCGACGAACGCCGCCTATGTCGTGCACCCGCCGGTCGGCAAGTACGTCATCGGACTCGGCGAGCTGATGTTCGGGTTCAACCCGTTCGGCTGGCGGTTCATGACGGCGTTGCTGGGGACGCTGTCGGTGCTGATCGTGTGCCGGGTGGGCCGCCGTATCTTCCGCTCCACGTTCCTGGGCTGCCTGGCGGGCGCGCTGATGACCGTGGACGGCCTGGCCTTCGTGATGGCGCGGACCGCGCTGCTCGACGGTGTGCTGATGTTCTTCGTACTGGCCGCGTTCGCCTGTCTGGTCATCGACCGCGACCGGGCACGGGAGAAACTCGCCGCCGCGCTGCCGGTCGACTCCTACGGCCTCGTGCGCCCCGACGCGCACATCGGGGACACCCTGTTCCTGGGCTTGCGCCCCTACCGCTGGCTGGCGGGCCTGCTCCTGGGTCTGGCCATCGGCACCAAGTGGAACGGCCTGTTCTTCCTCATCGCCTTCGGCATCATGACAGTCCTGTGGGACGTCGGCTCGCGCCGCGTCGCGGGTGCGCGGCACCCCCACTTGGCGGTCCTCAAGTACGACTTCGGCATCGCGCTCTTCGCCATGGTGCCGGTCGCGGTCGTCACCTACGTCACCTCGTGGATCGGCTGGATCCTCTCCCCCGCGGACGGCACCGGCGGCTACTACCGCAACTGGGCCGCGAACGACGGCAGGGGCGGCAGCTGGACCTTCCTGCCGGACTGGTGGCGCAGCCTGGTCCACTACGAGCACGAGGTCTACAAGTTCAACGTCGGCCTGTCCTCGCCCCACACGTACATGTCCAACCCGTGGAGCTGGATCGTCGACGGCCGCCCGGTCTCGTACTTCTACGAGTCCCCCGCGCCCGGCACCGACGGCTGCCCGGCCGACGCGGGCGAGAAGTGCGCCCGCGAGGTCCTGGCGATCGGCACGCCGCTGCTGTGGTGGGCCGCCTGCTTCGCGATCCTCTACGTCCTGTGGCGCTGGTTCTTCCGCCGCGACTGGCGTGCGGGCGCCATCGCCTGCGGTATCGCGGCCGGTTATCTCCCCTGGTTCAACTACCAGGAACGCACGATCTTCTTCTTCTACACGATCGTCTTCCTCCCCTTCCTCTGCCTGGCCGTCGCCATGCTCATCGGCGCCCTCGTCGGCCCGCCGGGCTCCAGGGACACCCGCCGGGTCGCGGGCGCCACGGCGGCCGGAGTCCTGGTCCTCCTGATCGCCTGGAACTTCATCTACTTCTGGCCCCTGTACACCGGCACGAGCATCCCGATCGACGACTGGCGGTCGCGGATGTGGCTGGATACATGGGTCTAGAGGAACTGTCATTCACATATGTGATTGAGCACCTGCTTCGACGAATCAGGAAACTCTTACCCCCCGTGTCACACCTCCCGCTTAGAGTTCCCACAACAACGGGGCATTGGGGAGGGGGCCAGACCATGGCCAAGGGGGTGAAGGTCGCTGTCGTCAGCACGGTGTTCGCCGTGATGGTCGGCGGGGCCGGATACGGGGCGTACAACTTCGTGTCGGCGATGAGCGACGACGGGAGCGGCGGGGTCGGGGACGCCAAGCGGAGCGGGCCGCCCACCAGCGACGAGATCGCGAAGACGTCGAAGGACTTCTTCGCCGCCTGGGAGAAGGGCGACGCGGCGAGCGCGGCCGCGTTCACGAACAACAACACGGCGGCCGAGGTGCTGCTGGCCGCCTACGGGACGGACGCGCACATCGGCGAGGTGCACATCACGCCCGGCAAGGCGACCGGCGCCACCGTGCCGTACAGCGTGAAGGCGACCGTCTCCTACGACGGGAAGTCGAAGCCGCTGGCGTACCGGAGCAAGCTGACCGTCGTGCGCGGGGTGACCACCGGGAAGGCGCTGGTGGACTGGCAGCCCTCCGTGGTCTATCCGAAGCTCCAGAGGGACGACCGGCTGGTCACCGGCGAGTCCGCGAACCCGTCCATCGAGGCGGTGGCCCGCGACGGCAAGGTGCTGACCAAGGAGAAGTACCCGTCGCTGGGTCCGGTCCTGGACGCCCTGCGCGAGAAGTACGGAGCCGAGGCCGGCGGCACCCCCGGCATCGAACTGGTCATCAAGCACCCGGACCAGACGCCCGACACCTCGCTGCTGACCCTCTCCGAGGGCAAGGCGGGCAAGCTGGAGACCACCATCAGCGCGACCGCGCAGGCGGCCGCCGAGAAGGCCGTGAAGCTGTACGGCCAGTCGTCGGTCGTCGCCGTCAAGCCGAGCACCGGTGAGGTGCTGGCCGTGGCCAACAACCGTACGGACAGCTTCAACGCGGCCTTCGAGGGCACCAAGGCCCCCGGCTCCACGATGAAGATCATCACCGCCGCGATGCTCATCGACAACGGCGTGACCTCGATGAACGGCCCGGCTCCCTGTCCGCCCGACGCGGTGTGGCAGGGGCAGACCTTCAAGAACCTCACCGGCATGCAGCCCAACGAGGGCGCCTCGCTGGCCAACAGCTTCATGCGGTCCTGCAACACCGCCTTCATCAAGCTGATCGACGAGAAGCCGCTCACCGACGAGTCGCTGACGCTGGAGGCCCAGAACCGGTTCGGGATCGGCGAGGACTGGAAGACCGGCATCGTCTCCTTCGACGGGAAGGTGCCCGCCGTCAGCGGTCCGGACCGCGCGGCGAACGCGATAGGCCAGGGCCAGGTCCAGATGAACCCGCTGAACATGGCCTCGGTGACGGCCACCGCGATCACCGGTGCCTTCCGCCAGCCCTACCTGGTCTCGCCGAAGCTCGACAGCCGTGAACTGGCCACCGCGAAGGGGCTGCCGTACAACACCGCCTCCCAGCTGAAGCAGATGATGCGGCTCACCGCGACCCAGGGCACGGCGGCCAAGGCGATGGCGGGGCTCGGTGGGGACATCGGCGCGAAGACCGGTTCCGCGGAGGTCGACGGGCAGCAGGTGTCGAACAGCTGGTTCACCGGTTTCCGCAACGACATGGCCGCGGCGGCCATGACCGAGGAGGGTGGCCACGGCGGCGACGCGGCGGGTCCGATTGTCGCAGCTGTGCTACGAGCCGCAGGCTGACGTCACCCGTGCGGGACAGGGACTCTAGGCTGTTGCCGTCGTTGGGATGGATGAGGGCAACGGGGACCCTGGGAACTGGCGGAGGAAACGGAAGCCGTGGGTAGCAGAAGGCGCGTCGCCGAGCGACGGAAGACCAAGCCCGCCGTGGTCGGCGGGATGATCGCCGTGGTCGTCGGCGGCGCCGGCCTCGGCGTCTACGCGCTCTACGGTGCCGGGGCCGCGGCCGACGACCGGACGCAGAACACCTCCGTGTCCGCCGCGGACCACAAGCCCAAGGTCAAGACCGGACCGCTGTCGGCGACCGAGGTCACCACCGTCGCGACCACCTTCCTGACCTCCTGGCAGCAGGGCAAGGTGAGCACGGCCGCCGCCGCGACGAGCGACAGCGCGGCCGCCACCGCCCTCCTCACCGGCTACACCAAGGACGCCCACATCACCGGCGTCACCCTCACCCCGGGCCCCCGCACCGGCGACAAGGTGCCCTTCTCCGTGAAGGCGACGGTGACGTACAAGGGCACCAGCAAGCCGCTGACGTACGGCAGTTCCCTGACCGTCGTCCGCAACACCGGCACCGGGAAGCCCCAGGTCGGCTGGACCGCCTCGGTCGTCCACCCCGATCTGAAGGACGGCGACACCCTGGTCACCGGCGAGTCCGGGACCCCGCCGATCAAGGCGGTCGACCGGGACGGCGGCGAGATCACCGAGGCCACGTACCCGTCGCTGGGTACGGTGCTGGACGGTCTGCGCGAGAAGTACGGCAAGAAGGCCGGCGGCAAGGCGGGCATCGAGCTGCGGGTGATCCGCGGGAAGGGCTCCAAGTCCTCCGACAAGACCCTGGTGGAGCTCAGCAAGGGCACCCCGGGCACCGTGCGGACGACCCTGAACCCGACGCTCCAGGCGGCGGCCGAGGCGCAGGTCGCCAAGCAGGCGCGGTCCTCCGTCGTCGTGCTGCGTCCGTCGACCGGCGAGATCCTCGCGGTGGCGAACGCGAGCCACGGCTTCAACACCGCCTTCCAGGGTTCCCTCGCCCCGGGCTCCACGATGAAGGTCATCACCTCCTCGCTGCTGATCGACAAGGACCTCGCGTCGGCGGACAAGGCGCACCCGTGCCCGAAGTACTTCACGTACGGCGGCTGGAAGTTCCAGAACGACGACAAGTTCGAGATCAAGGGCGGCACCTTCAAGGCGAGCTTCGCCCGCTCCTGCAACACCGCCTTCATCAGCCAGGCGGGCAAGCTGGACAACGACAGCCTGACCAAGCAGGCCCAGCAGGTCTTCGGCCTGTCCATGAACAACTGGGCGATCGGCGTCCCGTCCTTCGACGGCTCGGTGCCGGTGCAGAGCGCGGCCCAGAAGGCGGCCTCGCTGATCGGCCAGGGCGGGGTCCGGATGAACCCGCTGAACATGGCGTCCGTCTCCGCCACCGTCGAGTCGGGCACCTTCAAGCAGCCCTACCTGGTCTCCCCCTCGGTCGACCACCGCACGCTGGCCACCGCCTCGCGCACGCTGTCCTCGGGCACCCTGTCGCAGCTGCGTGAGCTGATGGCGTACACGGCGGGCTACGGCACGGCGGCCGAGGCGATGTCCGGGGTCTACGGCAACGTCGGCGCAAAGACCGGTTCCGCGGAGGTCGACGGCCAGAAGAAGCCGAACGGCTGGTTCACCGCGTACCGGGGCGACCTCGCGGCCGCCGGCGTCGTCCAGGCGGGTGGCCACGGCGGCGACACGGCGGGCCCGATCGTGGCGGCCCTGCTGAAGATGGGCGGCTAGTTCCGCACGGGTGCCGTGGCCGTGTACGTCCGCCGCAGGAACCTGAGCAGGGCCTTCTGCTCGAACTGCACCACCGACACCCCCTGGGGGGAGTGGAACTCCACCACGGCCTGTACCCGCCCGCACGGCCACACCCGCACGTCACCGCTGCCGACCGGCGCCCTGAGTCCCTGTTCGAGCAGCGCCCGCGAGAAGGTCCATTCGTGCATGCCCGGCAGGCCGATCCGTACCGAGCGCGGGTCGGTCTCCGGGTCGTAGCGCAGGACCACCGGGATCGCCTCGTCCTCCGCGATGTCCACGTCCGAAACGATATGGGCTCGTGCGTACTGTTCGACTACAGACATCGTGACGGGCCTCTCACGCTGCGTAACCTGTGTGGAAGCTGTGCGTCCACTCCCCTCCCAGCGTCGCACATTTCCCGCGCTCCGCCCCCTGGACCGAAAGCCTGCGAGTTGCTGTTCGCGGATCGGCCCTCTTGCAAAGGGTTCGCAACAAGCCACTATCATCGAACGGTGCATGTGCCTGACGGATTCATAGACGCCCCCATCTCGGCAGCGACCGGAGTCGTCGCCACGGCCGCCGTCGCGGTCAGCCTGCGCGGCGCCCGCCGCGAGCTGGACGAACGCACCGCGCCCCTGGCCGGCCTCGTCTCGGCGTTCATCTTCGCCGTGCAGATGCTGAACTTCCCGGTGGCTGCTGGGACCAGCGGACACCTCCTCGGCGGAGCCCTCGCCGCGATCCTCGTGGGCCCCTACACCGGGGTCCTCTGTGTCTCCGTGGTCCTGCTCATGCAGGGCATCCTCTTCGCGGACGGCGGCCTGACCGCGCTCGGCGTGAACATCACCGACATGGCCGTCGTCACGACGGTCGTGGCGTACGCCGTCTTCCGCGGGCTGGTGAAGGTGCTCCCCAGAAAGCACAGCTCCATCACCGCCGCCTCCTTCGTGGCCGCCGTACTCTCCGTGCCCGCCGCGGCCGTCGCCTTCACCCTGATCTACGCCGTCGGCGGCACCACCGACGTCTCCATCGGCAAGGTCGCCACCGCGATGATCGGCGTCCACGTCCTCATCGGCATCGGCGAGGCGGTCATCACCGCGCTGACCGTCGGCGCCGTCGTCGCCGTACGCCCCGACCTGGTGTACGGCGCCCGCGGCCTCCAGCAGAAGCTGAAGCTGCGGGTGGACGGCCAACTCGTCGACGTGCCCGCCGAACCCGCCCCGGTCGCCGCCCGGTCGCACCGCAAGGTGTGGATCACCGGCCTGGTCACCTCCCTGGTGCTCGCCGGCGTCGTCAGCTTCTACGCGTCCGCCGACCCGGACGGGCTGGAGAAGGTCGCCGCCGACAAGGGCATCGACGCCAAGACCGAGAAGCACGCCACGGCGGACTCACCGCTCGCCGACTACGGCGTGAAGGACGTCGAGGACGCCCGCCTGTCCGGGGGGCTGGCGGGCGTGATCGGCGTCGGCGTCACCGTCGTCGCGGGCAGCACGGTGTTCTGGGTGGTGCGCAGGCGCCGTACGGCCGACACCACCCCCGTCGGCACGGGCGTCTGACATGGGCGCCGGACACGCGCACCGGCTCTACCGGCACGGACACTCGCCGGTGCACGCCCTGCCACCGCACACCAAACTCGCGGCGGCCTTCGGCTTCGTGGTGGTCGTCGTCTCGACCCCGCGCGAGGCGATGTGGGCGTTCGGCCTGTACGCCGTCCTCCTGGGCGTCGTCGCGTACGCCGCGCGCGTGCCGGCCGACTTCCTGCTGAAGCGGCTGCTGATCGAGGTGCCGTTCGTGGCGTTCGCCGTGCTGATGCCGTTCGTCGCGGAGGGCGAGCGGGTCGAGGTGCTCGGGATCTCCCTGAGCGTGAGCGGCCTGTGGGGCGCCTGGAACGTACTCGCCAAGGGCACGCTGGGGGTCGCCGCGTCGGTGCTGCTGGCGTCCACCACCGAACTGCGCTCGGTGCTGCTCGGCCTGCAACGGCTCAGACTCCCGCCGCTGCTGGTCCAGATCGCCTCCTTCATGATCCGCTACGGCGATGTCATCACCGACGAGATGCGGCGGATGCGGATCGCGCGGGAGTCGCGGGGGTTCGAGGCGAGCGGCGTCAAGCACTGGGGCGTCCTCGCGAAGTCGGCCGGCGCGCTGTTCATCCGCTCCTACGAGCGCGGCGAGCGCGTACACCTGGCCATGGTCAGCCGGGGGTACGCCGGTTCGATGCCGGTCATCGACGAGGTGACCGCGTCCCGGGCGCAGTGGTCGTACGCCCTCGCGCTCCCCGTCGCCGCCCTTGTCGTCTGCGTGTTGGGATGGGCCCTGTGAGCACTGCTTCCCTGGAGGTCTCCGGCCTCGCCTTCGCCTATCCGGACGGGCATCAGGCCCTGTTCGGCGTGGACTTCTCCCTCGCGCGCGGCGAGCGGGTCGCGCTGCTCGGCCCCAACGGCGCCGGCAAGACGACCCTGGTGCTGCACCTCAACGGCATCCTGAGCGGCGGGGTGGGCACGGTGACGGTCGCCGGGCTGCCCGTGGACAAGAAGCACATGGCCGAGATCCGGCGCAAGGTCGGCATCGTCTTCCAGGACCCCGACGACCAGCTCTTCATGCCGACCGTGCGCGAGGACGTGGCGTTCGGACCGGCGGCGGCCGGGCTCAGGGGGCCCGAGCTGGAGGAACGCGTGGACCGGGCGCTCACCAGGGTCGGCATGGCGGATTTCAAGGACCGGCCCCCGCACCACCTCTCCTTCGGCCAGCGGCGCCGGGTGGCGGTGGCCACCGTGCTGGCGATGGAGCCGGAGATCCTCGTCCTCGACGAGCCCTCCTCCAACCTCGACCCGGCCTCCCGCCGCGAACTCGCCGACATCCTGCGCTCGTTGGACGTGACGGTCCTGATGGTGACGCACGACCTGCCGTACGCACTGGAGCTGTGCCCGCGCTCGCTGATCCTGAGCGAGGGCACCATCGCCGCGGACGGGAAGACCGCCGAGCTCCTCGCCGACGACGCGCTGATGCGGGCCCACCGGCTGGAGTTGCCCTTCGGATTCGATCCGCGGTCCGTGACAATGGGCGCGTGACGAACGAAGAGGACGCCGGATCGCTGCTGCTCGACGACCAGTTGTGCTTCGCGCTGTACGCCGCCCAGCGCGCGGTGACGGCCGCGTACCGGCCGCTCCTCGACGAGCTCGGGCTCACCTATCCGCAGTACCTCGTGCTGCTGGTGCTGTGGGAGTGCGGTCAGACGACCGTGAAGGAGCTGGCAGCCGCCCTGCGCCTCGACTACGGCACGGTCTCGCCGTTGCTCAAGCGGCTGGAGAGCGCGGGGTTCGTACGCCGGGAGCGCGCGGCGAGCGACGAGCGCTCGGTGCTGGTGGCATGCACGGGGCGCGCGGAGGAGCTCAGGGAGCGCGCGGCAGCCGTGCCCGGCGCCCTCCTCTCCGCGACCGGGCTCGACACCAAGGAGGCCGCGAGACTGCGCGAGGACTTGTGGGGGCTCGCGAACAGAGCGCACGAAGCTTCCGAGCGCCCCCGCTGACCTCCTGTTACCCGAGGTTGCCACCCCCTGGTAGTCCGGGGTCAGCCTACCGGTCAGTATCTTGTGCACGATGTACTTGCGCGCACTTCTCCGGGGGGAGACCAGCCATGCCTGAGGAAACCGCCGTCGACACCCGGCCGACGAAGATCATGTATGTCGCCGAGGCCACGGCACACGGCGGCCGGGACGGCTATGTCACCAGCCAGGACGGCCAGATCGAGCTGAAGGTCGCGATGCCGCCGGCTCTCGGCGGGGACGGCAACGGCACCAACCCGGAGCAGCTGTTCGCCGCCGGGTACAGCGCCTGCTTCCACAACGCGCTGATCCTCGTCGGCAACCGCGAGGGCTACGACCTGACCGGCTCCACGGTCGCCGCGAAGGTCGGCATCGGCCCCAACAGACACCGCGGCTACGGCCTCGCGGTCGCCCTGAGCGTCTCGCTGCCGATCCTCGACGCGGGCCTCGCGGGGAGGCTGGTGGACGCGGCCCACGAGGTCTGTCCGTACTCGAACGCGACCCGCGGGAACATCGACGTGACGATTCTGCTTGGCTGAGGGGAGCTTCGAGCGGCAGCAGAGGGAGTACGGGCGTGGACGTGAACGGCACAGTCGCCGAGGGCTTCGAGCCGGTCAGGGAAGTGTTCGCCCGGAACTTCGAGGCGCTCGGGGACCGGGGCGCGGCGGTCGCCGTGTACCGGGACGGGCGCAAGGTGGTCGACCTGTGGGCCGGCAGCAGGGACATCGACGGCACCGAGCCCTGGCGGCACGGCACCGCGCAGGTCGTGCGCTCGGCGACCAAGGGCGTCGCCGCCGCCGTACCCCTGATGCTGCACCAGCGTGGGGAGCTGGACCTGGACGCGCCGGTGGCCGAGTACTGGCCCGGGTTCAAGGCGCGCGGCAAGGAGCGGGTGCTGGTCCGGCACGTGCTGAACCACCGGGCCGGGCTGCCGGTGATCGACCGGCCGCTCACCCCCGAGGAGTCCCTGGACCCGCTGAAGGGCCCCGAGGCGGTCGCCGCGCAGGCACCCGTCTGGGAGCCCGGCACGGACCACGGGTATCACGCGCTGACGTACGGCTGGCTGCTGGACGAACTGGTACGCAGGGTGACCGGGCTCGGGGCCGGTGAGTGGATCGCGCGGGAGATCGCCGGGCCGCTGGGGGCCGAGTTCTGGCTCGGGCTGCCGCAGGACGAGGAAGCGGCCGGGCGGACGGGACGGGTCGGACGGGTCGAAGGCCCCGAGCCCACCGGCGGCCTGCGCGCCCGTCCCAAGCGGTCCGTCACCGAGGCCTACGACGATCCCGGCTCCCTCACCCGCCGCGCCTTCGCCGCGATCACTCCCTTCCCCGACCAGAACGCACCGGAGTACCGGGCGAGCGCCCTGCCCGCGACCAACGGGATCGCGACGGCCGACGGGCTGGCGCGCGTCTACGCGGCGATGGTCGGTGAGATCGACGGGGTGCGGCTCTTCGACCCGGCCACGGTCGAGCTCGCCCGCACCGAGGAGTCGGCGGGTCCGGACCGGGTGCTCGTCGTGAACACTCGTTTCGGACTGGGCTACATGCTGCACGGCAGCGCGTCGCCGTTCCTCGGCGCGGGTTCCTTCGGGCACCCCGGCCGCGGTGGCTCCCTCGGCTTCGCCGACCCGGAGACGGGCATCGCCTTCGGCTATGTCACCAACGGGTTCCGCAAGACGGTCACGGCGGATCCGAGGGCTCAGGCTCTGGTCAGGGCGGTGCGGGCGGCCCTGTGACGGCTACACGTTGATCGAGTGGGACGTCCGCCCGGACGCCTCGTCGATCTCGTCGTGCGCCTTGGTCAGCAACTGCATCGCGAGTTCGTTCAGCGCCCGCGCCCCCGCGACCTCCTCGCCGACCCGCGGCTGATTCGTGTCGCTGCGGTGGCGGCTGGCGTGTCCGCGTGCCCGAACCTCGCTCCCGTCGGGCAGGCGCACCAGCGCGACCGCCTCCGTGTGCCGTTCGTCCTCCCGGAACTCCAGCTCGACGTGCCATCCGACTGCGGTGTGCGTCATGGGGATCACCTCCGGATACCTCTGCTTCCAGAGTGCTCCTCCGGCGGCCACATCACACGGTGACCGCCGGAAGTGACGTCAGCCGCCGGACTCCGCCGACGGCAGGTAGGCGCCGGGTACGTCGTTCGGCGCGTAGACCTTGCTGTCGCCGGGGTACGGCTTGGTCCAGGCGTGCGGCTGGTACCAGGTGCAACGGTCATCTGCTCGGCGTTGGTGCGATCAGCCGATCGAGCTGACTCGATCTCCTGCGCACTCCCTGGCGAGCGGTCATCAACCCCCTGACCGTCGAACTCCCAGGGCGGCGATGAGGGCGAGTGACGCGCGAGAGTTGCACGACCCGTCTCACCCGGCGTGCAACATCAGCCCGATCCCCACCACGAGCAGCCCGGCCGCCGCGATCCTCGGCGCCCCGAACCGCTCCTTGAAGAACACGGCGCCGATGGCCGCGCCGACGATGATCGAGGATTCGCGCAGGGCGGCGACGGGGGCGAGTTCGGCCTTGGTCTGGGCCCACAGGACGAGCCCGTACGCGGCCACGGAGAGGGCGGCGCCGACGAGCCCGACCCCTGCGAACGGCCTCAGTACGGCGACGGATCGGCCGCGCCACCTGGTGAGGGCGTACGCCGGGATCACGACCCCCTGCACCGCCATCAGCCAGACGATGTACCCGAGCGAGGAACCGGAGGCGCGCACGCCGAGCCCGTCGACGACGGTGTACGCGGCGATGGTCAGCCCGGTCGCCAACGCGGCGCCGATCGCGGGCCAGTTGGGCCGGCGGCCGCGCAGCCCCCACAGCGCGACGCCGGTCAGTCCCGCACAGGAGAGGGCGATTCCGGCGGCGGCCCACCCGTCCGGCACCTCGTGCGCGAAGAGGGCGGCCAGCACGGTCACGACCAGGGGCGCGGTGCCGCGCGCGATCGGATAGGCCTGTCCGAAGTCCCCGAGCTGGAAGGACTTCATCAGCAGCGCGTAGTAGGCGATATGGATGCAGGACGAGGCGAGGAGATACGGCCACGCGCCCGCCGCCGGAACCGCCGCGAACGGGATGATCGCCAGCCCGATGAGCATCCCCCCGCCCGAGATCAGCGTGAACCCGACCAGCTTGTCGGTGATCTGGTGCGCGATGGCGTTCCAGCTGGCGTGCGTGATGGCGGCGAGGAGAACGGCCGCGGTGACGAGCGGCGTCACGCGGTGCTCTCGCGGACGTCCACGAGAGCGGCGCCGGCCTGGGCGACCAGGTCCTTGGGCGCGATGGGGAACACGGCGTACGGGTTGCCGGCAGCGGCCCACACCAGCTCGTGTTCGAGCAGCGAACGGTCGGCCAGCACCCGGGTCCTCGTACGGTGCCCGAAGGGCGGCACGCCCCCGATGGCGTACCCGGTCGTCTCCCGTACGACATCGGCCTTGGCCCGGGTGACCTTGTCGGCGCCGAGCTCCTCCCGGACCCGCTCGAGGTCGACCCGCGAGGCCCCGTCCATCAGGACCAGCACGGGCACCCCGTCCGCCGCGAAGATCAGCGACTTGCAGATCTGACTCAGCTCGCACCCGATGGCCGCGGCGGCCTCGGCTGCGGTACGGGTCGCGTCCGGGAATCGGCGGACCTGCGCGATGAGCTCACCGAGGCCCAACTCGCGGAGGGCCTCGGCGAAACGGGTGTGGGCTCCAGAGTCCGAAGGCGTCATGCCCGGCAGGTTAGCTGCCGGATACAAACGTCACGACCGAATTCACCGTCGGACGGCGTGGAGCGGGCTTGTTGTGGCGTGCTGCCGTGCTGAAGCGGCAGGATGCTGCGATGACCCCGTCTCCCGCGGTACGCCCCTACCGCCCCCAGGACCGCGACGCCCTCGAGGACATCTGCGTCCGTACCGCCCACGCGGGTCGGGACAGCCGCCCGCACTACCAGGACCCCGGCGTCTTCCCGGCGGCCTTCGCGGCGCCGTACGTCCATCTCGAACCGGAGCTGGCCTTCGTGCTCGATGACGGGGAGGGACGGGCCGTCGGGTACATCGTCGGGACCGCCGACACGCCCCGGTTCGTGGCGGACTACCGCGCGACATGGCTGCCCCTGGTGGCCGGCCGCTACCCGGAGCCCCGCCACGAGCCGCGCACCCCGGACGAGGAGATCGTCGCGCTGCTGCACCGCCCCGAGCGGATGCTCGTGCCCGAAGTCGCCGCCTACCCCGCCCACTTGCACATCGACCTGCTCCCCGAGTGGCAGGGGCATGGGTACGGGCGCGCGCTGATGGAGAGCTTCCTGCGCGCGCTGCACGAGCGGGGCGTGGCCGCCGTACACCTGTCGATGGTGTCCGCGAACACGCCCGCCCGTGCCTTCTACGACCGTCTCGGCTTTCACGAGATCGCCGTACCGGATCCCGGGCCCGTCACTTATCTCGGCCGGCCCACGGCAGACGAAGGCCGGTGAGGGCATCCCCCTCACCGGCCGACCACTCTCACGCGGCGTGCGTCAGACGCGTACCAGCTCCCGGTCCTCGTCCGGATCCGTGTCCTTCTCCGCCTGGGTGCGCAGTCCCTCGCCCTCGACGTCGACGTTGGGCAGCGCGCGGTCCAGCCACTTCGGCAGCCACCAGGCGCGGTGGCCGAGCAGGGCGAGGACCGCGGGAACGATCGCCATGCGGACCACGAACGCGTCGAAGAAGACGGCGATCGCGAGGCCGAAGCCGATCATCTTGATCATCGACTCGCCGGAGCTGATGAAGCCTCCGAAGACGGCCATCATGATGACCGCGGCGGCGACCACGACCCGGGCGCTGTGCTTGAACCCGGTCACGATGGCCTGGCTCGGGGACTCGCCGTGGACGTACGCCTCGCGCATCCGGGTCACGAGGAACACCTCGTAGTCCATCGCGAGGCCGAAGACCACGCCGACCATGAAGATCGGCATCATCGACATGATCGGGCCGGTCTCCTCGACGCCGAGCAGCCCGCCGAGCCAGCCCCACTGGAAGACCGCGACCACGGCACCGAGCGCGGCGAGGACCGACAGCAGGAAGCCGAGGGCCGCCTTCAGCGGGACGAGGATCGAGCGGAAGACCACGATCAGGAGGAGGAAGGCCAGGCCCACGACCAGGGCCAGGTACGGGATGAGCGCGTCGCTCAGCTTCTGCGAGAAGTCGATGTTCAGCGCCGTCGTGCCGGTGACCAGGACGTCCGCGTCCGCCTTGGACGCGACGTCGTCACGGATGGCGTGCACCAGGTCCTCGGTCTGGGCCGAGGACGGCTTGGAGTCGGGGACGACCGTGATGGTCGCGGTGTCGCCGGCCTTGTTGAAGGTCGCCGGGGTGACCGTGACGACGTCCTCGAGTCCCTTGATGCCGTCGGTCACCGTGGTGGCCGCGGCCTTCGGGTCGTCGCTGTTCTTCGCGTCGACCACGATCATCAGGGGGCCGTTGAAGCCGGGTCCGAAGCCCTCCGAGAGGAGGTCGTAGGCGCGGCGCTGGGTCGTGGAGGTCGGCTGCGAGCCGTCGTCGGGCAGGCCCAGCTCCAGCTGGCTGACCGGCAGCGCTACGGCGCCGAGGCCGACCACACCGAGCAGCAGCACGGCGGCCGGACGGCGGATGACGAAGCTCGCCCAGCGCGTGCCCAGGTTGGGCTTCGCGAGCGCCGTCCCGGTGGTCTTCCCACGCTTCTCGCCCGCCGGGCGGATCTTGCGGCCCGCGTACCCGAGCAGCGCCGGAATCATCGTCAGCGCGATGAGGACGGCGATCACGACCGTGCCCGCCGCGGCGAGACCCATCTTGGTCAGCATCGGCACGTTGACGACCGAGAGACCGGCCAGCGCGATCACGACCGTGAGGCCCGCGAAGACCACCGCGGAACCGGCGGTGCCGGTGGCCCGGCCCACCGCCTCCTCGCGGTCGCGGCCCTCGGCCAGCTCGGCGCGGTAGCGGGAGACGATGAACAGCGCGTAGTCGATGCCGACCGCCAGGCCGATCATCCCCGCGAGCGTGGAGGTGGTGCTGCCGAGGTCGAGTGCCTTGGCGAGGGCGGCGATGGTGGAGACGCCGATCGCGACACCGATGATCGCGGTCAGCAGCGGCAACCCGGCCGCGATCATCGAGCCCAGGGTGATGACCAGGACGACCGCGGCGATGGCGAGACCGATGGCCTCGCCGACTGCCCCCGCGTCGGGCTGGGCCTGGAGCGCGTCGCCTCCGACGTCGACGGTCAGGCCGGTGGCCCGGGCGTCGTCACCGGCGGTCTCCAGGGCGTCCCTGGTCGCGTCCTTGAGCCCGACGGCGGGAGCGTCGTACTTCACCGAGAGGTAGGCGACCGTGCCGTCCTTGCTCACCGCCCGGGTCGTGAACGGGTCAGTGACGGAGACGACCTCGGAGCCGTCGCCCAGCTCCTTGACGGTCTTCGCGACGGTCGCCCTGTGGGCGGCGTCCGTCATCTTCTCGCCCTTGGGCGCCTTGAAGACCATGCGCCCGGTGGCGCCGTCGGCGCTGGCTCCGGGGAAACGCTGTTCCAGCAGGTCGAAGGCCTTCTGCGCCTCCGTGCCCGGGATGGAGAAGGAGGTGGATCCGGCGGCGGGCGCACTGGCCGCGCCGACGCCCGCGAGGGTCAGCAGGGCCACCCATATCAGGGCGACGAAATGCCGTCGCCGGAAGGCGAGCCGGCCGAGCCGGTAGAGGAAAGTGGCCACGAAGGCGTACTCCCGGTCAGGTCGTGAGGTTTTCAGGGCAGGGATGATCAGCCCGACGACGTGAGCGGTTACGTCAGGTGGAGGGCTTGCTGGGGTGACTGTGGGTCAGTCGACGGCAACACCGAGGGCGGGGAGGACCACGGCGTCGATGTACGAAAGGAGGAAGGCCTGGGTCGGCGGCAGCTCGTCGATCATCGTGCGGGCCGCGAACCCGCCGATCATCATGTGGATCATGAACTCGATCGCCGGGTTGTCGGGGCGCACCTCGCCCCGGTCGATCGCCCGCTGCACCACTCGGCGGAACTCCGCCATCTCGGGTTCGATGAGGTGCGCGCGGAACGCCCTCAGGAGATCCGGGTTGCCGTGGATCGCCATGGCCAGACCCCGCATGAGCGCGGAGTTCTGCTCCATGGTGCAGTCGTCCGAGCGCATGGTGAGGGCGTGCAGGTCGCCCTTGAGCGACCCGGTGTCGATCTCGTCGAATCCGAGACCGCCCGGCTTGGTGTGCCGCACCGCCTTCGCCACCAGCTCGGCCTTGCCGCCCCACTGGCGGTAGAGCGTGGCCTTGCTGGAACGGGTGCGCGCGGCGACGGCGTCCATGGTGAGGGCGTCGTAGCCGACCTCCCGGAGCAGTTCGAGCACGGCCTCGTACAGCTCGGCCTCACGCTCGGGGGTGATGCGGCTGCGACGCGCGGTCGAGACCTCGGTCATGTCAACTCACCCTTTCCGCTCCGGGACTTCGAACGACACTGTTTCGTACGACACGAATGTAGCGCACTTCTCAGCGAAACGAAACGGTTTCGTTCGTGTTGTGGCTCACGGCGATCGCCGCAGGTCACCTCCGGCCGATTTTTCATAAGTTGCTCCGGTCCATTCCCCGGAAAAGCATGGGGAGGTGAGCTATCTGCGCCTTCCGCATCTGAGCGGCGACCTGTTGTGTTTCGTGGCCGAGGACGATCTCTGGCTGGCCCCTCTCGACGGTCCGGGCCGCGCCTGGCGTCTGACCGTCGACCGCACCAAGGTCGGCCATCCCCGCTTCTCGCCCGACGGCCGCCACATCGCGTACACGAGCTGGCGCAGTCTCGTGCCCGAGATCCACCTGGCGGACGTGGACGGCGGACCGGCCCGGCGGCTCACCTACTGGGGCAGCGCGGACACCCAGGTCTGTGGCTGGACACCTGCCGAAGGGGACAAAGGGGCCACCATCCTCGCCGTCGCCTCCCACGGCGAGCCCTTCTCCTACTTCACCTGGGCGTACAAGGTCCCCACCGACGGCTCCCCGGGCCTCAAGCTCCCCTGGGGCCCGGTCTCCGACATCCAGGTCGCCGACCGCAAGACCCTCCTCCTCACCGGCACCCCACCGCACGAACCGGCCGCCTGGAAGCGCTACCGGGGCGGCGCCACGGGCCGGCTCTGGCTGCACGGCGAACGCCTGCTGCCCGACCTCGGCGGCCACCTCCACTCCCCCATGTTCGTCGGCGACCGGATCGCCTTCCTCTCCGACCACGAGGGCATCGGCAACCTCTACTCCTGCGCCCACGACGGCTCCGACCTGCGCCGCCACACCGACCACGACGCCTTCTACGCCCGGCACGCCTCCAGCGACGGCACCCGGGTGGTGTACCAGTGCGGGGGCGACCTGTGGATCGTCGACGACCTCTCGTCCGTGGCCCGCAAGCTCGACGTACGCCTGAGCGGGCCGCGCGCGGGACGCCGTACGTACCAGGTGCCCGCCGCTCAGCACGTGGACGGCGTCTCGGTCGACGAGACGGGCCGCGCGAGCGCCGTCGTCGTCCGCGGCAGCCTGTACTGGCTGACCCACCGGGACGGCCCGGCCCGCACGATCACGGACACCCCGGGGGTACGGGTCCGGCTCCCGGAGATGCTCGGTTCCGTCGGCCAGGTCGCGTATGTGACGGACGCGGAGGGCGAGGACGCCGTCGAGATCGCGTATCTGCCGCGGGCGACCGGTGACCGCGAGCCGCGACGGCTGGCCTCCGGTGAGCTGGGCCGCGTTCTGGAGCTGGTCTCGGATCCGCAGGGCGAGCGCCTGGCCATCGCCTCGCACGACGGACGGCTCCTTCTGCTCACGGTGCCCGACAATGCGGCTGACGCCGCGGGCACGGAGGACTCCGACGAGGAGGTCACCGAGCTGATCCAGTCGGTCAACGGCCCGGTGCGGGACCTCGCCTTCTCCCCGGACGGCTCCTGGCTGACGTGGTCGCACCCGGGGATCGGCCGTTCCCTGCGCCAGATCAAGATGGCCCGTATTTCCCCGAAGGGAGGAGGGGACCGCCTGATCGTCGACGTCACCAACGGCCGCTTCGAGGACGAGAACCCGGTCTTCACCCGGGACGGCCGCTACCTGGCCTTCCTCTCCTGGCGGGGCTTCGACCCGGTGTACGACGTCCACACCGGCGACCTGTCCTTCCCGCTCGGCTGCCGGCCCTACCTGGTCCCGCTGTCCTCGGCGACCCCCTCCCCCTTCGCCCTGAATCCGGAGGGCCGCCCGGCTGCCGGAGGCCTGGACCCGGTCGAGGACGAGAGCGGCGAGGGCGGGGCGGTGACGGTCGAACTCGAAGGGCTGGAGAGCCGGGTGACCCCGTTCCCGGTCCCCGCCTCCAAGTACTCGGCGCTGTACCCGGTCGCGGGCGGTGGCCTGGTCTGGCTGCGCTGGCCGATCTCGGGCGCCCTCGGTGAGACCTTCGTGAACCCGGACGACACCTCCGAGCGTCCGACCCTCGAACACTTCGCCGTCGGCAAGGCGAAGAAGACCGAACTGGTCGAGCACCTGGACTGGTTCGCGGTCAGCGGCGACGGCTCCCGGCTGGTCGTGGTGGACGAGGGCGAGCTGCGCGCGACCCCCGCCACGGAGTCCGGCGACAGCGACACGATCGTCTGGATCGACCTGCGCCGCATCCTCCACGAGGTCGACCCGGCCGCCGAATGGCGCCAGTCGTACGAGGAGGCCGGCCGCCTGATCCGGTCGTACTTCTGGGAACCGGGGATGTGCGGGATCGACTGGGACGCGGTGCTCGACCAGTACCGCCCGCTGCTCGAACGGGTCGCCTCCCCCGACGAGTTCGCCGACCTGCTGCGCGAGGTCCTCGGCGAACTGGGCACCTCCCACGCCTATGTCACCGCCGCCCGCCGCAACGAGGGCCCCCCGCACTACCAGCGCCGCCAGGGCCTGCTGGGTGTGAACCTCGTGCTCAGGGAGGGTGGTTGGACGGTCAAGCGCATCCTCCCCGGCGACTCCTCGGACTCCAAGGCACGCTCCCCGCTGGCCGGCACGGGCATCCGCGAGGGCGCGGTCCTCACCCATGTGGACGGCCGCGCGGTCGACGAGGTCGCGGGCCCCTATCCGCTGCTCGCGGCGGCGGGCGGTACGACGGTGGAGCTGACCTTCGCCCCACCCGTCGGCGGAGCCCGCCGGGTGGCGGTGGTCCCGCTCCTGGACGAACGCCCCCTGCGCTACCAGGACTGGGTGGCCAAACGCCGTGCTGTCGTACGGGAGTTGAGCGGCGGCCGGTGCGGCTATCTGCACATTCCCGACATGGGCGGCTCGGGCTGGGCCCAGTTCAACAGGGACCTGCGGATGGAGGTCTCCCGCCCCGCCCTCATCGTCGACGTACGCGGCAACGCGGGCGGCCACATCAGCGAGCTGGTCGTGGAGAAACTGACCCGCACGATCCTCGGCTGGGACCTGACGAGGAACGCCCAGCCGGTGTCGTACGCCTCGAACGCCCCGCGCGGCCCGGTGGTCGCCCTGGCCGACGAGGCGACCTCCTCGGACGGCGACATGATCACGGCGGCGTTCAAGCTGCTGAAGCTCGGCCCCGTGGTGGGCCAGCGCACCTGGGGCGGAGTGGTCGGCATGACCGGCCGCCACCAGCTCGGCGACGGAACGGTGATCACCGTACCGATGAACGCGGCGTGGTTCGACGCGTACGGCTGGTCGATCGAGAACCAGGGCGTGCCCCCGGACCTGGAGATCCTCCGCACCCCGCTGGACTGGGCGGAGGGCCGCCATGCCCAACTGGACGACGCGGTACGGCTGGCGCTGGACCTGCTGGAGACGAACCCCCCGGCGACGCCACCCAACTACCGGAACGTACCGGACAGGTCAAGGCCGAAGCTTCCGCCGAGGTCCTGAGAGACAGAGCAACGCAGGGTGCCCTCCCAGGAGAGAGGGCACCCCACGCGTCAAGCAGTGACTACATGTCGTAGTCGGGGTCGAGCCGCTCCTGCTCCTCGCGCTGGAGCCGCTCGGTCTCCTCGTCCCGCATGCGGTCGCGGTCCGGGCCCTGGCCCTGACCCTGACGACCCCGCTGGCCCTGCTCCTTGGCCTGCTCGGCCTTCTGCTTGGCCTTCTGCTGCCACTGCTCGGACTTTTCCTGGAACTGGTCCTTCATACCCATGTGGGTTCACTCCCGTGGGGGTGAGGGGAAAGGCCCCTGGCCGGGGCCTCGACCAGATTCACACGCCCGGACAAAAAACGCATTTCGATCAGTCACGGTGCGTAGCGCGGGCCTCCTCGTCCGCGGCCCCACCTGCGCCGACGAGTCCCACCCGCATTCCCTCCAGACGCTCCCCGAAGCGCCGCATCTCCCGCTGCCCGACCGTCCCGATGAGCCCCGGCAGATACCCGCGCATCCCCTGCATCCCGCGCAGCCACCCCTGCCCGTACACATGGCTCGACCGCCGCTCGATCCCGGCCACGATCCGCTCGACGGCCGGCCCCAGCGGGTACGTCTTGTTGGCTGGCCACGGCAGCCGCTGCCTGAGCTCCCGCATGACGTCGTCCTGGTCGGCCCCGCGCACCATGTCGGTGTCGGTCCACGACAGGTACCCGACCCCGACCCGCACGCCCTTGTGGCCGACCTCGGCGCGCAGGCTGTGCGCGAACGCCTCCACACCGGACTTGGAGGCGCAGTACGCGGTCATCATCGGCGCCGGGGTGATCGCGGCCAGGGAGGCGATCTGCAGCAGATACCCCCGGCTCTCCATCAGCACCGGCAGGAACGCCCGGGCGGTGACGGCCGATCCGATGAGGTTGACCTCGATCACCCGTCGCCAGGCCTGCGGATCGGAGTCGACGAAGGGCCCCCCGGTGGCGACCCCGGCGTTGGCGACCACGACGTCGACCTTCCCGAACCGCTCCTTGACCTCCCGCGCGACCCGGGCCATCGCCTCGTGATCGGTGACGTCGGCGTACCAGTGGTCGCTGTCGCCGTGCAGCCGTTCGGAGAGCTGCTTGAGCGCGTCCGGCTCCAGGCCGACCAGCGCGACCTTCGCCCCGCGCGCCGACAGCTTGCGGGCGAGCAGCTCGCCCACGCCCCGCGCGGCCCCCGTGACGACCGCCACCTGTCCTTCGAGTCCGACCCTGCTCATGCGCCCTCCTTGACCTGGACGTAGGTGGTGACGAGTTCCCGGATCCGTGCGGTGACCGTCTCGGGCGCCTCGATGGGCGTCATGTGGCCGACGCCCGGCAGTTCGGTCACTCCGAGGCAGTGGGGCAGCGCGGCGGCCAACCGGTGCGCGTGCACGGGCGGGGTGAGCCGGTCGGCCGTACCGACGAGGACGGCCGTCGGCACGGCGAGCTGCCGTACGCCGTGGTCCAGATCGAGCAGATCGAGGACCTGCGACCAGGCGTGGCGCACCTTGCGCGGGCAGGCGTGCACGATCCGCGCGCACGCCTCCACCATGTGCGGGGCCGAACCGGGGCCCATCGTCCCGTACTTGAGGATCCGCCGGGCGAGCGGCGTGACCGGTCCGAGCGGCGCCCGCGCCCCGAGGACGTGCCGGGTCAGCCAGGTGCGCAGCCGCCCGGCCCGGATCGGTACGACGGTCGACTCGGCGACCAGTCGCGACGAACCGGTGCTGCACAGCAGGACGGCGGCCGCGTGCGCACGGAACGCGGGACGCTCGGCGGCGGCCATGACGGTCATCCCGCCCATGGAGTGACCGACGATCACCGCCTTCCCGCCTGCCCCGAGGGCCGTCTCCAGTACGGCTTCGAGGTCGTCGGCGAGCATGTCCGCACCGCAGGCAAGGCTCGCCGGACTGCGTCCGTGGCCGCGCTGGTCGTACGCGATGACCCGGTGGTCGACGCGGAGCTCGCGGATCTGGGCGGCCCAGAAGGCCGTGGAACAGGTCCAGCCGTGGGCGAGGACGACGGGGGGCGCGTCGTCAGGACCGTGCACCTCCACGTGCAGGCACGCGCCGTCGGCGGAGAGGGCGGTGAGTTCGCGCACCGGGACGGGTGGGGCGTACGGCCCGGAGACCGCGTGCGTCGGACGGCTCATACGGCGGTCGCCTCCGCGTGCGCCGGAACCCGCAGCACCTCGTACTCGGCGAGGTCCACCCGCCGGGTGGCCCGCCGGAACTCGGTCGTCGTGCCGGGCCAGATCGTGCTGTTGCGGCCGTTCGCGTCCAGGTACCAGCTGGTGCAGCCGCCGGTGCTCCACACCGTGCGCTTCATGCGCTCCTGCACCCGGTGGTTCCAGTCCCGTACTGCGGAGGGCCGGGCGTCGAGGGCCACCCGGCCGCCGAGGACGTCGAGTTGCCGTACGAAGTCGGCCAGGTAGTTCAGCTGGGACTCGATCATGAGGATCATCGAGGAGTTCCCGAGACCGGTGTTCGGCCCGATGATGGTCATCCAGTTGGGGAAGCCGGGGGCGGAGGCGCCCCGCAACGCCTCCATCCCGCCCTTCCACGCCTCGGCGAGCGTCCGCCCGTCCGCGCCGACGACCCGGTCGGCGATCGGCATGTCGGTGACGTGGAAGCCCGTGCCGAAGACGATCGCGTCGACCTGGGCCTCGGTGCCGTCGGCGGCGACCAGTGTCGACCCCTCGATCCGGCTGAGCCCGCTCGCGACCACGTCCACGTTGGGCTGGGCGAGCGCCGGGTAGTACGTGCTGCTCAGCAGGATCCGCTTGCAGCCGATGCGGTAGCCGGGGGTGAGCTTGGCGCGCAGGGCCGGGTCCTTGACGGCACGGGCCATGTTGCGCTTGGCCAACTGCTCCACCGCGCCGAGCTCGCCCGGCCGCTTGGTGAACGCCTGGACCTGCAACTCCCGGATGCCCCACAGCAGTCCACGACGGGCCTGGGTGGTGAAGGGCAGCTGCCGGTGCAGCCAGCGCTCGGCGCCGCTGATCGCCCGGTCCATGCGGGGCATCACCCAGGGCGGGGTGCGCTGGAAGAGCGTGACCTTCCGGGCGAGCGGCTGGATGGCCGGGACGATCTGGATGGCCGAGGCGCCGGTCCCCACCATGGCGACCCGCTTGCCGCGCAGGTCGTAGTCGTGGTCCCAGCGGGCGGAGTGGAAGACCTTGCCCGGGAAGGAGTCCAGACCGGGGATGTCGGGGATCTTGGGATCGGAGAGCGGCCCGGTGGCGGAGACGACGAAGTCGGCCGAGAGAGCGCCTCCCCCAGTGCCGAAAGCCTGGGAGGGGCCCCCAGCGGTCTCGATGTCCCAGCGCAGCTTCTGGCTGTCCCAGGTCATCCGCGTCACCTCGGAGTCGAGGCGGATGTGCGGGCGGAGCCGGAAGACGTCGGTCACATGCTCCAGGTAGGCGCGGATGTGGTCCTGCCCGGAGAAGGTGCGCGGCCAGTCCGGGTTGGGCGCGAAGGAGAAGGAGTACAGGTGGGACGGCACATCGCAGGCACACCCCGGATAACTGTTGTCCCGCCAGGCACCCCCCACACTGGCGGCCCGCTCCAGCACGACGAAGTCGGTGACACCCTCGCGCCGCAGCCGTACGGCGGCCCCCAGCCCACCGAATCCGGACCCGACCACCGCCACCCGCACATGCTCGTGTTCGGCCATGCCGATGCCTTCCCTGCCCGACTCTGCCAGTGAACACTGGCGCAATGGGAGGGTAGAGCAGCTCCGTACCGATGGGTAGGGGGCGGGGGAAGGAAAGTTACCGGCGGTACAACATAGGCTGCGGACGTGACGGACAAGCGCGAATACCGCATGGAGGAACTGGCCCGCCTGGCCGGCATCACAGTGCGCACCCTGCGCTTCTATCGCGAACGCAAACTGATCCCGCCCCCTCGCCGCGAGGGCCGTATCGCCTGGTACGACGACCACCACCTGGCCCGTCTGCGCACGATCGCCGCGCTCCTGGAACGCGGCCACACCCTCACCGGCATCGCGGAACTCGCCGAGGCCCTGGACCACGGCCGTGACGTCGCCGACGTGCTGGGGGTCGTGCCGAGTGAGGAGGAGCCGGTCCGCCTCACCCCGGAGGAACTCGCCGCCCGCTTCGAGGGCGAGGTGACCCCGGAGAACCTCGCGGCCGCTCTCGACCTCGGCTACCTCGGCACCGACGGCGACGAGATCGTCCACATCAGCCGCCGCCTCCTGGACGTCTCCTCCGAACTGGTCCGCGAGGGCATTCCCCTGGGGGAGGTCCTGGCGGCCGGCAAACGGGTCCGCGAGCACGTGGACGACCTGGCCGAGATGTTCGCCGAACTGGTCCTGCGGCACGCGGGCGAGGACGACCTCCACCGCCTGCGCCCGCTGGCGCGGAGCGTGGTGGAGGCGGAACTGTCACTGGCGCTGGACCGGCGGCTGCGGAAACCGCAGGTCTAGAGGTCGTAGACCACGGTCACCGGCGCGTGGTCCGACCAGCGCTCGGCGTGCGTGGCCGCGCGCTCCACGAACCCCTTGACCGCCTTGGCGGCGAGGCCGGGGGTGGAGAGGTGGTAGTCGATGCGCCAACCTGTGTTGCGGTCGAAGGCCTGCCCCCGGTACGACCACCACGAGTACGGCCCCGCCACGTCCGGATGCAGCGACCGTACGACGTCGACGTACCCCCCGTCGGTGATGTCGAGGACCCGGCTCAGCCAGGCCCGCTCCTCGGGCAGGAACCCGGAGCTCTTCTGGTTGGCACGCCAGTTCTTGAGGTCGGCCTGCTGGTGGGCGATGTTCCAGTCGCCGCAGACGACGACCTCGCGGCCGTCGGCGGCAGCGCGCTCACGCAGGTTCTTCAGGTACACGAGGAACTCGTCCATGAAGCGGACCTTCTGGTCCTGCCGCTCGGTACCGACCTCGCCGGAGGGGAGATAGAGGGAGGCGACGGTGACACCGGGCAGGTCGGCCTCGACGTAGCGGCCACTGGTGTCGAACTCCGACGACCCGAAGCCGATCCGGACGCGGTCCGGCTCACGGCGGGTGTAAAGGGAGACACCGGCCCGGCCCTTGGCGGCGGCGGGCGCGTGCACGACATGCCAGCCCTCGGGAGCACGGACGCCGTCGGGCAGCTGCTGCGGCTCGGCGCGCACCTCCTGGAGGCAGAGCACATCGGCGGAGGTGTCCGCGAGCCACTCCACGAAGCCCTTCTTCGCGGCGGCGCGCAGTCCGTTCACATTGGCGGAGGTCACAGTGAGCACCCGGGAACGATACCGGCACACTGGACCGGACCCTGTTGTGGACTGGATCGATTCGTGGGGATGGACATGCGCATACGCCAGGTCGCCTTCGACCACCCGGACGCCGTGAAGCTGAACGACCAGGTACAGGCCGAGTACCACGTTCGCTACGGCGACGGCGGCGACGCCACGGCCCTGGCACCGGAGGACTTCGAGCCGCCGAACGGCGTCTTCCTGATCGCGTACGACGAGACGGGCGCCCCCGTGGCCACGGGCGGCTGGCGCGCCCGGGACGCGAACGGCGAGGGCACCATGGACGGCGACGCCGAGCTCAAGCGCATGTACGTCGTCGACGTGGCGCGCGGCCGGGGCCTCGCCCGCCGCATCCTCACCACCCTGGAGGACGACGCCCGCGCGGCCGGCCGCATCCGCATGGTCCTGGAAACCGGCAACAAGCAACCGGAGGCCATCGCCCTGTACACGTCGAGCGGTTACGAGCCGTGTGGGAAGTTCGGCTACTACCGCTTCCACGAGGACAGCAGGTGCTTCGCCAAGCCGCTGTGAGAACACCGCACACATGACAGAAGACCCGCTCCTGAATCAGGAACGGGTCTTCATGATGCGTGGACCTGAGGGGATTTGAACCCCTGGCCCCCTCGATGCGAACGAGGTGCGCTACCGGACTGCGCCACAGGCCCTTGCAACGAGTGAAACTCTAGCATCCCCGTCCGGGTGCTTGGAAATCCGTTCCCGGCTGGTCAGGGCGCGGTGATCCCGCCCCCGTCCGTCACTCGTTGGCCGCGCGCGGCCGGTCGCCTTCCTCGTACTGGTCGAAGAGCGGTGTACGGCCACGCTCGCGTGCGCGGCGGGCGGAGGCGGCGCGACGGGCGTCGCTGCGGCCGCCCGCCACCGGCTTGTCCTCCGCGTCGTCCGGCAGTTCCTCCGACTCCTCGTCCTCCGCGACGGGCGTCGCCTCCTGGCCCGACTGCTCCGGAGTGGCGGCGCTGCTGGACCGCGCCGAGCTCCACGCGTCCGGCGCCCCGAGGTCCACGTCCGAGGTGGCCCGCGGAGCTACCGGCGCGGTCACGTACGTCGGCAGCGGCACCGGTACCGGGTCCCAGCTGTCCCCGTGCCCCGGCCTGTGCTGCCGTTCACGCTGCTGGTCGATCCACTCGGCGTGATCGGTCTGCTCGACGAGGGCGCGCCGGTCGGCGGCGAGCGCCGAGAGCCCGGTATCGGTCTCCGTCCCTGGTCCCTCTTCCGGTTCGTCGGCTTCCACGCCGGTGCTCACGGACGCCCGCCGGCGCGGCTGGCGCGCGCGCTCCCGCAGTCGCTGTGCGGCGGCCTCGGCCCGGCGCCGGTCCATCTGGTAGGCGAAGCGGCGGCGTTCCTGGGAGCGCAGGTACGCGATGTACGCGCTGAGCATCACGGCGGGCACACCGGGCGCCCACAGGAAGGCGAGTCCTCCGACGGCGGCGACGATCGTGCCGAGCGTGAAGGCAAGGAAGAGCATCACGGTCGTACGCCGTCGGCGCGCGAGTACCTTCGTGCGCCGGGCGCGCGCTGCGGCCGCTTCCGCGGCTGCCGTGCGCCGGGGTGCGGGGGCATGCGTCTGAGGCTGTGATGCCGCCGAGGCGGCGGGTGCGGGTGCCTGCTTGCGCGTCGGCGCGGCACCCTGTTCGGGCGCGGACTCGCGCGGCGCCTCGCGGTGTTCCGAAGCCGACGGCTGGACCGTCGCCTGGGTCTGCGGACGGGTCGGAGGCATGGCGAAGGCCCGGACGTCCACCGACTCGGTGACGGCATCCGGTTCGTCGGCGCCGTGCTCCCCCTCGTCGGCGGAGCGCGCGCGCAGGTCCTTGGCGTACCGACGCTCCATGCCCGCCCGTCCGGACAGCAACCGGATGGCCGTGCTGAAGCGTTCCGTCGGACGGGCCTCGTTCAGCTCGTCCTGCCTACGGAGCCACATCGGCACCAAGTAGGCGGCCCAGGCCCCGACAATGACTGCGTAGATGAGGCCGCTGCTGCTCACGCCTCACACGGTAGAGGGGTTTGCGTGAGGCCATCTGCCAATTGCGCCGGTGTGTCGCACGATCTGGCTGATATTTCGAGCTTTTTTTGTGACCGATCCGATCATCAGGCCGCACGAGTCGTGAATTCAATGGCCTGAGACGGTCATGCACCGATCATTTTCGAACACCTATTCCATTTTCGGGCCAGGCGCGGGAACGGCTTCCCGGCTACGCGGGATTGTCGTGCGGTGTACTCCTGGAGCGTGCCCGCTGCCAGCGTCGGAGCAAACCGTCGGGCACCTCTTCCGCGGTGAGCGCGAACACGAGATGGTCGCGCCAGGCGCCGTCGATGTGGAGATAACGCGGCCGCAGTCCCTCCTCGCGGAATCCGAGTTTCTCCACCACCCGACGGCTGGGCCCGTTCTCGGGGCGAATGCAGACCTCGATGCGGTGCAGGCCGACCGTGCGGAAACAGTGGTCCACGACCAGCGCCACGGCCGTCGGCATCACCCCGCGACCGGCCACCGACTGGTCCACCCAGTAGCCGACGTGCCCCGAGCACATCGAGCCCCAGGTGATTCCGGCGACCGTCAACTGCCCGACCAGTTGCCCCCGGTACTCGATGACGAACGGCAGCATCCGCCCCGCGTTCGCCTCGGACCTGAGGTGGCGGACCATCTGACGGTAGGTCGGCCGGTGCGCGATCGGCCCGCTCGGGGTGGGCGGCGGGATGGTCGCCTCCCAGGGGCGCAGCCAGTCCCGGTTGCGCCGGTTGACCTCACGCCAGAGCCGCTGGTCACGCATCTTTATCGGCCTCAGGACGACATCGCCGTCCGCCAGTACGACGGGCCAGGATGGGCTGTTCAGCTCGCACCCCCACTGCCGGGGCCGGGTCTCGGGTGGTCGCCGCCGCGGATCTGGTCGACGGCGTGCAGCAACAGGGGCTCCAGAACGGCCAGTCCGTCCTTCACCCCGCCACTGGAACCCGGCAGGTTGACGATCAGTGTGCGTCCCGCCACCCCGGCCAGACCCCGGGAGAGCGCGGCCGTCGGCACCTTCTCCCGTCCGAACGCCCGGATGGCCTCCGCGATGCCCGGAACCTCGTATGCGATCACCGCACGGGTCGCCTCGGGGGTGCGGTCGGTGGGTGAGATGCCGGTGCCGCCGGTGGTGACGACGACGTCGTATCCCGCGTCGACCGCGGCCTGCAGGGCCGCCTCCACGGGCCGCCCGTCGGCCACGACCTGCGGGCCCTCGACGGCGAACCCGAAGCGCTTCAGGCCGTCTGCGATCAGCGGGCCGCCCTTGTCCTCGTAGACCCCGGCGGCGGCCCGGTTGGAGGCGGTGACCACAAGAGCGCGATACGTCATGCCCGGCTCCAGTCGCCCGACTTGCCGCCCGTCTTCTCCTCCACCCGCACGTCCGTGATGACCGCTCCCTTGTCGACCGCCTTGACCATGTCGATCACGGTGAGCGCGGCGACGGAGACCGCGGTGAGGGCCTCCATCTCGACGCCCGTGCGGTCCGTGGTCTTCACGGTGGCCAGGATCTCCACGGCGTCGTCCGCGACCGACAGATCCAGTTTCACACCGGACACCGACAATGGGTGGCACAGCGGGATGAGGTCGGGGGTGCGCTTGGCGCCCATGATGCCCGCGATCCGCGCGGTGGCCAGCGCGTCGCCCTTGGGGACGCCCTCGCCACGCAGCAGCTCGATCACTCGGGGGGAAACGAGAACACGTCCACTGGCACGCGCGGTGCGTGCGGTGACGTCCTTGCCGGAGACATCGACCATGCGGGCGGCTCCCGCTTCGTCGATGTGCGTCAGTCGGTCCTGCGTACTCATGGTTGTGCGGCGCTCCCGGTCCGGCCTGTTGTGCGCGACACGGTACCGCCAACCAGGGGTGCTCAGCCGAGCTGGACCACTTCGACCTCGGTCCCGGGCTCGACGGACTCCGCGTCCTCCGGGACGACGATCAGTGCGTTGGCCTGCGCGAGGGCGGCCACCAGATGGGATCCGGCGCCGCCGACCGGGGCGACCGAGCCGTCTGCGTAGGCACCGCGCAGGAACTGCCGGCGTCCCTTGGGCGAGGTCAGCGCCTTGTCCGCGGTCAGGGTCGCCCTGGTCCGCGGCCGGTGGACGTCGTCGAGGCCCATGAGGGTGCGGATCGCGGGGCGGACGAACAGTTCGAAGGAGACGTACGACGACACCGGGTTGCCCGGCAGGGCCAGCAGCGGGGTGTGGTCGGGGCCGATGGTGCCGAAGCCCTGGGGCTTGCCGGGCTGCATGGCGAGCTTGCGGAAGTCGACACCGCTGCCGGGCTCGTCCTCGTCGCCCACGGAGGACAGCGCCTCCTTGACGACGTCGTACGCGCCGACGCTCACGCCGCCCGTGGTGACCACGAGGTCGGCGCGGACGAGTTGGTCCTCGATGGTGGAGCGCAGGGTCTCGGCGTCGTCGGCGACGGCGCCCACGCGGTAGGCGATGGCGCCGGCGTCCCGGGCGGCCGCGGTGAGGGCGAAGCTGTTGGAGTCGTAGATCTGGCCGGTGGCGAGGGTCTCGTCGGGCTGGACGAGTTCGCTGCCGGTGGACATGACGACCACGCGCGGGCGCGGGCGCACGCGGACGGTGCCGCGGCCGATGGCGGCGAGCAGGGCGATCTGCGGGGGGCCGAGGACGGTGCCGGCGTCCAGGGCGCGGTCGCCGGCCCGCACGTCGCTGCCCTCGGCGCGCACATGCGCGCGTGCCTCGGCGGGCCGGTAGACGTGCACGTGTCCCTCGGCGCCCTCGGGGGCGAGACTACGGGCGCGCATCCCGGTCACCGGGCCCTCGCCGAGACCCCCGTCGGTCCACTCGACGGGGACGACGGTCTCGGCGCCGGGCGGCAGCGGGGCGCCGGTCATGATGCGGGCGGCCTGCCCGGGACCGACCTGCAGCAACTCCGCCTCGCCCGCCGCGACGTCCCCGACGACGTCCAGGACGGCCGGGAACTCCTCGCTCGCGCCCGCCACGTCCGCGACCCGCACCGCGTACCCGTCCATGGAGCTGTTGTCGAACGGCGGCAGGGACACCGGGACCGTGACGTCCTCGACCAGGACGCAGCCCTGGGCGTCGAGCAGCTGCAGCTCGATGGGTTCCAGGGGGCGGACGGTCGCGAGGATGTCCTCCAGGTGTTCGTCCACCGACCAGAGGTGGTCCTGTTCGGTGGGGCGGCTCGCGGCGCTGCTCAACTCGCTACATCTCCTCGGCTACGAAACTGCGAAGCCAGGTCCGGAAGTCCGGGCCCAGGTCTTCACGTTCGCACGCGAGTCTGACAATGGCACGCAGATAGTCGCCGCGGTCCCCGGTGTCATAGCGGCGGCCCTTGAAGACGACGCCGTGCACCGGGCCGCCGACCTTCTCGTCCTGTGCGAGCTGCTGGAGGGCGTCGGTGAGCTGGATCTCGTTGCCCCGGCCCGGCTCGGTCTTGCGGAGTATGTCGAAGATGTGCGGGTCGAGGACGTACCGGCCGATGACCGCGTAGTTCGACGGGGCGTCGGACGCCTCCGGCTTCTCGACCAGGCCGCCCACCCTGACGACGTCGCTGTCCTCGGTCTCCTCGACGACGGCACAGCCGTAGAGGTGGATCTGCTCGGGCGCGACCTCCATCAGCGCGATGACGCTGCCGCCGTACTGTTCCTGCACCTCGATCATCCGCTTGAGCAGGGGGTCGCGGGCGTCGATCAGGTCGTCGCCGAGGAGGACGGCGAAGGGCTCGTGACCCACATGGGGGGCCGCGCACAGGACTGCGTGGCCGAGGCCGCGGGGGTCGCCCTGGCGCACGTAGTGCATGGTGGCGAGGTCGCTGGACTCCTGGACCTTGGCGAGCCGGTCGGCGTCGCCCTTCTTCTGGAGGGCGGACTCGAGCTCGTAGTTGCGGTCGAAGTGGTCCTCCAGGGGGCGCTTGTTGCGTCCCGTGATCATGAGGACGTCATCGAGGCCCGCCGAGACGGCCTCCTCGACCACGTACTGGATCGCCGGCTTGTCGACCACCGGCAGCATCTCCTTGGGAGTGGCCTTGGTTGCCGGCAGGAACCGGGTGCCGAGCCCTGCTGCCGGAATGACAGCCTTGCTGATCCGAGGGTGCGACTGAGTCATGTTCGCCACCCTATCCGGTGCCTTTGCCTGGAATCTGGGGCTCCGGTTAATAAGCTCTTATATGAGCGTATTAGAAGGGTATGGGTGCAGACTTTGAGTCATATCGGACGTCCCACCAAGCCTGACAAGCGAACGTTGCGGCAAGAATACCTAGCGGTGAGGAACAGGTTGACGGCCGATGACGTGCGAGAAGCGGCGGCCGCGCTGGCCGACCGGGCCCTTGAGCTGCCCGAACTGGCGCGTGCGCGCACGGTGGCGGCGTACGTCTCGGTGGGGAACGAACCTGGCACGCTCACGCTCCTTGACGCGCTGCGCGAGCGGGGCGTGCGCGTTCTGCTCCCGGCGCTTCTGCCGGACAACGATCTGGACTGGGGCGCCTACACCGGCGAGGGCTCTGTCGCACGCGTCCAGCACGGCGGGAAGATGGCCCTCTTCGAGCCCTCCGGCGAGCGGCTGGGCCCGGACGCCGTGACCGGCGCCGATGTCGTGCTGATGCCCGGCCTGGCGGTGGACGGGCGCGGGATGCGCCTGGGGCGCGGCGGGGGGTCGTACGACCGGGTGCTCACGCGCCTGGAGCGCGCGGGCGCACGACCGGCGCTTGTGGTGCTCCTGTACGACTCCGAGGTCGTCGCACATGTCCCCGGGGAGGCGCACGACCGGCCGGTGCACGCGGTGGTGACGCCGTCGGGTGTGCGCCGCTTCCACAGCGGCGCATGAACATCCACGGGACGCACGGGATCGGGTGCGCATGGGCGCGATTCGGCGAACGTCCTCCTCGCGTATGAAGGGGCCCGCCACACGCGCGTGCGGCGGGCCCCTTCTTCGCGCTACCGCCGGAGGCTCACGGCTTCAGCACCAGTGTGTCGGTCGTGCTCTTGTCGACGGCGTCGTCCGAGAACGACCAGTCCAGCAGTTCGCCCTTGACCCACTTGCCGGTCTGGTCGGTGTAGTGCGCGCTGTAGGCGTGCCCGGAGGCGCCGGTGAGGTTGATCCACTTCGACTTGTCGAGGTCGCCGAGGTTGACCACCATGCGCATCGACGGGACCCAGACGACGCCGTAGCCGCCCGCGGCGTTCCAGCCGGTCGCGTTGACCGTCGCCTCGCCGCCGCTGAGCTTCCAGGGGCCGCGGTTGAGCATGTACTTCACGATGTCGGGACCTTCGATGCCCAGGGTCTGGTTCTTCAGGAACAGGCGGTGCAGCCGGCCCCAGCTCCAGGTGTCGAGGTCCTTGCCGAGCTTGGCGGTCAGCTCCCAGCGGGCGTCGATCATGGCGCGCTTGAACAGTTCGTCGCGGTTGTCGGCCTTGGGACGGTCGCCCGCGCCGGCCGGGGTCTTCCACCAGTCGCTGTTCTCGTCGTCCATGAGGTTGCGCACGACCTCGAACCAGCGGTCGCCGCCGTCGGGCTGCGCCTGGTCGGCGTCACGCTGGCCGCACTCGCGGACCTTGTCCGCCTCGTCCGCGGGCCCGGTGGTGTTGATGGGGTCGACCCACAGGCACTGGCCCTTGACCCGCAGCTCCTTGGGCAGCTTGTTGCCGAAGGCGAGCTTGAGGACGTTGCGCCAGACGGCGTTGAAGTAGGCGGCCGCCGCCGAGTCGGCGTCCTGGGTGTAGTCCCAGCCCGCCAGCAGCTCCTGCGCCTGACGGACGTCCTTGTCCTCGACGTCGATCTTCAGCAGCTTGGGCACGAGCAGCTTGGCGATCTCGCTGCTGTTGTCGAGCTGCATCTGGCGCATGTCGTCGGTGGAGACCTTGCCGCCGCCCTTGATCTTCTGCTCGATCAGGTCGGTGATGCGCCGGCTGCGGGTGCCGTAGCCCCAGTCCGTGGTGAGCGTGTAGGGGTACTTCTCCTTGTCGATCACGGCCTGGTTGGCGGTGACGATGTAGCCGCGCGACGGGTTGTACTCGTAGGGCAGCTCGTCCTGCTCGATGTACTTGCCGGTCCAGGCGTACTTGGGGTCCCAGCCCGGGGCCGGGATGGCGCCGGTGTCGCCCTTCGCGCGGATCGGGATGCGGCCGGGCAGCGTGTAGCCGATGTTCTCGGAGTCAGCGTAGACGAGGTTCTGCGAGGGCACGTCGAACAGGGCCGCCGCCGCGCGGAACTCGCTCCAGTTCGACGCCTTGTCCATCGCGAACACGGCGTCCATGGAGGTGCCGGGGTCGAGCGCGGTCCAGCGCAGGGCGACGCCGTAGCCGTCGCCGCGGTCGGGGGCCGCGTTGTCGACGGTGGCCTTCTTGCCGACCTTCACGAGTTCGTCGTAGCGGTCGGAGAGCAGGGGGCCGTTGTTCGTCTCACGGACGACGATCTTCTTGGACTCGCCGCCGGCGACCTTGATGGTCTCCTCGCGCGTGGTGAAGGGCTTGGTCTTGCCGTCGTAGAGGTAGCCGTCGCCGGAGAGCTTCTCCAGGTAGAGGTCGGTGACGTCGACGCCGGAGTTCGTCATGCCCCAGGCGATCTTCGCGTTGTGGCCGATGACCACGCCGGGCATGCCCGCGAACGTGTAGCCGGAGACGTCGTACTGGCACTTGCTGGAGACGGTCCGGCAGTGCAGGCCCATCTGGTACCAGACGGACGGCAGGGAGGGCGACAGGTGCGGGTCGTTGGCCAGCAGCGGCTTGCCGGTGATGGTGTGCGAGCCCGCCACGACCCAGGAGTTGGAGCCGATGCCCTGGCCGTTGACGCCGACGGCCGTGGGGACGTCGTCCAGGACGTTGTAGAGGCCCGAGAGCTGGCTCTGGAGCGCCGAGGCGGTAGAGGAGGAGGTCGACGAGGCGGTGGAGGCCGACGTGCCCGTGGTGCCGCTCGTGGACGTTCCGGAGCCGCTCGAGGACGTGCCGGAGCCGGTCGTCCCGCTGTTCTCCGTGCTGCCGTTCCGCTCGAACGTCTGGGTCAGCTCGCTGTACTGGCCCTCCTGGACGATCGTCTGGTTCCGGCTGTACGGGTACTCGGGGTACAGGTCGGCGATCTGCTTCGGGCCGAGGCGGCTCGTCATCAGGGCGCGGTCTATCTCGTCCTGCATGTTGCCGCGCAGGTCCCAGGCCATGGCCTTCAGCCACGCGACCGAGTCGACCGGGGTCCACTTCGCGGGCTTGTAGTCGTTCCTGAAGCCGAGGGCCGCGTACTCCAGGGAGATGTCCTTGCCGCTCTTGCCCTGGAGGTAGGCGTTGACTCCCTTGGCGTAGGCCTGGAGGTACTTCTTGGTGGAGGCCGACAGCTTGGTGTCGTACTCCTTCTTCGCGACCCGGTCCCAGCCCAGTGTGCGCAGGAACTCGTCGTCGTCGACCTGGCCCTTGCCGAACATCTCCGACAGGCGCCCGGAGGTCATGTGACGGCGCACGTCCATCTCGTAGAAGCGGTCCTGCGCCTGGACGTAGCCCTGCGCCATGAACAGGTCCGCGTCCGAGGAGGCGTAGATCTGCGGGATGCCGTAGCCGTCGCGCTTGACGTCCACGGGGCCCGACAGGCCTTCGAGCTCGATCGAGCCCTTGGTCTGCGGGAAGGAGGCACGGACGGTGCTCACCGACCAGTACCCGCCGTAGGCGACGCCGCCGATGACGGCCAGGACGAGGACGAGAACGACCAGACGGGCTCTTCGCCCCTTCTTCCTGCCGGACTTGCCGGGCTGCTGACCCGATGAGGCGGTGGTGGTGGGGGGCATCGCTGTCCTTGCTGTCCTAACGCGAGCGGCAGGGCGGGCTGTGCTTTTCACGGGGAGCCTGCGTCACATCCCCGGCCGGATCAGCGCACGCACCAGACGCCGCGCGCCCGGCCGGGGGTGTGACGCAGGCTCTGCGCGCTGGAGCAACCATAGGCGCAGGGCCCAGGCGGACTTGACGCGGAGTGCGGAACCAGCGCGGACGAGCGTTCGATCTTGCCTCGCGAAGCGTCAAGAAATCGTCAAGAGTTAGGTAAGGTAACGAAGTACTTGGATGCGGAGTCCTACCACTTCGTGTCCTATGTACGTGAGCTCACGCGCGCGTGATGCGGGTGAGCCAGTGAAGGGAACGGCCGCTGACTGTCCACCACCTCAACCAGCTCCTCTTCGTCTGCTCGCTCGTCCTGCTCGTCGCCGTGGCAGCGGTCCGGATCTCCTCGCGCAGCGGGCTCCCCAGCCTGCTCGTGTACCTGGGGATCGGGATCGCCATGGGCCAGGACGGCATCGGCGACATCCACTTCGACAACGCCGAACTGACCCAGGTCATCGGGTACGCGGCCCTGGTCGTGATCCTGGCCGAGGGTGGCCTCGGCACGAAGTGGAAGGAGATCAAGCCGGCCCTGCCGGCCGCCACCGCGCTGGCGCTGGGCGGGGTCGCGGTGAGCGTCGGGGTCACGGCGACGGCCGCGCACTACCTGATCGGCCTCGACTGGCGTCAGGCGCTCATCATCGGGGCGGTCGTCTCCTCGACGGACGCGGCGGCGGTCTTCTCGGTGCTGCGCAAGATCCCGCTCCCCACGCGCGTGACGGGCACACTGGAGGCCGAGTCGGGCTTCAACGACGCCCCGGTGGTCATCCTGGTGGTCGCCTTCTCCCAGGCGGGCCCGGTCGAGCACTGGTACGTGCTGATCGGCGAGATAACCCTGGAGCTGGCCATCGGCGCGGCCATCGGCATCACGGTGGGCTGGCTGGGCTCCTGGGGCCTCAGGCACGTCGCCCTGCCCGCCTCCGGCCTCTATCCGATCGCGGTCATGGCGATCGCCGTCACCGCGTACGCGGCGGGCGCGCTGGCACACGGCAGCGGCTTCCTCGCCGTCTATCTCGCCTCCATGGCGATGGGCAACGCCAAGCTGCCGCACTGGCCCGCCACCCGCGGCTTCGCCGACGGCCTGGGCTGGATCGCCCAGATCGGCATGTTCGTCCTGCTGGGCCTGCTGGTCACTCCGCACGAGCTGGGCGACGACGTGCTGCCCGGGCTCGTCATCGGGCTGGTGCTGACCATGGTGGCGCGGCCCCTCAGCGTCGTGCTGTGCCTGACGCCGTTCCGGGTGCCCTGGCAGGAGCAGACGCTCATGTCCTGGGCCGGACTGCGCGGCGCCGTGCCCATCATCCTGGCGACGATCCCCATGGTGAGCGGTGTCGAGGGCAGCCGCCGCATCTTCAACATCGTCTTCGTCCTGGTCGTCGTCTACACCCTCGTGCAGGGTCCGACGCTGCCCTGGCTGGCGCGCAAACTGCGCCTGGGCGGGGACGCCGAGGCCGCCGACCTCGGTATCGAGTCGGCGCCCCTGGAGCGGCTGCGCGGGCACCTGCTGTCCGTCGCGATCCCCGAGGCGTCCCGGATGCACGGCGTCGAGGTCAACGAGCTGCGCCTGCCGGCCGGGTCCGCGGTCACCCTCGTCGTCCGCGAGGGAAAATCGTTTGTTCCGCTGCCCACCACGGTGCTGCGGCGCGGGGACGAACTGCTCGTCGTCGCCACCGACCCGGTCCGCGACGCCGCGGAACGGCGGCTGCGCGCGGTGGGCCATGGCGGCAAGCTGGCCGACTGGCTGGGTACGGACGGCGCCGACGGCACACGTTAAGAGCGTGTTACACGCTGCCCTGTAGGATGAGCTCGCACCCCTGATCGAACCAACTCTGCCTGACGCAGAGCTGGCGCGACCGTATGGCGGCCGAGACATCCCTGAGCAGTCGGATTCGGCATCTACCGCAGTCCGCGCAAGAGGACAGCTCTCGGCGCCGCCCCTTTGGAAGGGGAGCCGCGCTACCAGGCGGCAGAAAGGCACGGGCCGTGGCATCCACGGTCACCTCCTCCCGCCCCGGATACGGGCAGCTGCTGCGCACCCGCGGCGCCTGGACGTTCCTGCTCCCCGGCTTCGCGGCGCGCCAGCCGTTCGCGATGCTCACCCTTTCCCTCGTGCTGCTCGTGCAGCACACCACCGGCTCGTACGGCGCGGCGGGCGCCGTCGCGGCCGTCACCGGTGTCGCCATGGCGCTGTTCGCGCCCTACAGCGGCCGTCTCGCGGACCGCCGGGGCCAGCGCGCCGTGCTGATCCCCGGCGTGCTGGTGCACACCCTTTCGGGCCTGTCCCTGACGGCCCTCGCCCTCGCGCACGCGCCCCTGTGGGCGTTGTTCGCGGCGGCCGTGCCCACGGGTGCCTCGGTGCCGCAGATCGGGCCCATGGTGCGCGCCCGCTGGGGCGTGAAGCTGCAGGGCTCGCCCCTGATGACCACTGCGGCGGCCTTCGAGTCCGTCACGGACGAGCTGACCTTCGTCTTCGGCCCACTGCTCGCCACCGCCCTGTGCACCGCCGTGCACCCGGCCGCGGGCCTGCTGACGGAGGCGTCCCTGACCCTGTTCGGCGGCCTGCTGTTCGCCGCGCAGAAGAGCACGCAGCCGTCGGTCACGGCCGTCGACGGGCACGCACGCGTGGAGCACGCCTCGGCACTGCGCATCCCCGGGGTGCGGGTCCTGATCGTGATGTTCCTGGGCATCGGTTCCGTCTTCGGCGGCATGCAGGTCTCGCTGGCCGCGTTCAGCGAGTCGATCGGCGAACCCGGCCTGAACGGTGTCCTGTACGGCGTCTTCGCCGCGGGCAACATGCTCTCCGGCCTGGTCTGCGGCGCCATCGCCTGGAAGGTGGCTCCCCAGCGGCGCTTGATCGTCGGATACGGCGCCCTCGCGCTGACGGCCTCCGGCCTGTGGGCCGCGCACTCGGTGCTTGTCCTGGCGGGCCTCGGCCTCCTGGTCGGCATGTGCATCGCACCCGCCCTGATCACCGGCTACACCCTGGTCGAGAGCCTGGCCCCGGCCGGCGCCCGCACCGAGGCCTTCACCTGGCTGACCGGCGCGGTGGCGCTCGGCCAGGCGGCCGCCGTCACGATCGCCGGACAGCTGGAGGACCGTTTCTGGGGCGGCGCCGGGTTCCTGGTGCCGATGGGTGGCACGCTGCTCGCCCTGGCGACTCTGCTGGCGCTGCGCTCACACCTCGTGGCGCGGCCCCGGAGCCGGACCGTCGCACGTGGCATCGGTCACCGAGTGCCGATGGCAGTGGACTGATCCCCGGGAATACGTCACTATGGACCATCGTTAGCACTCATTGAGTGAGAGTGCCAGGAGGAAGACAGTGCCCACCTATCAGTACCAGTGCACCGAGTGCGGCGAGGGCCTCGAGGCGGTGCAGAAGTTCACCGACGACGCTCTGACCGAGTGCCCCAACTGCCAGGGTCGCCTCAAGAAGGTGTTCTCCGCGGTCGGCATCGTCTTCAAGGGCTCCGGCTTCTACCGCAACGACAGCCGCGGCTCCTCGTCGAGCAGCTCCCCGGCGTCGTCGTCCTCGAAGCCGTCGACGTCCACCTCGTCGTCCGAGTCGTCCTCGTCTTCTTCCTCGTCCTCCTCGGACTCGAAGTCGTCGAGCTCGGGCACCTCGTCCAGCAGCAGCTCCGCCGCGTAGGTCTCACTTCCGGGACCCTGCCGTCGTACGACGGCGGGGTCTTCGGCGTTTCCCGGGCCCGACCGCCGCGGGCTTCCGGGGCCGGATACTGTGCTGGTCATGGCGAACGCAGAGATCGGCGTAATCGGCGGCTCCGGCTTCTACTCGTTCCTCGACGACGTGACCGAGGTCCAGGTGGACACCCCCTACGGTCCGCCCAGCGACTCCCTCTTCCTCGGCGAGGTCGCCGGCCGACGGGTCGCCTTCCTGCCCCGGCACGGGCGCGGCCATCATCTGCCGCCGCACCGGATCAACTACCGGGCCAATCTGTGGGCGCTCAGGTCGGTGGGGGCACGGCAGATCCTCGGCCCGTGCGCCGTGGGCGGGCTGCGCCCGGAGTACGGCCCCGGCACACTGCTCGTGCCGGACCAGCTGGTCGACCGTACGAAGTCCCGGGCGGGAACGTACTTCGACGGGCTGCCGCTGCCGGACGGCGGTGTGCCGAACGTGGTCCATGTGTCGCTGGCCGACCCGTACTGCCCCGTCGGGCGGGCGGCCGCGCTGAAGGCGGCCCGTGGGCAGGACTGGGAGGCGGTGGACGGCGGCACGCTCGTCGTGATCGAGGGGCCGCGGTTCTCGACCCGCGCCGAGTCGGTGTGGCACCAGGCCCAGGGCTGGTCGGTGGTGGGCATGACCGGCCACCCCGAGGCGGCGCTCGCCCGTGAACTGGAGCTCTGCTACACCTCGTTGACCCTGGTCACCGATCTCGACGCGGGCGCCGAGACCGGTGAGGGCGTCTCGCACGACGAGGTGCTGCGGGTGTTCGCGGCGAACGTGGACCGGCTGCGGGGCGTGCTGTTCGACGCGGTGGCCGCGCTGCCCTCGAACGGGGAGCGGGACTGCCTGTGCGTGAACGCGCTGGGCGGGATGAGTCCTGGGTTCGAACTTCCCTGATCCCGAGCTTTGCCGATCTCGAACTTCCCTGATCTCGAACCTCCCTGGCGGGGACGGAAGTTCTCGTTCGGGCGAGGGAGTTTTCCACAACCGGTCGGTAGTCCACCGGCCTCGGCGGGATCCGGCGCGAAGCCTCATCGTGGCAGCGCAAGCCGATGTCTCGTCGCTGGTGGTGGTCCTCATGTCCTTCGCTCCGTCCCCCTCTCCCCTCGTTCCCCTCCCGCTGGGTACCGACGCTCCCCCGACCTGCGAGGTCCCGCACTTCGCGCCGGTGCGGGTGCGCGGCGGAGGCCGGCAGCTACGACGGTTCGTACGGCACCGCGGGCGGGCCCTGGCCCTCGGCCTGGCCGTCACCGCGGCCGCGCTGGTGGCGGCGGGCCCGCGGGGCGACGACGGGGCGCGGGGGCATCCGGCAACCGAGCCGGTACGCGAGCACCGTGCCGTGGAGACGGTGTCGGCGCCGGTGCGGATCGCCGACGGTGCGACGGTCCGGCTGCTGCGCCCCGGGGACCGGGTCGACGTCATCGCGGCCGAGGAGTCGGGGCTGGGCGGGGATGCCCGGGTGGTCGCGCGCGGGGCGCGGGTGACGAAGGTGCCGGAGCCGCTGGACGGTGTGACCGAGGGCGGGGCACTGGTCGTGCTCTCGGTGCCGCGGTCGACGGCGGCACGCCTCGCGGGCGCGAGCGCGACGGCACGGTTGGCGGTGACGCTGTGTTGAGCCGTGCGGTCCCTCCGTTGCGGGAGTTTCCGGCAAGGGTCCCTTTCGGGCTCCCCCATTGGACAGGGTCACCTCGCGTTGACGTAGGTTGCGGAGCTGTTTGTTCCACAACATGTGCGTGCGAGAAGAGGCCTCTAGGTGAGCGAGAAGAAGCCGAACGTCTGGGAGGGCTTCAAGGCCTTTCTGATGCGCGGGAACGTCGTCGATCTGGCTGTCGCGGTGGTCATCGGCGCCGCCTTCACCAACATCGTCAACTCGGTGGTGAAGGGAATCATCAACCCGCTGGTAGGGACGATCGGGACGAAGAACCTCGACGGTTACAACTCGTGCCTCAAGGGCCCCTGTACAGGTACCGGCGACAGCGCGACGGGGGTCCGGATCCTGTGGGGCTCGGTCCTCGGCGCGACGCTCACCTTCCTGATCACCGCGGCCGTCGTCTACTTCCTGATGGTCCTGCCGATGTCGAAGTACCTGGCTCGCATGGAGGCCCGCCGGAAGGCGAAGGAGGGCACGCACGAGGTCATCGAGGTGACCGAGCTGGAGGTCCTCAAGGAGATCCGCGACGCCCTGGTCGCGCAGCGGGGCTCGGGCCACGACGGGCGCTAGCGAGCTGGGCCGCGCGCCTCGCTCAGAGGTGGTGGGGCGGCTTCTCGTCGAGGAAGCGCTTCAGGTCGGCCGCGCTGTCGGTGCGCGGCCGGTCGCCCCAGCCTCGGTCGGTGTCGTCCGGGGACTGCTGGTCCAGCGGATCGTCGAAGACCAGCGCGGGCTTCGGCTCGGAGGGCGCGGGGTCGGGGGCGGTGCTCACAGGTCCAGGGTACGGCAGCGGTCCCGACGGCTCGTATGACGCGGATCCCTCACCGGGGCAGCTTGTGAACGGGCGCAAAGGAATTTCCGTTCGGTATCTGCTGTGCTTGGGCCATGACATCCAGTCCGACGCGCAGTCCACTGCGCAGACTCACCGCCCGCGGCCGGGACGAGGCCCACAGGGTCGCCTCGCCACTGGAGCTCTTCTTCGACCTGTGCTTCGTCGTGGCCATCGCCCAGGCGGGCGTGGCCCTCGTGCACGCCATCGCCGAGGGCCACGCCGGCGAGGGGCTCCTCAACTACGCGATGCTCTTCTTCTCCATCTGGTGGGCGTGGATGAACTTCACGTGGTTCGCCTCGGCGTACGACAACGACGACGCGCTTTACCGGGTCGTCACCCTGCTGCAGATCGCCGGTGTTCTGGTGCTGGCGGCCGGCGTGCCCCGGGCGTTCGAGGACCACGAGTTCCTGGCCGTGTGGCTGGGCTATGTGATCATGCGGCTGGCGCTGATCGCACAGTGGCTGCGGGTGGCGCGTTCGAGCGAGGGCGCGGAGCGGACGATGGCCCTGCGGTACGTGTTCGGCGTGCTGCTGTGCCAGGTCGGCTGGCTGGGGCTGCTGCTACTGCCCGAGGGCGGACGGGCCTGGGTCTTCCTGGTGATGGTGGTGCTGGAGATGGCTGTGCCGCCCTTCGCCGAGAGGGACCATCCGACGTCGTGGCATCCGCACCACATCGCGGAACGGTACGGGCTGTTCACGATCATCGTGCTCGGCGAGACGATCGCCGCCGCCACGGTCGCCGTGAAGTCCGGCCTCGACGAGAACGACGCGCTGGACGAGCTGCTGCCGATCGCCATGGGCGGACTGCTGATCATCTTCGCCGCCTGGTGGATCTATTTCGTGGTGCCCATCCACGGCCATCTGCGCTCCAACAAGCAGGCGTTCCTGTGGGGATACGGCCACTACCTGGTGTTCGCCTCGGCCGCCGCGATCGGGGCGGGCCTGGAGGTGGCCGTGGAACAGGCCGTCGGCAAGGCACACATCTCGACACTGGCCGCGTCGGCCGCGGTGACCTTGCCGACCGCCCTCTATCTGCTGACCGTCTGGGTCCTGCACTCGAGGCATTTCAAGGTGGGCATCGCGCAGCAACTGGTGCTGCCGGCCACGGCGTTGGCGGTGATCTGCTGCACCTTCCTGGGCGACTGGGCGGTGCCGGCCGCGGGCATCGTGGCGACGCTGGCGGTGGTGACCGGGACGACGTTGACCGCGCGTACGGCGGCCCGGGAGCGCGGGGAGCCGGTTCGGGCGGCGTGACCTCGTCCGGCTGGGGCCACCTCGTCCGGCTGGGCCGCGAGGAGTTCGGACCGCCGGTTGTGAGGAGTGCGGCGGGGCTGGCCGAGACTGGTTCCATGACAGTTGACGCTCTGACGGATGTCGCCGGGGTGCGCGTGGGGCACGCGACGCGCACCGGCGACGGTTGGCTCACCGGCACCACCGTCGTGCTCGCCCCGGAGGGCGGGGCCGTCGCCGCGGTGGACGTACGCGGTGGAGGTCCCGGCACCAAGGAGACCGACGCGCTCGATCCGCGCAACCTGGTGCAGAAGGTCGAGGCGATCGTGCTGACCGGGGGCAGCGCGTACGGGCTCGACGCGGCCTCCGGGGTGATGGCCTGGCTGGAGGAGCAGGGCCGGGGGGTGCGGGTGGGGCCGGATCCCTCGCATGTGGTGCCTGTCGTGCCTGCCGCGTGTGTCTTCGACCTGGGGCGGGGCGGTGACTTCCGGGCCCGGCCGGACGCGGCGACCGGGCGGGCCGCCGTCGAGGCCGCCGCGGCGAGTGCCTTCGGTGCGCAGGTGCCGGAGGGGTGTGTGGGGGCGGGGACGGGGGCCGCGGTCGGGGCGATGAAGGGAGGGGTGGGGACGGCGAGCGTCGTCCTCCCCTCGGGGATCACCGTGGCGGCGTTGGTGGTGGCCAACGCGGTGGGGGCGGTGTCCGATCCGGAGACGGGGGTTCTGTATGGGGAGTTGTTCGACGGGCGGGTGCGGTATCCGGAGGAGCGGGTGCACGACGCCGCGCGTCGGCGGCTCGCCGAGACCGCGGCGAAGAATGCGCCGCCGCCTCTGAACACCACGCTCGCGGTGGTGGCCACCGACGCGGAACTGTCGAAGGCACAGGCCCAGAAGGTGGCCGGGACCGCGCACGACGGCATCGCGCGTGCCGTGCGGCCGGTGCACCTGCTGCACGATGGCGACACAGTGTTCACCCTGGCCACGGGGGCGCGACCGCTCGCCGCCGGGGATCCGCTCGCGCTCAACCCCGTGCTCGCCGCGGGTGCGGATGTGGTGACGCGGGCGATCGTGCGGGCCGTGCGGGCGGCGGAGTCGGTGGAGGGGGCGGGTGGAGCGTGGCCGGCCTACCGGGAGCTGTACGGCGCTGGGGCGTGATGCCTGCGGCGGCCTGTATCGGTTTGGTGAGGGCGGGAGCCTCCGGCGGTTGAGCGGGATGCCTGCGGCAGCCCGGCCCCTTTCGGCTTCGGTGGGAGCCGGAACCTCCGGCGGTTGAGCGGGATGCCTGCGGCGGCCCGGCCCCTTCCGGCTTCGGTGGGAGCCGGAACCTCCGGCGGTTGAGCGGGATGCCTGCGGCGGCCCGGCCCCTTCCGGCTTCGGTGGGGGTGGGTGGAGCGTGACGGGTCCGGTGGGTGGGTCGGGGACGGGGTGGGGGGGTGTCCGTCCTCGGTCCGGCGGTTCGGCCGCTTGAGCAGGGCTCGGTGCCGGACGCCGACCACTGCGGGCGGACACCCCCGCCCCGTCCCCTCACCGCCGTACGCGACTACCGGCCCGTCATGGCGCGCGGTGCGGCGAACGGTCCATCGTGGTGCGGGTCACTGCGACTCCCCGGGGGCGCCGGGCTGTTTCGATGTGCGGCCACCGCCGCGCGGGCGCGACCGGCCACTTCGGACCCGCAGCCGCCCAGCGCCCCGACTCGGGACCCCATGGGGCGCTCCGGCCAACCTCAAGCGCATCCCAGCATTCCAGCCGGGTTCTGTCACGGGATGGCATTCGTCGCGTCGTCAGGGAACTCGAGCGGGGACCGGGTCCCTCTTTCTTCACGGAGTGGAGCGGACAGCGCACATCACATGAATCTGGAGCATCTCGTGACAACGCCGGACATAGCAGCACGGCGCGCACTGGGGGCCTGTGCCGTCCTGATGGTCGGTGCCCTCACCCTCACCGCGTGCGGAGGCGGCTCCGACGCCGGGAGTGAAGGCAAGGGCGGCAAGGACCCCGCGAAGACCTCCGCGGCGGAGATCGTCATCTCCGCCAAGAACGGTTCGACGGGCGCGTCGATCAACTCGACCGGCGTGAAGGTCAGTGACGGCACACTGACCGGCGTGAAGATGACGGTGGCGGGCACGGGGCAGGACGTGCCGGGGTCGATGGCCGCGGGCGGGAAGAGCTGGAAGCCCACGGAGCAGTTGGAGCGCGGGACGAAGTACCAGATCGCCGCTACGGCGAAGGACTCGGACGGCAAGTCCGTGGCCGCGAAGTCCGTCTTCACGACCGTCTCCAAGGCGAACAGCTTCATCGGAACGTACGCGCCGGACAACGGGACGACGGTCGGCGTGGGGATGCCGGTGTCCTTCAGCTTCGACAAGGCGATCAGCGACAAGAAGGCCGTGCAGTCGCACATCACGGTGACGTCCAGCAGCGGGCAGCAGGTGGTCGGGCACTGGTTCGGGGCGCAGCGGCTCGACTTCCGGCCCGAGGAGTACTGGAAGGCCGGCTCCAAGGTCACGATGAAGATCGACCTGGACGGGGTCAAGGGCGCCAACGGCGTCACCGGTGTGCAGGAGAAGACCGTCAGCTTCACCATCGGGCGCTCCCAGGTGTCCACGGTGGACGCCGACACGCAGGCCATGAAGGTCGTACGGGACGGGCAGACCGTCAAGTCGGTGCCGATCTCGACGGGCAGTCCGGAGTTCACCACGTACAACGGGCAGATGGTGATCTCCGAGAAGTACAAGAAGATCCGCATGGACAGCCGGACGGTCGCCCTCGCCAACGCGTACGACATCCCCGATGTCCCGGACGCGATGCGGCTGACGCAGTCCGGCACCTTCATCCACGGCAACTACTGGTACAACAAGGCCAATCCGCCGTTCGGGCGCGAGGGCACCAGCCATGGTTGCGTCGGACTGCAGGACGTGAAGGGCGGCCAGGGGGACACCCCGGCGAAGTGGTTCTACGACAGCTCACTGATCGGGGACGTGGTGATCGTGAAGAACTCCCCCGACAAGACGGTGGCGCCCGACAACGGGCTGAACGGCTGGAACCTGTCGTGGAACGAGTGGGTCGCGGGGAGCGCCGTCAGCACCTCCTGATCATCGCAAAGGCCTTCTGACCGGGGGTTTTTGACGGAGCATCGGGCCGCGTGGGAACTTCCTGCGCGGCCCGGGCGTTTTCCGGGTGCACGTTTTCTCGGTTCCCGGACATGATGTCCGACCGAGGAGCTACGGTATGCACCCACAAGGTGACATGCAGCAACGCCGGGAGAAACCTTGAGCGTTCCGTACGAGACGGCAGCGTACGAACCACCCGAGTCGCCCGAGTCTCCGGAGGAGCACCTCGCGCGGCTCCTCGGTCGTGCCCTGAACTCCTTCGAGCTGCCCGACGAGACGATACGGCGACTGGACTGCGCGCTGGCGCACGACAGTTCGCTGCACTCCGCGCACCACAGCTCGGGGCTGCACCGTGAGACGTACCGGCACACGTGGCTGCTCGCCGACGGTTCGGCGCTCACTCTCTGGGAGCTGGTCCACAACACCGCGCGGGACAGCGTTCCGCAGCACGAGGTGTACGTCGACGAGGAGGAGGTGCGTGCGGCGACCACGCGGCTGCCGTTGCCGCCCGACACCCCGGACTTCGAGCTGCCGGTGACGGTGCAGCTCACAGCCGTGCAGACACCGCGGCACGCCTACGTCCCGGACGACTCGGCGGACCACGCGCGCCGGCTCCTGCGCCGCGCGGAGAACACGGACCGGCCGGGCCCCAAGACGGCCGCACTGCTGACCGAGGCGTTCGCCCACCAGATCACGCAGGCGTTCGGACGCCCGTGCCGGGCGGGGCGCGCCGGACTGGGCTTCTCGCTGTACGAGCACGCGTTCCTGCTGCGCGACGGCGCGGAGATCTCCCTGTGGGAGGTCGAGCACACGGCGACGCCTGACGGGCGGCACATGTGCGAGGTGTACGTCACCGAGGACGCGGCCCGCGACGCCATGGAGCGGCGCGCGGCTCAGGTCTCCTGAGGGGCTCACGCCCCCGCCCAAGGGCCCGCGTACAAACGCCGCGCAAGCGCCCCCCGTACGTCCGACTCCGGGCCCGTGTCAGCGACCGCCGCTGAGCTGTCGTACCAGACCCGCGAACGCGTCCTCCTCCGCCGGGGTCAGCTCGACGGACTCGTGGCCGGGGCCGGTCTGTCGCTGGTGGGGCAGGGCGGGCAGGCCATGGCCGGAGCGCCACAGCGCGGCCTCGTGGCGGCCGCGGCGCAGCATGACGGCCAGCCCGATCGCCCAGGCGACGGCCACCAGGACGAGAAGGGTCATACCAAGCAACTGGTAGACGGAGACGTGCTCAGGCATGCGTTCCAGTAGACACCACGGTCCGGGACTTTGGCCCCGGACCGTGACGTATCTCGCAGGTGCCGTGAACAACTCACAGCCGCCCCAAAAGGGCAGGGGTTACGCGGCGACCGGCTGCTTCTGCTCGGGCGTCGGGGCGTCGGCGGCCCCCGTCGCCGCGGTGGCCGCCGTCCCCGCGGCCGGCTTGCGCATGCTCTTCAGGACGACCACCAGGCCGGTCGTGACGCACACGCCCGCCGCGATGGCGATCAGGTAGAGGAACGGGCTGCCGATCAGCGGGACCACGAAGATGCCGCCGTGCGGGGCGCGCAGGGTGGCGCCGAAGGCCATCGACAGGGCGCCGGTGACCGCGCCGCCCGCCATGGAGGCGGGGATGACGCGCAGCGGGTCGGCCGCGGCGAACGGGATCGCGCCCTCGGAGATGAACGAGGCGCCCAGGACCCAGGCCGCCTTGCCGTTCTCGCGCTCGGTCTGTGTGAAGAGCTTCTTGCGGACGGTCGTCGCCAGTGCCATGCCCAGCGGCGGGACCATGCCCGCGGCCATCACGGCGGCCATGACCTTCATCGCGGAGTCGCTCGGGGCCTGGACGGCGATGCCGGCGGTGGCGAAGGCGTACGCGACCTTGTTGACCGGGCCGCCGAGGTCGAAGCACATCATCAGGCCGAGGAGAACGCCGAGCAGGATGGCGTTGCTGCCGGAGAGGCCGTTGAGCCAGTCCGTCATGCCCTTCTGGGCCTCGGCGATGGGCTTGCCGATCACCACGAACATCAGGAAGCCGACGATCAGCGAGGAGATCAGCGGGATCACCACCACCGGCATGATGCCGCGCAGCACCGGTGGGATCTTGATCCGCTGGATCGCGAGGACCACACCACCCGCCAGCAGACCGGCGACCAGGCCGCCCAGGAAGCCGGCGGCGATCTGCGAGGAGATCATTCCGCCGACGAAGCCAGGGACAAGACCGGGGCGGTCCGCCATGCCGTACGCGATGTATCCGGCGAGGACCGGGATGAGGAAGCCGAAGGCGACCCCCCCGATCTGGAACAGCAGGGCGCCCCAGCTGTCGATCTCGGTCCAGGAGAAGTGCTTCATGACCGAGGGCGCGCTCGCGATCTGCCAGCCGCCGATCGCGAACCCGAGAGCGAGCAGCAGACCGCCCGCGGCGACGAACGGGACCATGTAACTCACGCCGGTCATCAGCCACTTGCGGAGCTTGGTGCCGTAGCTGTCGCCGGACTCGCCGGCCCGCTCAACGGGCGTACCGCCCTGGGCGCCCGCGGTGACCTCGCCGCGCTCGGCCCTGCCGCGCACGTCGGCGATCAGTTCGGCGGGCTTGTTGATGCCGGCCTTCACGCCGACGTCGACCGTGGGCTTCCCGGCGAAGCGGTCCTTCTCGCGCACGGGCACGTCGTGGGCGAAGATCACCGCCGTCCGCCGCCGCGATGACCGCCGGGTCGAGCCGGGTGAAGCCGGCCGAGCCCTGCGTCTCGACGACGAGTTCGACGCCCGCCTCGCGGCCGGCGTTCTCCAGCGACTCGGCCGCCATGTAGGTGTGGGCGATGCCGGTCGGGCAGGACGTGACGGCGACGATCCGGAAGGGGCGCGCGTCCTGCGCCGGCTCCGCTGCCGTACTGGCCGTTGCGGTACTGGCCGTTGCGGCATCGGCGGAGGCCGCCGCCGATGCCGCAACGGAGTCTTCACCGGCACCCGGAGTGGCCTCGGCGGCCGCCTCCGCCGGTGCCTCGTCCCCACGGATCAGCGCCGCGGCGCTCTCCGCGTTCCCCGCCGACCGCAGCGCGTCCGTGAACTCGGCGTTCATGAGCTGGCGCGCGAGTGAGGACAGGATCGTCAGGTGGGCGTCGTCCGCGCCGGCCGGTGCGGCGATCAGGAAGATCAGGTCGGCAGGACCGTCGGCCGCGCCGAAGTCGATCCCGGCCGCGCTGCGCCCGAAGGCGAGCGTCGGCTCGGTGACGTGTTCGCTGCGGCAGTGCGGGATGCCGATGCCGCCGTCGAGGCCGGTCGGCATCTGGGCCTCGCGGGCGGCCACGTCGGCGAGGAAGCCCTCCAGGTCGGTCACCCGGCCCAGGGCGACCATGCGCTCGGCGAGGGCACGCGCCGCCGCTTCCTTGGTGTCGGCGGACAGGTCGAGATCGACCAGGTCCGCGGTGATCATGTCGCTCATCGCGGGCTCCTTCGCACGCGTATCGCCCGGGGAGTGGGGTGGGCGGTGGTGAGGGGGACGGGGGTGCAGCGGTGTGGGGTTTCGGGGGTGGTGGGGTGGCTCAGACGGCCCTGCCACCCGTGGGCCGCGGCGAGTAACGGGGAGGCTCGCCGCCTCAGCGCCGTCCGGCACAACAGGGGGTCCGTCATGACACCGGCTCCTTCAGCACGCGGTCCATGGGCACCTCGGCCGTGACCGACACCGCGGCCGGGTCCAGGTCGTCCGGCGTCGGCATCACGCTGCCGGGCAACTGAACGGCCGCCGCCCCGTGCGCGACCGCGGAGGCGAGGGCCTCGGGGCCGCTGCCGCCGGCGATCAGGAAGCCGGCCAGCGAGGAGTCGCCGGCGCCGACATTGCTGCGTACGACCTCCACGTGCGCGCTGCCGAACCAGGCGCCCGAGCCGTCCACGAGCAGCTGCCCGTCGGCGCCCAGGCTGGCGAGCACGGCGCGCGCGCCCATCTCACGCAGTTCCTCGGCGGCCTTCACTGCGTCGCCCACCGTGGCGAGAGGGCGCCCGACAGCCTCCGCGAGCTCCTCGGCGTTCGGCTTCACCACGTCGGGCCGTTCGCGCAGCGCTTCCAGGAGTGCGCGCCCCGAGGTGTCCAGCGCGATCCGCGCACCACCGGCGTGCGCCCGCGCGACCACCTCGGCGTACCACGACGGCGCGAGCCCCCGGGGCAGGCTCCCGCAGCACGCGATCCACGAGGCGTCGCGCGACTGCTCGCGCACGGTCTCCAGCAAAAGCTCCTGCTCGGCGGCGGACAGCTCCGGACCCGGCGCGTTGATCTTCGTGAGCACCCCGTCCGACTCGGCGAGCGCGATGTTCGAGCGGGTGGCGCCCGCGACCGGCACCGGCGCGACCTGGATGCCCTGCGCGTCGAGCAGGTCGGCGACCAGCGCCCCCGGCGCACCGCCCAGGGGCAGGACCGCGACCGTGCGCTGCCCGGCGGCCGTGACGGCGCGCGAGACGTTGACGCCCTTGCCGCCGGGGTCCATGCGTTCACCGGTGGCGCGGATGACCTCGCCGCGCTCCAGGGACGGGACCTCGTACGTACGGTCCAGGGACGGATTCGGGGTGACGGTGAGGATCATGCGCGCACTACTTCCGTGCCGCCGCGCTCGATCACGGCGGCGTCGTCGGGGCTCAGCCCGCTGTCGGTGATCAGCAGGTCCACGTCGCTCAGGTCACCGAAGCGGGCGAAGTGCTCCTGGCCGTGCTTGGCCGAGTCGGCGAGCAGGACCACCCGGCGGGCGGCGGCGATCGCCGCGCGCTTGACCGCGGCCTCGGCGAGGTCGGGGGTGGTGAGGCCGTGATCGGCGGAGAAGCCGTTGGCCGCCACGAAGAGGACATCGGCCCGGATCTCGCCGTACGCCCGCAGCGCCCAGGCGTCGACCGCGGCGCGCGTACGGTGCCGTACGCGCCCCCCGACGAGGTGGAGCTGGATGCCGGGGTGGTCCGCGAGGCGGGCCGCGATCGGCAGGCTGTGGGTGACGACGGTGAGCGAGGCCTCCAGCGGGACGGCGGCGGCCAGGCGGGCGACGGTCGTACCGGCGTCGAGGATCAGGGTGCCCTCGGTCGGCAGTTCCGCTAGGGCCGCCTTGGCGATGTGGTCCTTCTCGTCGGCCGCGGTCGTCTCGCGCTCGGCGAGGTCCGGCTCGAAGTCGAGGCGCCCGGCCGGGATGGCCCCGCCGTGCACCCGGCGCAGCAGCCCCGCCCGGTCGAGGGCCTTCAGGTCCCGGCGGATCGTCTCGGCCGTGACCTGGAACTCCTCGGCCAGTGAGACGACGTCCACCCGCCCGCCGTCACGAGCGAGCCGGAGGATCTCCTGCTGCCGCTCCGGTGCGTACATGTCCGTTCGCCTCCGATCCATGCCCGAACGTGTGGTTTCAGACGGAGGCTACGCCTGCATTTCTGGAAAGTAAACAGGTTCGGGCGCGATCCGGGCATGAACGGACTTCCGATCCCTGCCCGCGTGGAACAGAAGGCGACGCCAGAAGGGCCCGGCACCTGACGACAGGTACCGGGCCCCACGCCGAGCAACCGCTATACGAGCTCGGGTGCCTTCTCCTCCGCCACCGGAAGCTCCGCCCCTCCCTCGGCCCCCTCCACGTGCTGCGCGGGCCGTTTCGGCAGCGCGAACATCAGCAGGAAGATCACGCCCATCACCGCCGCGACCCACCCGAGCGCGTACTGGAAGGCGTCCACGAAGGCCGGCCCCACCTGAGCGGGTCGCAGGTCGTCGCCGATGACCCCGAAGAACACCACGGACACCAGCCCGAGTCCGAGCGCGTTGCCCATCTGCTGCACGGTGTTGATGAGCCCCGACGCCGAACCGGCGTGCTCGCGCGGCACCTCCGAGAGCACCGCGTCCGTCAGCGGCGCGACGATCAGACCCATGCCGACACCCATCACGACCAGCGGCAACGTCATCTGCCACGAGCTGATGCCCGTGCCGTACCGCTCGGCCTCCCAGAGGTAGAGCAGCACACCCACCGTCATCAGCAGCGCACCGGCCTGGAGCACCTTGCGCCCGAAGCGCGGGACGAGCTTCTGCACCGACAGACCCGCCGCCGTGGAGACCGCGATCGAGAAGGGCACCCCCGTCAGCCCCGCACGCAACGGACTCCAGCCCAGCCCGGTCTGCATGTACAGCGTCCACACGAGGAAGAAGATGCCGAGCCCCACCCCGAACACGGTCTGCACCGCGATGCCGGCCGCGAAGCTCTTCACCTTGAACAGCGACAGCTCGACCAGCGGCGACCCGTCCCGCGCGCCCTTCCTCTTCTCGTACGCCACCAGCGCGGCGAAGACGAGGGGCGCACCGGCCATGGCCACATACCCCCACAGCGGCCAGCCCAGCTCCTCACCGCGGGTCAGCGGGTAGAGCAGCAGCAGCAACCCCACCACCACGAGTCCCACGCCCACCAGGTCCAGCTTCAGCGCCCGCGGGGCCTTGGACTCGGTGATGAAGCGGCTGCCGAGCACGAGCCCCGCGATCCCGACCGGCAGGTTGATGAGGAAGATCGGCCGCCACTCGAGCCCGAACAGGTTCCACTCGGTCAGCAGCGCGCCGAGCAGCGGACCGGAGACGGCCCCGAGCCCCACGACCGCGCCGAACAGTCCGAACACCTTCCCCCGCTCATGCGCCGGAAAGGTCGCGTGCACGATCGACAGGACCTGCGGCACCATCATCGCCGCCATGCCGCCCTGGAGGATCCGGGACGCGACCAGCATCTCCGGGTTCGCGGCGAAGCCGCACAGCGCCGACGCGAGCGTGAACCCGCCGATGCCGACGAGGAACAGCCGCTTGCGACCGTGGATGTCACCGAGCCGCCCGCCGGTGATCAGGCCCGCGGCGAAGGCGAGGGCATAGCCGGCGGTGATCCACTGGATCTGGCTGACGGAGGCACCGGCGTCCTGCCGGATGGACGGGATGGCGATGTTGACGATGGTGACGTCGACGAGGTCCATGAAGGCCGCGGTCATCACGATGGCGAGGGCGAACCAGCGACGCCGGTCGCCTGCGGCGGGCAGCGCGTCGAGGGTGCCCGAAAGGGTGGTCCCGGTGGAGGTCATACCGTGAAGCTACGACCCCACTAGGTCAGATCGTGTCCTAGTTCTACGGCATCCTCGCACTCATGACGACGGACACCCCGGCACGGCTCCTGACGCTGCTCTCCCTCCTCCAGACGCCCCGTGAATGGCCCGGCGGTGAGCTCGCCGACCGCCTCGGGGTCTCCCGCCGCACGGTCCGACGGGACATCGACCGCCTCCGCGAGCTGGGCTATCCCGTCCAGGCGACGAAGGGCTCCGACGGCGGCTACCGGCTCGTCGCGGGCAAGGCCATGCCCCCGCTCGTCCTCGACGACGAGGAGGCGGTGGCCATCGCGGTCGGGCTGCGGGCGGGGGCGGGGCACGCGGTCGAGGGGATGGACGAGGCCTCCGTACGGGCACTGGCGAAACTGGAACAGGTCCTGCCCTCCCGCCTGCGGCACCGTGTGTCCACCCTCCAGGCCGCGACGACTCCGCTGACCAGCGGGGACGGGGCGAGCATCGCGACCGAGACCCTGACGGTGATGGCGTCCACGGTGGCCGGCCACGAGCGGCTGCGGTTCGCCTACCGCGCGAAGGACGGGGCCGAGTCGCGACGCGTCGTGGAGCCGTACCGTCTGGTCTCCACCGGGCGGCGGTGGTACCTCGTCGCCTACGACCTCGACCGCGGCGACTGGCGGACCTTCCGGGTCGACCGGGTGAACGATCCCTTCGCCACGGGGGCGCGGTTCGCACCGCGGGAGTTGCCGACGGGGAGTGCGGCGGAGTATCTGCGGCAGTCGATGTACCGCCGCCAGGAGACGTACGAGATCGCCGTGACGTTCGAGGCGGACGTGTCGGTGGTGGGGGCTCGGGTGCCGGCGTGGATGGGGGTGCCGGAGTCCCTCGGGGAGGGGCGGTGCCGGTTGCGGGCGACCGTGGGGGACGCGGTGGAGTGGATGGCGGTGCGATTGGCGATGACGGGGGTGGAGTTCCGCGTGGAGGAGCCTGCGGAACTGGTCTCTGCGGTACGGGAGTTGGGGGGACGGCTGGTCCGGGCTGCGGACCGCTTGCACGGGGCCTGAGCCGGGCGCCTACGGGGGTGGCGCGCCAGGTCTTTGCGCGTCTGCGGGCCGGTGGGGGCTGGTCGCGCCCACGCGGCGGAGCCGCACATCGATACAGCCCCGCGCCCCCGGGGGAGCTATCGATACAGCCCCGCGCCCCCGGGGGAGCTATCGATACAGCCCCGCGCCCCTGGGGAGCCGGAGTCACCCGCGCCAGGACGGACCGATCCCCACCTCGCGCACCACGACGGGCCGTTCGCCACACCGCGCACCACGACGGACCTGCTCACAACCGGCGCACTGTGCCGATGTGACAGAATTCGCCGTCCGGTGGGTCACCCCGTGGTTCAGGTACGGGGTGGCCCACCGTTCCGTTTGCCGGGGCGGAAAAAGAGCCGGACCCCGGCGCCCGGGGGGAGGGGCGCCGAAGTCCGGCTCGGGAGAGTCCCGGCGCCGGGGGGGATTGCGTCGGGACTTGGTTCAGCAGGTTCCGGAGGCAGGACCTCCGGGACCCGAACACCTGGACCCTGAAGTCTTGTTCCCAGGGTCCGCCAGGTTGAAGCGGCCTAGTACAGCCATGTTTACGCGGTCTTTCGCCACCCGGCGTACGCGGGCAGACCCCGCCTACGCCGCCGCGTCGAACCCGGTGTCCCGCGCCAGCTTCTTCAGCTCCAGCAGGGCGTGCTTCTCGATCTGCCGGATCCGCTCACGGGTGAGCCCGTGCTCCTTGCCGACCTCGGTCAGCGTCCGCTCGCGCCCGTCGTCGATGCCGTACCGCATCTTGATGATGGAAGCGGTGCGCTGGTCGAGGCGGCCGATGAGGTCGTCCAGTTCCTCGCTGCGCAGCAGCGTCAGTACCGACTGCTCCGGCGAGACCGCGGAGGTGTCCTCCAGCAGGTCACCGAACTGGGTGTCGCCGTTGTCGTCCACCGCCATGTTCAGCGAGACCGGGTCGCGGGCCCAGTCCAGGACGTCGATCACGCGCTCGGGGTTGGAACCGAGCTCCGCGGCGACCTCCGCGGGCTCCGGGTCGCGGCCGTGCTCGCGGTTGAACTCGCGCTGCACACGGCGGATGCGGCCCAGCTCCTCCACGAGGTGGACGGGCAGCCGGATGGTGCGGGACTGGTCGGCGATGGAGCGGGTGATGGCCTGACGGATCCACCACGTCGCATACGTGGAGAACTTGAAACCCTTGCGGTAGTCGAACTTCTCGACCGCGCGCACCAGGCCGGCGTTGCCCTCCTGGATCAGGTCGAGCAGGGGCAGACCGCTGCGGGGGTAGCGGCGAGCCACGGCCACGACCAGGCGGAGGTTGGAGCGGATGAACACGTCCTTGGCGCGCTCCCCCTCCTCCACCAGGGCCTCCAGCTCCTCGCGGGTGGCGTCCGCCTTGGCTTCCTCGTACCCGTCGAGGACCTGTCGGGCGAACACACCCGCCTCGATGATCTGGGACAGCTCGACTTCCTTGGCGGCGTCGAGCAGCGGCGTACGCGCGATCTCGTCGAGGTACATGCCGACCAGGTCGCGGTCGGCGATCTCGCCGCCATGGACGCGAACACTGCGCGCCGCGTCGGTCGACCCGCCGGTGGCGGACTTACGACGGGCGACGGCACGGGTTGCCATGCGTGCTCCCTTGCGATGTTTGGGTCAGCGGGTGGTCCTTCGGACGCTGGTTCCCGGCTCCGGTTGCTTCCGGACTCTCCTCGGGTGCCCTGCATCCGATGGAAACAACGACTGGAAACCGGACAGAATTCCCAGGGCGTGCCGCTATTTTTCTGATCTTGCAGTACCCTGTCCGGCCACATGAGGAGGCGTGATGCCGTCGGAACGTACAGAGGTGCAGGTCAGGCCGGGAGCCGAAAGCGACCTCGGGGCCCTCACCGACATCTACAACCACTACGTTCGTGAGACGCCCATCACATTCGATACCGCCGTCTTCACCCCGGAAGAGCGCCGCCCTTGGCTGCTCTCCCACCCTGAAGACGGCCCGTACCGCCTGATGGTTGCCACCGACACGGACCCGACAGGAACCTCACAGCGGATCCTCGGGTACGCCACATCCAGCCCCTTCCGCGCCAAGCCCGCGTACGCGACCTCCGTGGAGGTCACCGTCTACCTCGCCCCGGACGCGGGCGGCCGGGGCATCGGCACCCTCCTCTACAAGGCTCTCTTCGAGGCCCTGGCCGACGAGGACCTGCATCGTGCCTACGCGGGCATCGCACAACCCAACGAAGCGTCCACGCGGCTGCATGAACGCTTCGGTTTCCGGCACGTCGGCACCTACCGGGAAGTGGGCAGGAAGTTCGGCCGCTACTGGGACGTGGCCTGGTACGAAAAGGACCTCTAGCCCCCGCGAGAGGGTGTCAGCCGAACTGCACCGACCGCTTCGCCATCCCCATCCAGAACCCGTCGATGACGGACTTCTGCGCGTCCAGCTCGCCGCTCACGTCCGCCGCGCCCATCGTCACGAACAGCGGCGCGAAGTGCTCGGTGCGCGGATGGGCGTAGCGCCCGGCCGGAGCCTTGTTGAGGAAGTCCAGCAGGGAGTCCACGTCCCGCGCCTCCAGTGCCCGCCGGCCCCAGTCGTCGAACTCCGAGGACCAGGTGGGCACCCCGGAGCCGGTGTGGCGCAGGGCGGCGAGGTTGTGGGTGAAGAAGCCGGAGCCGACGATCAGAACGCCCTCGTCGCGCAGCGGTGCGAGCTTGCGGCCGATCTCCATGAGCCTGACGGGGTCGAGGGTCGGCATGGAGATCTGGAGGACGGGGATGTCGGCCTCGGGGAACATCTCGACGAGGGGGACATACGCGCCGTGGTCCAGTCCGCGGTCCGGGATGTCCTGCACGGGGATGCCGGGGGCGCGCAGCAACTTGCGTACGGAATCGGCGAGTTCGGGGGCGCCGGGGGCGTCGTACGTCACCCTGTAGTAGTGCTCGGGGAAGCCCCAGAAGTCGTAGACGAGCGGGACGGGCCGCACCGCGCCGAGGGCGAGGGGGGCCTCCTCCCAGTGGGCGGAGACCATGAGGATCGCCTTCGGGCGGGGCAGGTCCGCGGACCAGGCGGCGAGCTCGCCGGGCCAGATCGGGTCGTCGGCGAGCGGCGGGGCGCCGTGACTCAGATAGAGGGCGGGCATGCGCTCCAGCGTGTCGGCGGACATGGCGGGGACTCCTCCGGTACTTCCGATGCAGGCAGTGCTTAAAATTTAAAGCTTCTAGAGATGACTGTACGCCTCATTTGTTTAAGCTTCAAGGAGAGAGCTCGTAGAGTGGGAACCATGAACACGGCATCCGTCCCCGGCGAGGAGCCCCAGTGGCTCGACGACGAAGAGCAGCGCATCTGGCGTTCCTATGTGCACGCCACGACCCTCCTCGAGGATCACCTCGACCGCCAGCTCCAGCGGGACGCCGGCATGCCGCACATCTACTACGGGCTGCTCGTGGGGCTGGCCGAGGCCCCGCACCGGCGGCTGCGGATGACCGAACTGGCCATGAAGGCGAAGATCACCCGGTCCCGCCTCTCCCACGCGATCGCCCGTCTGGAGCGCAACGGCTGGGTGCGCCGGGAGGACTGCCCGGACGACAAGCGCGGCCAGTTCGCGGTGCTCACCGATCCGGGCCTGGAGATGCTGGAGGGCGCCGCGCCCGGCCATGTGCGGGCCGTACGCAACGCCGTCTTCGACCGGCTCACCCCGGAACAGCAGAAGTCCCTCGGCGAGATCATGCAGATCGTCGCCGAGGGACTCCAGCCGAACGAGGCCGGCGCGGATCTGCCCTGGCTCCGCTGAGCCGCTCACTCAGCGGGACCAGGGCAGTTCCTGGGGTCGTACGTACGGGGCGTCCCCTTCCCCGTACGTACGTGGTTCTCGAAGGGGTACGACCGACCGGTCGCCGTCAGTGGGCGACGACCGGGATCGCCAGCTCCTCCTCGGCGCCCTCTCCGGAGCCGGTCACGGCGGACGTGTCCGGGCGGCCGGCGTTGACGAGGGTCACGACGATCGCGGCGGCGAGCACCAGCATGCCGACGGCGAACCAGATCGCGTTGGTGTAGCCGTGCACCTGGCCCTCCAGCGCGACCAGCTGCTGCTGCGACTTGGAGGTCGCGGAGCCGATGTGGTCGGCGATGTAGGAGGTCGTGGCGGACGCGGCGATCGTGTTCAGCAGGGCCGTACCGATCGCGCCGCCCACCTGCTGCGAGGTGTTGACCATCGCGGAGGCGACACCGGCGTCCCGGGGCTCGACGCCCAGGGTGGCCAGGGACATGGCGGGCATGAACGCCGTACCCATGCCGAGGCCGAGCAGCAGCATCGCCGGCAGGATCGTCGAGGCGTACGACGAGCCGATCTCCAGCTGGGTCATCAGGAGCATGCCGACCGCGGCGACCAGGAAGCCGGGGCCCATCAGCAGACGGGCCGGCAGGCGGGTCATCAGACGGGTGCCGATCTGGGTGGAGCCGACCATCATGCCGACGATCATCGGCATGAAGGCGAAGCCGGTCTTGATCGGCGAGAAGCCCTTGACGATCTGCAGGTAGTAGGTGAGGAACAGGAAGGTGCCGAACATCGCGATGATCGCGATACCGAGCGAGAGGTAGATGCCGCCGCGGTTGCGGTCGGTGATCACGCGCAGGGGCAGCAGCGGGGCCTTGACCCTGGCCTCGGTGACCACGAAGGCGACCAGCAGGACGGCCGACGCGACGAACATGCCCACGGTCACGGAGTCGCCCCAGCCGTCGGACTCGGCGCGGGTGAAGCCGTAGACCAGCGCGACCAGGCCCAGGGTGGACAGCAGGACGCCGGGGATGTCGAGCGGGTTGCGGTTGCGACCGCCCTCGGGCTCACGGATGACGAAGTACGCGCCGAGCGCGGCCGCGATCGCGAACGGGATGTTCACGAAGAAGGTCCAGCGCCAGTCCATGTACTCGGTCAGCACACCGCCGAGGATGAAGCCCACCGCGCCACCGCCACCGGCGATCGCGCCGTAGATGCCGAAGGCCTTGGCGCGCTCCTTGGCGTCCGTGAACATCACGGCGAGCAGGGAGAGCGCGGCGGGCGCGAGCAGCGCGCCGAAGACGCCCTGGAGGGCTCGGGCGCCGAACATCATGGCGCCGCTGGTGGCCGCGCCGCCCAGTGCGGAGGCCAGCGCGAAGCCGATCAGGCCGACCACGAAGGCGTTCTTGCGGCCCCACAGGTCGGCTATGCGGCCGCCGAAGAGCAGGAGGCCACCGAAGGCGAGGGCGTAGGCCGTGACGACCCACTGACGGTTGCCGTCGGAGATGCCCAGGTCGGTCTGGGCGGACGGCAGGGCGATGTTCACGATGGTGGCGTCGAGGACGACCATCAGCTGGGCGAGCGCGATGAAGACGAGCGCTTTCCAGCGGTTGGCGTCACCGGACGTGGCCGGTGCGCCGGGTGCCTTTGCGGCTGTTTCAGACATGGGGGTACCCACTCCGGTACTTCGGGACGGAAAAAGATGTCTTGAGGGGACGGTCCGTCTTCGGTGACGGCCGGTCGAAAGTCGTTGCTAGTGACTGTTCTCGCGCTCTGAACTCATCGGTTCTCGTCGGATCGGGCCTGGCGGAGGTCCTCCATGGTCAGCGCCGCACCCGGCAGGTCGGAGCGGGCCGGGGCCCGCAGTCCGTCCAGGAACACCTGAAGGGTGCGGTGCACGAACCCGTCGAGGGTGAGGCAGCCGACTCCGGCCGGGGGCCGGGACAGCTGGGCCACGGCGACCATCAGGTCACCGAAGCTCACGTCGCCGCGCAGCTGACCGGCCGCCCTGGCCCGGTCCATGAGCTGCTCGACGAGCTGCTCCATGCGTTCGCGTGCGGCCACCAGGTCGGGGTGGTACTGGTCGAAGGTGCTCTGGACCATCGGGCACAGTGCGGTGATCCGCTCGTCGGCGGCGGTGTGCACGAAGCGCTCCAGCGCGCCGAAGGCGTCCCCGGTCGCCGCGAGCGCGAGCTCGGCCGCCTCCGCCGTCCGGTCCATGACGGAGCAGACGACCTCACGGACGAGCGCGTCGCGGTCGGGGAAGTTGCGGTACACCGTGGCGTTGCCCACGCCGGCCCGGCGGGCGATCTCGTCGAGCGGCACGTCGGGGCCGAACTCGGTGAACATCTCGCGGGCGGCGGTGACGATCCGCTCGCGGTTGCGCAGGGCGTCGGCGCGGGGCCGGGGCGCCTTGCGCTGCGCGGTCGTCGTGGCGGTCACGGTGCGCTCCCTTCGGGGTCTGGTTTCGGCGATCCGGGGATTCAGTCCCCGTTTCGCTCGGACACAGGTCTAAACGGGGAGACGCTCCCCGGTTATTTCAGGTTGAGGGGAAATTATATTGTGACCTGAGTCACAGATCTGGCGGTACCCACGTTCGGTCTCCTCCAGCGCGCGTCGCCCCCTCCCCCGGCAGAGGGTGATCGAGAAGGTGCAGCCTTCCGACCAGCGGCTGCCGCGCTCCGGAGGGTGCCTGCATGCCGTGGACCAGTCGTCGCATACGCCCGCGCCGTGTCGCCGCCGTCGTGTCCGTGACCGCGCTGACCCTCGCGGTCAGCACCTCGGCCGGCACCGAGCGCCTCGCTCCGGGTACCACGACCGCCGGTCCGATCCCCGTGGCCCGCTCCGACGCCCACCACGCCTGTCTGATCAGCGGTGGCCCGGCCGTCCAGATGTCCGAGGGCCTGCCCACGCCCGGCGGCTACTCCCGCTCCACCGGCACCGTCCGCGCCCTCACCCTGATGATCGACTTCTCCGACGCACCCGGCTCCGGGACCGCGCTCGACCGATTCCGCGAGTTCTTCCCGCAGACCCAGGACTGGTTCCGGACCAGTTCCTACGGCCGTCTCGACTACCGCCCCGAGGCCCCGATCACCGACTGGCTGCGCATGCCGAAGTCCTTCCGGGCCTACGGCATAGAGCGCGGCGCCCCCTTCGACCCGGGCTACCGCCGGTTGATCCAGGACATCGTGACCACCGCCGATCCCAAGGTGGACTTCCGGTCCTACGACTTCCTGAACGTGCTGGTGACCCCGAACGCCGGTCCCTCCGCCCTCGACACGGTCCTGTCGGTGAGCTTCGCCGGCAACCCCGACGCCCCGGTCGCCGACGGCGTCCCGGTCGGCAACGCCTCCTTCGTGTACTCCCGCCAGGACGACGGCTCCGACTCCTACGCGCAGACCGGCTACCGGGTCCTGCCCCACGAGAACGGCCATGTCTTCGGCCTGCCCGACCTCTACACCCAGGCGGGCGGGAGCGCGGTCGGCCACTGGGACATCATGAGCGAGGACTGGGGCGCCAACAACGACCTCCTCGGCTGGCACAAGTGGAAGCTGGGCTGGCTGGACGCGGCACAGGTCAACTGCTTGACGGCGCGCGGAACTTCGGAGCACACCCTGACCCCGCTGGCCCGGCCCGGCCTGGGCACCAAACTCCTCTTCGTCCCCCTCGGCAGCCGCACCGGCTACGCGGTCGAGCTCCGCACCCGCGAGGGCAACGACGAGACGGTGTGCCGGCCGGGAGTCCTCGTCTACAAGGTCGACGCGGACGTGGACACCGGTCGGGGCCCGGTGCGGGTGTACGACTCGCGGCGCAACAGCGGGGGGTGCACGCGGAGCCCCAACGTCCAGGCGGAACTCTCGGACGCGTCGTTCGCGGTCGGCGAGGAGTTCAGGGATCCGGGCCAGGGGGTCCGGGTGCGGGTGGTGGGGGCGGACGGGGACGGCGACTACCGGGTGCGGGTCACGCGGGAGTAGGCGCGGGGCGAGGGTGCCGAGTCAGGTGACCGTGGGCGTGCCGTGGCCGACGTTCGCATTACCGTAGGCGTCCCGCGATCGCCGTACCGGAGAACCGATGCCCGCTGACACGCTCACATCCCTGCCGGTGCCGGAGTCCGCCGTGCCGGCCGAGGCGGTCGCGCCGCTGATCCGGGGGGTCAGGGTGCTGCGGGAGCTGACCGAGGCGGGCGGGACGCTGAGCCCGAGCGCTCTGGAGCGGGCGACGGGCCTGGCACGCTCCACGGTCGACCGCATCACGTCCACGCTGACCCGCATGGGATACGTCCGCCTGGACGGCCGGGACGCGGTGATCACCCCCCGGCTGATGGAACTCGGCAACGCCTATCTCGCCGCCCTGCGCCTGCCCGCCCTGCTGTCCGGGCGGGCCGACGCCCTCGCCGACGAACTGGACGAGTCGGTGTCGCTCGCGGTCGCCGACCGCGACGGCATCCGCTTCATCCACCAGGCCACCCGCCGCCGCGCGATGTCCCTGAGCTTCCGCATCGGGGACCTGCTCCCCGCCGAACGCACCGCGCCGGGGCCCCTGTTCGCGTCCGAGTGGACCGACGCCGACTGGCGGGCCTGGCGCGAACGCCGGGCGGCGGATCCGGAGGACCGGGGCTTCTCCGCCGTACCGCCCCGGGAACTCCCTGCCGAGGAGGGGGAGTTCGAGGCGAAGGCGGCACAGGCGGCAAGGGACGGCTGGGCGCTGGACGACCAGTTGATCGAGCCGGGGCTGGTGGCGGTCTCCGTCCCCGTACGGGACCCGCGCACGGCCCGGATCGCCTGCGTGGCGAACGTCGTGAGCCACACCAGCCGCCACACCGCGACGGACCTGCGCGAGACCCTGCTGCCGCGGCTGCGGGCGACGGTGGCGGAGATGGAACGCCAACTGGCGTCCACCCCGGACCAGGACCCGGGCTCGCCCCCCTCGGGATCGGCCTCCTGGATCGGCGCGGCCAAGAACGAACTGGGCCGGGAGTTCATCGAGTCCCTCGCGCGCGGCCTGACGGTCCTGACGGCGTTCGACGAGGGCAGGGCCGCGCTGACGCTGACGGACGTGGCCCGGGCGACCGGCCTGCCGAGGGCGACGGCCCGCCGGGCCCTGATCACCTACGAACACCTGGGCCTGGTCCGCCAGCAGCAGGAGTCCCGGACCTTCGGCCTCACCCCCCGGGTCCTGTCCCTGGGCTTCCCAGCCCTCTCCCGTACGAACCTCCCGCGCATCGCGGCCCCGCATCTGGCCGACCTCTCGGCACGGGTGAGGGAGTCGACGGCACTGGCGGTCCTGGTGCCGCCGGGATCGGGCGAGGGGGCGGAGATCCAGTACACCGCGAGGGCGGTGTCCCCCCGGATCATGGGCGTGGACATCAGGACCGGCACCCGCCTGCCGGCCTCGGCGACCTCCCTGGGCCGGGTCCTGCTGGCGGACACGGAGGGCTCCGCCGACCTCGACCGCGTCCGCACCCAGGGCTACGCCCTGCTGGACGAAGACTGGGAGGACGGGCTTCGCACCATCGCCGTCCCCGTCCGCGACCGTACGGGCCGGGTGGTCGCCGCCATCAACGTCGCCCTGCACGCGGCGGGCCGCACGGCCGAGGAATGCGTGGCGGAGATCCTCCCGGAACTGCGTCTCACGGCGACCCGTATGGAGACCGAACTCCACGCGGCGAGCCGCTTCACCCGGGTCCCCCTCCTCTGACACCCCCGCGGTCAGCCGCTCTTGCCTGAGGGCGGTGCGGAGGTGCCCTGACCGGCGCGGAGCATGGCCTTGCAGAGGGCTTCGTGCCCGGGTGAGGCAGGCAGGGAGCCGCGCGCCGGGGCCTCGTTGGACTGGATGATCAGGGCGACGACGCGTCGCCAGGCGTCCGGGGCGGCGTCGCCGGTGGCGTTGACGACGCCCGCGTTGGCCAGATCTCACTGCTACCGCGGGTGGCCGTGGCCAAGAAGCCCGACGGGAGCGAAGTCCCGAGGCTGGACTTATTCCACTTCTTGCATGGCGCCGGGTTCACTGGCCAATACCAGTTGGGTGATGGTATGGCCGTCAATGGTGCGAACGGTGACACGGTACAAGCCCGGAGCATTCACGGTGGTCCTGGCCTTGATATGCCCGTCGCCCCATCCTGCTTTGAGGACCTGCGCGTTCCGACCCGCAACGTCGGCTATTTCGCACCGGAGACCAGCCAAGGAATCCACGCCGCCCTGGCTACCAGCCCAAACCGCGGGTGGTCACAGAAGCCAGAGAGGAAGTCGCAGCCACGCCCGAGGAACTGGAGTACTGGCTGGACCGCGCCAGCGGCCGCGCCAGCCGCGACGATCCCGGCTGGTACTTCTCCGGCCGCCAGGAACTCAACCGCCGACTGACGGCCTTCGTCAAAGGTCCCGCGGGCGTCCTCATCGTGACCGGCACCGCCGCCAGTGGGAAATCCGCAGTACTGGCCCGGGCAGTCACGCTCAGCCATTCCGCCTTCCGAGCATCACCTCGCTACGCAGAGGCAGTGAGCAAGGCGCCCTCGGACACCGTCCCGGACGAGGGATCGATCCACGTGGCGGTGCCGGCCCGGAACCGCGGGCCGCTGAGCCTGATCGAAGCCATCGGCACCCGACTGGGCGGTGAACGGGACCGCAGGCAACCTGCGGCAGACGCTCTGCGGCAATGGCAGGAAGGGCTGCGCACCTACCAACCCTCCAGCCGCCGCAGCGACAGCCGCTACACTGTGGGCGGTGGCACGGCTGCACGCCAGCCCTGCCACCGCAACACTGCCGGGAGCATGTCTGACGCTCGTATCATCTGGGCGCTAATTTCAGACACGTTTTCCGACAGATCCCCGCCTTCGTGGGGCTTGTAGAAAACTCCGTCGCCGCAGGTCAGCGACTGGCCAGGAGATCGCTCCGGAACGCACACCTGTCGATTCGGAAACGCTCAGCTGATCGCTGCAGGTCAGGGCGCATAGCCGGATGATGCCAGTGGCTGTCGCATCGTCAGCAGTTCGACGGGGACAACCCCTCCCCAGCACGGAAGCTGCTCACCCAAGCCGACAGGCGTGATACATCGCTAAGGGCAATGCGCCGCGCGTCTCTCGCAGTCACCTCACTTCAGTGAACCGCCTGATTGTTGTCGGCTTCATTCGCTTGCAACTCAGCGGAGGCATGAGCATCGCTTCTGACGGACGCTCAGCGCATGAGAAGAGTTATCCGAAGGAAATCGTCATCCATCGTGCTGGCTGTGATCGACGGCCAGGAACGGGTCTTGCTCTGCCGAATTCACGGTGAGTCTGCTTGGCGGCCGGTGAAGTCAAGAGTGATCCGTGTCCGGCCGTCCAGGTTCTCTGTCATTCACGTTCTGGACCCGCTCTTCTCTCACTGGTTCCTTGCCACTACCCCGGTAGTCGGCAGGTTCGATCCGCTTTCGGCGCGAGGCGGCCCGGCTGGCCGGACGTATATTTTCGTCGTCCGTCGCGACAGAATGAGGCAGATCAGTCTTCGCGCTCGCGCCCGTTCCTCTCCGGATGCCGACTATGTCTGGCATCCACTGTCCGATGTCGAGGATGAGGATTTTGATGTGTATCCACGCGAACTCGGCCCTTTTCTACGTGGATACCTAGAGGGCTGGATCCCCGATGGTTTCATCACTCTCGTCGAGTGACCGCGCATTCCACACGAATGCGATCCGCGAGTAAAACACCGCTACCCTTCTTGATGCCTGGCCTACTCTCACCAAGGAGCATGCCCGTGGCAAGTTCTCAGCATCGACGCCGATCCCCAACTCGAGGTCCATTGGGAGTGGAAATTCGGACCCTTCTGGCAGCCGCAGGACTGCCCGAAGCGGGCAACGACGACCGCTATCGCGCACACGGTTTCGTGGTGACCGATAGCGGTGAATCGGTCGGCGTGGAATGGTTCACCTCTCGGAGTCTGCGTCGCGCCGCCGCCGACGAGCAGCTACGAGGCTGGCCCATGGCCGCCGCGGACCGCGCACACGAGACCGCTCGACGTCACTTGCACGCGGCCCTGTTCGGCATCCTGTCGGAAGTCGGCTACCTGGTGGAGGCTTATCCGGCTGACACTCCGGGTGCTCTGACCGTTCGAGCCGGCCCCGTTTCCACACCCGCGACGTTGGCCGCAGATATCAGGCGGATCCTTGCTGACCTCGGTGGCCCTGCGCAAAGCACGGAAGACCCTGGCCTCTTTCCATGAAAGGTATCCCCAGCCCTCGCCGACCACTCAGCGGCTGCCCGGTGGCTTTGGCCATGGCGCTTCCGCGGCAGCCGCGTCCAACAGATCGCCGAGGCGCAGCCAGGCGGTCGGCCCCGAGGACGTAGCCGGGCAGGCTGCGAACCGGTCCCACGCATCCTGATCGGCGCCCAGGGCCTCGCGTGCCACGGAGATCACTGACGGATGCGCGCTCCCATGACGGCCACCCCGGGCGCGCAGCGCCGACCAGGCCGGCAGGGCACGTACAAGTTCCGGCCCGGTGTCCGGCCTGGCCAGGACCAGGCGGGTCCAGGCCTCGCGCCACGACGGCCCGCCACCCAGGTGCCTGCGCAGGCCCTCGGTAAGACGGAGCAGCACCGTGTCCGGGGAACCGTGCCGGCGCAGTACCCCCGCGAAGTCGTCGTCGGACCGGCACCCGCTCGCGGCGCAGGCGAGGAGTGCCTTCTCCGCGAGGGCGTCATCACCAGGGTGCCGGTCCAGGTACTCGCTCAACACCTGGGCCGGGACGCCGGCCAGTTCGCGCACGGTCACCGCATCCGGGGCGCCGAGCGCGGTTCGGCGGCGATCCGCGCCGATGGCCGGCGGAGGGTCGGCAAGGACGCGCTCGACCGTGTCGAGGATCTCCTCGAGCTCGCGGCGCTGGTCGTAACGTGGCTGCAGGCCGGGATGACGAGGGCTCAGCCGTCTGCGCGCATGTTGGACGATCGGGCGGACTCCGGCCTTGACGTCCTCGGTGACCGTCGGAAGGTGCAGCAGCATGTCGCGTACCCAGGCCACCTCGTCCGAATTGATGGCCGAGTAACGGTCTTCCGGCTCCCAGAAGGGAAGGGCACGGGCAGCCGTCTCGGCGAACCTCGCCGCGAGATCGGCGAGCGTGGTGGCGGAGGCCCACCACTCAACCGATCGGTAGTCGTCCCTGGCCTGCGTCGGATTAAGGAGGTGACGCCACGTTCCGGATGCGGTGTGCTGCACCCAGGTGACGGGGGCATGGCACCCCATGTCGAGCAGTGTGGTGCTCTCAGGACCCAGGAAGTGACGGACGCGGACCTGCTCTTCGTCCGTCAAGGTGGACAGTTCCGCGGCAAAGCGATCCAGGACCTGCTGCTCATCCGATCCGTCGCGACGCATACGGCAGCTCTGGGCCAGCAGGAGCTCGAAAGGGAAACGCCCGAGGTCAGCTGCGGCAAGCTCGGTCAGCAGCTCCGGCTCGACCGCCCAGGGCAGGCTGCCGAGCAACTCGTCGCGGACCGTCCGCTCGGCGTCGGTGTCCTTGGCCCACTCCACGAACTCCCTGTGACGGTCCGAATTCCGTTTGAGTATCCGGCGCCACATGCTTTTCCACGCCTTGTACGCCTGCCTGTGACGCTCCAGCCAGTCCGTGACGTCATCTCCGTCGCCAGGCTTGCCGGAGTCGGGAGCCGTTGGGAGCGTGTCGCAAGCTGCCCCGAACACCAGGTCGTGCAGCGGGCCGTGCCGGAACATGATCTGGGCCGGGGTTGGTTCCTCCAGCAGGTGCGGAGTCATGGGCGGCGGCGTACCGCCGCGGGCACGCACCTCGTCCGCGACCGCACCGGCCAGCCGCTCAGCGGCGCGTGGGCTCCCGAGCTGGGCCAACTGCTCAGCGGTGCACCGCTTCAGTGTCCGGTCCCGCAGGGACGCCGAACAGGACGGGTGACCGAGCGCGAGCGCGACCAGGGCCGGCCGACGGTCGTAGTGGGACGGTTCCGTCTCGGCCTCCAGATCCGCCGCCACGGCCGCCTCCAGAAGCCACTGGGGCGCCTCCTCGGCATGCGGGCCCGACAGCAGAGCCTCAGCAAGGACGGAGCGGTCGTATCGAGGCTGGCCTGAGCGAACCTGCTGCGCCGCCAGTCTCACCACGGGGTCGTCAGGACCGTGGTCAGCCATCGCCGTGAGGAGAAATTCAGAGGAAAGCACAGCGTCGGAGTCTTGGCCGGTCACGAGAGATTCTCCATCAAGGATTGTTGGTGTGCCTACTCAGCATGCTGACGTACGGCACTGACATCGGCTCCGCCGGTGACCGGCGCAGGCAAATCGCTTTCGTCGGCTGCCTGTTCTCATGGTTCCCACGCAGGGTTCACCGAGGGCCCGGAACGATGAGAAGGGCATCCAGCGGGTGGGCTCGCCTGGAGTGAGGGACCTCAAGCCAGCCGTCTGGAACTGGATGCCACGACGGCGTGCACGGCAACGGCGGCGGTGTCGTTGCTGTCTGATGCCGAAGACCTCGGGCTCATGGCTGGGGGTCGGGTTCGCCCCAGTCGTTGACGCGGAGACCGGTCGTCTTCAGGAGTTCCTCGGGTATCTCCAGCATCTGTATGGGGGACCGGTCGTGGCGTGACAGCCAGCGGCGGCGGTGTTCGCGCTCCTGGTCGGTCAGTTCCGTCCAGTCGTCGAAGCAGAGACCTGCTTCGCCAGGTTCGTCGGATTCCCGTATCGACTGCTGTACGAAGGCGACTTCTCGCGGGGCTGTGGCCAGGGTGATCAGCGCCCATGCGGTCGAGTATGCGAGGGACGGGCCGTGCTGGGCCATCAGGCGGCGGGTCCGCCATTGACGTACAGGGGCGAGGAGCCAGCGCCTGTGGTGCTGATTCATGCGGAAGAACTCCCGGGGTCCGGTGCGGCGGTGTCGAGCCATTGGGCGGCTGCGGTGTGGAGTTCGGTGCTGCCCAGGGCCTGCAGTGTCTGCGCGAGTGCGCGGAGAAAGACTTGGCGCTGCTGGGGCGTGCGAATGTCTGCGAGCAGCTGGTCCACGAACCTGACGACCTCGTCGCGCAGGACGTCGTAGGACGGGTCGCGTGGCGGTCTGAGGTCCTGCAACGCCGTCCCCACGGCGTCCAGTTCGTGGAGACGGTCAGGGTGACGGTCGATCCACCACACGAGTCGAAGGTCGGGGTCGGACATGACATGTTGGAGGAACGTGAGGCGGCGTAGGGTTTCCTGCTGCTCGAGCGAACGGGCCTGCTCCTTGCGGAGGTGCTCCTCGGCCAGCGATGCGTCCTGGGCTCCCACGCTCAGCCGTACGGAGCCTCGCGTCTCGAGTCGTGGGTCGGCGTTGTGCCACTGGGTGATGTCGGCGTTGACGGCGTCCTGCGCTGAGCCGGCATCGAGGACTGTGTAAAACGCGAGGGTTCGTCGTATCCGTTCGCGCAACTGGTGTCGCGCGAGCGCGGCAAGGTCCACCTCCTCCTGTGGCGACTCGCTTTCGCATGGGCGCCATATGCCGTCGATGCGGACGGTGAAGAACACGCTTGGGTCGCGGCTGGGCAGCCGGTCCCCTCGCACCTCGATGGCTCTGCTGTTGGACTTCGGGACCGCCAGCGTGGCGTCACCAGGCGGTCCCGGAGATCTCCTTCGGAGGGCAAACACGATCACGCTGCCGTCGCGGTCTGTTCCTCCGGCTGCTCGGGTTCTTCGGCAGGTGTGGCAACCGCGTACAGCAGCTGGTCGAACAGCACCTTTCGGCGACAACGCCCTACCGCGGTGATGGCATCAGAGCCCACCAGCAGGTCGGCCACACCCTTGTCACCGAGGCGTCCGGTAAGCACCGCCCGGGCGATGCCGATGACCTGTTCGTCGGGTACATCCGCCGAGTCCAGCCAGGCGGCCAAAGACGTCTGGGCCTGAACGGCTGTGGCCTCGTGGCGCCAGGCCGCGCGCCAGCCTCGTACGAACAACTCGTCCTCCGGCGCCACTTCGCGACTCGCGCTCAGTTCGGCCGCCAGGGACAATGCGATGGGGTCCTCGCCGGTCAGCTCGCTGAGGGCGAGGAATGCCGTCGCCCCGGCCTGGCGCATGACCAGGTCCTCGCTCTGCGCCCACTCCACGATCTCGCCCAGCACAAGGACACGGCGTTCAGGGGTACTGGCCAGCGCGCGGATCGCCTCGGCGACCGCGGCAGCGCCCCGCTGGTCCTCTCGAGAGGCCAGGATCCTGAGCCGGGTGAGCGCGACCCGCGGGTACACGCGCCCGAGCGCACCGGCACAGACCTTCGCGATGGCCTGGGCGAGGGCCTCGCTGGTGTTCTTCTGCCCGGCCCAGTCGTAGAGGTACTTGCGGACGGCCGCCCCGATGACTGGGTGGATCGCCATGCCCTCCAGTACGCCGACGGCGAGCCGGCGGTGGGTCTTGCTGTCCGTCGCCGTCCACTTAATGACGAGCTGGAGGACCGTACCGCCGCTCGGCCCGGCGGCCAGCCGCGTGACGCTCTCGGCGATGTGTTCCAGGTGTTTCACGGCGATGCCACCCGGAGCGCTGAGTTCCGAGGCCCAGTCCAGCAGCACGCGTCGCAGTTGCGGACGCTGCTGCCACACATGGGCGAGGACTGCCTCGTGCAGAGCGTGCCGCTCTTCGCTCAGTGAGATCCGGTCGTCGTCTACGCGGCTCGCTCCGATGGCCTCCAGCCTCTTGTCGAGATCGAGGCCGGCCAGCGCGCCGCCAGGAGGAAGTGCCCCCTTCACCCGGTGGAACAGCCGGTCTGCGGCGTTCATGACGATGTCGGCGGGAAGCCTCTCCAACAGTGCCGCCGCGATCAGCAGGGCCCTGTCACGCAGTTCTTCGCCGCTGTTGTGGTCCGCGAACCACTTGAGCAGGTAGGCGTTCCAGTTCAGGAACTCGTTCTCGGCCTCACCCACACTCCCGATGTCAGGATTGGCGATGATCCGGGCGAGCTGTGCGGCGTCCTCCGGCGACGTCGTATTGCCGATCAGATCCTTCAGTTCGTCGAGCCAGTTCTCACGATCGGCTGCCATGTGACGGACATGCGCTCTGGCGACCTTGTCCGCCGGCGGTCCCACGCACTCGACGGCGGGCACCGATACCAGGCCTCCGGGCTTCCAGGTCTCCGGCGTGACCAGCACGACCAGATACGCGTCCTTGCTCGCGGCCTCCCGCTGGTAGTCACCCAGGCCCTGGTAAAAGTCCTTCGGCAGACTCCTGTAGGCGGACAGGTCAAGGATGAAGCCGTGCCCCGACGTGCTGGGAATCTGGGCTGTGCGGGGCCGGTCCCAGTCCGGGACCAGGCTGTGGATGGCCTTACCCGCCACTCCCACGTCTCGCAGCACGCGGAGCGCTGTGGTGTAGCGTCCCGTCCCCGAACGGCCGACCAGAATCACGATGTTGCTCTGGCCCACCGGGCGTCTGAGCGCGTTGACGGCACGCTGGACCGGCTGTGCCACCCCGGCGTCCCTGGTGTCATGGACGTAAGCCTCTTCGACGAAGTTGATCTCGTCCTCGCTGACGCCGACAGCGCTCAGGTACTCCCAGCCGCGCACATAGGTGTGGTGGTGTTCCTCGTAGTCCCCGGCCACCTGTGTGACGACGGCGTGGTCGGATGCCTCTGCCTCCATCTGTGGCCGCTCGGAATCGGCCTCGCCCCCGGCTGTCATGAGCGCTCCGGGCGGATGATGGTCTGGTTGCCGCCGACCTGAGTGATGCGGGACCGCCCGCTCCCCTTGGCGTTCTGCTTGATGACCGCCGCCGACCGGGCAGCCTCAGGATTCTCCGCCCGCCACCGGGCCACCCACTCCAGCAATTCTCGGCCCGCGCCTTGGTCCATGTCCGCGATGTCCTGCAGCCGGACGGCCCACGCCGCGGCCAGCTCGCGCGCCAGTTGCTCCTCGCCATCGGCTCCCGCGGCCAATAACACTCCCTGGTCCCGGTCCAGGCGGGTGAGCTGATGCGCCTCGGCCTCGGACCTCCCTCTTCCGAGCCACCGTCCGAACCATGTGCGGACACCACGCCACGAGTCGGTCGTCATCGCCGTGACCAGCGCCAACGCGCTGGCCGTCCCCACAGTCGCCAGTTCCCCGGACACGTCCAAGACCGCCCCTCCCCCTACTCACGACATCGACGAGACCGATCCATTCCCTCCCTGATCCCGCATTCATGAGCACAGAGCGGACCTCGGCGCGATTAGAGCGCAACATGTCCGAAAAGCCATTACGCTCCGCGATCATGCCACTACATAAAACGAGGCTCCTCCGCTCATCGCCCCACCAAGGCCGCCCTTCCTATACTTGCGGCATGGACCAGGAGCTGGAGCGAGCCGCCCTCGTCGCGCTCTTGCGGCGCGGCGATCGCCCCTGGCCAGATCTCACCGACCAGATCGAGACGGTCGGGAGTGCACGCGAGGTCCTGGAAAGCGCACTAGACGCCTCAGGACAGGGCGCCCTGTTCGACACCGAGCCGACCGTGGACCTGGAAGCCGTTGCCGCGGAAATCGCTGCCTGGGAGCGCGAGGGCATGCGGCTGGTGACGATTCTGGACGAGGACTATCCGCTCTATCTGCGGCTGGTCCACCAGCGCCCGCCGTTCCTGTTTCTGCGTGGAACGGCGGTCGAGGAGGATCTACGGGTCGCAGTCGTCGGCACCCGCAATCCCACCCCGGAAGGCATCGCCCAGGCCCGGGCGATCGCGGGCGGACTTGCCGAACGCGGCGTCACCGTGGTCAGCGGCCTCGCAGCCGGCATCGACACAGCCGCGCATGGCACAGCGCTCGCCGTCGGCGGCCGCACCGTCGCCGTCATCGGGACCGGCCTGCGGCGCACCTATCCGGCGCAGAACGCCCGGCTACAGCAGGAGATCGCCGAGCGGGGGCTGGTGATCTCCCAGTTCTGGCCAGATGCTCCGCCCTCGAAGGCATCGTTCCCCATGCGCAACGCCGTGATGAGCGGCTACAGCCTGGCCACCGTCGTGGTGGAGGCCGCCTACCGCAGCGGCGCCCGCATGCAGGCCCGCCTCGCCCTCGAGCACGGCCGCCGGGTGTTCCTCATGCGCTCCCTCATGACCCACGAATGGGCCCGCGAGTATGCCTCCCGGCCCAACACCACCGTCATTGACAGCGCGGACGACGTGTTCGACCAACTCGACTCCCTCGTCCCCACCACGGGCGAGCTCACCTGGGCGTAGTCGGCGGCCCGGGTGGCAACTGTCGGCGAGTTGTCCGCCCGCTACACCAACTTCCTCGTCCACCCACTGCTGCCCGGCCCCGGCGTCTGCCAGATCTGCCGGGGCACGGCGAACAGCGGCTACCCCACCTGCTGGCCCTGCCAGCAAGCGGCCACGATCCTCGGGGCAGGGGTCGCCGACGCCGTGGTCCCCGTGAGTCTGGCCCTCAAGAGCGAGCAGTACGCCAACGAACTGTGGCGCTACAAGAACACCACCGGGCCTCAGCAGCAGTACTTCCGCATGGGGCTGGCAGCCGTGCTGTGGCGCTTCCTCGCCCTGCACGAAGCCTGCGTCGCAGCGCACTGCGCGGTCCCCGCCTTCGACACGGTCACCTCGGTGCCCAGTACCAGCGGACGCCCCACCCACCCCCTGCGGGACATCGTCGCCGACCTGATCGCTGTCACCCGACGCCGCTACCGCGACCTGCTCAGTCCGGTGCCGAACGCAGCAACTCTCGGCCGTGCCGCTTCCTCCCAGCGCTACACATCGTCGGCGTTGTGGGGCAACAACGTGCTGCTCATCGACGACACATGGACCAGCGGCAACCACGCCCAGTCAGCGGCGGCAGCTCTGAAGTCGGCCGGTGCGGGCAGCGTGGCGGTCGTCGTCCTCGGGCGACACCTCAACACCTCCTACGGCGACACCGCGACACATGTACAGCAGGCGCGGCTGCGTCGCTTCTCCTGGGGCACCTGCGCGCTCAAGCCTTGGGACCACGCACAGGACTGACCGCTCCCGCCTCATCGAGCCACAGTCCTGGGAATCGAGACCGCGGCCGACCGCACCGCAGACGGTCCCGGCCAGAGCTGATGGTCGAGGGCGTCCTCCAGGCGCGTGAGAGTGCCGATGTCGGGAAGCACGTCACCGTTGACCACGCGGGCGACGGTGGAATGGGCGACACAGGCGACCTCGGCGAGTCCCCGCAGGGACAGACCACGTGACCGCATCGTCCGGCGCAGGTCTCGCGCCAGCAACAGGCCGCAGTGAGCGCTCAGCGGAGCATCCAAGGCGAGGGTTACCTCAGGCCAGGTGCCGTCCGCCACGTAGAACAGAGGGGGCTTGTCGTTGTTGCTGCGGGGCATGGCCCGATCGTGCCACGCGCAGTACCGCCCCTGGGCAGGCTCTGCGAGCGCTGCAACCCGTCGAAATACGGTCCGGCCCCGGGATGCTACGGCCATCCAGGTCGCCCGCGGCGCCTGAAGCCGTCCCCTCTGGGTCACACACGACGACTGGGCATCTACGTCTCCTTTCCTCTTGTACCTGTCGGCGTACCGCTGCCCTCAGCTGGCAACCACCCTCGAAACTCAGTGAGTTGCCACTACGCACTGCTGATCTAATGCATCAACTCGCCTTGGTAACTGGCAGGTTGGGCGGAACTTGTTGACGCGAATGACCTCAGATCATAACTAATCTGACCCCCCGCCGTGAGCAGACGAACCATCAGATGCGTTTTGCTCACGGAGCATTCAGCTACTTGCTGCGGTTGGCTGTGCCGCCAGGTAGGGTGATCCACAAGTCGCTCCGGGAGCAGCCGAGGAGGGTGTGGTGGGTAACGCGACGAGCACTCCTGCTCAGCCGCTCATCACTCGACTCCGGGAGCTGGCAGATGTCGAGCGAGCCCGCAGCGAAGCGGCCGATCTGGCCGTAGCGGAAGCCGAGCGGGTGCTGCAGGAAACCCAACAGCTTCAGCGTGTCGCGGCCGAGCGCCATGCCGCTGTCCTGGCGACCGTCGAGGCCGCCGAAGCGTACGTGGGGCAACAGGCACAGGACGCATCGGACATTGGTTCCCGCGACGAACAAACAGAGCAGCGCGGCGCGGACACGGCTGCCGCTCCGAGTGCTCCAGGGCGCTCCCTGAAGCACCTCGTGGTGGACGCACTCGACATCGGAGAGATCACTCCGCTGACGCTGATCTACGAGCGCGTACGAGAGGTCCGACCGGACTCGACCGCAAGTGCGATCCGCGCCGCCATAGCGACCCTGCACAAGAGGGAGACGGTGGAAATCGTCCGCCGGGGCTTCTACCGACTGCTGGTGATCCCGGAGGCGTACCGCACAGACATCTAGAGGTCACAACATCACACCCAGCAGCAACGTGCGCGTGGCGCCGCCAGAGAGTACTTGCCGGTTCTCCTCCAGCGGCGCCGGTGACACGTCAGCTGAGGGCCCACGCATCGAACACCACCCTAGGGCATAGCCCCTGTTCCGCGTCGGGCCCTGATCAGAAATGCCTGTAGTAGGACACGAACTGAGGGCCCGTTATGCCATTTCTGGCGCCATACATCAGTAAATGCCGCTTCTCCGCGCTGCCCATGACTCACTGCACACTGCATGCAGGAGGTGCGTGATGGCGCTCTCCGATTCCGCGCGAACGCGGATTCTTCCGACCGAGCGCCTCACCCCGCGTCGGCAGCTTGAAGTCATCGACGCCATAGCCGAACTCGGTGGCCCCGACCGGGCGCCCGTCAGGGCCACGACCGTCGGGAAGCGGCTCAATATCGCTCCGAGGTCCGTCAGTGGGACGGCCGGTTTCCTAGCTCAGGCCGGGATCTTTCGGTCCGACCCCGGCTCCTTGGCACTGACCGAGCTCGGTTTGACGCTCGCACAGTTGCGAAGCACCGATTCGGCACGCGCCCGGCTTCTGCTGCGGGACAGCTGGCAGGGCCAGTGGTTCCAGCGATCCGCAGTACAACACCTGTCGTCCGGGCCTTTGGAGGAAGCCGAGCTGGCCCGACGGCTCAAGGCCGGCGCCCCAGGCCCCGCGGAACGCGGCCTCTATCTCACGGAGTGGCTGGTGTACGCCCTACTGGTCCACCGTGACGAACTGGGGCGATGCACAATCCCCGCCGGAGAGGAGCCCCCGACAGCCTCCGCACCGAAGGAGCAGGAGTCATTGGGAGTTCTGGATCCGTTGATGAGTGCCACTCCCGCCGAGATCTCAGCGTTGCCCGATGCCCAGTTCATCGCATTGATGGGCGCTTACCAGACCGTCTTCGCCTCGCTGTCTCCGCCGATTCGACAGCAGACCAAGGGCTGACCGAGCCCTCTTCCCGGCGCCACGCGGCTTCTCGGCCGTGGCGCCTCTTCACCGCCTGCACTCGCCGAGCCAGGCGGTCAGCGGTCGTGCCACCACGGAGGAGCTGTGTCGGCACAGCGCTTGATCATGTCTGCGTCCTGCCAGCGCGGCCGCTGCGTCTGTCACCCCCGTTTGCCTCCCTCCTGTTGCCGCGGAGATCATCCATGCCCAAGGTGTCGCATGTATGGAACACCACGATTTCGACCGTTTTGATCCCTTCATTCGCGCATCCTGTTGTTCAGGGATCAGAGCCGGTTGTGCTGGTGCCACCCCGGCGAAGGGCCCTCACTGTGGGAAGCGATCCCTCTCTCACGTACGCGTTCGGCCGTGTCCAGGACGCCTGGCAGACGATGGCCGCCCGCGGCGAGTTCACCGAGCAGACCCTCGACAAGTTCGGTCTGTTGCTCAAGCGCTGTGAGCGCTACATGCAACTGCGCGGGGTCGTCGTCCTCGGCGATGTCACTGCCGATCTGGCCGAGGATTTCGTCACCGCCCGCGGCCGCAGCCGCCACGGCCGCGTCACCGACTCTGCGGCGGCCACGATGCGGCTGCGTCGCTCGGTGGTCCGCACCGCCTACCGCACCCTGCGCGAACTCGGTCTGAGCGACGCCGACCCCGCCCGGGACATCGTCCTGCCCGCTCGCGCGATCGGTGGCGTCCGGCCGCTGGCCGAGGACGAGGTCATTGATCTGCGCCACCGCGCCTCGTTCGTCACCCGTCCGAGCCGTCATGGAGCCGCCGCCGCGCTCGCGCTGGCCGGTGGTCACAGCGGGGAGATCGGGCACATCCGCGTACGAGACCTCGACGTCAGCCGTCGCCGCGTGTGGATGCACGGCTCCACCAAGGTGGACGCACGCTGGTGCCCCCTGGACGACTGGGGCCTCAACGTCCTGACCAGCCGCGCCCAGTTCGTCAGCGCACGGCAACTGCGCAAGGAGTCCGCACCGAACGCCCGTCTGGCCGTGTCCGACCGGCATGGCTCCGACGCCTACCTGCAGGCACGTGCCTGTGTCGCCCTGGGCGACCTCCTCAGGCGCATCGGTCTGGGTGACGAGGAGGACGTCAAACCGTCCTCGATCACTGCCTGGGCCGCGGTCGCTGAGTTCGAACGCACCGGGCTCATCGAGGACGCCGCCCGTCGTCTCGGCCTACGCTCCCTGGATCGCGCCGCAGCGGTCGTCGGCCACACATGGCGCACTCCCAGCTCTGAGGACGGGCAGGAGGCGGCCGGTGCCTGACGACATCTTCGGCGACCCTGTCCCTCAGGACCTCCGGCCCAGCCGAAAGCGCCAGCTGAGCGACAGGGAACAGCGCACCCAGCAACAGCGGATCGCGGACTGCCTCGACGAGCCCCTCATCTACGAGATGGCCGAGCGCCTGCCCGCGCCGGCCAGCCGCGGCTGCCCCCGCCAGTACCCAGCCGTCGTCTACCTCCTACTCGCCGCTCTGATGACCGTCACCGGCTCCAAACGCTCCGCCGTCGGCACCCTCGACGACAAACAGTGGCGTGCCGTCCGCGCCTCCATACGACGGAACGCCGGACGCACCGCAGCCGCCCTGCTGCCGCTCACCGCACCGAGTCGCTTCCAGTACCAGTACGCCGAGCTGAAGCTCCTGGCCCCCAGCATCGATCTGCTCCAGGACCTCTTCGAGCAGCACGCCGTCCAACAGGCTCTGCACCAGGGCCTGTTCCCGGAGAACGTCACGCGCAACTGGGTAAGGCCCGAGCGGCGCCAACTCCTCGTCGGCGACGCCACTGTCCCCAAAGCGCCCTCCAAAGCGGAGCACTCCTTCACCGTCGACACCACCACCGGGGAGATGCGCAGACATCGAGTAGACCCCGCGGCCCGCCTCTACTACGAGAACGGCGAGAAGGAGAAGCGTCCCGCACGGGGCACAAAGTGGTTCTTCGCCTCGGCCCGTGACGACGGCTACTGGCAGCGCGTCATCCTGACCGTCCGGCATGTCGCCGGCGGCGACTACGAAGACGAGGCCGCCGTCGCCGTCCGTTCCTTCAGCCATCTGAGCAGCGTGCTGCCCGGTTGCATGGGCGTCATCTACGACGGAACGTTCCGCGGCGTCCACCGCGACGCCCTCGCCCGGCGCGGACTGCTGGTCATCAACCGGCAGCACGGCTCGGTCAAGCCACGTGCCTACGAACTCCTGCGCTTCGGGCGCTGCCGCCACGACCTGTGGTGCGACCAGGGCCGCATCGCCGAGCGCGTCCTCCTCGACGACGGCACGAGCACCCTGATCCCCGTCCCCATCAGTCGCCTCGAACACCGGCAGGGCCGCACGAAGTCACGCTGGTACCACCTGCTGCTCATCCCCTGCCGCCACGGCGCCCACGCGTACCGCGTCCAGGTCGCGATCACCACGACCCCCAATGACCGCACCGGCACGGACCCGGCTACCGGCCGCAGACAGAAGAGCGACGCCGAGCGCGACTTCCACCGCGCCGAACACCTTCAACAGATCCCGGAGTCCACCCTCACCCACCAGCAGCTCTACCCCTACCGCAGCGACTCCGAGTCCGTACACAACCAGTTGGACCAGAGCATGTGGAACAACCGCATGATCTCCTACGGTCTCGAACGCCAGAAGGTCTTCCTCCTCGGCTTCGCCCTCGCCCAGAACGCCACCAGCCGACGCGTCTCGCTGGAGCGATCAGGGGCACTACAGGCGGTGGGAACAGGGCGGAAGTCGGCGTAGTACTGCCGAGAAGATCAGTCGGCGGCTCTCTGCCTGCTTCCATGACGGATCAACCGATGGGGACAGCCGGGCACCGGGATGCGGACGCTCACGCCGCACGATGACGCGGGTGCCGTCGGGGTAGCCGGTGAGGTCGATCATGCCGGTCAGCTCGGCGGCCTCTGCTCCGTCGCGCAGGGATCCGTCCTGTTCCAGGGCCGGGTGCCAGAGACCCGGTCGGGCAGGGCCCGGATGTGGTGCAGGAAGCACAGCAGCGGGTGGTAGCCGAAGCCGCGCTTGTAGGCGGCGGCTGCCTGCTCCTTCTCGGAGTGGCAGGTGACCAGGGTGGCGTCGAGGTCCAGGACCAGGCAGGGCAGGTCGCGCCCGCCCGCGCGGGACGCTGGTATGCCGTCGCGGGTGTCGGCGGCTTGCAGCCAGGCGATTTCGCGTGCGGTGGGTGTGGCGGCGACCGGGCCGAACACCTCGCGCTGGTCACGCAGGACAGCGAGGTCAGTGATGGTCTCGCCGCCGTCGGCGAGCATCACGGCCAGGTCGACCGCCACCCGGCCGGGGGCGTGCCCCGTGCCCCGTGCCGCGCGGCCGCAGCCGACGCAACCATCCGCCACGGCATGGCTGGGGCAGGGCTGCGAGGCGGGTGAATGCGCTGGTCGGGCCGGTGACTTCGGCCAGATCGGCCGGCAGACGGGATCCGGCATGGCTGACCACCCCGCGACCGTCGGCCGAGACCACAAGTCGGGGACGTGACCCGGTGGTGTGCACGCGGAAAGTGCCTTCCCCCTCGAGACGACAGAAGCCTTGGACAAGCCCTGTCGTCCCAGGTCAGAAGGCACTTTCGCTGTGCCGCTCATGCTCCGGACACGACCCCGAGTGAAACGCGCGGGCCAGGGCGTGTTTCCGTGCCCGTTGCCTCGCTGCCGGGCTCAGAACCCGGGGAAAATCCTGCGCAGGTCGTCGAGGGTGAGGGTGTCGCCGGTGAGGGTCACGGAGGACGGGGTGTGGGCGGGGGCGTGCCGACCGGCGACGAGTCGCAGCCACCACTCGGCGGGAGCCGTCAGCACGGCGTCGGCGTTCTCGGGTTCGCCGGTGAGCGCGACCGTCTTGCCCACCGAGAGACCGAAGGCGCGCTCGGGTGCGGTGGTGTGCACCGCGACGGCGACGGGGCGGTTCTCCAGGGCGTCCGCCTTGCCGAGGAAGCCCAGCATCATTCCGGCCTGGTCGAGGAGCGGCCCGGTCGCGGCGGACGCCAGGGTCGTCGACGGGTCGAAGGCCATCTCGACGTCCCACGAGTGGTGGGCGAACTCACTGAGCCGGAGCCCCGCCGCGGTCGCGACGTCCACCGGCGCGGGCAGGAAGCCGAGGTCGATCCGGAGGTCGCTGCGGGCCCCCGCGTCGAGGCCCTCGTAACGTTCGACCAGCGCCTGGTTGGCGGTGACGAAGCCTTCGGCGCGCTCGGCCGGGGTCATCGCGTCCCAGCGGGCCCACACCGACTTGTTGAAGTCGCCGTCGGGGGCACCCGTACCGCCCGTCGCGCCCTCCAGTGCGGCCAGGCCAATTTCGGCGCCGCTGCCCAGATGGCTGAGCACCTGGGAGACGTCCCACTCCGACGCGCCGGACGGGCGGGTGAGATCGGCGGCGGTGAGTCTGTGCACCACAGCGGCGAGGTGGTTGTGCCCGCTGCGCAGGGCGCCGATGATCCGGTCTGTGGCTTCGGTCATGTTCTTTTCCCCAATGAAGGCGATCTGATTCGGTGTTGTCGTCACACGGCTGTCGGTGTCACACGGCGGTCTGGAACGAGTGCTTGGAGAAGCCGATCGTGTACCCCTCGACGGTGGTCCGCACCGGCCGGTCGGGGTGCGCGGCGGCGCCCAGGGTGATGAACAGCGGGATGTAGTGGTCGACGGTCGGATGGGCGTACGGCATACCGGGCGCCCTCGTCCGGAACGCGGCGAGTTCGTCCACCATGCCGCGCGCGAGGGCGTCGGCGGCCCAGGCGTCGAAGTCGGCGGACCAGCCCGGGACTTGGCCTTCGAGCATCGCACGGCTGATGAACGGCAGCCCGTGCATCATAAAGCCGGAGCCGATCACCAGCACACCCTCCTCGGCCAGCGGGTACATGGCCATCAGCGGCACCCAGGCCCCCCCCCCGTGGTCGAGCCCTCGGCCGGCGTGCTGGTGGACCGGTTCGCCGTCCGGCATGGTTCCGGCGACTCGGCGGGCGAGCGCGGTCGCGTCAGGGGTGTCGTACCGCATCGTGTAGTAGCGCGGGTGGAAGCCCCCGAAGGCGTAGACGAGCGGGGTGTGCGCGGCCGGTCCGGACAAGGACAGCGACCAGGCAGTTACGTGACGCGGGCCGGAGAGGTCACACGAGCCTGACCGGCCCGGCGTCGATCGGCAGGCGGACCAGGAGATAAGGCTTGCGGCGCAGATCCTCGCCCTCGTGGAAGAGCGACATCCGGTTGAGCTGGCTGGCGGTGGCGTACAGGTGCCGGTCCGAGGCGACGGAACAGCGGGTTTCCGGTGTCGAGGATCCATAGCCGGTCGGCTGGGTCGACGACGACGCTCTGCACCGACTGGAAGTGCCCGGCCAGGTCGGAGGCGTCCTCGCGGTTCACCTCAGCGTTGGGGTAGGCCACGGGCTTCCCGTGCCGCAGTTCGGCGACGGTGAACGGGACGTCGTCGCCCCAGCGGGGGAAGTTGACGAAGATACGGCCGTGGCGTGAGACGGTGACACCCGTCGGCATCGAGCCCCAGAAGCGGGCGACGACCGTGTACTGACCGGCGGTTGGGCCAGCGGTTGGACTGGTGGCGTGGGCGGGTCCGGCGAGTTGGGCGGCGGCCAGCGATGCGGTGGTCGCGCTGAGGAATGTACGTCGTTTCATGGGAGCGTCTCCTGTTGGGTCTGGCGCACCATGAACTTCGCCGTGGACAGCAGTTCTCTGGTGCGCGGGTGGCGGGCGGTGAGGTCCATCGTTGAGAACGCCCTGTCGTGGATGCGCAGCGCGAGACGGTCGCGGTGGAACCCTGGAGATTCCCTGCTTTCCTGCGCTGATTCGTGTCCTGTGAACAACAGTCATCGCAGGTGGCAGGGCGTCTCCAGGGTGGATCCAGGCTCAGTGGGCCATCACGGGCTCGCCCTCGGACGGCTCCAGAGCCCGATTCGGCAGCAGGAACGCCGCGAGCACCGCACCGACCACGAAGAACCCGGAGCCCCACGCCAGGGTGGCCGTGTAGCCCTCGACCCCGGCCTGCGCCGCGGCCAGCGCGCCGGGCTTGTGCGAAGTCAGGTAATCGGTCGCGGCCGACGAGGCGACGGTGGTCAGCAGCGCCGTACTGATCGAGCCGCCCACCTGCTGACCGGTGTTGATCAGCGCCGAGGCGACGCCCGTGTCCTCGTGGCGCAGGCCTGAGGTCGCCCCCTGGAACGCGGTGGTCATCACCGCGCCGATGCCGAGGCCCAGCAGGATCAGGCCGGGCATGATGTGGGCGGCGTAGGTGCTGTCCAGTTCGAGCCGGGTCAGCAGGGCCATACCGGCTGCGGCGACCAGGAAGCCGGCGCTGACGACGATCTTCGGGCCGACCCTGGGCAGCACCAGCGAAGGCATCGTGGTCGACGAAGCGACGACGGCCGCGACCATCGGCAGGAACGCCAGACCGGTCTTGATCGGCGAGTAGCCGAGGCTGGCCGCGAAGTAGTAGGTCAGGAACAGGAAGATCGAGAACATCCCCATGCCCAGGACGAACACCGCCATGAACGAACCACCGCGGGTCCGGTCCAGCACGACGCGCAGTGGCAGCAGCGGATGCGCGACCCTGGACTGCAGCCATACGAACACCGCGAGCAGCACCACGCCGACGATCATGGAGCCGAGGGCGACCGGGTTGGTCCAGCTGGTGGACTCGACGTGCGCGAACCCGTAGACGACGGCGAACAGCGCGGCGCTCACCACGACGATGCCAGGAATATCGAGTTTGGGCTTCTTGGTGATCATGGGCTTGGCCAGCAGCATCAAGGCGCCGATCAGGGCGGGGGCCGCGAAGGCGACGTTCACGTACATCACCCAGCGCCAGGAGGCCCATTCGGTGAGCATGCCGCCGAGCAGCAGCCCGATCGCGCCGCCCGCACCGCCCAGCGCACTGAAGATACCGAAGGCCTTCGCCCTTTCGGACTTCTCGGTGAAGGTCACACTGAGCAGTGAGAGCGCCGCGGGCGCGAGCACTGCGGCGAAGAGGCCTTGGGCAACACGTGCCGCGACGAAGATCTCGAAGCTGCCGGCCGAGCCGCCGACGACGGACGCGGCCCCGAAACCTGCCAAGCCGATCACGAAGAGGGTACGTCGGCCCAACAGGTCACCGAGTCGGCCGCCGAGCAGCAGCAGGCTGCCGAACGCCAGGGCGTAACCCGTGATGACCCACTGCCGGCTGCCGTCGCTGAAGCCGAGATCTTGCTGCGCCTCGGGCAGCGCGATGTTCACGACGGTCGCATCGAGCATGACCATGAGCTGTGCCATGCCTATGACGGCCAGCACCCACCAGCGCACGGCATGTGAGCCGCGAAGGCCCGAGTCTTTCTTTCCGGAGGCGGGCGCCCCGCGGTCGATGCTGGTACTCATTTTTTCCCTTGCTTGCTGGGCATGGCTGAAAGCCGTCTGGAATCTGATTGGTTTCCTCACCGGTCAAGGTGAGGTGAGTGGGTGACGGGCTGAGATCTCAGGGCTTCGAGATCATCGTTGTGGCCGCTTTGGGGCTTGTCTCGGCGATCGCCTGGAGGGCCGCGTCGGTGTCCGCGGTGGCCAGCATCCTGTTGATGTCGGCGCCGGCGAGTGCGCCGGCCGCTGCGGAGGCCCCGACCTGGGCGACCAGATCGGTGGCGTTGCCGGCCACCCCACACACCCGGCACCTCGGTGGTGCCGGCCGGGCCGGAGGCGAAGCCGCGGCCCGTCGGCAGGTCCTGCACCGGCAGGCCCAGGCCTTCCAGGCCCTTTGTGCGGGCCTGCATCGGCGCGGCGACCGCGAGGACGCGGCGGGCCACGACCTGGCCGTCGGCCAGGCGCACCCCGGCGAGGGCACCGCCGGTGTCGTTGACGACCTCGGTGACCGGGGTGTCGATGACGCGGATGCCGCGGGCGGCGAAGCGGGCGCGGCTGTCCTCGTCCAGGTCGGTGCCGCGGGTGAAGTAGGTCAGGTCCTCGGTCAGCTGACGGAACAGATACGCGTGGTTGATGGAGGCGGGGCCGGTGGCGAGGATGCCGATGGGCTCGTCGCGCACCTCCCAGCCGTGGCAGTACGGGCAGTGCACCACACTGTGTCCCCAGTGCTCGGCGAGCCCGGGCACCTGTGGCAGCACATCCGTGAGGCCGGTGGCCACCAGGATGCGGCGGGCGGTGATGTGGCGGCCGTCGGCCAGGGTGACGGTGAACCGCAGGTCCCCGTCCGCCGACGGGGCGGCGGACTCGGCCGAGACCACCTCGCCGGACACGACGCGTCCGCCGTACTGGCGCACCTGCTCCCGGCCCCGTCGAAGGAGTTCGGACGGCGGGGTGCCGTCCAGGGCGAGGAGACCGTGCACGGCCTTGGCGGGCGCGTTGCGCGGGGAGCCGCTGTCGATCACGACGACCGAGCGGCGGGAACGGGCGAGGATCAGTGCGCCGTTCAGCCCCGCGGCGCCCCCGCCGATCACCACCGCGTCGACGGTCCCCTCGGCCAGAGCGTCGCTCGCGTACAAAGGAGTCGCCACAGCCATGGCCTCCTGCCTTTCCTTGTCCGTCATGGTTGGGTCAACCCTTCGAGTTCTGGGTGGTTGGAGGGGGGTCAGCTGTTCAGGAAGCCCACGATGTGGTCGGCGACCGTCTTGGGCTGTTCGAGGTGCAGGAAGTGCCCTGCGCCGGGTACGACGACGCGTTCGAGGCCGTTCGTGTACAGGTCGTCCATGCCGTCGCTCAACTCCACGGACATGCAGTTGTCGTCGGCCCCGTGGAGGTAGAGCGAGGGGACGGTGAGGGCGCCGAAGACCCGGGCTTGCAGGGCTTGGGTCGCCTCGTCCGCGGGGGGCGTGAACAACTGGCGGTAGTAGCCCAGGACCTCGGTCAGGACTCCTGGAGCACCCAGGGTTTCCTTGAGCGCGGCACGCTCCGCGTCCGGCAGCTCGTAGCCGGGCGACCATTCCCGCCAGAGCCGGTCGATGAAGGCGAAGTCGTCGAGTTCGATGGCCGCCTCGGCCATGGCTGTCTGGAAGAAGAACATGTACCAGCTGAGTCGCTGCTGGTCACCGTCGGTGACCAATGCGTTCAGCAGTTGACGGCCAGGGGGACCCGCCATGGTGACAAGCTTGCGGACACGTCTCGGGTCGAGGCTCGTCGCCGCGTACGCCGCCGCGGCTCCGAAGTCGTGGCCGATGAGATCCGCCTGCTCGCGCCCAAGTGCTTCGATGAGGGCGAGGACGTCCTGGCCGGTCGTGGCAATGCGGTAGGAGCCGTCGGGGGCCGCGCCGCCGGGCCAGTATCCGCGCTGTGCGGGCGCGACCGCCCAGTACCCTTCCTGCGCAAGGCGGTCGAGGATCCCTGTCCAGCTGGCGGCATGGTCGGGAAACCCGTGGAGGCACACAACGAGCGGCCCGCTGCCGGCCTCAAGGATCGGGACCTCCAGTCCGCCCGCCTGAACCGTCCGATGACGGATGCGGTCGCTCGCCTGGGACCCCCTGGCCGGGGAGTCCTCGCCAAAGGGCGGTCGCTGGGTCGTCTGTGTCATGAGTTCAACCTCCAAGCCGCCTTCGCGGCGTCGCGGTCCGGCAAGCCCGGACCAGGTAGCAAGTAAGCGGCGTAGGTGATCGCGTACGCGCTGAGCACCACGCTCAGGTTCGACAGCGAGGACTCGTGGATACCGCGGCCGATGTAGGACAGCCCGACGTTCGTGATGTACAGATCCAGTACGGCGATGAAACTCGCCGTCGCGAGGATCGCGAGGACCAGACCGGGCCTTGCCGGCCTGGAAGGCGTCGCAACGCCGGGCGGCGCGGAGGAGTTCAAAGGCATGGGTTGCCCTCGATCGCGCCAGACGTGCACGCAGCCTGTTTGGTGAGCTCAGGACGTTGTGTACTGAACAGTCAGAAACCTAGGCGGTTCTGTACTGAGTTGTCAAGTGCGGCAGGTCGACCCTCGCGCACCATGACGATGCCTGGAATGTCGAGTTCGGGCTTCTAGGCGATCACAGGCTTGGCCAGCAGCAGCAAGGCACCGATCAGGGCAGGGGCCGCGAAGGCCACGTTCACCTACATCACCCACCGCCACGACGCCCATTCGATGAGCATGCCGCCGAGCAACAGCCCGAACCGCTCGATGGTTTCGGGCCCGTAGATGCCGGCGAAGTCCTCGCCGAGGCGAACAGCAGAAGACCGCGCTGCCACGCTGTGATCGAGACTCAGCGTGGACCAGGTAGGGGCCGGTTTGATGCCGCATCTTCTTGAGTTGGAAGGATGCATGTCATGCCGAAGAAGGTGGATCCCGAGCTGAGGGCCCGAGCCGTCCGGCTGATGCTGTAGCACCGTGCCCAGTACCCGACCAGATACCGCGGCGGTGCTGACGGTGTCCAACAGGTCGGGGTAGGCAGAAGTCGTTGTGGCGCTGGGGCGCCGAGGCCGAGATTGACGGCGGCGAGGCGCCCAGGGTCACGACCGAGGAGAACGAGGAGATCCGCCGGCTGCGTGAGGACGTGGCGATCCTGAAGGCGGCCACAACTTTCTTCGCCGGGGAGCCCGACCCCCGCAACGGCTGGTGATCGCCTTCATCGGCGAGCAGCGTTCACCTGACGGTTCTGACCGACCGGGTTGACGGTTGCATGGCTGGTCGCCGGGCGGAGATCCGCCCCATCCCGCCGTCCGCAACAACGCCATGTCAGAGTCCGCCCCGCGCCGCCCATCCCGGTGGTCTCGCCGCGAGGGCCGAGTGATCCGCTACTCGGCCCATGCCGCGATCCGTTCCGCGATCGCCTCGGGGGCCTCGATGTGCAGGAAGTGACCGACATCGGGGACGACCTCCAGCGCGTGCGGGGCGGCGAACCGATGTCGGTCGTCGACCCGCGCGGGGAGGATGCAGCCGTCGTCGGCACCGTGGAGCTGCAGGAGGGCATCGCGATCGGTCGATGAGTGGAGTGCCGAACAGGTTCTGCGGCACAGATGAATCCTGACATCCACCACTGACAGTCCTGGTCGGCCAGGCTCAGCGCAGCGTGTCCGCCCAGTTCGCCGGCACGCGTCCCGCCGGTCCCGGCGTAGGCTGGTCGGCCGGGTGGCTAGCCGGGGGCGCCAGGGCCGGACCGGATTCGTAGAGCTCGGACGTCTCGAAGTTCCAGAACCAGGCCTCGCCCGGCTCGTAACTGCGGATCACCGGATGGCCGGTGGCCCGGAAGTGGCCGGTGGCGTGCTTGGCGGGTGAGTCGTCGCAGCAGCCGATGTGACCGCACTGGGCGCAGCGCCGCAGATGGAACCACCAGCCGCCGTCGGCGTCGCAGTCGACGCATCCGGCACCGCTGGGCGGGACGCCCGGGTCGATGCCGGTGTCCTTGGTCATGAGGGCTCCTGGGCCGGGTCGGGGACGGTATCGGGGTCGGTGGCGGTGAGAGGGAGCAGCACCTGGAAGCGGGTGTCGCCGGGTACGGACTCGACTTTCAGGTCACCATGGTGCTTGTTGACGACGATCCGCCAGGAGATGTCGAGCCCCAGCCCGGTGCCCTCGCCCACCGGCTTGGTGGTGAAGAACGGGTCGAAGATCCGGCCGCGGATCTCGGCCGGCACTCCCGGGCCCGTGTCGCGGAACTCCACCAGCAGCCGGTCGTGCACCAGAGCGGTGCGTACGGTCAACGTCCCTTCGCCGCCCGCGCCCTTGATGGCGGAGACCGCGTTGTCGATCAGGTTGGTCCACACCTGGTTCAGTTCGGCCGAGTAGGCCGGAATCCTCGGCACCGAACGGTCGTACTCCTTCACGACCTTGACCTGTGGACCGATCTTGCCCGACAGCATCAGCAGCGTGCTGTCGAGGAGTTCGTGCACATCGGCGACCTGGTAGGGCGCGCGGTCCAGCTGCGAGTACTGCTTGGCGGCGTCGACGAGGTGCGAGATACGGGTGGTGGAGTCCTCGATCTCGGACATCAACAGCTCGGCCTCGACCGTGTAGTTGAGGCACTCGATGGCACTCTGCAGGATTCCCGGCTCGTCGACGGCCGCCGCGATCTGCTCCAGCCAGTCGACGTCGAGACCGCCCTGCACGAAGGTCGGCGCGATCTGCCAGCCGTTCTGGACACCGTGGTCGTCGAGCCAGTCGGCGAGTTCGTCCTCCCGGTCGGACGCTTCGAGCGCGCTCAGTGCCGGCGCCTTGGAGACCCGCTCGGCCGTACGCTCCTGGAGGTCGACCAGGGCCTTCAGGGCGTCGCCGTGGTGGGGGCCCGAGGCGATGACGCCGAGCGTGTTGCGCATGTGCGCGACCCGGTCCCTGAGCGACGAGGTGGCCCGTACGGCCGCCGCGGCCGGGTTGTTGAGCTCATGGGTGAGACCCGCGGACAACGAGCCCAGCGCCAGCAGCCGTTCGCGCTGCCCGACGGCCCGCTGAAAGGTCTGCGAACCGAGGGTGATCCCCTCCAGGAGATGGACCGCCATCGGAAACCACTCGTGGATGAAGTTCGCGAACGATTCGGCGGGCAGGACGAAGAACCGCGTCGGCTCCGAAACCCGCAGCGAGTTCATGTACCGCTGCGGTTTCCCGTCCCAGAGGAACGCCATCACGGCCCCCGCGTACACCCCTGGCTGGGACGTGCGGCTCACCTCGATGTCGTCGGCGCCGACCCGGCGGGACATGACGACCGTGCCCTCGATCATCACGTAGAAGTCGGTCGCCGGGTCACCTTCGGTGAACACCGGCCCGGGGTCGAACAGTTCGATCCGTCCCTCGCTGCACAGCCTGCCGAGCTGCTCGGCGTTCAGCTTCTCGAAGAGGAACAGCGAGCTGATCTCCGCCGCGCTGCACGGCATCAGCCGCCCGCTCACGACTGCTCCAGATATCGGTGTACGAGCATCACGGCCATGGCTCCCTCTCCGACGGCGGAAGCGACCCGCTTGGCGGACTCCGCGCGCGCGTCCCCGGCGACGAACACGCCGGGGAGGTTGGTCTCCAGGTGATACGGCGGCCGGTCCAGCCCCCAGTCCGCCGGTGGCCGCCCGTCGGCGGTCAGGTCGGGGCCGGCCAGGATGAACCCGCGCTCGTCCCGCAGTACCGTGCCGTCCAGCCAGTCGGTCAGCGGGGCCGCGCCGATGAACACGAACAGCCACTGCGCGTCGACGAGTTCGGTCTGCCCGCTCGTCGTGTCGCGCAACGTCAGCTGTTCCAGGTGGTTGTCGCCGTGCGCTGCCTCGACGACCGTGTGGGCCCGTACAAAGATGTTCGGCGACTGGGCGATCTGCTGGATCAGGTAGTGCGACATCGACGCGGTGAGGTCCTCTCCGCGCACCAGCAGGGTGACCGACTTGGCGCCCCTGGACAGGTACATCGCCGCCTGGCCGGCCGAGTTGGCGCCGCCGACGATGTACACGTCGTGGCCCTGGCAGGCGGCGGCCTCGGTGAGCGCGGACCCGTAGAACACCCCGCGGCCCGACAACTCGTCGGCACCCGCCGCCTCCAGCCGCCGGTACGACACACCGGTCGCCAGGATCACGCTGTGCGCCGCGATCGCCGACCCGTCCGCGAACCGTACGAGCCGCGCCGCCCCGCTGCTCTCCAGGCCAGTCACCTCACGGGCGGTGAGGATCTCGGCGCCGAACTTCGTGGCCTGGCGTCGCGCCCGGTCGGTGAGCTGGCCGCCGGACACCCCGTCCGGGAAGCCCAGGTAGTTCTCGATCCGCGAACTCTGCCCGGCCTGCCCGCCGGTCGCCGACCGCTCCACGAGCACCGTGCGCAGGCCCTCCGAGGCCCCGTACACGGCCGCGCCCAGCCCGGCCGGCCCGCCGCCGATGACGACCAGGTCGTAGAAGTCGGCCGTGGGTGTCGTGGCGAGGCCCACGTGCGCGGCCAGTTCGGGCACCTCCGGCTCGACGAGCGCCGTACCGTCCGCCGTGATCACGACCGGCAGCCGCTCCCCGTCCTGGCCGCAGGCCGCGAGGAGCCGCTGCCCTTCGGGTTCCTCGGTGGAGTACCAGCGGTACGGCACCTGGTTGCGGGCCAGGAACTCCCGTACATCCGACGAGCGGGCCGACCATCGGTGCCCGACGACCTTGGTGGCGGGCACTGGGCGGTAGTCGCTGCACCGCCAGACCTCCAGGAGGTCGTCGAGGACCGGGTAGAGCTTCTCCTCCGGGGGATCCCAGGGCTTGAGCAGATAGTGGTCGAGGTCGACGACGTTGATCGCGTCGATCGCCGCGTCGGTGTCCGCGTAGGCGGTGAGCAGTACGCGGCGGGCGCCGGGATAGACGTCCATGGCGTGTTCGAGGAACTCGATGCCGTTCATCTGCGGCATCCGGTAGTCGGCCAGGAGTACCGCCACCAGATCACCGCGCAGCTTCAGCTCCCGCAGCGCGTCCAGCGCGGACTCGCCGGACTCCGCGCGCACGATCCGGTACGACTTGCCGTAGCGCCGTCGCAGGTCACGGGCGACGGCCCGGGACACCCCGGGATCGTCGTCCACGGTCATGATGACGGTCCGCGCAGCGTCCGCGGCCTGTGCCATATGTCTCCCACCCCGAGTGATCGGATCACTGCTCGGCGCGGGCTCGGTGCCGCGCCGCCTTTCAGCCATCGTATGTTCGTCGCCCTGCTTCGCTCCGGTCAGCTCCGCCGCGAGCCGAGCACCATGAACTCGGGTGCCGTGTGGCAGGTCGAAGGTGACGTGTTCGAACTCCATGTGCGTCAGCCTTCTCCAAGAGCGGTCGGACGACAGATGCTGATGCCGGCTTCGGTGTCTCTGGTTTTGGACACGTGCGACTCCTCAGGAGCCGGGTGTACTGCGGTCAGCCGGCCAGTCGGTTGAGCTTGCGGACTTGTCTGTCGAAGGCGCGCGAGGGCACGATCCGGCGTAGGAGGCTGACGCGTGCGGCCATCGAGCCGGCGGTGTAGCGGAGCTTGGGCTTGGAATCGGTGGCGGCCGCGACGATCACCTTCGCGACAACGTCCGGGTGGTCGGCGTTGCGCAAGGCCGTGGCCAGCACGTCTCGGGAGACCTCCCGCTGTGCGGCGTAGATCGGCAGGGGCGAGTCGGGTGCCATGCTGCTCGCCTCGAAACTCGTGCGTGTGTAGGTCGGCTCGACCAGCAGCATCCGGACGCCGTACTCGCGAAGCTCGTGATCGACGGACTCGGCGTAGCCCTCGACCGCATGCTTGGTGGCGGCGTAGACGGCCATGAAGGGCGCTGGGATCCGACCCAGCATCGAGGAGACGTTGACCACGCGGCCACTGCCCTGGGCGCGCATGTGGGGCAGCACTGCGTTGGTCATCCGCATCAGGCCGAAGACGTTGATGTCGAAGACCTCCTTGGCCTGGTTGATCGAGCTCTCCTCGCCGGCGCCGACCGCGCCCACGCCTGCGTTGTTGACCAGGACGTCGATCCGGCCGAACCGATCGATCACCTCCCCGACCAGGGCGCGGACCGATTCGTCGCCGGCCACGTCGAGATCGAGGAACGTCACCCCGGCGAGCGGCTCGGCCTTCGCCGCGTTGCGGCTCGTGCCGACCACCGCGAAGCCGGCGCCCACGAGGGCGAGCGCTGCCGCCCGCCCGATCCCGGAGGAGGCGCCCGTCACGAGGGCCACGGGGGAAGCTGCTGTCTGCATGGTGGTTCCTTCGGTTGTGGGCATGACCAACACGAGCCCGGGGTGGTTGTGTACTGAACAGTCAGGAACCTAGATGGTTCTGTACTGACTTGTCAAGAAGGGTGGGTCGGCTTTACCTTCGATGTATGGCCAGACCACGAAACTTCGACCCCGACCACGTCCTCCATGCCGCCGAGCGGCAGTTCCGCACCACGGGCTACAACGGCACGAGCGTCGACGACATCAGCGCCGCCACCGGCCTAGGCCGCGGCAGCCTCTACGCCGCGTTCGAAGGCAAACACGGCGTGCTGCTGCAGGCGATGACCGGCTACTTCGCCCGGCTGGGGCAGGGTCCGCGGAAGATGCTCGACGGACCGGACGAGGGCGCCCTGGAACGACTGCACGCCTACTTGCTCCGCGCCGTCCACGGGGTGCCACTCGCCCCCGACGTACCCCCCGCCCCCGACCGGACGGCCGCAGCCTGCTTCGCCGCCAAGATGGCCCTGGAGATCGGCGCCTCCGACCCCGAGGTGAAACGCCTGGCCAGCGACTGCTTCTCCGTAGTCCGGACGGCGGTGGCCGAGTGTGTGCGAGCGGCCCAGCGCAACGGCGACATCGACCCCGACGCGGATCCCGACGACCTTGCGTACCTTCTGCTGACCGTCATCCGCGGGAGCGATGTCGTAGGCGCGTACGGCCACAGTCCCGCCCGCCTGACCTCGATTGCGGAGAGCGCGTTCGCGTTGCTGCCTCGCCCGCGCCACCACTGACAAGGCCACGGCCGGCCCCATTGCACAGGCATCTGATGCGGCCGGCCCACTTCGACACCGCGGAGACACGGCCCGCAGGTTTACCCGCCGCCGGGCGGTCATCCGGGCGGCTGGCCGAAAAACTGCACCCGCATCCAGTCGAGTTGCTCCACCACATGCACGGTGTCGCCGGGCCTGAACTGCACGGTCAGTCGCCGAACGCCTCGCCGCCGGCAGACAGTGGTACTTCGGCCGCCGCTCCGCCAACTCGGACCGTGCGTGCAGGAATTCGTGCCAGTGCTCCGCCTCGGTGCCCTCGTAGAGGTGGGTGCCGTCCCCGCGGATGCGGGCAGCGGTACGGACTCCCGCTGGGCGTCGACGAGTCGGCGACCGGTCCGATCATCGCCATCCTGCGCGAGCGTCAACCTGACGTCCTGCTCACCCACGAGGCGAACGCCCCCGTACAACCGGGACCACAACCAGGCACAGGCGACCACCCTGCTGACGCGCAGGATCGCCCAGGCACAGGCGACCACCCTGCTGACGCGCAGGATCGCCCAGGCACAGGCGACCACCCCGCTGACGCGCAGGATCGCCCAGGCCCACGGCCACCACCGCGCACCCGGCCGCTCGTCACCGCCCAGGGGTTCCAGTTCGAGCCGCGCCAGCCACAGGTCTGCGAGGTTCACCCCCGACCTGCTGCCGGACATCACGCCCGTGTCCGACGTCGAGACCAAGACGACGGGCTGCACGACCGCGCAGGACCACATGGTCCGTCCGAGCTGACGGCAATGGGCTTCCCTGCCTTTCGCGAGGGGTCTCGGCGCAGGACACGGTCAAGGCCGACCCCGGCCCGTGAACGCGCCCGCCGTGGTCGCCGTGGTCACCGGCACCACCGTCCGACGCACTTGACAACTCAGTACAGAACCACCTAGGTTTCTGACTGTTCAGTACACAACCGTCCTGAGCTCACCGGACAGGCTGCGTGCACGCCTGGCGCCATCACCGTCCCGTCGCTCTACCTCCACGGGGCCGACGACAACTGCTTTTCCGTGGAGGTGAGCGACGGCATGGACGACCTGTTCACGAACGGCTTCGAACGCATCGTCATACCCGGCACAGGGCACCGGTCGCCAACCACATCCTGGGCTTCCTGAACGACTGCCCCCCTCCAACCACCCAGAACTCGAAGGGTTGACCGAACCATGACTGGCAAGGAAAGGCAGGAGGCCATGGCTGTGACGACTCCTTTCGTGGAAAAGCACCGCGGCACCGAGGCCATGCTGGCCCTCCTCGACGCGATGGACCAGATGCCGAGCGCCAGCCTGCTGCGGGCCCGCTCCTACGAGCTGCTGTCTCTTGTCCCGGGCTCGTCTGTCGTGGACGTCGGCTGCGGTGCCGGGCGGGCCGTCGCCGAGCTGGCCGAGCGTGGCGTTCACGCGGTGGGCGTGGATCCCGATCCGTGGATGCTGGCCGCGGCCCGGAAACGGTGGCCGGCGGCCGAGTTCCGGGAGGCGGGGGCGGAGGATCTGCCGTTCGCCGACGGAAGTGTGCGCGGCTACCGTGCCGACAAGGTCTTCCACGCACTTCAGGAGCCATGGCGCGCGGTGGCGGAAGCGCGGCGCGTCCTCTGCTCGGGCGGCAGGATCGTCCTGGTCGGGCAGGACTGGGACGCCATCATGGTCGACTCTGATGATGCGGCGCTCACCCGCACGATCGTGCACGCCCGCGCCGACCTCCTGGGCACGCCCCGCGCCGCCCGCCAGTACCGCAACCTGCTCCTGGACGGCGGCTTCAACGACGTCACCGTCGAGGTGCACACCAGCGTGTTCACCGATCCCGCGATGCTGTCGCTGCTCACCGGGCTCGCCGAGTCGGCCTGCATGAGCGGTGCCGTCGGCCGTGACCAGGCCGATGAGTGGCTCGCCGAACAGCACCGACGCGCCGAGGCCGACCGCTTCCTCATCGCCATTCCGTTCTTCGTGGCTGCCGCCTCCGCCTAGAGAGCAGATGGAGCACGGGCTGCGGGGATCCGCTTGACCGGGGAACGGCGACCACGCCTGCCAGGCGCTCGTGGCCGATGTGGGTTTCCTTGGCCAGCTGGGGGTGGCCCCCTTCCGTGCGAGACGCCTGGTCAAGAGGGTGATGACGGCCCAGACGATCAGGGTCTCAGTACTGGATGAGCCGTTCGTAGTCCCGGGCATGGCGGCGTGCGTGCATCATCCACGCGAGCGACCTCGACGACCCAGCGGCGGGGCAGCACGACGAAGCCAGAGGCGTCCTGGGGCGGCTGACCGGCTTGACGGTCAGGTTGTCACCGGCCCGGTCGAACGGCCGGTCAGCTCGGCGAGTTCACGGCGGGCCTCCGCCTGGTCGTCGAGTACGACGGCGACGATCCCGATCCGCACGAGCAGTGGCGCGACCTGGCGTCCGCGCCGATCGCCGACGACGTACCGGAGTCGGCGGACGGGCGCCGCGATCATGTTTTCACGCCGGCAAGGCGTTCCCGACAGGGACCAGAAGGACTGACCTGCGACATCACCTGGGACCAACTGACGGGTGCCGGGCTGCAGTTGCGGCGCCCGGCGGACGGCGGGCGGCACGTCGACGTGGGGGTCTACGGCGACTACGCCTTCGTCAACCGCGGTTACACCGCCGGCCCCGATGCCTCGGACCGCTGGCAGGAGAACCGGACGCCCTTCGACCTGTCCGCCCGCACGGTCCGCCTGCGCGTCCTCGTCGACCGCACGTCCGTCGAGATGTTCGTCGACGACGGCCGGTACGCGCACTCGACCGTGGTCTTCCCCGACCCGTCCGACACCGGGCTGGCCCTCTCACCATCGACGGGCAGGCGGTGTTCCGGAACATGGTGATCCGGGAGTTCGCGGTCTGATCCGAAGGGGGGTGGCCGGTGGGATGACCGCGACGGACGAGGTCGGCGGCGGCGCCCGGCGCGCCGGGGCTCTCGTCGAGGAACAAGCGCGAGGGCCGCACCGGGCGCGCTCGGTTCCGCGTCGGCCGAGCTTCGGGGCCATGAGGTGGGGCGGGTCCCGCGTGAGGCAGCGGCCGCTGGGGCGTGATACGGGGGCTTCGGCTCGGCGTGACAAAATGAGGGGCCGTTCGTCCGTCCGTCGATGCTGCGAGGTTCTCCGTGAGCAAGCCCGTGGCCCGCGAGCCGCAGCGCCGTAATGCGCGGTCCAACCGGGCGCGCATCCTGGCCACGGCCCGTGAGGAGCTGGGGCGGAACCCCGATGTCACGCTGGAGGAGCTGGCGCGGGCCGCCGGGGTCGTCCGGCGCACCCTCTTCGGGCACTTCCCGGGGCGGGCGGCGCTGCTGGAGGCGCTCGCCGAGGAAGCCGCCGAGACGTTGCGGAATACGGTGGAGGCCGGGACGGTGCCGGGGGAGTCGGCCGAGCGGGCGTTGGCGCGGATGGTACTCCGGATGTGGCCCGTGGGTGACCGCTACCGCATGCTGGTGGCGCTCACCCGGCGGGACCTCGGGGCCGAGCGTTTCGCCGAGGTGCTCGCGCCGGCCCGGGAGGCCGCCATCGGGATCCTGGAGCGCGGGCAGCGGGACGGCGTCTTCCACTCCCATCTGCCGCCGGCCGTGCAGAGCGCAGGCCTGATGGCGTTGATCGTAGCTCTGGTGGAGTCCGTCAACACCGGCGCGCTGGAGGACGACGGGCACCGGATCGCCACGGCCACCCTCATCGCGGCCGGCGTGCCGGAGGATCGGGCGAGCGCGGTGGTCGAGGAGGTTGCGTCGGCGATGGCTACGGCTCTTCCGGCGCACGGCACCTGATTTCTCTCCGGCCGACTCGTTCGACGAGGTGTCCCGGGCGTCGTCGCGGCGGAGGGTGACCGACTTGCCCAGAAGTGGGCGGTGAGGCCCTGCTCCGTGGTGGTGACTGAGCGCAGTCGGAGGCCGTCGGGAATGTTCCGCGGCGCGACCGGCTCGGCGAAGACCTGGCCGGGCAACGTCTCATCGGCCTCGGGCAGGGCGACGCGGCCCCGCGACCTTGAAGTCCTTGAAGGTGACACGGTTGCCGGAGGCCGCAGAGACGGTCGTCGTCGCGGTGACCTCGAAGCCGAGGGTGGTCAGGACGCGAGTGCGGATCCGGTCGGAACCGTAGCCCCGGGTCAGTTCCAGGCCCAGGGCGTCGGACAGGTCCGCGTACGACAGGAAGACGGTCGCCTCCGCCGAGCGGGCCCGGCCTCGCTGTCGTCGTCCGACTTCGTCAACCCGTCCATCCACAGGGCGAGTTCGGTCACCGGCAGCGGGCGGTCGGAGCCGTCGGCGGGTTCGTGCGAGTACGAGAACTCGCACTCCTGGTCACGGTCGTGCTCGGGGCGGGGGCGGTACATCGGCCCTCCTCCAAAGGGCTTCGGGGGACAGGGAGTTGGGGGCGGACATGCGTGAGTGCGAGTGGGGTACGGGCAAGGGGTTTCAGACGGGACTCGGGGGCGACATGGACTTCCGTACCTGATCGACCTTCGCGATGGCGGTGTCCGGGGCGACTCCGGCGGCGATGAGGGCGGCGGTGGCGGCGCCGGTGCCGTCGTCGGAGCACAGGCCGCGGTCGATGCAGTCGAGCAGGGCCACCAGTTGGGCCTCGATGGCTCGGCCGAGCGGGTCGGGCGGGACGGTGGTCTGGAAGACGCCCTGTTGGCGGCCGTGGGCGAAGACCCTCGCGGCCATGTCGCGGGCGGGGGTCAGCAGTTCGTCGACGCGTGCGCGTGCGAGGTCCTGGCCGCGGGCCAGCCGGATCAGGGTGCGGTAGCGGTCGCCGACGGGCCACACCATGAGGACGAATCGCGCCAGGTCCGCGACGGCGTCGGGGGTCGGGGCCGGGGCACCCACGACGGCGCGCCGGATCGCCTCCGCGGCCTCGGCGGCCAGGCCCTCGACGAGCGCGGCGCGGCCGGCGAAGTGGACGTACACGGTGCGCCGGGCCACACCGGCGGCACCGGCGATGTCCTCCAGGCTGCTGTCGGGGTCGCGGGTCAGTTCCCGCCGAGCCGCGTCGAGGATCCGGGCACGGGTGGCCCGCGCGTCCCGACGTTGCACCGAAGTCGAGGTCGAAGTCGGCGAGGGGGACGAAGTCGGAGTAGGAGGGGGCGGCGTCTCGTGGGGCCGGACCGGAGACCGTTTCGGCCTCGACGTCGGCGTTCGTGCTGGTCGGCTGGTCACGTCGGTACCTCGAAGGTGGGTGGAAGAAGGGAGCCATCGCGATAGTTGCACACCGAGGGGCAATAAACTAGTGTGCACATCGATGGGCAATTAAGTGCTTCCGCTCATCCGCCCCGTCCCTCTCAGGAGCTACTGATGCCCTTTCTTGCGAACACCCCCGTGGAGAAAATGACCGGGCCGTACGCGCGGCGCTGGTGGGCGCTGCTCGTGCTGTGCCTGAGCCTGCTGATCACGGTGATGGCGAACACGTCGCTGATCGTCGCCGCCCCCGACATGACCACCGACCTGGGCCTGAGCAGCAGTGATCTGCAGTGGGTCGTCGACTCCTACACCGTTCCGTACGCGGCGCTGATGCTGGTGCTGGGCGCGATCGGCGACAAGTACAGCCGGCGCGGTGCGCTGGTGGTGGGTCTGCTGGTCTTCGCCGCCGGTTCGGTGATGGGGAGCATGGTCGACGAGACCTCGCTGGTCATCGTGGCCCGCGCGATCATGGGTGTGGGTGCCGCGGTCGTGATGCCGGCCACGCTGTCCCTGGTGGTCGCGACCTTCCCCCGGAGCGAGCGGGCCAAGGCCATCACCGCCTGGGCCGCGACCTCCGGGGTGGCGGTAGCCGTCGGCCCGCTGGTCTCCGGCTGGCTGCTTGAGGACCACGCCTGGGGCTCGACCTTCCTGATCAACGTGCCGATCGCCGTCCTCGCCGTGTTCGGCGCGCTCGCCCTGGTACCGCCGTCCAAGGCGGAGGGCATGGGCCGGATCGACTACGTCGGTGGTCTGCTGTCGATCGTCACGGTCGGCTCCCTGATCTACGCCGCCATCGAGGGCCCGCACTCCGGCTGGGGCGCCGGCCCCGTCACCGCCGCCGTGGTCGCCGGTGTCGGTCTGGTCGCCTTCGTCGCCTGGGAGCTGCGGCACCCGCACCCGATGCTGGACGTCCGAAAGTTCGCGCTGCGGCCCTTCACCGGCTCGATGCTCGCGGTGATGTTCTTCTTCTTCGGCATGTTCGCCGTGATCTACTACGCGACGCAGTTCCTGCAGTTCGTCCTCGGCTACGGCGCCCTGGACACGGGCCTACGGCTGCTGCCGCTGGGCGGTGCGGTGTTCCTCGGGTCCGCGCTGACCGGGATGCTCACCCCGAAGCTGGGGGTGAAGGTGATGGTCGTGACCGGCATGGCCATCGGCACGGCGGGCATGTTCCTGCTCACCCAGATCGACAAGGGGTCGACGTACGGGGACTTCCTGGCGCCGCTGATGATGCTGGGCCTCGCGCTCGGACTGGCCATCTCCCCGGCGACCGACACGATCATGGGCTCCTTCCCCGAGTCCGAGCTGGGTGTCGGCGGCGGTGTCAACGACACCGCGCTGGAGCTGGGCGGGGCGCTGGGCATCGCGGTGCTGGGCTCGCTGCTGGGCACGGCCTACCGGGACGAGCTGACCGACCTGGTGGGCAACCGGCTCCCGGTGGAGGCGATGGAGACCGCCAAGGACTCGGTCGGCGCCGGCCTGGCCGTCGCGGAGCGGGTCGCGCAGGATCCCGCCGCCGGGCCCCAGCAGGCCCAGGCCGCCGTGGACGCCGTCCACCAGGCCTTCGCCCACGGCGTCGCCCAGACCAGCCTCATCGGCGGGATCATCATGGCCGCCGGAACACTGATCGTCCTCGCGGTCCTGCCGGGCCGGCGCGGGTTCGCGAAGCAGAGCGCCGAGCCGGGAGCCGGGACGACGGCGAGCGAGGCGGCCACTGTGCGGGAGCACACCGGGTCCACCCGCTAGACCGCCGACGGAGCGTCCACTGGATCGCCGGGGACGCGTCCACCGGCTCGCCGGGCACCGCCTCCGCCGGATCGCCCCCTGCGGACGAGGCGGCCCAAGCCCTGCAAGCCCGGGTCTTCGGCGCCCTCACCGTCCCGTCGCTCTACCTGCACGGGGCCGACGACGACTGCATGTCCGTGGAGTTGAGCGAGGGCATGGACGACCTGTACACGAACGGCCTCGAACGCGTCGTCGTACCCGGCGCAGGGCACTTCCCGCACCTCGAACAGCCCAAGACGGTCGCCGACCACATCGTGGGCTTCCTGAACAGCTGACCCCCCTCCAACCACCCAGAACTCGAAGGGTTGACCCAACCATGACGGACAAGGAAAGGCAGGAGGCCATGGCTGTGGCGACTCCTTTGTACGCGAGCGACGCTCTGGCCGAGGGGACCGTCGACGCGGTGGTGATCGGCGGGGGCGCCGCGGGGCTGAACGGCGCACTGATCCTCGCCCGTTCCCGCCGCTCGGTCGTCGTGATCGACAGCGGCTCCCCGCGCAACGCGCCTGCGGAGGCCGTACATGGCCTGCTCGCCCTGGACGGCACCCCGCCGTCCGAGATCCTTCGACGGGGCCGGGAGCAGGTGCGCCAGTACGGCGGACGCGTCATCCACGGCGAGGTGGTCTCGGCCGAGTCCGCCGCCCCGTCGGCGGACGGGGACCTGCGGTTCACCGTCACCCTGGCCGACGGCCGCCACATCACCGCCCGCCGCATCCTGGTGGCCACCGGCCTCACGGATGTGCTGCCACAGGTGCCCGGGCTCGCCGAGCACTGGGGACACAGTGTGGTGCACTGCCCGTACTGCCACGGCTGGGAGGTGCGCGACGAGCCCATCGGCATCCTCGCCACCGGCCCCGCCTCCATCAACCACGCGTATCTGTTCCGTCAGCTGACCGACGACCTGACCTACTTCACCCACGGCACCGACCTGGACGAGGACAGCCGCGCCCGCTTCGCCGCCCGCGGCATCCGCGTCATCGACACCCCGGTCACCGAGGTCGTCAACGACACCGGCGGTGCCCTCGCCGGGGTGCGCCTGGCCGACGGCCAGGTCGTGGCCCGCCGCGTCCTCGCGGTCGCCTCGCCGATGCAGGCCCGCACCCAGGGCCTGGAAGGCCTGGGCCTGCCGGTGCAGGACCTGCCGACGGGCCGCGGCTTCGCCTCCGGCATCGCCGGCACCACCGAGGTGCCGGGTGTGTGGGTGGCCGGCAACGCCACCGATCTGGTCGCCCAGGTCGGGGCCTCCGCAGCGGCCGGCGCACTGGCCGGCGCCGACATCAACAGGATGCTGGCCATCGCGGACACCGACGCGGCCCTCCAGGCGATCGCCGAGGAAAGCCCCAAAGCGGCCACACGATGATCTCGAAGCCCTGAGATCTCAGCCCGTCACCCACTCGCCTCACCTTCACCGGTGAGGAAACCCATCAGATTCCAGACGGCTTTCAGCCATGCCCAGCAAACAAGCAGCAGGAGCGTCGCGCCGAGGTCAACGCCACACTCCTCGACTTCCTCGCCCGCCTCGATGACTCCACATCCTCGGCTTCCCGAGCGGCCGACCCACCCCGAACGAGAAACCATCACGCGCTGAGAGGCAAGCCATGGTGTTCATCGTCTTCGCGCTCCTGCTCCTGGGGCTCTTCCTGGGCTCCGTCGCCCACATCCCCATACCCGTCAGCTTGATCGCCGGGGCCCTGATCGCCATCTGGCTGACCATCTTCATGGTGCGCGAACACCGATCCGGACGCAGCGAAGGAGACGCCTGACATGCAGCTGACCGCACCGGAAAAGACAACTCCGCTCACTGCAACCATAAGGACGGACCGTCGCCGGGACGCCGACAGCATGGCTGTAGCCTCCTTCATCCTCGGCCTACCGGGTCTTTTGGTGGGGAACATCTTCCTCGGCCCCACCGCCATCGTGCTGGCCACCATCGCCCTGTGGAACGGGACGAAGCGACAAGGGCGGGCCTGGTTCGGTATGGCACTGGGCATCACCGACCTAGCCGTCCTGGCGATCCTGGTCACCGCCGACGGCACCGTCTCCTGGAGCATTTGAAGACCGTCGGGCAGTTCGCGTCTGACAAATGACCAGCGTCTGCGAGTTGCAGGCCTTGTGCCGCTCGTGGTCGGCGTGTGCAGGGATGTCGGCGTACAAGTGAACGTCGCCACTTCGTACGGAGGCCATGGGGCGGCACCCGCCTTCACCGGCGAGGTGGATCTTGCACGTCAAACCGCCCCGGGACCTACCTCGTCACCGCGCCACTGCTCGGCAGGCTGGCCGACCGCCTCGGTCGCAGGCGAGTGCTCGTTGTCTCGCTCCTGCTGTTCACCCTCGCCAACTTCGCCACGGCCCTGGCGCCGAACTACCCGCTGCTTGTGGTGGCCAGAGTCGTCGCCGGAGCGGCCGCAGCCGGCACGGGACCGACGATCTACGCACTCTGCAGCGCCACAGCTCCCGCAAACCGACGGGCCACCCACCTCGCGCTCGTGGGATCCGGACTGCTCTCCGCGCTATGGGCCGGCGCCCCGCTGGGCGACGTCCTCGGCCACCACCTGGGGTGGCAGTACGTGTTCGCCGTCCTCGCCCTCGCTGCGGTATGTGCGGGGGCTACTCCGTGAGGGCGCCCATCGCGCGGTCGAGCAGCACGGCCAGTGGCACAGTGCCCTCACAGGTCACCCAGCCCGCCGATGCCGCGTCCGCGCAGGCGAGGGCGGCCGCGACCAGAGCAGTCGGCCGGGGATCCTCGGGATGATCGGGGCCGGTCCCCAGTCGGCGTGCGATCTCCGGGACCATCATTTCCTGCCAGCCCAGCTGCTTCTCGTAGTGCCGGGCGCGCAAGGACGGTGTCTCCTGAAGCATTCGCAGATAGCTGAGCGTGTGCTCGGGTGCCGCCTCGTTCATGCGCGTCATCACGTCGAACGCCCGGCGCAGCGCCTCCCACGGCCGCTCCTCGTCGGGCCGGGCGGCGAGCGTGTCGGCGATCTGGCGGCCGATCTCCTCCAGGTCGACCAGAACGATGTCCTCCTTCGTTCCGAAGTGCCGGAACAGGCTGGCGCGCGACAGCCCGGCCTCGGCGGCGATCTGGTCGACGGTCGTCCGGTCGAAGCCCTGCTCGATGAAGAGCCTGAGCGCCACCTCTGTGACTTCCGCCCGGATGGTCGCACGCATGCGCTCACGCAGCCCGGGCTTGGCGGCGGAGCGGGTGGAAGTCCCGGCGGAGTCAGTCATGCCTCAAGAATACACGACAGCTCAACTTGATACTGAGTCTCATGCAGGTGTACGGTCTCTTCATAACCCCTCGTTTCGAGTAGGAGTGTTTCCATGAGTAAGATCTGGTTCGTCACGGGATCCTCGCGTGGCTTCGGCCGTCAGTTCGCCGAGGCGGCCCTTCAGCGCGGCGACAAGGTGGCGGCGACTGCCCGCAACACCGAGTCCCTGAAGGACCTGGTCGCCGCGCACGGCGAGGCGATCCTTCCGCTGATCCTGGACGTGACGGACAAGGCCGCCGCCACCGAGGCCGTGCAGCGGGCGCACACGCACTTCGGCGGCTTGGACGTCGTCGTCAACAACGCCGGCTACGGCCTGTTCGGCGCCGTCGAGGAGCTGACCGAGCAGCAGGTCCGCGACCAGATGGAGACCAACTTCTTCGGCGCCCTGTGGGTGACCCAGGCCGCCCTGCCGCTGCTGCGCGAGCAGGGCAGCGGCCACATCGTGCAGATCTCCACCATCGGCGGCGTGACCACGTTCCCCAACCTCGGTGGCTACCACGCTTCCAAGTGGGCCCTGGAAGGACTGACCGAGTCCCTCGCCCAGGAAGTCGCCGCATTCGGGATCAAGGTCACCCTGGTCGAGCCCGGCGGCTTCGCCACCGACTGGGCCGGTGCCTCCGCCAGCTTCGCCGAGCAGCTGCCCGTCTACGACGGCGTGCGCGCGGCCGTGGCCGAGGGCTGGCGGAACATGAAGATCGGCGATCCCGCCGCGGCCGGGCCGGCGCTTTTGAAGGTCGTCGACGCCGACGCCCCGCCGCTGCGCGTCTTCTTCGGCACCGCGGGCCTGGAGTTGCTTCCCCCCGTGTATGCCGAGCGCCTCAAGACCTGGCAGGACTGGGCCGACGTCTCCACCCTGTCCCAGGGCAACCCGGCCTGAAGTAAGCAGCGGTACGCCTCTGGCCGTCGACCCGACCGGGTCTTCGACGCCCCCCGCAAGCGCGCTTTTGATGCGCCGCGACCACAACCACAGCGGATGCAAGGAAGAACCCTCATGACCAACGACAGCACCCGCCCCAAGGCACTCATCGTCGTCTCGTCCGGGTCACAGCTGCCGCTGACCAAGCCGGAAGGGGGCAGCATCACCATCGGCTGGTTCCTCGTCGAGCTGGCCGCCGTTCTCGCCCAGTACGAGGACACTCACGACTTCGTTCTCGCGACGCCGGACGGCAAGGTCCCCACGCTCGACATCAACGGCATGGCGCTCGGCATGCACGGCGGCGCCAGCCTCGGCCCGGACAGCATGCGCGTAGCCATGCAGAACGAGCAGTACAGCGTCGAAGAGGTGCGCGAGAAGAACCCCGAGCTGGTCGCCCGCCGTGACGCCGAGCTCGCCCTCCTGCGCCGCCACCTCGGCCGGATGCCGGTCTCCCCGAACCTGCCGAACACCGACAAGGAGGGCGGCTCCATCCGTGAGGACCTCGTCGCCAGCCTGGAGGCCTTGCCGGAGCACAAGTGGTACTCCATCGAGGAACTGCTCGCCCGGCACCGCGACGCAGCGGACGACTTCTCGCTCGCCGGCTTCGACTTCATGCACGCGCCGGGCGGCCACGCACCGATGATCGACTTCCACGACAACCCGTTGGTCGGCGAGCTGCTCCACCAGCTGCGGGAGAACGACGTCCCGATCTCGCTGATCTGCCACGCGCCCGTCGCGATGACGTCTGCCAAGTACCGTGTCGACGCCAACGGCAAGGTGAGCGTCAACGAGGACCACGCGTTCAAGGGCGCCCACATCACCACCGTGCCCGAGCACGGCGAGCTGCAGATCCTCGACGGCGGCTACCCGAAGATCCTCGGCGAGGAGACCCGTCTGGCCTTCTTCGTCGACGTGGCGCTCAAGGACGCCGACTACGAGGTCGACGTGACCGAGAACATGGCCGAGGTTCTGGTCATCCGGGACGACACCCACGGCGTCCTGACCGGCAACGGGCCACATGCCGTCGACGAGCAGACCGCGCGCCTGAACGAAATCGTGCAGAGCCGCAAGAACGCGGCCGCACTAGCCTGACAAGCGCCCTGGCCGGTTGCGTGTCGACCAGTGCGGGCGGAGATCAGGTGACCCTTCGAGTGATGGGCTGGGTGCCCATCGGCCCGAGGGGCCACGACGCCCACCCAAGGGAAGCAACCTCTGTCGACGTGCGGCGACGACGGCCTCGATGTGGCGCTCACACAGAGGCGCCGGCGTCGTACGGAACCTCGTACCCGGCGGTCCCGGGTGTCCGGCGCGGGGGTCAGCCGAGCAGCCCGTCGCGCACCGTCACGGGAGTGCAGGTCGGAGTGGCAGACACCGCTGGCCCGCAGCCGGACCCGCACCTCGCCCGGGCGAGGATCGCCCAGTGAAGCACCGTACGGGTCGCGCCGAGCCGGTGCGCCAGTTCGAGCTTCTCCGGCGACGCGCCGGCGACGTGGAGGAGGGACTCACCGCCATCCGGGAGAAGCGCGAGCCGAAGCTCGGCGCGGATTTCATAGCTGGCGACGTGACCGCGCCCGGCATTGCCGACGCGCTGGTGCAGGAGACCGTAACGCGGTTCGGCCGGATCGACATCCTCGTCAACAATGCCGGCATCGTGCACAGCGGCACGGTGCTCGAGACTTCCGATGATGACTTCGCCCAGATCATGGCGGTGAATGTAGTGGCGGTGTTCCGCTTCTCTCGCGCCGCCGTGCGTCACATGATCGCGCAGTTTGATGCCGATGGACGCGGCGGTGCCGTCGTCAACATCGCCTCCGACTGGGCCTTTGTCGCCGGACGCGGCGAGCTCGCCTATTGCACCTCGAAAGGCGCCGTGGTGCAGATGACCCGGGCGCTTGCCATAGACCATGCGCGCCAGGGGATCCGTGTGAATGCCGTCGCCCCCGGCGATGTAGAGACGCCGATGCTGCTTTCCGGCATCGCCGACCGCGGCAAGAGTGCAGCCGAAGGCTTGCGTGAGAACGGTGACAGGATCCCCATGGGCAGGGTCGGCCGACCGGCCGAGATTGCCTCCGCCGTCGCCTTCCTCGCCGGTGACGAAGCGAGTTTCGTCACCGGTACAACGCTAATGGTAGATGGCGGCAACACAGCGATCTGAATCTTCAGAATGTGCGGCCACAGCGGTTGCAGGCTTGCCGACCGCGACCGCGCCGAAGACGTCCTCGTGGCGAAGCTGCACGGTTCCACCTCGTCGGATGGACCCTTTTAGGCACTTCCGAGCTGAGCGTGTACGCGGGGCTGGCGGGTCACGTCAATGCGTCGCAGAGTCTCCGACGGGGTTCGGGCGCGTCCTTCTGCGCTGGCCCACATCGAGCATCTCGGCGGATGCTCGACGCGCTGACATGGGGCTCCACGCGCAAGGTCCTGCTGAGCCTCGCGGACCAGGTCTAACGCGAACGGCGACACAGCCTGGTTCGCACCAGCGAAATGTGAGCCCCGGCCTGCGGGCAGCGCATGAGGCGGCTACCTCCACCCACAAGGGGCGGCCTGTCAGGCCAGGCGACCCGAGGCGGCAGCAAGCAGCCCCACAAGCTGACACAGGGAGCAGAACGGTCCAACCGCCCTCGGCGCCTGCTCCCTCAACGCCCGCCAGTCATGCGCTGCGAGCCACAGGCACGGCAGGTCAGAGGCACTCCAGCTCGCCTTCCTGCCCTCCTGTCCCTATACAGAGGACTCTCGCCGACGCGCATCCGCTACGCTATGACTGGTCAGCCGTTGGTACGTCGCGTTGTCTGCTCAGGTGACTCTGCGGAGAGCGTCGCACCACATCTGACCAGCGGGCTTGTGCTCCTCGTCGAAGATCCACACCCTGGATTTTCAACAAGGTTTTCTACAAGCCCCCGCCTTCGTAGCTCAGGGGATAGAGCACCGCTCTCCTAAAGCGGGTGTCGCAGGTTCGAATCCTGCCGGGGGCACAACGCGTTACGGCTCTGACCTGGGGTTTCTCCCCCGGGGCGGGGTCCTATTCGGCCTCGGACTCCTCGTCCGGGGCCGTTTGCGTGAGCGGACGGATCGCCAGGCTCCGGTATTTCTGCTTAAAGATCAGCACCATCCGGCACATACTTCGGCCGGGATCCTCCGCATCGTCGGGCTCGGGCTCCGCTTCGGGTACGGCGTTCTCGGAGAGGCCTTGCCTGAGATGCCTTCTCCAAGACTCGGATGCGGTCAGGACCCGCAGCACCCGGCCGGACACCTATCAGGCTGACGCGGAGTCGACGCGGGCTCCCGCGGCGGTTCCCGGCCGACGTCATACCGGGCCGAGTTGACAGTCGATGCGGCTGATCAGCTCGGTGCGACGGGCCCGCAGCTCGGTCGGGGCGCAGGTGACGGCGATTCGGTGGGCTTCGACCAAGGGACCGAGCTCGGGTGGGGGCTCGACCACGCCGGAGAAGAGCGGCGCCACCCACGCGGCTGTCGGCGCCTGCGCCTCCACTCCGCCGGGCGAGGCGGCCGGAGCGGGCGGGAGGTGGCCGGCCTGACCGTGGAACATGCGGGCGGTGAGGATGGCCGCCTCCCAGACGCGCATGCTCTCCAGGCGTACTTGCGAGGCCAGTTCATCGCGTAGCGCGCACAGGTCGCTCCACGCCCGCTCATGCTCGCGCAAGGCATCGCCGACTCGCCGTACCAGCCAGGCATACGTCAGCCTGGCCCGCAGCAGGCCACGGCGGGCCTCGGCCGCGCTGTCCGCGTAGGGGTTGTGGGCGACGACCTTCATCGCCACGGCGGTGATCGCGAGCACAAGCATCAGTACGGCGACCCAGCCGGGCGCGTAGCGGGCGCCCTCGACCTCCTCCATTCCCGTGTCACGGGCCCTCAGTACCGCCCACACGGTGACCGTGGACAACACGGCGGCCAGGTAGAGGACGGGCAGGGCGAGCGAACCGAGCAAGGACAGTCCCGGGCGGCGGTCGCGGAGAGCGTGCAGCCACTCGCGTACCCGGTGCAGCGGGGCCGCGATCGCGTGGCCGGACAGCATCAGGGCCAGGGCGAGGACGACACCGGGCAGGAAGGAGACCGTCTGCTCGGCCAGTGAGACCGTCTCCTCACTGGTGGTGAGGTACTGGAAGACCCGCATGAAGTACCACGCGTCGAACAGGGCCATGGCGGCGATGACCGGCCAGCGCAGGACCCGTATCCACATGTCGCGGCGGCGCCGGTCGTGGGCGCCGTCCTCCGCGTGGCGGGATTCGACTGCCTCGTGGGCCACTCGGCTTGTCCGGAGAGAAGCTGCAGCCTCGAAACGAGCCAGCGACTGGACCGCCTCCTCGGTCCGTGCGTGGGCGTCGATCGTTCGGGCCCGGGCAGCGGCGAGTTGCTCGCGGTTGTGGCCGACGAGTTCGGCGACCTCGCGGGCCGCGCGCAGCAGCATCCGCATCTCACCGTTGTCCAGGTGTTCCGGGTCCCGTTCGGGACCGTGTTCCGCGCTTTTCACCAGGTGTCGGATGTCGCATCCACAGCCGTGGTGGCAGGGGATGCCTCGATGGGTCTGGGACATGGGTGACGTCCCTTTCTGCGATGTGCTTCTCGAACGGCTGCGGGCGGAGTCGGGTCGGTCAGCGGCGCACCGTCACGGTGATTTCCACACGGCGGTTGCACGCCATGGCCGCGTAGTCCGGTACGCCGTCGTGGTACTCAGGGGTGCAGCTGGGCCGGTCGTCGGAGTAGCCACGGGCGGACGCCACCGTGATCCCGCGCTCGGCGAGGGCGGACCGGACGGCCCGCGCGCGGGCCAGCGAGAGCTGCCTGCCGTGCTGTTCGCTGCCGCGTGAGTCGGTGTGGCCGGAGATGGCGACCGAGACGGGATCGAGGTCGTTGATTCGCCGGGCGGCGTCGTCCAGCGCGCTCTGTGCCAGCCAGGCGGTCTGCGGAGAGGACGGCGCCTCGCCCCGGGCAGCGTGGCCTATGCCTACGAGGGTCACCTCAGCGCCCGTCAGGTCGGGCAGTTCGCCTGCCTTGCGACAGCGCTCCACGGCCTCCTTGATCTCCGCCGTGCCGTCGAACCCGGCGGAGCGCAGGTCGGCGCAGCCGGTGTTCGTCAGCCCGTCGGTCGCCACGACGATCCGGCGGCGGCCACCCTCTGAGATGAGTTGGTCGTCGGCCGCGGCGAGCGCACCGAGCACATCGGTTCGATCGGTGCTCGGCGCTTCGGCGGCCAACTGCCGCAGCCGTCGCCTCAGACAGTCGCGCCGGCCGTCGCGCCGGTCCTTCTTCAGCGTGTCATTGCCCTTCACGGGCGTGACGAACACACGGTCCACCGCCCAACTGACGGTGGCCCTGGTGCCGTCGAAGCCGGCGACGGACAGGATGCCGCCCTCCAACGCCGGGGGCGCGAGTTCCCGAGCGGCCAGCACAGTGGTCGCCCAGTCCGGCACCCGGTCCCCCGGCGGGGTGGTTCGGTCCGGCCGGGCGGACGGGCTGCGGTCCACGAGCACGATGGTCCGCTCCTGGGCGTCGTTCGCGTCGTCGGAGCTACGGTCCAGCCAGGCGCAGGGCCGCACTTCGGGCGTGTCGAACGCACCGCAACCGCTGCCCGCCAGGACGGCGGTCAGCGCCAACGCCGCGGCGAGGAGCCGGCTGGGGCGTGCTGGGGTCAAGAGGCTCACTGGGGTCTCCAATAAAGGGAAATGCATATTTATGACTGTTCTCAAGCGGAAACAGGGGAATTACTGGAGTCCTCGACCATTCGGTGCCAGGAGGTCCTCCGTGCCCAGTTCCAATCCGTCCGCCGGAAACGCCACCGGGGGAGAGGAGAAAGGTGCCGATCTCCGGTCGGGGCTGACCGTTTACACGTCACTCCACGCGTCGGCCCAGTTCGCCGACACCAAGGTCGGCATCCTCGGTGCTGTGCAAGCGGGGCTGATGGCCGCGGCCGTACCGCAGGGCGGCGTGATGCGCGAGGCGTGGGAGCGGGGCGGGCCCGGCGCCTGGGCCACACCCGTCCTGCTGTTGCTGCACGTGGCGACGTTCCTGCCCGCCGTGTACTGCGTGGTCCAGGCTCTCCGCCCCCGTCTGGGGCCGCCGCCCACCCCCAACAGGTTCAGTCTGCCGTTGCTGGCCATCGCCGACGGCACCGCTCCGCCGGCGGACGAGGCCGTTGAACGCAAGGAGATCTGGCAGCTGATCCCGGTGCTCGCCCAAGTGGTGATGACCAAGCACCGGTACATCGCCAGGTGTGTCGTCTGGACGGGGCTGATGGCGGTGACGGCCGGGCTGTCCTTCCTCACCGGTCCGCTGCTGGCCTGATCCCCGCGCGCCGTTGTCTCACTCCCGGGTCGGCCGGGCCCGGGGCAGCGGCTCAGCCGGCTCTCGTCCGGAGTCCAGCTCGCCCGGCAGAGGAAGGCCGAACAACCGCATCGCATGGCCGAGTTGACGCTCGTTGGTGGCGACGAACTCGAAGAGATCCTGCGCCTGATACGCCTTCGACTGCTTCTCCAAGAGCTTGACGAACCCGTCGACCTGGTTCTGCCGCTGTCGGAACATCTCACCGACCTCGGTGGCCGCCTTGTCCGGCTGCTCGGCCAGCAGCACCGCCCATGGCGTCAGCCAGGCGAGCGCGTCATCGTTCTGCCGCACCCCGGCCAACCCGCCGGCAAGGAACGCCCGCCACTTCTCGGCGACCTCGCTCAGCAGCCGTACATGGAGCGCGGACTTCGCGTACCGGTGCTCAATGTCCTGGAGTTCCAGGGCCGCCTTGCGCTGCTGTTCCAGTACCTCCGGCGCGGGCTGGAGATAGGCGACGGTACGACAGCTCACCAGCCCGTTCTCGAAGCATTCCCCCTCCCTCAGGTGGTCGTTGACGGCGCGCTCGGCCTCCTCGGCACGGAACGGCTCGTAGCGGCGGGCGATATCACGGACTCGCTCCGTGAGTCGTTGGGGCATGACCGCCTGATAGCCGTCGAGGGCACGGCCGAGCGTCTGATCGTCGAGACGCCCCTCGGCGCACCAGTCACAGCGGATCTCGACCTGGAAGCCGAACCCGTCGCCCTTGGCGGGGGTTTCGAACCTGACGGTCGAGTTGCGATGCACCGACGCGATCTCCGGCACCTCGACCGTCACGGCTGCGAAGGGCGTCCTTTGCTCCGGTCGACCGCCGAACAGACCTCGCAGCCAGGCGAACGGGCCACGACGCGATGTGCTGGTCACATCGACCACCTCTCCTCCAGAAGGGACTTGATATGCAGGGCCGTGTCGCCGTCGGGGAGTTGATGACCCCACAGCCGCAGGTGGAACAGCAGCCGCTCCCGCAGCCGGTCGCCCTCGACGTCTGGCTCGGGCAACTCGGCGAAGAACTCGGCCACCAGCTCGTCGAGGCCCGGTTCGTCCCCGGCCCGCTCCACCCACAGCCGCATGCAGTTCCAGCCGCACTGGCGGTGTGTACGGCTGCTGCTGAGCAGGGTCCGCCGGCTCAGCAGCAGCAGATGCTCACGGGGCCCCGGCTCCTTGAGGAAAGCGGTGACCGCTCGCTCGCCACGGAATCTGCTGAGCCCCTGGAGACACTTCGCCGCGTCGTCGCGCAGCCAGTGGCGTGACGAGGCCGACCACTGGGCCAGCCGCTCCAGCACCTGGGCTCGCGATCCGGCCGCGTAGATCTCCCGTACCGCGGCCCACACGCTCTTCATACCCGCCCCGGCGATCCGCTCCAGACTGTTCAGCGCCTCCGCGGGGAACTTCGCACCGATCCGCGTGCCGTACGCGGCTTGGGCGCACGCCTGGAAGTCACGGCGCTGGGACCAGCGCGACAGCAGGCGCTGAACCCGGGGGGCCAGCAGCGGATCGGTCACCGCCCGTTCCAGTGCCCAGGCCGCCGCGAACCGCCGCCGGTCGGCGTGTTCCCCTCGCTCGGATGCCCAACGTACGAGCAGTTCCTCGTGTACGTAGGCCCAGTCGAAGGTCGCCAGCAGACCGACCGTCTGAGCGGCGGACACCCGGATGTCCTCCTCACCTCGGACGGCGAGGCTGTCCAGCCACTCCAGCAGGGGGCCGCGGGCCCCGCTGTGGTCATGCCACAGCACCTCCAGGACCGCCTCACCGAGACCGGGCTGGCTGACCCGCACCAGGCACTCCGGGTGCCGGGACCCGACCGGTTGCCCGGTCCGGTCGGTGAACTCCACGTCGGAGTGGTCGAGCCAGTCCCGCACGCTCTCCTCGAACAGCGGCATCGCCGGGACCGAGGAAGGTGAGCGCACCCCGTGCAGCAGCTCCGCGAGCCGGTGGGACTCCCGACTGACCCGGCTCAGCGTCGTACCGTCGAGCACCACACAGGCCAGCAGGAACGCGTGCGACCACAGGGACAGCTGCTGCCTGCCGGCCCCGTCGGCCGCATTCTTCTGCGGCGGTCCGAGGAGCCTCACCGCCTTGGCCCGCAGCTCGGCTCCCAGCCCCTGCACGATCTGGTCGACGTCGTCGTTGTCGCGCACCCGCCGCGCCAGTTGACCGGCCAGGCCAGCGACCTCGGCCATGGACCTGCGCCCGCGCAGGTCTTCCCGCAGGCCCTCGTGTTCCAACAGTTTGCGGCAGTCCAGCGGCCGGTCGGCGAGCAGCACCGTCAGATGCCGCTCCAGCACCTGAAACGGCATCCCGTCCGCCACCTCGTGCTCGACCACGTGCCCGGTCAGACCTCCGACCGGCACGTGGTCGTCGACGATGATCACCAGTGGGGAACGGCCGTACGTCGCTGCTCGCAGCCGTATGAGCAGCTGCGGGCGCAGTTCGTTCGCCCACTCCGTGCCGTCGCCCTCGATGACGTGGCCCCGGCTCGGCTGAAGGCCTCTTTCGTCCGTCACCAGCCGACGCACGCCCGCCTCGGAGTCCAGGACGACGACGCCGGTGTCCATCGCCTGCCGCACGGCGAGCAGTGCCGTGGTGTAACGCCCCGAGCCGGGGGCTCCACGCAGCACCGCGATCCCGTGTCTGGTCAGGTGGTCGACCAGAGCGATGTGCGCGGCCGGTGCCACGTACAGCTCGCGCAGCCGGTCCAGGTCGTCCTCCGGGACCCGGCCGTCGACAGGGTCGACGGCCGGGGTGCCGTAGTAGTTCTTGTAGATCGTCCCGGCCGCGTCACCGCTGCCGAAGCCGACGGCTCTCGCCTTGACTCCCCCGTCGATGACTGTCTGCGCCAGGCCCCGTTCCCGCAACTGCCGGATGTGATCGACCTGTTCGTCGGTCGTCTCCGTGCCGGCGGGTGTGGATGCGGCCTCCTCCTCATCGGCGGACGGCTCAGCCGGAAGCGGGTCCATGCGTTCGCTCACGGGTTCGATCTTGTCGTCCATGTTTCACGCACCATCACCCGTAGTACTTCTTGTGCATGGTCCTCGCCGCGTCGCCACTGCCGAAGTGGAAGACGCCGCCCTTGTTCTTCTTCACCACGTTGGTGGGCGCGGGGGCCGCGGCCTCCTCCGGCTCCGGGTCGGCCACGAGCGGCTCCAGCTCCTCCCGGCCGTGCTCCGGTACGTGGATCCAGCCGTAGCCGCTGAACTCCTTCTGGTGAACGTGCACCCTGACGTACCGACTCGGATCCAGGCCCTGGCCCTCGCCTCGGAGCCGGACCACGTCCTGGTAGACCCGGTCGGAGACGATCAAGGCGAGATCGGTCGAGGCTAGAGCCTCCAGCACCCGCTTCAGCTGGGGCGCGTTGAGATAGCGGGCCACGGAGACGGGGGCGGGCCCGCTGTAGCCGAGAGCGGCCGTGCGGGCCACGCCGAAGTCGATGGCGAGCCGGAGCCGCATCCGCTCTTCTTCGGTGCGGTTGGCGTTGCGCTCGCCGAGCCGGACGGCCAGGTTCCGTACAAAGCCGCCGAGTACCACCGGTTCCTGGGTTTCCAGCGGCAGGACGGCGAATTCCTGATCGCCTTGCGGCTGACGTTCCCAGGCCGTGCGGTCCAGGCCGCTGAGCACCGCCGCCTCTTCCAGCACCCGCACCAGGTCGGCTTGGCAGGCCTCCTGGCTCGGGGTGTCGAGGCGGCTGTACTTCTCCACATCGGCAGCCATGCACAGATGCCGCGTGATGATCTCCTGCGAATGTGATTGCGATGTCATGGCTCGGTCACCCGTCTGCCTTGGTCGAACGAGGTCGGGCGTCAACTGTGCGCCCGGAGGCGGGGAACACCGAGTGGGTCGTAGAAATACGGTTTTCGGCAGGCGGTGCGGGCGACGGCCCCTGTTACGGAACGGCCGCGGGCAGCTGGGCGATTTCCCGCAGCCGATTCAGGTCGAGGACAGTGGTGCGGCGGTAGCCGGTGGTGATGAGTTCGTCTCTGCGCAGTTCGGCGAGCGCCTTGTGGATGGTGACCTCCGCCGAGCCGGTGAGCGCGGCCAGTTCCGGCTGGGTGAGGTCGACCCCTATGACTAGCCCACGCGGCACCGGATGCCCGTACGAGGTCGCCAGCTCGGCGAGCACGCGGGCAAGCCGCACCTTGACCGGATACCCCCCGAACTCCACTCGCCGTTGGTTCGACCAGCGCAGCCGCTGCACGACGATCCGGTTGACCGCGCGCGCCGCCTCGGGGTGGGATTCGAGGAAGGACCGGAGGTCGGACTCGCGGACGATGCTGGCGACGATCTCTCCGCAGGCGGTGACCGTGGCCGACCTCGGCGCACCGTCGTCCATGGCGGCCATCTCCCCGACTATGTCTCCTCCGACCCGGATGGCGAGCAACGCCTCGTGGCCGTTGTCCAGGCGAGCGGTGACCTTGACGAATCCGGAGCGCAAGAGCACCACATGGTTGGAGAAGTCACCCTCACGGATCAGGATCTCTTCGGGTCGGTAACGGCAGCGGGTACCGATCCCGAGCAGCTTGGTGCGGACGGGTTCCGACAGGCCCCCGAGGAAGCTGCGGGCGGGCCACCCCTCCAGGCCCTGGGATGGGGACTGCGGCGTCAAGGGCGCTCCTCTCCTTCTCCGCACCGCTTTGATCTGTTTCTGATCCATGCGAATCAGCTGTTCCAGAGAAGCAGTTGTCTGGGGACCAGGGCAGAGTGCGCGGAGGGTCTACTTGATGCGCTGGGCGCGCGCCAGGGGCGCACACCAGATCGATGAGCGCCCATGCAGCAGCCTCGGCTACTACGCGGATGCCAGCCGACGGGGAGGGCGTGAGCGAGATCAGCCTGCCGGACGGATGGCAGACAGTACGCTGATTCCAGCGGGATCGGGCCCGCAGCACAGTGTCCGGGAGGTGCTTCATGACGGCCGAGATGGTGGCCCCGGCGTGGATGCATGAGCAGATCACGGCGGAGGAGTACGAGTCCTGGTCCGAGGAACAGTGCGCCGGCATTGAGATCGTGGACGGGATGGTCGTCGTGAGTCCGAGTGCGTCCAAGCGGCACAACAGGCTGGCCCGGATTCTGGCGAACGCCCTGGATGCCGCCTCGGGCCCGGAGTGGAACGCCGACACCGACTTCGACGTCCGGCTTCAGGACGTTCCGCTCACCAATCGCCGCCCTGACGTCGTCGTGTACCGCGCAGACACGCTCGACATCACCCCGACCCGCCCTGAGCACGTGCTGCTGGTCGCGGAGGTGGTGTCGCCAGGCTCGGAGACCACCGACCGGATCGTAAAGGTCGACCAGTACGCCAAGGCAGGCATCGGCTTCTACTGGCGCATCGAGCAGGCCGCGACAGGCGTTCCTCTCGTGTACACCTACCTTCTCGACCCCGCGACGAAGACCTACCGGGACGGAGACATGTTCACCGGCGTCCTCAAGGTAGTGGCCCCCTTCGCGGTGGAGATCGACCTCGGCCAGATCTGACCACGCGCTGCTCAGCAGCCAGCAGCGCGTGAGCGATGCGTGAGCGGACTGCCAGCTACAGGGCGGCATGAGCCGGATCAAGTGGCTCGCCGCGCGGTTCCGACCAGGGGAAACAGCACCACGCAGCAGCGCCAGGCATCCCCCGGCAAGGATCCAATCCCACTCCTAAAGCGGGTGTCGCAGGTTCGAATCCTGCCGGGGGCACCCCGCATGACCAGGCGCTCACGCGGAACGGCCCCGGACTCCTCGTCCGGGGCCGTTCCGCGTGTCAGTGGTCGGAGTAGCGGAAGTCGCCCACGGTCCAGGCGCTGACGTCCTCGATCGCGACGCGGTACATCCCGCCCGTCTCCGGGATACCCACCGTGCCCTGAAGGATCCGGGCGACGTGGAAGTGCAGATGCGTGGGCGGCCCGTCCTTCTTCACGGGGGTGTCGAAGACCGCCGAGAACTCGCCCAGATCTGAGGAGTCCGTCAGCACCTCCGACACCCGCTGCCGCCACAAGGCTTCGGGAGCCAGTCGACCGGTGATGACGGCACCACCGGTGACCACGGTCAGGGACATGTGACTGCTCCGCCCGGACTCCACAAGGGCGGCGATGTCAACGATCAGCTCGTCAGGGTTCGCCATGGGACCGGATTCTATGCACCGTCCCCGGCGACACGGCCGGGGAGGTCAGCCGCCGCGGGTGTCGTAGGCCTGGTGACGGCGTTCGATGTGGGGTTCCGGTTCCGGCGATCCAGGCCGCGGTCGGCTTCCTGGCGCTTCAGATACTCGCGGCCGGGCTTCACCTGTCGCGCGGGGAGGCGAAGGACACCGGCCTGAACCTCGTTCTGATCCTCCTCGCCGCCGTCGCCGCGTGGCCGGCCACCGCGCTCTGACGCACGGACCCGGCTGTCAGGGACTGGTGAGTACGACGAGTTGTTGCGTCGCCCGGGTCATCGCCACATAGCGGTCCACCGCTCCCTCGATGCCCTCGCCGAAGTTCTGCGGGTCGACAAGAACCACCAGGTCGAACTCGAGGCCCTTCGAGAGTTCTGGAGGCAGGGAGCGGACCCGGGGCGTCGCCCGGAAGGCGGGGTCGCCGATGACGCAGGCGATGCCGTCGGGGTGGGCGGCCAGCCAGGTGTCCAGGGTCGGGGTCAGGTCGCCGGTCGAGCCGTGAGTGACGGGGGTGCCGGTGCTGCGGATGGAGGTCGGGACGTTGGCGTCGGGAAGGACGGCGCGGATGACCGGCTCGGCCTCCTTCATGATCTCTTCCGGGGTGCGGTAGTTGATGCTCAGGGACGACAGGGTGACGCGGTCCAGGCCGATCCGTTCGAGCCGTTCCTGCCACGACTCGGTGAAGCCGTGCCTCGCCTGGGCGCGGTCCCCGACGATGGTGAAGCTCCGGGACGGGCAGCGCAGCAGCAGCATCTGCCACTCCGCGTCGGTCAGTTCCTGCGCCTCGTCCACGACGACGTGCGCGAAGGGGCCGGCGAGCAGGTCCGGGTCGGCGGTGTGCAGGGCGCTCTCGTCCACCAGAGCGTGGTGGAAGTCCTCGCCGCGGAGCATCGTCACCAGGCCCATGCCGTACTCGTCGTCGGCGACCGCGCTCAGGTTGTCCACGACCGTGGCCATGCGCTCGCGTTCGGCGGCGAGGGTGGCCTCGTTCCGGCGCTTGCGGAGCGAGGTCTGCGGGTCGCCGAGCCGCTGCCGGGCCGCGTCCAGGAGCGGCAGGTCGGACACCGTCCAGGCCTGGCCGTCCGCGCGCTGGAGCTTGCGTACGTCGTCGCGGTCGAGCCAGGGGGCGCACATCCGCAGATAGGCGGGAACCGTCCACAGGTCCGAGACCAGGTCGGCCGCCTCGAGCAGGGGCCACGCGCGGTTGAAGGCCGTGAGCAGCTCCCTGTTCTGGCGCAGGGACTTGCGGAGCAGGTTCTCCGGGGCGTCGCCCTCGTGCCTGTCCACCAGGATCGTGAGCAGTTCGTTCCAGACCAGGTCGCGCGCGTCGTTGTGCGGGGCGCCCTCCGCCGCGTCGAACGCCTCGGCCCAGTCGGTGGCGGTCAGCCGGATGTCGGACCAGTGGGTCGTGACGATCATGCCCTCGGTCGGCGGCTCCTCGTAGAACCTGACGGCCTTCTCGATCGCCTTCACCAGGTCCGCGGAGGACTTCAGCCGGGCCACCTCCGGGTCGGTCTCGACCCCTGCCATGGCTCCCTCGGCCACGAGATCCCGCAGGACACAGGTCTGTACGCCCTCCTCGCCGAGGCTCGGCAGGACGTCGGAGACGTAGGCCAGATAGGGCCGGTGCGGGCCGACGAACAGCACGCCGCCGCGGCGGTGGCCGAGGCGCGGGTCGGCGTGCAGGAGGTAGGCGGAGCGGTGCAGGGCGACCACGGTCTTGCCGGTGCCGGGACCGCCGTCGACGACGAGCGCGCCGCGGGATCCCGCGCGGATGATGGCGTCCTGGTCGGCCTGGATGGTGCCGAGGACGTCCCGCATCCGTTCCGAGCGGTCGCTGCCCAGGCTGGCGATGAAGGCGGACTGGTCGTCGAGGGAGGCGCGGTGCCCGGCGAACCCGTCCGGGGCGAACACCTCGTCCCAGTAGTCGCTGATCCGGCCACCCGTCCAGCGGTACCTGCGGCGGCTGGCCAGCCCCATCGGGTTGGCGTGAGTGGCCCCGAAGAACGGCTCGGCCGCGGGGGACCGCCAGTCGACGAGCAGCCTGCGGCCCGTGCTGTCGGTGAGGCCGAGCCGTCCGACGTACACCGGCTCGGGGTCGTCGGCGGCGACCATGTGTCCGAGGCACAGGTCCAGGCCGAAGCGGCGCAGGGTGCGCAGCCGGGCGCTGAGCCGGTGGATCTCCGTGTCCCGGTCCATCGCCTCCTGGCCGATGCCGCCGGGCGCCCTGCGGGTGGCGTCGAGGGTGGCGGACAGTTCGGCGATCGTCTGCTCCAGGCACTCCGCGATGGCCGCGAAGTGCCGCTCGTCGGCGGCGGTCAGCGTCGGGTCGGCCTTGGCGGCGAGGCGCTCGGGAAGGGCGAACACGCTGGTGGGCAGGGAATTCAAGTCAGCAGCTCCGATGTGAGGTCATCTTCTACGACCACGAGGGCCGAGCCACGCGCGATCACGCCCGGCCGGCCATGTCCAGCAGCGACTTCGCCGCCACCCGCGCTCCGTCCGTACACATGCTTGCGGCCACCTCGGTCGCCCGTACGCGGGTCTCCTCGGCCGGCGCCTTCGTGAACGCCGCCGTCGGCGACTCGTGCGTCGGCGTCGGACCGTCGCGCGAGAGTACCTGGTGGTCGGCCTCGTTGACGGATCCCATATCCCACCTATCCCCCATTTTCGACATTCCCCGGCTCAGGTCGGCAAGTCTGCGGCAGGACGGGGGCCTTGCCGCAAGCCCCCCGGTGCGCTATAGGTTGAACATGGCAAGGAGGTGCTGACCTCCCTGCCTTTTTCTTTTGCCGCGAGCATCCGGAAGATCATCGAAACATTCGAAGATATAGATCGAGTGTCCGAAGCCTTACCCTCCGCAGTTGATCAGATATAGCCAGCTCACAGCCGATCGAACCTTTCGAATCATGTGTCGAAAGTGTTGACGCTTGACAGGGGCAGGCCAAAACTATGGGGCATGAATTCCACACCCGCACACCCCACGCGCCGCAGTGTCTGCGGCCTCCTGCTGGCCACCGGGGCCACCCTGGCGCTGCCCGGCACCGCCGAGGCGGCCACGGTCATCACCACGAACCAGACCGGTACCAACAACGGGTACTACTACTCGTTCTGGACGGACGCGCAGGGCACCGTCTCCATGACCCTGAACTCCGGCGGCAACTACAGCACTTCATGGCGCAACACCGGCAACTTCGTCGCCGGCAAGGGCTGGAGCAACGGCTCCCGCAGGACCGTGAGCTACTCGGGCAGCTTCAACCCGTCCGGCAACGCCTACCTGGCCCTCTACGGCTGGACCTCGAACCCGCTCGTGGAGTACTACGTCGTCGACAACTGGGGCACCTACCGGCCCACCGGAACGTACAAGGGCACCGTCACCAGCGACGGCGGCACGTACGACATCTACCAGACCACCCGGTACAACGCCCCGTCCGTGGAAGGCACCAAGACCTTCAACCAGTACTGGAGCGTCCGGCAGTCGAGGCGGACCGGCGGCACCATCACCACCGGCAACCACTTCGACGCGTGGGCCCGGGCCGGCATGCCGATGGGCAGCTTCAAGTACTACATGATCCTCGCGACCGAGGGTTACCAGAGCAGCGGCAGCTCGAACATCACGGTGTCCTGATGAGGGCCCGGTCGCACCTCCCGTTACTGGCCGCCGCCGCTCTGGCCGCCGCCGGCACCCTCACCGTCCCCGCCGCGGCTGCCCCCGCGCAGGCCGCCGCCTGCTCCGGATACGTCGGACTCACCTTCGACGACGGCCCGGGCAGCGGCACCACCACCCTGCTCAACTCCCTGAAGCAGTACGGCCTCAGGGCCACCATGTTCAACACGGGCCAGAACGCCGCCGCCAACCCGGCACTCGTCAGGGCCCAGGTCAGCGCAGGCATGTGGGTCGGCAACCACAGCTACACGCACCCGCATCTGACCCAGCAGAGCCAGGCCACCATCGACTCGGAGATCTCCCGCACCCAGCAGGCCGTCGCGAACGCGGGCGGCGGTACGCCCAGGCTGTTCAGGCCGCCGTACGGCGAGACCAACGCGACGGTGAAGGCCGTGGAGGCGAAGTACGGGCTGACCGAGGTCCTCTGGCAGGTCGACTCGCAGGACTGGAACAACGCCAGTACCGACGCGATCGTCGCGGCGGTCGGGCGGCTCACCAACGGGCAGGTCATCCTCATGCACGACTGGCCCGCCAACACCCGCGCGGCATCCCGCGCATCGCCCAGACACTGGCCGCCAAGGGGCTGTGCTCCGGCATGATCTCGCCCCAGACCGGCCGCGCGGTGGCGCCGGGCTGATCCACGGCCACGGCGACCCGTCTCGGCGCGGCGGTCGTCCCCCTTGGGCCGCCGCGCCGAACGCGGCTCACCGCATCACCGCGCGAGTACGGCGCTCACAGTGCTCAGTGCTTGCGCCCCACCCCGCAGTAAGCGTCCACCCCGGCCGGGCCGGGCTCCTCCGGCCGCCACTCCGTCACCCGCACCACCCCCGGCTCGACCAGCTCCAGGCCGTCGAAGAACGCGGCGATGTCAGCCACGGGGCGTACGTGGTACGGCACCGCCCCGCTGGAGTTGTACGCCTCCGACGCCGCGATCATCCCCTCACTCGTGGCGGTGCTGTCGCTGATGACCAGGTAACTGCCGGACGCCAGGCCCGACATGAGCCGCCGGACCAGGTCGACGGCCCGGTCGTGGTCGGCGACGTGGCCGAGGGTGTTGAGGATCATCAGGCCGACCGGCCGGGAGAGGTCGAGGGTGTCCGCGGCCGCCGCCAGGACGGACTCGGGGTCGTACAGGTCGGCGTCCAGGTAGGCCGTCCTGCCCTCGGGTGCGCTGGTGAGCAGGGCGTTCGCGTGGGCCAGCACAATGGGGTCGTTGTCGACGTAGACGATCCGGGCGTCCGGGGCGACGTGCTGGGCGACCTCGTGCGTGTTGTCGGCGGTGGGCAGGCCGGTGCCGACGTCCAGGAACTGCCGTACGCCCTGCTCCCCGGCGAGATGGCGGACCGCGCGGCCCAGGAACCGCCGGCTGGTGACCGCCACGTCGACGAGGCCGGGGAAGATCTCCTTGATGTGGTCGCCGATCTCCCGGTCGACCTCGTAGTTGTCCTTGCCGCCGACGAAGTAGTTCCAGAAGCGGGCGGAGTGCGGCTTGCTGGTGTCGACCGGGGTGTGCGGCACGGCAACTCCTGCGGACGAGGGGCGGGGCCCCGTTCGGCTGTGAATGCTGCAATTCCCCCCGCGGGGCGCGGTGTTGACGCAATCATGGGCACCGTCGGGGCGAGCACGTCCCACTGAATGCCAACGAAACGTCAACGCACAAGATCCAAACGGTACTTGACGCGTTTTCGACGCACCTCCCGGAGGGAACCGCAGCCATGGCCACACCCCTGTCCGCCGCGAAGATGCTCGCCGCCCTGAAGGCCGAGGGCCTCACCGTGCACGAGCACGCCGGCTGGAAGACCCACAACCGCGACGCGGCGTCCGGGAAGTCCTTCGGTCCCGTCATCGGGGTGCTGATCCACCACACCGGCGGGCACAACGACAAGGAGCTCTGCTACAAGGGCAGATCCGACCTGCCGGGGCCGCTGTGCCACGCCTGGCTCGGCAAGACCGCCGGGCTGTGGATGATCGGCAACGGCCGTACCAACCACGCAGGTTACGCCGACATCGATGTCCTGAACGCGCTCCGCGAGGAGAAGCCGCTCCCCCACGACGACGTGGCCAGGGCCGACGGCAACGACTGTCTGTACGGCCTGGAGATCGAGAACCTCGGCAAGGGCGGGGACCCCTACCCGAACGCGCAGTACCGGCAGGCCGTGCTGTGGGCGGCGGCGATCTGCCGGGCGCACGGCTGGAGCGAGAAGTCCGTCGCCGGGCACAAGGAGTGCCAGCCGGGGAAGATCGACCCGAGCTTCGACATGGACGATTTCCGGGCCGCCGTGAAGAAGCAACTGGCGGCGGGGCCCGGCAAGCCGGAGGCGACGAAGCCGGCGGGCAAGCCCCGCGTGGACCTGTCCCGGCTGGTCAAGGCCGCCAAGACCGATCCGGGGGCCAAGCAGGGCCACGTCAGCTACATGGCCGGCACCAACCTCACCGAGGCCGCCCTCGTCGAACTCGGCTATCTCTCCCGGAGCTACGCGGGCGACGGCTCCTTCGGCACCACCACCGTCGCCGCCTACGCCAAGTGGCAGCGCCACCTGGGCTACAGCGGCGCCGACGCCAACGGCATCCCGGGCAAGGTCTCGCTGGCGAGGCTGGGCGAGAAGACGGGACTGTTCACGGTCGTGGCCTGACCACCGGTCCGCCGCCGACCCGCCACCGGGCTCCGAGTTGCGGGTCGGCACCGTCCCTGCGCTACTGGCTGTATCCACCGAGCAGTCGCGGGGTCCTCTCTACAGGGAGAGGAGGCACATGATGGCCAAGCGTCTGGTGATCTGCTGCGACGGGACATGGAATCTCGCCGACCAGCCGAGCAAGACCAATGTCGCCAAGGTGGCCCTGGCCGTACGGCGACGCTCCGCTGTCGGAACGGAACAGCGGGTGTACTACCACAGCGGGGTCGGCACGAACCGGCGGGAACGGCTGCGGGGCGGGGCGTTCGGGGTGGGGCTCTCGCGCAACGTGCTCGACGCCTACCGCTTCCTGATCCACACCTACGAACCCGGGGACACGCTGCACCTGTTCGGGTTCAGCCGGGGCGCGTTCACCGCGCGCAGTCTGGCGGGGCTGGTGCACAACTGCGGCATCCTGCGCCCGGAACAGGCCTACCGGATCGACGAGGCATGGGCGCTGTACCGCAGCCGCGTCGACAAACCGACCAGTGTGGCCGCGACGCTGTTCCGCAGGGCGTACGCGTACGAGACGGAGATCCGTTTCGTGGGCGTCTGGGACACGGTCGGCTCCCTGGGCATCCCGGTTCCGGCGCCCTCGTTCCTGCAGCCGCTCGTCGACCGCTTCAACCACCGCTGGGCCTTCCACGACACCACCCTCAGCACATCGGTGAACGGCGCCTTCCAGGCCCTGGCCGTGGACGAGGAACGCTCGGCGTTCCCGCCGACGCTGTGGCGGCAGGACGAAGACGCCGCCGAAGGCCAGGAGTTGAGACAGGTCTGGTTCGCCGGTGTGCACACCGCCGTCGGGGGTGGCGAGAAGGACTCGGGCCTGTCCGACATCACCCTCCTGTGGATGGTCCGGCAGGCCGCCCGGTACGACCTGGAGTTCGACCCCCGGGTCCTCAGCGCGCAGGGGCCGGACACCATGGACCCGGACGAGTGCGTCGACTTCGCCGTCCAGCCGAACCCGACGGGCCCGTGGGATCCCTCCCGGAAAGGGTTCTACCGGCTCTTCAAGCCGCTGCACCGCCCCATGGGACAGGAGAAGGACGAGCAGGGCCGCCTCGTCGGCCACGAGTACCTGGCCGACTCGGTCCTGCTGCGCCGCAAGGACGACGCCGACTACCGCCCGCCGGCGCTCGAGAGCTACCTGAAGGAGTTCGGGGAGCAGCACGTCGAGGCGGTCCCCCTCACCGCCGCCGAAGGCGCGGTCGCCACTCCGTAGGGTCCGGCGACCGCGCCCGGGGCCTCGCGCTCCCCACCGCCCTTCACCCGGTGCCGTTCGCCTCCGCGGCGGTCGGTGCACCCGCCGGCCCCCGCGCGTCGTCGCCCGGGGCACCCGGCTGTCGTTCCTCGCGCCTCTCCAGCGCGAAGAGCGTCAGGGTCACCGCGACCGACGCGGTCGCCATCAGTGTCATCGCCGTGGGCGGGGAGGTCAGTTGGGCCAGGGTGCCGGCGAGGACGGCGCTGATGCCCTGGAGGGCGACCATGCCGGTGGTGTGCAGGCCGAGGGCCTGGCCCGCGAGCTGGTCGGGGGTGAGGGACATCAGGCGTTCCTGGAGGACCAGGCTCGCGGCGAACCCGACGGAGGCGACGGTGGCGGCCACGACCGACAACGGCACTGACGGCCGTAGGACGAAGAACAGGTAGGGCGCCGCCAGCAGCAGGCGCAGCGGGGTGGCGAGACGGGGGCGCAGCGCGGGCGGCACCAGGCGGCCGACCGCCAGGTCGCCCACGAACATGCCCAGCGCCCCGCACGCGTACATCGTGCCTGCGGCCGCGGGGGCGTAGGAGACGTAGAGCGAATCGCTGCCGACCACCAGGCCGTTGGGGACCCACAGGCCCAGGTACGCCAGGCGGCGGGGGCGGGAGGACCACAGGAGGGCGTTGGTGCGCCAGGTCGCGGAGAAGGACGGACGGCCGGCCGAGCGCGGCGGGCGGGGCGTGAGGCCGACGTGATTGACGAGGGCCGACGCCGCGTAGAAAGCCGCCGCGAGGAGCAGACAGACGCGGGGCGCCAGCAGGGCCAGCAGCGCGCCGCCGGTCGCGAAGCCGGTCACCTGCACCAGGCCCCAGAGCATGTTGAACACCGAACGGCCGAGGACGTAGCCGTCCTTGGGCAGGATCTCGTTCATCAGTCCGCCGCGCACTCCCCCGCCGAGCGACGCGACCAGGCCCTGCAGGAGCAGGACGACGAAGACCGCCCAGACCGGCAGACCGGGCAGCGCCAGCACCGCCGTACCCGCCGCGAAGGCGAGGGAGATCACGGTCAGGATCGCGCGTGGGGGCAGGCGGTCGGCGCCGGAGAGCAGGAACGCGGCTCCCAGTAACTGCGCCAGCTGCGGTCCGAACATGCTCACCGCCGACAGGAGCGGGGAGCCGGTGGCCCGGTAGACCAGCGTGGCCAGGGCCAGGCCGCCGATCGTCTGGGCGGCGGCGTAGCCGGCGAAGGAGAGGAGGAAGGGGGTGTATTCGGGGGTGCGGAAGAGGGTGCGGTAGCTGCGCATGCGGGGGAGTCTCGGAGCGGTCGGCGGCTGACGGTTAGTGTTTCGCGCGGTCGCGAAACCAAGGGGGGTCCATGGGCTGGTGGCAGGTCAACGCGGACACCCTCGTCCGCAGCCGGTTCGTGGTCTGCCCCTTCACCGAGACCTTCGCGACCCTGCGGCTGCTGCACACGGGCGCCGCCGCCCACCCGGGCGAGGAGGCCTGGCTCCGCACCCACCTGTCCGGCTACCGCGCGCGCCTCGCGGCCGACCCGGTGACCGCGCTGCTGGTGCGCTCGGCGATGGGCACGTCCTGGATCGCCGACTTCCTCGCGCCGCTGCCGCGCGACGGCACGCCCCTGGAGGTGACGCTCGCGCGGATCCGGGCGACCGACCCGGCCGAGGCCCGCGCGAACGTCCGGGTCTCCCTGCGCGGCCCGCTGCCCGCCGACCTGGAGCGGGACGACCTCCCGGAGCGGGCCGCCGCGCTCCTCGACTACGTCTGGACGCGGACCGTACGGCCGTACTGGGACCGTCGGCGGCGGATCCTGGAGGCGGACGTGGTCGCCCGGACCGCGCAGGTGAGCCGGGGCGGCTGGGCGGCCGTCATCGACTCCCTGACCCCGGGCCAGACCCGCTGGCTCGGCGACAACCGGCTCCAGGTGAACCGGCACGAGCGTCCGCCCCGCGAGATCTCCGGCGCCGAACTCGTCTTCGTCCCGGTCACCCCGGGCCGCGGCTGGGCGACGTGGGAGGAGCCGCGTCGGTACGCCATCGTCTACGGCTGCGCGGGCGCCCTCGCCGATCCGGGCGCCCGGAGCGTGCCCGCGAGCCTCGGCACGCTGCTCGGCGCCGCACGGGCCCGGGTGCTGGTCCTCCTGGACTCCCCCCTGAGCACGAGCCAGCTCGTCGCCGTGACCGGGCAGGGGCTGGGCTCGGTGGGACGGCATCTGCGGGTGCTGCTGGACGCGGGCCTGGTGGAGCGGCGGCGGGCCGGGCGGTCGGTGCTGTACGCGCGGACGGCGGCCGGGGAGGTGCTCGTGGAGGCGTCGGGGGCCGGAACCGGCGATTCACTGAGCGGAGTTAGCATCCGGTCATGACGACTACAGATGGTTCCTCTCCCCTGGACGTCGAGATCGGTGCCCTCACGGGCGGTTCCGCCGACCTCGGCCGGTACGCCGGCAAGGCCGTCCTCATCGTGAACGTGGCTTCCAAGTGCGGGCTCACCCCGCAGTACAACGGCCTGGAGAAGCTCCAGGAGCGCTACGCGGAGCGGGGCTTCACCGTGCTCGGCGTGCCCTGCAACCAGTTCCTGGGGCAGGAGCCCGGCAGCGCCGAGGAGATCGCGGAGTTCTGCTCGGCGACGTACGGGGTGACCTTCCCGCTGACCGAGAAGGTCGAGGTGAACGGCGAGGGGCGGCACGCGCTCTACGACCGTCTGGTGGGCTTCGCCGACGCGGAGGGGCACACCGGGGACATCCGCTGGAACTTCGAGAAGTTCCTGATCGGCCGGGACGGGTCGGTCGTGGCGAGGTTCTCCCCGCAGACGGAGCCGGAGTCGGACGAGGTCGTCACCGCCGTGGAGGGTGCGCTGGCGTAGGCGGCTGCGGGTCCGTCGGGCTGGTCGCCCAGCCCCCATCGAGCCGCACCCGACGCACACCCCCGGCCCCAGCGCCGCAGGCACACGCCGAGCCCCCTCGGCAAGGACGGCGATCTGGTCGAGAGGGCTCTGTGGTGGTGCTTGTGCTGTTGTCGTGAGCAGTTGTGATGTGCAGTTGTGGATGAACGGGACGGGGATCAGACCGGTCCGCCCCTCACACCTTGACCGAGGCCACGAAGGCGCTCCACGCCTCGGCGGGGAAGGCCAGCTTGGGGCCCTCGGGGATCTTCGTGTCGCCGAGTTCGAGTGCTTCCTCTTCGGTCGACCTCACCATCAGGCACGCCCCGTTGGCGTTGGTGTAGGTGGAGGTCGTCCATGTGTCCAGGTTGCCCAGACGAATTGCCATATTCGCTCCGTAGCCAGATGTGCAGAGTTCGGATCACGCCAACCTTCACTGATCGTTGGCGTGATCGACGCTACTCGCCGACTTCCTCTTTCGGAGCAGCCATTCACTCTTCTGGCGGCATATTCCAAAGGACTCTTCCAGGCGGCCGGGGCTGGGGTGTACTATCCGGCCCGCCCAGTACGGAAGCGGTTCAACGGGTGTATTCCCGGGCGTACTCCTTGGCGATGTCCTCGATCAGCTGACGCGACTGGTCGACGTTGAGCGCCTGCGCCCTCAAGTGCTCGTACATCACGGTGTACTTCTGCACGTCGTGCGCCTTCTCCAGGTACAGGTCGCTGGTGACGCCCTCGATGTAGACGACGCTGGAATCGGCCGCGTCCGAGAACTCCAGAATGGAGTACTGGCCGCTGAGCCCCGGGTGCGCGCCGACGTCGAACGGCAGTACCTGCACGGTGATATGGGGCTGCTGGGACATCTCGACGAGGTACTCCAACTGCTCGCGCATCACCTGCCGGCTGCCGACGACCCGGCGCAGGGCCGCCTCGTCCAGGACCACCCACAGCCGCAGCGGATCACGCTCGGCCGCGACCCGGCTCTGCCGCCGCAGCCGCACCTCGACCCGCTTGTCGTTCTCCGTCTCCGTCGCCTCGGGCGCGCCGCCGCGCACGATGGCCTCGGCGTACGGCCGGGTCTGCAACAGGCCGGTGATGATCTGGGGTTCGTACACCCGCAGCGACTCGGCGTCGGTCTCCAGACCGATGTAGACGCTGTACGGGATGTCCCCGAAGGCATGCCACCAGCCCTGCTGCCGCGAGTCCTTGGCCATCTGCATCAGGGAGTCGACGATGCGCTGGTCCTCGACCTCGTACACCCCGCACAGGTCGCGGACATCGCGCTGGCTGATGCTGCGCCGGCCGTTCTCCAGCCGGCTGATCTTCGACTGCGACACGAGCAGCCGCTCCGCCACCTCTTCGGCCGTCATGCCCTTGAGCTCGCGGAGCCTGCGCAGCTCCTGGCCCAGCCGGCGCCGCCTGACGGTGGGATTGACATTGGACGCCACGGGACGTGCACCTCCGGCTGCGTGCCTCGTTCTTGACTTTGCGTATCTGCTGTTGAGCAGACTGCCACCAAGGTGCGTATTACCGCTGGGAAACGGTGTATATGCGCTGCGTACACGTCAGTCGAGGGTCGCTGGGCCGACCGTGCCCGGACATGCGGCCGCGCGGGGTGGCGGAACCCGGCGACGCCCGATGTGCGGACGTACGGTTCCGTCGCCCCGCGCGGACCAGCGGCTCCCGAACCGGTCTTTGGGGACTGACGGTGCGGCGGCTGAGTGGTGCGGGTCGTGCTGTCGGCGGTGCGTGCCGTGGAACTGCGGCTCAGTGAGCCACGGCGCGCGCCATCGGTCCTCGGCGCGGTTGCATCGGAACGCCGCGAGCGGGTTCCGGTGCGGGCCTGGCTCCCGGGGCGGCCTGGCGGCCGGCGGGTGCCGGGCTACGACGTGGCTGTGCGGCCACACCGTTCTGGACGTCCATCACGGCGTGCGCGACGAGACCGCCCATCGGGTCGTGCCTGATGAGGTCCCGCAGCCGGGACCTCGAGGACCGTCCCTCGTTGCCCGGATACAGGTGCTTGCCGAGGCCGACCGCGTGTGCCAGGGCGGCGAGCGCGGCGGTCCGCGGGTCCGGCGGTACACCGGTGCGGATCGCCGAGTCCAGTCGGGACTTGATCTCCCGGCTGATCTCGTTGTCCGTCGCCTGATAGCGAGTCGTCGGCAGCACTCCGCACATCTGACCCGCCACGGCATGAACCATGCCGCACCGCTCCAGATGCGAGAGGTAAGTCTGGCGGAGCCCCAGTCGCGGCCCGCCGATCCAGTTCACTGCCCGCACGGGAGCGCCACGCCTTCGCAGCAACTCCAACGCGCAGTCCAAAGTCGGATCTCCAGTCGGCCGTGGGGCTACCACGGCGATACGATCCCCGTCTGGGGCTATCCGTCCGGCCAGCGCCAGCTCCACTAGCTGCGCTCCGGCCAGACCGAGGTCGAGCGACTGCGGCTGCGCGGTGGTACCCGTGGTCGGGTCCAACGCCAGCAGCAGAAGCTCCTCCGGAAGTGTTCTGCGGCTCCTGCCCATCCATGCCTCCCCGCGTGGATGACAGACAGGGTGACCCCTCTCACATTGGTCTGTCGAGGGTGCGTGACCTCTTTGTAGTGGAACCGGTAGGTATGTCGTTCTCGTCTACCGCTTGGGACAGCGCCACACACAGGACACTGGTACATGGTTCGGACAGCGGGGTGTGGCGGCTGCCCGGGCGGCGATTCAACGGTTCGGCAGGCGCAGGGTGACGGATACCGATCACCCGCGGCACATGGAGGAGGCATCGGTGGCGGGCGAGTCCCCCGACAGGTCGAAGCAGCGCGAGTCGTCGGCAGAACCGACGTCGGGGAGCGCGAGTACGGTTCCCGAGGCGAGGAGTTCCGCCCGCGATCCCCGGCTCGCGGTGGCGCGGGAGTCCATCTCCCTCGGCGGCGTCGACACGGCCACGAGGGTCTTCTCGGTACGTGACCTCCCGGAGACCCCCGAGAAGCCCGCCGAGAGCCCCACAGACGCCGGAACGGGCGGATCCGACACGGGGAAGCCCGACGACGCCCCCTCGGCCGCGGAGAAGCGCCCTGAGGACGCCGACGGGGCAGAGGGCCCGGAGGACTCGGCCACGGCCGAGAGCCCCGGCGACTCCGAAACGGCGGAAGACGCGGACGCCACGGACACGACCGACGACCCGGACGATTCCGGTACGGCCGAGAGCTCCGGCGACTCCGGCGACTCCGGCACAGCGGGAGACCCGGACGCCACGGACTCGACCGAGGAACCGGACGATTCGGCCTCGGCCGGGAGTTCCAGCGACTCCGGCGCGCCCGACGCGCGGCTGCGGGACGCGGTGGCGGCGTGGGTTCGCACAGGGGACGAGAAGACCGGGCCCGACGGCAGCTCCAGCAAGGCGGAGGCCGCGAAGAAACCCGAGGGCAAGGGCGCCGAGCCCGCCGGCGAGGTCTCCGAGGACGAGTCCGCCTCTGACACGGGGCCGAAATCCGGCACGGACACCGACGCGGCGACCGAGACGGCCGTAGCCGACGACGAGGACCACGTCCCGGACACCGGCGACTCGAACCCCCCAGGGGCGCGGGGAACTGCGGGACCCGCCCCCACCGACCCGCACACGGACGACAAGCCCGGCGGCGACGGCGAGGCCCCCGAAGACGGTGGGTCCGGTGACGCGGGCGTGAGCGACAAGGCACCCGTCGACCAGCCCACCGCCGTCTTCAAGGCACCCCGGCCCCCCGTGGACCAGCCCACCACCATGCTGAAGCTCGGCAAGGCGGCGGAGGCAGCGACGGCGGCGGCAGCTGAGCCCAAGGATGCCGGCGCCCCCCGCAAGCCGGAGACCCCCGCCGAGCGGACGAGCAAGTTCGTCGCATTGAAGGCCCTCGACGAGCCGCGCGAGTCGCGGCCGAAGGCGGACGTGACCGCCGCCGTTCCCCAGGTCGGCCCGGAGCGGACCACGCAGCAGCCCCTGCCGCCGAAGCCGCCCCTCGACCTGCTCGCGGAGCTCACCAACACCCCGCCGCCCCCGCCCAGCCCCCTGCGCACCCTCGGCCGCCGGGTCAAGATCTGGACCCCGATCCTCATCCTCCTGGTCGTCGCGTTTGCGATCGCGCAGAGCCTGCGCCCGCTGCCGGGTCCCACCCTCAGCCTCACCGCCGAGGACTCCTACACCTTCGACGGCAGCAAGGCCACCCTCCCCTGGCCCGCCCAGGGTCAGGGCTGGCTGGACGTCAACGGCGTCGGCACGATGGGGAACTTCGGCAAGCAGACCCCCGTCGCGATCGGCTCCGTGGCCAAGGCCATGACCGCCTACATCGTCCTGAAGGACCACCCCCTCAAGTCCGGCGAGGAGGGCGCGAAGATCACCGTCGACGCGCTCGCCGAGAAGGAGGGCGGCTACAACAAGCAGGGCGAGTCCACCCTCAACACCGTCAAGGAGGGCGACGTCCTCACCCAGAGGCAGGCGATCGCGGCGATCATGATCCCCTCCGCCAACAACATCGCCCGGCTGCTCGCCCGCTGGGACTCCGGTTCCGAGGCGGCGTTCATCAAGAAGATGAACGACACCGCCCAGGAACTCGGCATGAAGAACACGAAGTACACCGACGCCTCGGGCCTGAAGGAGACCACCGTCTCCACCGCCGAGGACCAGGTGAAGCTCGGCAACGAGCTGGTGAAGATCCCGGCGCTGATGGAGATCACGTCCATGGGACAGTGGATCGATCCGTCCGGACAGAAGTGGTACAACTACAACTATCTGGTCCCCTACACCGGCATCGGCATCAAGACCGGCACCACCAGCGCCGCCGGCGGCAACCTCCTCTTCGCATCCCGCAAGGAGGTCGGTGGGGAGACCGTCACCGTCGTCGGCGCGATCCTCGGCCAGCACAAGGCGCCGATCATCAAGACCGTCAACGACGTCAGCAAGGTCGCGCTGCTCGCTGCCGAGGACGCCCTGACCTCGGCGAAGATCCTCAAGAAGGGTGACGTCGTCGGATACGTGGACGACGGCCTGGGCGGTCACACCCCCGTCGTGCTCACCAAGGACGTCACCGCCGTCGGCTGGGCCGGCTTCAAGGTGAAGCTGTCCTTCACCGCCGACGACGTACCGCACACCGCGAAGGCCGGCACCAAGGTCGGCAGCCTCACCGTCGGTGACGGCGAGGGCGGCGCGGTCAAGGTGCCGGTCACCCTGCAGAAGGATCTGACCGAACCGGGATTCACCGACAAGCTGACCCGCGTCGGCTGATCCCGAACCGGGACGGACACCGCACGCGGCCCACCGGCCGGACCCCGCCCGGGTTCCGGACGGCGGGCCGCGTGCTAGCGTCACGAACCGGGGCAGGTCGACGCTGGGGCGCGGCCGGGAAATGAAGACGGGACACCACGGGGAGTGCCTTCAGGTGGCCACTGCGGAGCCGACACGCGCCGACGACACCGACCCGGGCCCGGGTACCGGCCCGCGAATACGCGAGCCCGCAGAACCCGAGACCGGGAACGGCAGCCCTCCCACGGGCCTCAGGGCCAGGATCTGGACCGCTCTCCTCGCGCTGCGTGAGCGGCTGCTGCGCCACCCCGTCCTCTCCATGACCGCGCTCTCCGGCGTCCTCCACATCGTCTGGTTCTTCACGTTCGCGAACAGTGGCGGCGACCTCGCGGCGCAGGACGCGTGGGCCGAGTTCGTCGGCCGACACCCGGACTCCGCGTACAACCTGGCCTGGTACGGCGGCATGCACCCGGTGTCGTACAGCATCGTCTCGCCGTATCTGATGTCGGTCCTCGGCGTCCGTACGACGATGATGCTGGCCGGGACCGTCTCGGCCGGACTGCTGACGCTGGTCCTCATCCGCAGCCGGTCGGTGAGGAACCCCCTGTGGGCCTCGCTGGCGGGCGTGTACGCCTTCCTGTGCAACGCGGCCTCGGGCCGGGTGACCTTCGGACTCGGCACGGTGTTCGCGCTCGGCGCGGTCGCCGTCGTCTTCTGCTGGCCGCACCGCTGGCGCTACAAACGCTGGGCGAAAGCCCTCTGCGCGGCCCCGCTCGCCGCGCTCGCGACCATGGCCTCACCGGTCGCCGGCCTGTTCGTGGGCCTGGTGGCGGTCGCCCTCTTCCTGCAGAAACGGCGTCCGGGCGCCTGGGCCCTGGGCATCGCGCCCACGGCAGTCGTCGCCGTGTCCGCGTGGCTCTTCCCGTTCGCCGGCACCCAACCGATGAAGATCGCCTCGGTGCTCCTGCCGCTGGCCTACGGCCTTCTGGTCTTCCTCCTCGTCCCGCGCGAGTGGACGACGGTCCGGATCACGGCCGGGGTCTACAGCCTGTCGGTCGTCCTGGTCTGGCTGGTGAGCTCCCAGATCGGCTCCAACATCTCGCGCCTGTCGATGCTGTTCGCGGGGGTGGCCCTGGCGGCCGCGCTGCCCTTCGCGGTGCCGCGCACCCGCAAGTGGTACGCCATCGTCATCGCCTTCGCCGGCTTCACCACCTGGATCGGCTTCAAGTCCGTCGACGACGTCGTCCACACGACCCCCACGGCGTCCTGGGCACGCGAGCTGGCCCCCCTCGTCAACGAGCTCCAGGAGGTCGGCGCCGAGAAGGGCCGCGTCGAGGTCGTACCGGCCGCCTCCCACCGCGAGGCGTCCGCGCTCGCGCCGTACGTCAACCTCGCCCGGGGCTGGAACCGGCAGGCCGACATGGAGCGCAACCCGCTCTTCTACGACGACACCCTGAACTCCGCGAACTACCACGAGTGGCTCCAGCGCTGGGCCGTGCACTTCGTGGTCGTGCCGAAGGACGAGCCCGACGGGGACGGGGGCGAGCGGGAGCGGGAGCTGGTCCAGCGCGGGATGCCGTATCTGAAGCAGATCTGGGGCGACGCGAACTGGCAGCTGTTCCAGGTGACCGACCCGGCGCCGCTCGCCTCCCCGAACACGGTGGTCGACCGGGCCGCGCAGGGCGAGATGACGATGCGGGTGAAGAAGGCCGGGCGCATCCTCATCCGGATCCCCTACTCGCCCTGGCTGTCGATCGTGGACGCGAAGGGCAACAAGCTGAAGCCGCCGCAGGAGACGGACGCGTCGAAGGAGCGGGAGGACGGGGAGCCCAAGACCTTCGACAACGTCAACGGGTGCCTGATGGAGACGCCGGAGGACGCGGACGGGGACAAGTGGACGATGCTGCTCGCGCCGAAGGCGGGGACGTATCGGCTGGCTGCGCCGTACACGGTGCCGCGCGGGACGCCCTGTCCGGATGAGCTGAAGTGATCAGCGCAGTGTGATCAGCGCAGTTGATCCACGTAGGTGTCCGTGCCCGGGACTGTCGGGACGAAAGGCGCCAGCAGCTCCACGCGTCCGAGCCCTGACTCGGTGACGTTGTCCTCCAGGCGCGTGAACCAGGGGTCCCAGCACTCCCTCGGGTCCGTCTCCAGGAACCACAGCAGCGTGAGGCGCGTGTCCACCCCCTCGACCTGCTTCACGTAGGTCATGCGGTCGCCGGGGAGGGGGGTCGGGCGGAAGACGGTCACCATCGCCGTCGGGGAGCCCGTCACGCTCTTCGGCAGGTGCCGCGAGACCAGCCACTCCAGCAACTCCCCCCGCCGCTCCGGGGATTCCGAGTCGATCACCTCCAGCACCAAGCCCCGGTACGGGTGGTCCAGGGCGTGGAAGTCCCTCGGGCCCGCCGCCCCGTCGCGGTAGACCGTGGACTCGTGGTCCTGGAACGCCGTGAAGACGTGGGTGCGGTCGCGGTAGACGCGGGCGTCGCGGTTGAGGCGCTTGTTGATGGCCACCGTCCACTTCATGTGGTCGTCGTAGCGGCCGTCGGTGACCCAGTAGGTGGAGAGATAGCAGCCCGCCGTCACCGGCTGGGCCACGGCCGACTTCTCCGGGACGCGCAGCAGTTGGAGGTCACGGGTGGCCACCCAGCGGCGTCCTGCGTACATCCAGGGCATGGCCATCGCTCCCGCGATGAAGTGATCGTCCTCGTACCAGCGGTTGTAGGCGTACTCGTGGCCGGGATGCGGTTCGACCATGGTGATCAGCGCGTGGCCGGGGCGGACTCCGTAGGGCCCTACGGCGGCCAGTTCGGCGTACGTCTCGCTGTGGGTCTCTTCTGACATGGGACCTTCCCTCCTCCAGCACTCGCCCATACTCTGACGCCCCGTCAGATAATGCGCCAGAGCAGGGAGGCCGCCGGTATGTCACTTCTCTCCGGGAAGACCGTCGTCGTGTCGGGTGTCGGCGCCGGGCTCGGTCATCAGGTCGCCGCGGCCGTCGTGCGGGACGGCGGGAACGCCGTGCTGGGTGCGCGGACCGAGGCGAACCTCGCGAAGAGCGCCGCCGAGATCGATCCGGACGGGGCGCACACGGCGTACCGGTCGACGGACATCACCGACGAGCAACAGTGCGTGCGGCTCGCGGAGTTGGCGGTGGAGCGGTTCGGGCGGCTGGACGCGGTCGTGCAGGTGGCCGCGTGGGACAGCTACTTCGGCGGACTCGAGGACGCGGACTTCGCGACGTGGCAGTCGGTCATCGACGTGAACCTGCTGGGGTCGCTGCGGATGACCCGGGCGTGTCTGGCGGGACTGAAGGCGGCGGGCGGGGGGTCGGTCGTGTTCGTCGGGACGCAGTCTGCCGTGGCCGCCCCCTCGCAGGTGCGGCAGGCCGCGTACGCCGCCTCGAAGGGGGCGCTGACCAGCGCGATGTACTCGCTGGCGCGGGAGCTCGGGCCGCACCGGATCCGGGTCAACACCGTGTTGCCGGGCTGGATGTGGGGGCCGCCGGTGCAGGCGTACGTGCAGTTCACCGCGCATACGGAGAAGGTGCCGGAGGCGGACGTGCTCAAGCGGCTCACCGACCGGATGGCGCTGCCCGATCTCGCGACCGACGGGGACGTGGCGGACGCGACGGTGTTCCTGGCCTCGGACCGGGCGCGGGCGATCACCGGACAGTCGTTGCTGGTCAACGCCGGGGAGCTGATGCGGTGAGTTCATGTAGATGAACGCAGGCCATCATCTCGAATATCTTTACCTCCCTTTGACCTTACACCAGCTTGTCGTGTCCACGTGGTGGCGCCCACGATGAGCGCCGGGCTGATCCCTGGGAGGGCGCACATGAACGGTCTCGACTGGGCCGTGCTCATCGGCTATTTCGGCGTGATGGTCGCGATCGGCGTCTGGTCGCACAAACGGGTGGACGACGTCAGCGACTTCTTCACGGCCGGCGGCAAGATGCCGTGGTGGCTGTCGGGCATCTCGCACCACATGTCGGGCTACAGCGCGGTGATGTTCACCGGGTACGCGGGCATCGCCTACACGTACGGCGTCACGTCGTTCGTCACCTGGTCCTTCCCCATCGCACTCGGCATCGCCATCGGCTCGAAGCTGTTCGCGCCGCGTATCAACCGGCTGCGCTCACGGCTCCATGTGGCTTCCCCGCTCGAATACCTGAAGAACCGCTACGACTTGAAGACCCAGCAGGCGCTGGCCTGGTCGGGCATGCTGCTGAAGATCGTGGACGTGGGCGCCAAGTGGGCCGCGATCGCGACCCTGTTGTCCGTCTTCACCGGGATCTCGCTCAACCAGGGCATCCTCATCACCGGCGGCATCACGGCCGTCTACTGCACGATCGGCGGTCTGTGGGCCGACGCGCTGACGGAGTTGGGCCAGTTCGTCATCCAACTCCTCGCCGGTGTCGCGATGTTCGTCGCCGTCGTCCTCAAGCTCAACGACAAGGGCATCGGCTTCTTCGGCGCCTGGGACGAGCCTGAGCTCCAGGGTCACGGAGAGCCGCTGGTGGGGCCGTACGGCACGGTCTTCCTGCTCGCGTTCCTCTTCATCAAGCTCTTCGAGTACAACGGCGGCATGCTCAACCAGGCCCAGCGCTACATGGCCACGGCGAACGCGCACGAGGCCGAGCGCTCGGCACGGCTGTCGGCGATCCTGTGGCTGGTGTGGCCGGTCGTCCTGTTCTTCCCCATGTGGATGTCACCGCTGCTGGTCCAGTCGCAGAAGCCCGACGGCTCCGACTCCTACGGCCTGATGACCGAACAGCTGCTTCCGCACGGCCTGTTGGGCCTGGTGATCGTCGGCTTCTTCTCGCACACGATGGCCATGTGCTCCTCCGACGCCAACGCGATCGCGGCCGTCTTCACCCGGGACTGCGCACCGGTGGTGTGGCGCAGGGCGCGCAGCTGGAGCCAGGGACAGGGCCTCAGGGTCGCGCGCATCGCCACGGTCGTCTTCCTCGGCCTGTCGATGGCGGCGGCGACCCAGGTCAACTCCCCCGCGTTCAAGGACATCATCACCGTCGTGATCAAGTGGGTGGCCGGACTCATGGGCCCGATGGCCATCCCGATGATGCTCGGCCTGCTGCGCCCGTTCCGCCGCTCCGGCCCGACGGCCGCGCTCACCAGCTGGTCGATGGGTCTGCTCGCCTTCTGGCTGGTCAACTACCCGATCAACTGGAACGTCGACGGCGGTGTCCCGCTCCAGTACCAGGTCTCGATCCCGCTGGCGGTCTCGCTGATCCTGTACATCCTCGTCGGCTTCATCAAGCCCGAGGACACTCCGGAACGCCTCGCGATCATCGAGAAGATCAACACGGACGGGGACGGGGCGGCGGCCGCGGCGATCCCGACTCCGGTGGGGCCGGCGGACCGTACACCGGTGAAGGACTGACCTCGGCCTCCTGAGTACCCGCTCTCCTCGGAGCACTCGGTCCCCTCAACCGCCTCGCCTTCTCGGGCGGTTGAGGGGATTGCTTTGCCGGATCATTGCGGCCCGTGTACTCCAGAGTTCGACGGCGGCCTGTGGCGCTCGGACGACGACGGGCGGCACTGGAAGCCCCTGTCCGACCAGCAGCAGACCCTCGCCATGGGCGCCCTGGCCGTGAACCCCGCCGACCACTCCCTGTGGATAGGCACCGGCGAGCCCAGCAACTCCGGCGACTCCTACACCGGCCTCGGCATCTACCGCTCCACCGACCGGGGCAACACGTGGAAGCAGGTGGGCAGGCGGATCGACGGCAGCATCGTCCCCCGCATCACCTTCGACGGCCGGGGGAACGTCTACGCGGCCACCGACGAGGGCGTCCTGCGCCGCGCCGCCGACGACATCACCGCCGACTGGACGGTCGCCCTCGCCCCCGGCGCCCCGGACACCCGCTGGTCCTCGGCCGCCACCGACGTCGCCGTACGCCCCGGAACCGGCGGGCGGCAGGTGACCGCCGTGATCGCGCGCCAGTTCTACGGCGTCGGCGACGCGAACGGCGTCTACCAGTCCGACGACTCCGGGAAACCCGGCACCTGGCACAAGGTCACCCCGACCGGCGACCTCGCGGGCGTCACCCCCGGCCGGTCGAGTCTGTCGTACTCGGCCGACGGCCACGAACTGTTCGCCCTCGTCGGTGACGCCTCGGGCAGCAGCGACCAGGGCGCGGTGTACCGCTCGGCCACCGGTGACGCGGCCGGCCCCTGGACGACGGTCGCCGACGAGGACGTCCTCAAGGCATCCGGCGCGCAGAACAGCGACCCGGCCGGCGCCGCCTGGTACAACCAGTACGTCGCCGTGGACCCCGCCGACCCCGACCACGTGTACGCGGGCTTCTCCGAGGTGTTCGAGAGCTGGGACGCCGGGAAGACCTGGGCGACCATCGGCCCGTACTGGAACTACGGCCTGAAGTGCTACACCAACGGGCTGATAGCGGGCGGCTGCCCGATGACCACCCACGCCGACCAGCACGCCCTCGCCTTCGGCCCCGGCCACCGCGTCTACTTCGGCAACGACGGCGGCGTCTACGAGCGCTCGGCGACCCTGCGTCCGGACCCCGAGCTGCCCTCGAAGGGCTGGACCAACCTCAACCAGGACCTGCGCACCCTCCAGTACTACGACGCCGCCTACGGGACCGACCCGGCGACCGGCGCCCTGTCCACCTGGGGCGGCACCCAGGACAACGGCAACGTGCTGAGCCTGCCCGGCGCGCGGGAGCTGTACCAGCCCTCGGGCGGCGACGGCGGCTTCGTCCTCGTCGACCCGGCCGACGCCGACCGCGCCGTCAACGAGTACGTCGACCTGGACATGAGCCTGACCACCAACGGCGGCCGCTCCGACGGCACCACGCCCTCCTTCACCGGCATCTCCCCCGCCTGCGACTGGAACGCCGACCTCAAGGGCTGCGACCCGGGCCCCGAGTTCATCGCCCCCTACACCTCCGACACCGCCGACGTGAACCACTGGGTCGCGGGCGGCCGTTACGTGTGGGACAACGCCGGGAAGGGCTGGGACACTCGCTGCACCGCCGACTCCTGTGACTGGACCGCCGTCCACGACACCGGCGAGGACCACGCCGTCACCGCCCTCGGCGTGAACGGCTCCGTGACGTACGCGGGCTGGGAGGACTGGAGCGGCGAGCAGTACGCCAGCGGCATCGACACCGATGCGGGCGGCACCTGGCACCGGCTCACGGCGCCGCTGCCGAACCGGTACGTCACCTCGCTCACCGTCGACCCGCACGACGCCCGCCACGTCTGGGCCACGTACGGCGGCTTCACCCGCTCCTACGTCTCCGGCGCGGGCGAGGGCCACGTTTTCGAGAGCACCGACGGCGGCACCACCTGGACCGACCGCACCGGCGACCTGCCGGACGCGCCGGCCGGGGCGCTCGCCCTGTGGCACGGCCACGTGGTCGTCGGCACGGACGTCGGCGTCTTCGCCGCCGCGCCCACCGCGTCCGGCTCGTGCACCTGGTACCGGCTCGGCGGCGCACTGCCCCACGCCGGAATCGTCTCCCTGGACGTCTCACCCGACGGCGGACGCCTCCTGGTGGCGACGCACGGACGCGGACTCTGGTCCGCGCAGGCACCGCTGTAACGGGTCGGGGGCGGGCGTCCGGTCACGGGATGCCCGCCCCCGACCACAGTCCTGTGGACGAAGCGCTGAGTGCGATCGGGGCGATGTCATGCCCGCGGGTATCGCGCCAGCCAGCCGGGAGACGCCCCCGCCGGACCATGCAGCGCGGGCCCTTGGGTCATCTCCATGGCGAAGTCGTCGGCGAGTTCGAGGAGAGTGGGCCGGCCCTCCAATTCCGCCAGCCAGGCCGGCGGGAGGGCCGTCTCGCCGTGCAGGGCGCCCAGCAGGCCGCCGGTGAGGGCGCCGGCCGCGGCCGAGGGGCCGTCGTGGTTCACGGCAAGGCACAGACCGTGCCGTACGTCCTCCCCGACCAGCGCGCAGTACACGGAGGCGGACAGCAGCCCGTCCGCCGAACCGTCGGCGGCGAGTTCCTCCACCCGCGCCGGGGTGGGCATCCCCTGCCGTACGGCACCGAGCGCGTGCTGGAGCGCGTCCGAGACGGGCTCGTGCCCGGGCCGCGCGGCCAGCAGTGCGAGCGCCCGCTGCACCGCCCCGTCGAGACTGTCGCCGAGGGCCAGCGCGTGCACGATCACGGCGTACGCGCCCGCCGACAGATAGGCGACGGGATGCCCGTGGGTCTGCGCGGCACACTCGACAGCCAGCTGTACGACGAGCTGCGGCTCCCAGCCGACCAGCAGCCCGAAGGCCGCGGAACGGGCCGTGGCCTCGGGCCCGAGCTCGCTCGGGTTCTTGGGCGACTCCAGCGTCCCCATGGTGTCGTCGCCGAACCCGAGGAGCAGCGACCGGGTCGGGTCGCGGCGGGCGTACAGCCACTCCTCCCGGGCCAGCCACCCGTCGTCCTTGCGCCGCTCGTCGGGTCCCCAGTCCCGCTGGGTGGCGGCCCACCGCAGATACGCCCGGTGCAGATCGGTGGGCGGATGCCAGGCGCCGGTGTCCCGTCGGACCTGGGCCCGTATGAGCCCGTCCACCGTGAAGAGGCTGAGCTGGGTGAGATGAGTGACGGCACCGCGTCGGCCGTACCCGAACCCGAGGTCCACGAGCCCCTCGGCGCCGTACGACTCCCGGATCTCGTCCAGTCCCAGCCCGTCGACCGGCGCGCCCAGCGCGTCACCCACGGCCACCCCGAGAAGCGTCCCACGCACCCGGCTACGGAAGTCCTGCTGCTCGGCACGCCCCCAGACGACGGCCCCGGCTGTCGCACCCACCAAGACCTCCCATGGCGACCGTCCGTATGTACGACGCTCAGCACTGTAATCGACGGGGAGTGGGAGGTTCAGGGGGCGTGTGGGTATGCGAGGTGAGCCCCGATTGACCCGTGAAGGGTGGTTATCACCTGGAACGGCGTGGACGGTCACCCATTCTGGTCACCGCCGGAACAGCGGTGGTCCCGGCCCACGAGCTCGCTGACCTGCAAAGGGGTCTGGCTCGGTGATCGCCTTCCGGCCCGCCGAGCCCACGGCTGACGATTATCCGGCGGCCCCGCGCACCTGATCCCGTACCGCACGCGCCCGCTCGTCGTCCGGGTTCGACGCGCATGCGCGTTCCGCGTCGGCGACGGCCGCGTCGAAGGCGGCGAGGGCGAGGTGGGTTTCGGCTCGGCGGCACAGGGCCCAGGTGTAGTCGGGGTCGAGGTCCAGGGCGCGGTTCAGGGCGGCGAGGGCCTCCTCGAAGCGGCCCAGTTGGGACAGGGCGGCGCCTCGGCTCGCGTGGGCCGAGGCGTACTCGGGGGCGAGGGCGAGTACGTGATCGTAGTCGCGGAGGGACTCCTCGAGGCGGCCGGCGTTGCGGAGGGCGTCGCCGCGCTCGCAGCGGCCCCAGGGCCAGTCCGGCTGAAGGGTGACCGCTCGGTCGAGGTCGGCCAGTTGGCGGGCGGCGTCGCCGAGGCCGCGCCATACGCGGGCGCGGCGGACCAGGGCCCAGGTGTAGTCGGGTTTGAGGTCGAGTGCCCGGTCCAAGTCCGCCCGTGCGGCGTCGAGTTCGCCTCGGGTCAGGCGGACGGCGCCTCGGGACGCCCAGGCCGAGTGGTGGGCGGGGTCCAGTTCGATCCCCGTGTCCAGGTCTCTGAGCGCTTCGTCGCCGTGGTTCAGCACCCTGTGGTACTCACCCCGCGCCGAGTGGGCGGAGGCGTTGTCCGGCTCCAGCGCGATGGCCCGGTCCAGGTCGTCGACCGCCGCTTCGTAGTCGCCGAGTTCGCCGCGCACGGAGGAACGACCCCGATAGGCGCGCGCGAGCCCGGCATCCAGCGCCACCGCCCGGTCGTACTCGCGCAGTGCCTCCTCCAGATCGCCGAGGAGCCGTAGCGCGCTGCCCCGTACCACTCGGGCGTGTGCCTGGGCCGGTTCGTCGAGGGTCGCCCGGGACAGCAGTCGGGCGAGTGCGGCGGGCACGCCGCCCTCGGTGAGCGTCCGGGACAGTTCGCTCCCCCACCGGGAGACCGCTTCCGTGTCGCCGTCCCGGCCCGCGTCCAGCAGGGTCCGTGCCCACCGGGCCGCGGTGACATCGTCCGTGTCGCAGGCGTCCACGAAGTCCCGCAGCACCAGCGGCAGCGCGACACGCGCCTGAGCGCACAGCAGGTGGTAGGACTCGGCGAGCCGCAGCTCCCGCCACTCCTCGTCCGACCACAGCTCCCCGTCCGTGCGCCCGGCTTCGGGCTCCGCCCGCCACTCGCCGAAAATCCGGGCCAGACGCCCCTGTTGTCGGACCCAGCCGCGCGGTGACCGCCCGCGCTGCATCCGCAGCATCGCCTCCCGCACCAGGTCGTGGTAGCGGAGCCGGTCGCCGCGGTCGGTGACGAACGGCAGGGACCGCAGCCAGGCGAAGAGCTGTTCCACCTCGTCGTCCGGGCAGTCCACGGCCGCCCGGAACACGTCCATGTCCAGTTGCCGGGGCAGCGAGCACGCGAGGGCCGCGGATCGCCGTACCGGATCCTGTTCCCACTTCAGGAAGCGTTCTACGGCCGTCGCACTCGGGTCGCTGATGTCGTCGGGGTCGGTGGGGCGCTGCTCGGCGAGGGTCGACACGAGGACCGGCAGTCCGCCCGTGAGGCGCAGCACCTCCTCCACCACGGGCTCGGCGACCACTCCCTTGCCCGCCAGCAGCCCCCGGGCCTCCGCCTCCGTGAACGGTCCGAGGGGCACGTCCGTCATGAAGTCGGCGAAGGCGCCCCAGCGGGCGGTGTCGAAGGGGCGTTGGCCCGCCGTCACCACGACGACCGTGGCGGGGAGGGTGCCGTACCGGTCGCCGGTCATGACCTCGTGCAGCCAGCCTTCGAGGAAGGGGCTGGTCCGTTCGTACGTGTCGAAGAAGAGGACGATCCAGGGGGCCGCGGCCGCCGCGTCGGTGAGTTCGTTCAGAAGCACCGGGGTGAGTACTCGCTCCGGGTGCATGACCAGTTGGACGTCTTCCTGGCTGCGGAAGCGCGCGCTGAGGCCGGCCCGCAACCGGTCGGCGCCCTCGGCGAGTTGAGCCGCGTCCAGGACTCCCGCGAAGGCTCCCACGCCCGGCATCATTCCCAGTCCGGCCAGTCCTGCCCGCGCCGCGGCCATGCTGCCCGCCGACGGCCCCTCGGGCTCCGCTTCGAGGGTGGCGACGGCGACGGCCTCCGCCTCGCGCCGACGTTCGCGGTGGGTGGCGAGGAGTCGTTCCAGTTCCTTGAAGCGGCAGCCCTGGGCGCCCAGTTGACGGCCGATCTCCGACATCGCCTCCGGCACGCTGCCGACCCTCTCATCGACATACGTCGTGAACGCGCCTTTCTCGCGGGCCACTTGTTCCAGTTCTCGCACCAGGAACGTCTTTCCGACACCGGCGTTGCCGTGCACATGGAAGAGGAACCGGTGCCGCTCGTCCTCGGGCGCCAGGTCGAGGTTGCGCCGGAACGCCGCCCGCTCGTCACTCCGCCCCACGAACCCGGCCCGCCTGCGCTGCCGGATCAACTCCTGCATCGACGGCCGCGTAGGCCTCATCGGTCACACTCCCGTGTCCGTCCCCACCTGCTCCGCCCCAGTGTGGCAACAAGTGAGGGCCGTGAGACCCCGCGCCCGGAGCATCCGGTGGGTCCCACGGCCCTGTAACCCCGACTCGCTCAGACAGGCATCAGCACAGGCACGGGTCGGTGCCCCAGCCCAGCCCGTTGATCTCGTCCGCGCTCAGGGCGCCGGCGTACGCCTGCACCTCGTCCACATCGCCGTGCAGGTACTCGCCCCATCCGTCGCCGGTCCGGGCCCGGCCGATCTGCAGGGGACCGGTGCTCGGCCAGCCGTTCGGGAAGTCCGCGGTCGCGGCGGTGATGCTCCCTCCGTCGATGTGGAGCCTGATCTGGTCCGTGGCGTCGTCGTAGACGACCGCGAGCCGGTGTCCGCGGCCCTCGCCGCCGTCCGCCGCGGCGACCTGCGCCACCACGGTCTCGGCCGCGCCCTGTTCGTCCCGCTGCGGCATCACCAGTTGCCAGGCGTGCTTCGAGGGCTGGTAGCGCACCTTGAAGGCGTCGGTGTGCTCACCGCCCTGCGAGAGCACGGTCATCGGACGGTCCGGCTCGGCGTCCGCCAGGCGTACGACCACGCCGACGGTGAAGCTGTCCGACGTGTCGACGACCGGGCCGTCCGTGGCCGCGTAGCCGGTGCGGCCGTCCAGCGTCAGATGGCCGTCGCCCACGAGCGGGGACGGGATCACGGGGCAGTCCGGGTCGAGTTCCGGGAGGCACGAGCTGTCGGGACTGCGGTAGATGGCGGCGCCGTCCCCCAGCTTCAGGGGCGCGCCGCCGTTCTGGTCGGGGCTGGCGCCGGCCGGGGCCGTCTCCAGGGACCAGTGGCCGAGCAATCCCGGTTGGTGACGCGCCAGTTGGCTCGCCTCGGCCGGGACGACCACCCGGTCGTGGACCCGCACGTCGCCGAGGTCACCGCGCCAGCGGTCGCGGTAGGCCTCGCCATGGCGGACGCGGCCGATCTGGAAGGCGCCGGTGGTCGCGGCGGGCGCGGCCTCTGCCTCGGTGCCGACCTCATGGCCGTTGACATAGAGCTTCGCGTGTCCGGTCTCGGCGTCGTACACACCCAGCAGGTGGGCCCACTCGCCGGTCTCCGGTGCGCCGCCGGACACCCGTGCGTCCCCGATGGCGAACGACCAGAGGGGCGTCGTGCCCTCCTGGCGCAGGCCGAGTGTGAACGCCGCTGACCGGCCCGCGTCCTGGCCGGCGACGGTCATGGTCCGGTCGGTGCGCGCGGGCCGTACCCACGCGCTCACCGCGAAGGTCTTGCGCGGGTCGGCGACCGCCGGGGCGTCCGGGGTGAGATAGCCGTGGCTGCTGCCGTCCAGGTGGGCCGTGGAGGCCAGGTCGGTGCCCCGGGGGGCCGGACCGCCGAAGCTCACACCGGAACCGGCACGCGCGGCCGTTCCCTTCTCGGCTCCCGCACTCGTGGCTCCCGCCGCGTCGTCCAGCCGCCAGTGGGCTACCGGGGCGCGGCCGGACTGCACGTAGAAGCGGTACGTGGACTCACCGCTGCTGCGTCCGGAGCGGTCGATGGCGCGGACGGTCAGCCTGTCCGGCCCCGAACGCAACGGCAGGAAGGGCACGGTCACGCTCCCGCCCGGCTGCTTCGGCTGAACGGTCGCGTACGGCCCGCCGATGAAGTTGTACGTGTAGGCCACGACGTCGTCCGAGGGCGAGTCCATGGTGAAGTGGCCGTACACGCCCACTCCATCCACCCAGAGCACGTCCTCGGGGTATTCGGGAGAGGTGATCGTCGCCCGCTCGGGGCTCACGTCGTCGTAGACGAACTCGCAGACGGAGCCCGCGCCTTCGGAGCTCCAGGGGGACTTCTCCGTGCCGTCGTCCGCCCGGACGTGCCAGGAGACGACGGTGTTCGCCGGGATACTGTCCTGCGGCATCCGCCACAGCTGCCGAGCGCCAGAGAGTGTCGCGTTCGTGGTGTACGTGAGCCTCTGCTCCACCCCGTCGGCATCCGTCCACCAGGCCTCGAACTCGCCCTTGACCATGTTGGCCTCGGCGGGCTGGTTGTCCTCCTCAGGGTCGTACAGGGCTGCGCGCAGCGTGGGCGGCGCTCCCACGTACGCCCGGTCCTCCCCTGTCGCGCACGCCTTGGTCTCCGTCGTGAGGTCCTCGACGAGCGGCTGCTTCGGCGGCAGGTTGTCCGCCGCGTGCGCCACGCCGGACGTGGCCGCCACGACGGCCGCCATGGAGCACCCCACCGCCCACAGTCTGCCGCCACGTGATCTTCCCGGTCTGTTCAACTGTCCCCTCCCCGCGCTTCCTTGAGCCTGTTCACACAGGCCGCTGGAGGCTAACAAGGAGCACTGACATCGTCGAAGCGGTTTCCGGTTAGATGAGCTCCATGGCATCGACACCCCCACGCACCACACGAAGCGCACTCCACCTCTCCGCCACCCTCCTCACCGCGAGCGTCACGCTGTACATAGCGCTCGTGGCGTTCGGGAACATCACGGACTTCGGGACCAACCAGGCGTTCGTACAGCATGTTCTCGCGATGGATACGACGTTCAAGGACGACGATCTGATGTGGAGAGCCATCACCAGCAAGGGACTTCAGAACACGGCGTACGTCGCGATCATCGTCTGGGAGACGCTCGCGGCGCTCGTGCTGATCTACGGCACGTGGCTGTGGGTGCGCGGGGACGATCCGCGTGCCCGGCGCTTCTCCACCTACGGCCTGCTCATGCTCATGCTGCTCTTCGGCGCCGGGTTCATCGCGATCGGCGGGGAGTGGTTCTCCATGTGGCAGTCGGACACCTGGAACGGCCTGGACGCGGCGCTGCGGGTGTTCGTGCTGAGCGGAGTCGTGCTGCTGGTGGTCAACCTGCCGGACCGCAGCGCTAGTTGACGACGACGACCTTCGTCCCCGTCTCGCCGAACGTCCACAGTGCCGACCCGTCCGCCGTCTTCATGCGGATGCCGCCGGTCTGGACGCCGTTCGCGGGCGGGGGCGAGGAGCCGTCCACCGCGTTGGAGAAGGCGACGTTCACGCCGCCCACGGCGGTGAAGTACACGATGTGCTCGATCCGCACGCCGTCGGACCCGGTCGTCGGGTCTCCCCGGCGCAGCGAGACCGAGTAGGTGCCGGGGGCCGGGTCCACCGTCCCCGGCCAGACGGCGAAGGTCCGCCGGGGCGCCTCGCTCGCGTCGATCAGCCAGACCCGCTTGTCGCCGAGCGAGTAGACGATCCGGCGGCCGGTCCCGGAGGCGTCCGGGACCGCGGTCGCCGACGGCTCGGGCTGCGCGGACGCGCGCGGGGACGCCGAGACGCTCGGCCGGGCGGTGGCGGCCACGCTCGGCTTCGTTCCCTTGTCGGCCTGTACGGCCAGGGCGACGACGGCGGCGACCGCCCCCACGGTCAGACCCGTCACCCAGACCTTCGGGGCTGGCACGGCACGCATCTCCTCGGCTAAGGATCCCCGTCGAACGGGGGTCGGATCATCGTACCGGCCCCCGCCGAGACACCTTTCCCGTCAGTTCCCGTCAGTTCCCGTCAGTCCAGCACCGGCAGCAGCTCCGGCAGGTGCCCGTCGGAGACCTGCGCGGCCTTCTGCCGCTCCTCGGACACCTCCCCGTACAGGGTCGTGCGCGGGCGGGCGGGACGGCCCGCCGCCTCCGCCACCGCGATCAGGTCCTTCACCGACTTGTACGAGCCGTACGACGAACCCGCCATCCGCGAGATCGTCTCCTCCATCAGCGTGCCGCCCAGGTCGTTCGCCCCCGAGCGGAGCATCTCCGCCGCGCCCTCCGTACCCAGTTTGACCCAGCTGGTCTGGATGTTCGGCACCCAGGGGTGGAGCAGCAGGCGTGCCATCGCCGTCACCGCCCTGTTGTCCCGCATGGACGGGCCGGGGCGGGCGATGCCGGCCAGGTACACCGGGGCGTTGGTGTGGATGAAAGGGAGCGTCACGAACTCCGTGAAGCCGCCCGTGCGTTGCTGGATTCCGGCCAGCGTGCGCAGGTGGCCCAGCCAGTGGCGTGGCTGGTCCACATGGCCGTACATCATCGTCGACGAGGACCTGATGCCGACCTCGTGCGCGGTCTCGATCACCTCGATCCAGGTCGCCGTCGGCAGCTTGCCCTTGGTCAGCACCCAGCGGACCTCGTCGTCGAGGATCTCGGCGGCCGTGCCGGGGATGGAGTCGAGGCCGGCCTCCTTGGCCGTCGTCAGCCACTCGCGGATGGACATGCCGGTGCGGGTCGCGCCGTTGACGACCTCCATCGGGGAGAAGGCGTGCACATGCATGCCGGGCACCCGCTCCTTCACCGCGCGCGCGATGTCGAAGTACGCCGTCCCCGGCAGGTCCGGGTGGATCCCGCCCTGCATGCAGACCTCCACCGCGCCCACCTCCCAGGCCTGTTGGGCGCGGTCGGCCACCTGGTCCAGGGACAGGGTGTAGGCGTCGGCGTCGGTGCGCCGCTGGGCGAAGGCGCAGAACCGGCAGCCCGTGTAGCAGACGTTGGTGAAGTTGATGTTCCGCGTGACGATGTACGTGACGTCGTCTCCGGCCACCGACTTGCGGACGTCGTCGGCCACCTGGCACAGGGCGTCCAGGGCGGGCCCGTCCGCATGCAGCAGGGCGAGGGCCTCTTCGTCGGTCAGGCGCGTGGGGTCGTCGGCGGCGACCCGCAGCGCCTCCCGTACGTCCGTGTCGATGCGCTCGGGCACCATGCCGGGGGCGGCCGCCTCGCGCAGGGCGCCCCAGTCGCCGTAGACCTCGTCGAAGTCGTCGCGGCGGTCGGACGTACGGCCCTCGGTGTCGATCGTGGCGTGCAGATCCGTGCGGCCGGACGGGACGAAGACCTCCTCCGGCTCCTGCCAGGGCAGTCCCCGCGGAAGGGCGTCGGGGCGTGCCAGGCCCGTCTCCGGGTCCGCCAGCGCCGCCACGTGCGGTCGCAGCCGTGGGTCCAGCCAGGGCTCGCCGCGCTGCACGAACTCGGGGTACACGCAGAGACGTTCCCGCAGCTCGAAACCGGCCGCCGCGGACCGCTCGGTGAGCTCCTCGATCTGCGGCCAGGGCCGCTCGGGGTTCACGTGGTCGATGGTGAGCGGACTGACCCCGCCCCAGTCGTCGATCCCCGCCCCGATCAGACGCTCGTACTCGCTGTCGACCAGGTTCGGTGGGGCCTGGATGTTGGCGGCCGGGCCCATGATGAGGCGGGCGACGGCCACCGCGGCGACCAGTTCGTCCAGTTCCGCGTCGGGCATGCCGCGCATCGCGGTGTCCGGCTTGGCGCGGAAGTTCTGGATGATCAGTTCCTGGATGCTGTGATACGCCCGTGCTGTGCGCCGGAGCGCGAAGAGGGACTCGGCGCGCTCCTCGTACGTCTCCCCGATCCCGATGAGGATGCCGCTCGTGAAAGGCACCGACGAACGCCCGGCGTCCTCCAGGACCCGCAGCCGTACGGCGGGTTCCTTGTCGGGGGAGCCGTGGTGCGGTCCGCCGGGCTCGGACCAGAGCCGCTCGGCGGTCGTCTCCAGCATCATGCCCATGCTCGGCGCGACGGGCTTCAGCCGCTGGAAGTCGGTCCAGGACAGCACGCCCGGGTTGAGGTGGGGCAGCAGGCCCGTCTCCTCCAGGATGCGGATGGAGATCGCCCGGACGTAGGCGATGGTGTCGTCGTAGCCATGGGCGTCAAGCCACTCCCTCGCCTCCGGCCAGCGGTCCTCGGGCTTGTCACCGAGGGTGATCAGGGCTTCCTTGCAGCCCAGCGCGGCGCCCTTGCGGGCCACGTCCAGGACCTCGTCGGGGGACATGAACATGCCGTGGCCGGCCCGGCGGAGCTTGCCGGGCACGGTCACGAACGTGCAGTAGTGGCACTTGTCCCGGCACAGCCGGGTGAGGGGGATGAAGACGCTCTTCGAGTACGTGATGACACCGGGGCGGCCCGCCTGGGCGAGGCCCGCGTCCCTGACGCGGGCGGCCGACGCGGTGAGGTCGTCCAGGGCCGGGCCGCGGGCCTGGAGCAGCACCGCGGCCTCGGAGACGTCGAGGGCGACGCCGTCCCGGGCACGTTTGAGAGCGCGACGCATGGAGTTCTCGGTGGGGCCGGTACCGCCGGGGCGGTCGGTGGGGCCGGTTCCGGAGGTCGCGGAAGTCGTCATCCTTCGAGCATACGAGCGGTGTGATCAGGGCAGAGGTGTCGCCCGAAGGTGGGTGACGTCACACGCTCTCACCATCCCCCTGGACATAACGGGCATACTCGTCAAGCACCTTGAGCACCTCGCTCTCCCCCGCCGGGGGCAGCTGCAGCACGACCTCCTCGATCCCGAGCTCGGCGTAGTGGGCGAGCTTGCCGGGGGTGGGGACGACGGCGTACGGGACGACCTGGAGGGCGGCCGCGTCGCGGCCCGCGTCGGCCCAAGCGGTGCGCAGCACGGGCAGGGACTCGGTCAGGCCGCGGCCGCCGATGGGCAGCCAGCCGTCGGCGTACTCGCAGATGTGGGAGAACAGCTTCGGCCCTGCGGCGCCGCCCACGAGAGTCCGCTTCCGAACGGGCTTGGGGAAGGCGTGGCTGGCCCGGACACTCCCGAACTCCCCCTCGTAGGCCGTCGGTTCGTCCGCCCAGAGCGCCTGCATCAGCGCCATCCGGTCCCGGACCAGCTCCCTGCGCGTCCGCCACTCGACGCCGTGATCGGCGGCTTCTTCGACGTTCCAGCCGAACCCGAGCCCGAGCGTGAACCGTCCGCCGGAGAGGTGGTCGAGGGTCGCGATCTGCTTGGCGAGGTCGATCGGGTCGTGCTGGGCAACGAGCGTGATGCCGGTGCCGAGACCGAGCCGCTCGGTGACGGCGGCGGCCTGGCCGAGCGCGACGAAGGGGTCGAGGGTACGGCCGTACTCGCGCGGCAGGTCGCCGCCGGCCGGGTACGGGGTGGTCCGCTCGACGGGGATGTGGGTGTGCTCGGGCAGATACAGCCCGGCGAAGCCCCGCGCCTCCAGCTCACGGGCGATCCGGGTCGGGGTGATGGTCTCGTCGGTGAGGAAGATCGTCACGGAAATGCGCATGACTGCATCTGTACCGGGCGGGGGCCGGGATGTCCATACCGACTGGTCGGCATCTGGGCGGGACTTTGTGGAGGGGCGGAGTGAGTGGAGTGGGCGGAGTGAGCCGGGGGACGGACCGGGTGGGCCGGGTGGGCGGACCGAGTGGGCCGTGGGCCGAGTGGCCGGGTGGGCCCGGTGGGCGGGTGCGTCGGGAGCGGTGCCTGTCGGGCGGGGCGGTGCGGCGCCCGTCGGCGGGGGGCCGGTGGGGGCGCCTGCCGGCCGGGGACCGGTGCGGGCGCCTGCCGGCGGTGGCCGTGCGGGCGCCTGCCGGCCGGGGACCGGTGCGGGCGCCTGCCGACGGTGGCCGGTGCGGGTGTCGGTCGCCCGGGGACCGGTGCGGTGTCGGTCGGCCAGGGCCGGGGCGAGCGCCTGTCGGCGGGGGACCGACCGGTTCGGGGTCGGTCATCTGTCGGGGGTGTCGGTCCGATGTCGGCGGCTTGTCGATGGGGCCCCGGAACCTTTCTGGAGACGGCCGGTGACCACCCGACCGGCCCCACACCCCTCAAGGAGTCACCATGACCACCCACGTCACGATCATCGGCGCCGGACTCGGCGGCCTCACGCTCGCCCGCGTCCTGCACGTCAACGGCATCCCGGCCACCGTCTACGAGGCGGAGTCCTCACCGTCGGCGCGTGCGCAGGGCGGGATGCTCGACATCCACGACTACAACGGACAGCTCGCCCTCCAGGCGGCCGGCCTGATGGACGAGTTCCGCGGTCTCATCCTGGAGGGTCGTGAGGCGACGCGGTTGCTCGACCGGGACGGGACCGTCCTGTTCGAGAAGGCCGACGACGGCACCGGCGGCCGCCCCGAGGTGCAGCGCGGCGAGCTGCGTCAACTCCTGCTGGACTCGCTCCCGGCCGGCACGGTCCGCTGGGGCCACAAGGTCAGCGGCGTCCGGGCTCTCGGCGAGGGCCGCCACGAGGTGACCTTCGCCGACGGCGGGAGCGTCGTCACCGGTCTGCTGGTCGGCGCGGACGGCGCCTGGTCACGGGTGCGGCCACTGCTCTCCACCGCCACACCCGAGTACACCGGCATGTCGTCCGTCGAGACCTACCTGTACGACGCCGACATCCGGCGCCCGGCCACCGCGAAGGCGGTCGGCGACGGGGCACTGTTCGCGCTGGTGCCGGGAAAGGGGCTCACCGCGCACCGCGAGAAGGGCGGCACCCTGCACACCTACACGATGCTCGCGCGGCCGCAGGACTGGTTCGCCGCCGTCGACTTCACCGACCCCGCCGCGGCCACCACCCGCATCGCGGCGGAGTTCGATGGCTGGGCCCCCGAACTCACCGCCCTGATCACCGACACCGACACCGCACCGGTCCTGCGCCCCCTCTACGCATTGCCGGCCGAACACCGGTGGGACCGGGTCCCGGGCGTGACCCTCCTTGGCGACGCCGCCCACCTCGCGGCCCCCAATGGCGAGGGCGCCAACCTGGCCATGCTCGACGGCGCCGAACTCGGCCAGGCCCTGGCCGCCCACCCCGACAACCTCGAGACCGCGCTCATCGCGTACGAGCAGGCCATGTTCCCCCGCAGCACCGAGGCCGCCACCGAGGGCGCCGAACTGTACGAGTTCATGTTCGGCGAAACCACACCCCATGGGCTGCTGAGCATGTTCACGGGTCAGGGGGAGAGCGCCTGAGCCACGGCCCGCCTTCGGTGGAACCGTGACCCACGGAGCTCAGAGACCACGTCTACGATCCGTCCAGGTCGACGGCGGTGGAATCCTCGTGCAGCCCCGCTGCGTCCCTTCAGCGGCCAAGGCGTGAGCGAATCATGTTCACCATGGCGTTGACTTCGTTGATGCGCAGCATGCGCGCAAGGGTGATGAACAGAGCGACCAGCACCGTCGCTCCGGCGGCGAGTGCGGTGAGCGCGGCGACAACGGGGGGGTGAATCGCTGCCATCAGCCAGGCGGCGATCGCTCCGGCTGCCAGGGACGCGGGGAGGCTCGCCCCAATGAGGCGCACGTAAGTTCGGATGACGTGACGACCGTCGAGGTCGCCGCCGAGCCGGCTGCGGAGTCGTTTCCAGGCGATGCCGACGCCGATGACGTAGGCCAGGCCGTATACGCAGGCCATGCCGGTCACGGCCCACCGCGCGGGAAGCAGGAGATAGGCAGCAAAAGATCCAACGCCGTTCACCAGCGCGACGATGAGGGTGTTGAAGAAGGGGGTGCGGGTGTCTTCGTACGCATAGAAGCCGCGCAGTACTACGTACTGCACCGAATAGGGGATCAGCCCCAAGGCGAAGGCCATCAGGACGAAGCCGATGTTGCGGGCGCCTTCCTCGCCGGCTCCGGCGTAGAGCAGCCGAATCAGCGGCACTCCGAGAGCAAGAAATGCGAAGGCACAGGGAACGATAGCGACTGCCGACGTACGCAGCCCCTGTGAGATGTCGTCTCGCACTGCTCCGTGATCGCCGTCGGCGGCTGCGCGGGCGATGCGGGGAAGGATGGCTGTCATCACAGAGACGGTGATGATGGCCTGCGGCATCTGCCACAGCAGGAGCGCGTAGTTGTACGCAGTGATGCCGGTACCGGGGTGCCCGGCCCGCTCTGCGACTGCGCCGGCGGCGGTGGCAAGACGCGTCACGACGACCATGCCGGCTTGATTGACGAGCACGAACAGGAAGGTCCATTTCGCGAGGCCAAGAGCTTTCCCTAGACCGTGGCCACGCCAGTCGAAGCGGAGGCGGATCCGAAATCCTGATTCACGCAGATAGGGGACCATGGCCAGAGCCTGAACCGTCAGCCCCAGAAGGGTGCCGACACCAAGCAGGCGCACTCCCTGCGGCGTGATCGATGATGCCGACATACCCGAGTGTGTAGCCGTGCCGAATACCCAGAGGAATGACCCGAAAGCGACGATGATCAGGATGTTGTTCAGAACGGGCGTCCACATCATGGCCCCGAACCGCCCGCGCGCATTGAGGATCTGCCCCATCACCACATGAATCCCCATGAAGAACATGGTGGGCAGGCAGTAACGGGCGAAGATTACCGCGACACGGAATTGGTCAGGATGGGCGGCCATGGACGGCGCCATGACACGGATTAATTCCGGCGCTGCAACGACACATATCAGGGTGGTCGAACCGAGGAATGTGATGACCAAGGTGATGAGACGGTTGGCGTATGCAGCACCTCCGTCGGAGTCCTCTTTCATCGATCGCACCAACTGTGGAATGAAGACCGCATTGAGGGCGCCTCCGCCCACCAACACGTAAATCATGGTGGGCAGCGTATTGGCCACCTGGTAGGTGTCATTTAGCGTTCCCACACCCAGCGCCGCCCCCATGACCAGAGTGCGCAGAAAACCAGTCAAGCGTGACACCAGAGTTCCAGCCGCCATCACAGCACTGGACTTCATAAGACCGGCGGACTGCTTGCCATCGGAGCTCTGTCCAGCAACTGGCATCGCGTCAGTCACGACAGAATTCATGGCTGAGGCAGAACCGGACACTCGGCGAAGCTGGAGCGTCTCGAAGTCGCGGGCAGCCCTGTCCGGCACGGGATTCCGGACACGCTCCCGTAGCCCGGGCTCCGAGGCGGCTGTGCGGCTGCCCTCACCTTCAATGTTCATGCGTGATCCATCGCTCCATCCATCCATATCTCCGACTACCGCTACGGCCACGTCACCCTACCGGCGCGGCAACTCTGCGAAGCCCGCCGGACGTTGCGGACAGCGTGCTTCGACTCCGTAATGCCTCAGCCTTCAACTCGGCGTCAGACACCACATCTCTGCCGTGGTCGTTGAGATTCTCGATTCCCCAGTGCCCGCGTACGCATCCGCCCACCCGGACGAGGAGTGCGGGAAGCCCCGCATCAGTCCCCCATCACCTTCTTCGTAGCCCCGCAATGGGGCTTCCGGCCTCTTCAGAGACAGCAAGGCTCTTCGTCATGCGGATGTGGCGATCGCTGCCGTGCCCAGGCCGGGCGAGTACGACCGCCGACTGCACGTCAAGGCTCCCGACCAGCGGCCGCCCGACAGCGAACCCGAACACCACGGAGTTCTCGGCAAGTTGAAGGCCGTCGGCTTCGACGACGACGTGGCCGGCGAGGCCGGCGAGGCCCCACGGACGGCCGAGCGGCTGATCGACGACGTCTTCACCACCCTCGCGGCGCCCGCAGCTCGGCTTCCCGAATCCGGAGTGAGCAGCCCTCCCGACGAGGAACCAAGCAGCTCAAGCGGGCCTTCTTCCTGGCCACCTGCACGGCCTCGGCCGACCCGGTCTCGCGGGCCACCTGCGACAAGAAGAACGCTCGCTACGACAAGAAGAACGCTCGGGGAAGGCACCACACCCAAGCCCTCCTCTGCCTCGCGAGACGACAAGCCGGCGGCGTGCGCGACCCAAGTTACAGGTCCGAGATGGGCGACTCCCGAGGTGGCATGAATTCTTACTCTGCTCGGTGCCGCACTTACCTTCCACTAGCAACAACTACTTAAATTGCGACAAATTCGGGCGAAATGCAGGTCAAGAAAGATCGATTCTCGCCAATCCTTATCCACCTCGACCGAAAACAATCTCTGGTCACTGTTGGGTGCCTCATGGATAGTTAGCGACCGCACATGAAATCAGGCCCGGTAAACCGTCTCTTCACGAGAGGAAAACGAGTGCGTCGAATAGTGGCGACTGTGGCAGCGACAGGTTTCCTGCTCGCACTTGGAACTGGTGTCAGCACGGCGTCAACCCAGACCGACTCCGCTGACCACCCGGACGTCGTGAGCCCTAAAACGAGCTATAGCTTCGCATGCACCCTGCCACAAGGTAACTACGCCAATTACTCGTTCAGCGACGGAATCACGTCCACCACGATCTACTACAACAACCACTGCTCCAGCGGGATATATGTCAGGGTGCATGTCGGCTCGGGAAGCTCGTGCTGGCTCACCCCGGCCGGCAAGGGCAGCGCGGTCTTCGACGCCGGGGTGATAAGCATCACCGAAGGATGCTGAGAGGCAGTTCGCCGCTGATGCAACGGCGGATCTGAATACGTCCGTCTCACGCTTTCACCCCCCGGCATTCATGGCGGCCCGTCAGTTCAACTGACGGGCCGTTTCGCCTTGTTCTGACGGCCTGCCGGTTCTGCGCTCATGACGTCGGCGGTATGGGTGTGGGAGCCCTTGTGGCCGCTGCCGGCTCCCCGAAGAAGCCGTACCGGCTCAGGGCGCTGCGCAGGTCGTCCCCGATCCGGATCGGCGGCAGCGGCATCGTCCCGTTCACCATGCCGTCCCCCCGTCCCGCACTCCGCCCACAGCAGCTTCCCGCCCTTCCACGCGCCCAGTTCGCGCAGTACCGACACGCCCGTCGCGTCGGCGCAGGCCCGCACCAAGTGCAGGCCGCGGCCGTTCTCGGCGTCCGGGGCGGCGGGAGGCTTGTCGGTCGTGAAGCCGGGTGGGACCCGGGGGTCGGTGTCCCAGACGGCTACCCGGACCCGCCCGAGGGACGGCGACAGGAGACGGAAGGCGTACGGCCCCTTCGTGCGGCAGGGGCAGCTGCCAGTGCTGCTGGATGCCGAGGCCCTTCTGACGAAGTACCGGAACCTGCTGGACATCGTGGAAGCCACCGCCCTCAGTCCCGAGAAGTCCCGGGATCTGATCCATTCCATCGCCCAGAACCTGTGAGGGAGCCGACATGATCACGGACCGTTGGCAGAAGTCGTCCTACTGCCAGGAAGGCGACGCCTGCGTCCACATATCCACCGACCTCAACAAAGTTCACATCACGGACTCCGATGCCGCCCAAATCATCGTCACCGTCAGCCACGGCGCCTTCGCCGCCCTGCTGAAGTCACTCTGACCCGTCCGCCAGGTCCGCCACCACCGCCGCATGGTCCGACGGCCAGACCCCGTCCACCGGACCGTCGCCCGCGCGCCGGACGCCCAGGACATGGCCCAGCCCCCTAGCCCCTGGCGGGCCCACGTGGATGTAGTCGATACGGACCGGTGGGGCCACGCGGACGTACGGGTTCGCCGGGTCCCACGTCGCGGAGGGTGCCGTCGGATCCGCGTACTCCCAGGCGTCCAGGAAGAGTTGGTCCGGGGCGGCCGGGGCCGTCTTGTAGCCGCCGAAGAGGCGGACCTCGTCGGAGTCGGGCCAGGCGTTGAAGTCGCCGGTGATCACCGGGGGGAACTCGGTGCCGGAGCGGTGGGCGGCCACGAACTCCGCCAGCGCTGTGACCTGTTGGCAGCGGATCGCAGAGGCGGTGGGGGCCGAGGTGAGGTGGGTGGTGAAGAAGGGGATGTCGTACGACGGGCCGGCCAGCCGGGTGTGGAAGGCGAGGCGGCCGTCGTCCAGCGCATCGGGGGCCGGCAGCCGCAGGACCGCCTGGTCGATCACCGGCCAGCGGCTCAGCACCGCGTTGCCGACCTCGACCCCCGGGTCGCCGATCCGCCGCTGCCAGCGCTCCGAGGCGGGCGACGGGGCCCACGCCCAGTGCAGGCCGAGCTCGCCCGCGAGCCACTCCGCGAGGTTCTCACCACCTGAACCGCCCGCCGACCACACCTCCTGCAGGCCCACCACATCCGGCCGCAGCTCCCGCAGCACCGTCAGGATCGCCTTCTGGCGTTCCTCCCACGGTCCGAAGCGCCACCACAGGTTCCAGGTCACCACGCGCATCGCCTACACCCCTCGTCCGCCCGGCCGCACCCTGAGATCATCGAGGCCGACGGTCAGGTTACGGAAGACCGGAGAGAAGACCAGAGACAGGAGTCTCACCACCCATGTCCCGCGACGCCGAGCGCAAGTACCGCGCAGCCACGGCCTTCCAGCGCCGCCTCAACCCGATCATGCGCCGACTGCCGCTCCAGACCGTCCTGGAGACCACCGGCCGCACCTCGGGCCTGCCCCGCAGGACCCCGGTGGGCGGCAAGCGGGTCGGCCAGTCCTTCTGGCTGGTCTCCGAGTTCGGCGAGCGTTCGCAGTACGTCCGCAACATCAAGGCGGATCCCCGGGTGCGGGTGCGCATCCGGGGGCGGTGGCACGCCGGGACCGCCCATCTCATGCCGGACGACGACACCGCCGTACGACTGCGCTCGCTGCCCCTGATGAACAGCGCGGCGGTACGGGCCATAGGGGCCGGGCAGTTGACCGTGCGGGTGGATCTGGACCGCTGAGGAGCCTGCCAACTAGGCAGCGAGCAAGACCTGTCCTGGGACGATCAGGCTCTGGGTAAGGCCCTTTCCGATACGGTGGATCGCGCCGAACCGGACAGTCCCTTCGGCATGTGTTGTGTTCGCGGAGGCTGAGAGAAGGATGGACCGGTCGCTGCTGGCCGACTTTCTCCGGGCACGCCGGGAGGTGCTGCAACCGGAGGACGTCGGGCTTCCCCGCGGGCCGCGGCGTCGTACCGGGGGGCTGCGGCGCGAGGAGGTCGCCGCGCTGGCCGGCATGTCGGTCGACTACTACAGCCGGATCGAGCAGCAGCGCGGTCCGATGCCGTCCGAGCAGGTGCTCGCCGGGCTCGCCCGGGGACTGCACCTCAGCCTGAGCGAGCGGGACCACCTCTTCGACCTCGCCGGGCACTCGGCACCGCGGCGGCACCTGCGCGAGGACCACGTCAGCCCCACCATGATGCGCATCGTCGAACGGCTCGCGGACACACCGGCGTTGGTGATGTCCCGCTTCAACGAGACGCTGCTGCAGAATCAATCGGCGGTCGCCCTGCTCGGCGACTACACCGGCTTCACCGGAATGTCCCGCTACCTGGTCTACCGCTGGTTCACCGACCCCGCACAACGCGAGCTCTACCCCGCCGAGGACCACGATCTACGAGGCAGGGTCTTCACCTCGGAGATCCGGGCGGCGTACACGGCGGACCCTCAGGGAACCGCAGGTGAGATCGTCACCGCACTGCTGGAGGTCAGCCCGGAATTCGCCGAGGTCTGGCGGTTGCACGAGGTGGACGTCACCCACCACAACGACCTCAAGCGCTACCGCCATCCCGAGCTGGGCGAACTGGAGCTGTACTGCCAGCGCCTGATCGACCCCGACCAGGCCCAGGAACTGCTCGTCTTCTCCGCCACACCCGGCTCACCCAGCTACGAAAAGCTCCAACTCCTGGCCACCGTGCGGGACTAGTGCCGCATCAGGCAACGTTCGCCCTGCCGTGATGCAGCGCTCGGTTGCTGCGTCGGGCGGCATCGGGCGGCATCGGGCGGCCAGAATGATCACGTGGCTGAACGGGTGCAGGGGCACCGGTTCGGTGGTGACCTGGCGGCGGACCCAGATGGTGCTGTTCCGCGCAAAGCATGCCCGTGGCGAAGATCGCCGAGGCGACGTTCACCAGTGCGGACCGGGTCCGGATGTGATCCACAACTTCAACGCGGATGGCTTCGAGGCGCTCTACCCGAAGTACAAGGGCGGCAGGCCCGCGCTACTACGCACGACGGCACCGACCACGCCAGCCACAAACAGCAGGGCAGCGTGATCCGCCGCTGCATCATCTGGCGGAACAAGCATGCCGCCGACGAACGCCTCCGCGAGGTCGTCAACAGGGCTGGGTCTGGGAGGGATGGGTGAGTGCGGCTACCGACGGAGACTTCGCCCTCGGCCCGCTCATCTGACACACACCACCGAGCGATGCCTCATGACAGGGCGAACGTTGCCTGATGCGGCAACGAGTCATCTCCACCTGCACCGCTCGGTCTGCCACGGACAACTTGTCCGTGGATAAGTAAGGCCTTCATCCGGGTTCTGATCAACGCCACGCTTGCTCAGTCGAACAAGGGAGGCTGAGATGGACCGGGCGCTGCTGGCCGACTTTCTCCGGGCACGCCGGGAGGTGCTGCAGCCGGAGGATGTGGGGCTTCCCCGCGGGCCGCGGCGTCGTACCGGGGGGCTGCGGCGCGAGGAGGTCGCCGCGTTGGCCGGCATGTCGGTCGACTACTACAGCCGGATCGAGCAGCAGCGCGGTCCGATGCCGTCCGAGCAGGTGCTCGCCGGGCTCGCCCGGGGACTGCACCTCAGCCTGAGCGAACGGGACCACCTCTTCGACCTCGCCGGGCACTCGGCGCCACGTCGGGTCCTGCGCGGGGATCACGTCAGCCCCACCATGATGCGCATCGTCGAACGGCTCGCGGACACACCGGCGTTGGTGATGTCCCGGTTCAACGAGACGCTGCTGCAGACCCGTCCGGCCATCGCTCTGCTGGGCGACTACACCCGCTTCAGCGGAATGTCCCGCTACCTGGTCTACCGCTGGTTCACCGACCCCGCACAACGCGCGCTCTACCCCGCCGAGGACCACGCCCTGCGCGGCAGGGTCTTCACCGTCGACCTGCGGACGGTGTACACCGCGGACCCGCAGGGCCGGGCCGGCGAGATCGTCGCGGCGCTCCTGGCCACCAGCGCCGAGTTCGCCGAGGTCTGGCGGCTGCACGAGGTGGACGTCACCCACCACAACGACCTCAAGCGCTACCGCCATCCCGAGCTGGGCGAACTGGAGCTGTACTGCCAGCGCCTGATCGACCCCGACCAGGCCCAGGAACTGCTCGTCTTCTCCGCCACACCCGGCTCACCCAGCTACGAAAAGCTCCAACTCCTGCCCGCCGTGGGCGCTCAGGCATCGCATGACCCAAAAGTGCTTCGAAAGGATTTCCCATGAAGGCAGTACGTTTCCACGAGTTCGGCGAACCGAGCGTCCTGCGTCACGAGGACGTCGAGCAGCCCGTACCCGGCGCGGGCCAGGTTCTGATCCGGGTCGCCGCGACCTCCTTCAACGGTGTCGACGGCAACATCCGCGGGGGCTTCATGCAGGGCCCCATCCCGGTGACGTTGCCGCACACTCCCGGCATCGACGTCTCCGGCACGGTCGAGTCGCTGGGTGAGGGCGTGGCCGGCCTCGAGATCGGCGATCGGGTCGTCGGCTTCCTGCCGATGGCGGAGACCGGCGCTGCCGCGGAGTACGTGGTGGCTCCGGCCGAGATACTGACGCCGGCGCCCCGGAGCATCCCGCTGCCCGACGCCGCCGCGCTGCCGTTGGTGGGTCTCACGGCCTGGCAGGCCCTGTTCGACCACGCGAAGCTGGCGCCGGGGCAGCGCGTGCTCATCAACGGCGCGGGCGGCGCGGTCGGCGGCTACGCCGTGCAGCTGGCCAAGAACGCCGGCGCGTACGTGATCGCCACAGCCGGCCCGCGCAGCAGCGAGCACGTCGCGACGGCGGGTGCCGACGAGGTCGTCGACCACACCGCCACCGAGGTGACCGCGGCGGTGACCGAGCCGGTCGACGTCGTGCTCAACCTCGCGCCGATCGAGCCGGCGCAGCTGGCCGGGCTGCTCACCGTGATCCGTTCCGGTGGAGTGCTGGTGAACACCACGGTGTGGATGCCCGCGCCCAGCGACGAACCACGCGGCGTGCGCGGCATCGACCTGTTCGTCAACAGCGACGCCGAACAGCTGTCGCGGCTGGTGTCGCTGGTCGACTCCGGCGAGCTGCGCGTCGACGTGGCGCAGCGAGTGCCGCTGGTGGAGCTGCCGGCAGTCCACACCCGGGCCGCCACGGGCGAGCTGCACGGCAAGGTCGTCATCGTCGCGCCCGGCACCTGATCCTCACCTGACCGCCCCTTGAAGGAGACGCCCCCGATGATTCCCGACGATGACCCGTCCCGCTCGCTGACCGTGGCGGACCCCGACGATCCCGGCACGACGCACATCGCTCTGGTGGGCAACACGTACGCCATGCTGGTCACCGGCGAGCAGACCGACGGCCGGTACTGCCTGATCGACATGCGCGTCCCCGACGGCGGCGGCCCGCCGCCGCACCGGCACGACTTCGAGGAGATGTTCACGATCCTCGAGGGCGAGATCGAGTTCACCTTCCGCGGCGAGAAGCACACGGTGCGGGCCGGGTCCACGGTCAACATCCCGGCCAACGCTCCGCACAACTTCCGCAACGCCTCGGGGGCGCCGGCCCGCATGCTGTGCATGTGCACCCCCGCCGGCCAGGACGAGTACTTCACGCGCATCGGCGATGTCGTCGCGGGCAAGGACGCGCCGCCGCCGCAGCTGTCGGAGGACGAGCTCATGGAGCGCCGCCGCCGCGCGGTCGAGTTGGCCTCGACGTACCGGAGCGAGTTCCTGTGAGGGGCAGGAGCACATGAGCAAGCGGCGCGGCGGCGGCCCCCGCTCCAGCGGGAAGCCACCGCCGCGCCGCTCAGAAGGTCACATGTGTCACTTCGCCGGCTTGTAGAAGGCGTACGTCGCGGTGTACGCCACGCTCACCTGGTCCGTGCCGGTGCAGGCGGTGGCCGGGGCGACACCGCCGGTGGTGTTCAGGCGCTGTATGTAGGAGACGCCCGCGAAGACGCCCGCGCCCCGGGTGGCGGTGGCCTGGAGCAGGAGCTCGGGGATGGTGCCGGTCTTGGGGGAGCTGGCGATCGCCGCGGCGTTCACCGCGCTGCCGTCCACCGTGGAGACCCAGACGGGGCCACGGGAGTGCAGGGCGACCGTGCGGCCTCTCCTGTCCGACAGGGTGGCGGCCGGCTCCAGGAGCTTCCAGGCACCGTCGGTGCAGGTGTAGGTCTGCACGCCCCGGGCCGGGTAGACGCCCGTCAGCTTGTTGCCGTCGGGCACCTTGAGGGCCGCGGGGGCCTTCACGGGCTTCGGCGCGGCGTCCGCGGGGGCCGCGTTACCGGCGGTCGTCCCCAGGAAGGCGGTCGCGGCGGCGAGGGCTGCGGTGGTCAGGGCGAGACGCTTGGTGAGCTTCAAAACGGTTCTCCGGAAGGGTTCTTGACTGGCCTTCAGTACAGCGACATCGATGTCGCCGCCCCCGGTGCGGGACTCTACGGGCCCGCCCGAGGGTTACCGGCCAGTTGGCCGAACCTTGTCCAGAGAAGCCGCCTCCCCGTCCAGAGAAGCCGCCTCCCCGTCCCGAGAAGCCGCCTCACCCCGGCCAGACGATCGACTGCACCTCGCTGTAGGCGTGCAGCGCGTACGACCCGCAGTCCCGTCCGACCCCGCTGCTGCGGAAGCCTCCGAACGGCGCCTCCATGTTGCGGCCGACCGTGTTGACCCCGACTCCCCCAGCTCGTAGTCGTCGTGCCACTCGGAAGGCGCGGGCGACGTCCCCGGACCAGACGTAGTCGATGAGGCCGTAGTCGCTGTCGTTGGCGAGCGCGATGCCCTCCTCCTCGTCGTCGAAGGGCGTCACGGTCACGACCGGGCCGAAGATCTCCTCGCGGACGACCCGCATGTCGCGGTGGCAGTCGGCGAGGAGGGTGGGGGCGACGTAGAAACCGCGGTCGAGAGCAGGACGTTCACCGCCGACGACCACGCGGGCGCCTTCCTTGCGGCCGAGTTCGACGTACGACTCCACCCGCTCCCGGTGCGCCGCCGAGATCACCGGCCCGACGACCGTCCCCGCCTCCCGGGGGTTGCCGACCTTCAATCTGCCTGTGTATCCGGCCAGTTGATCGACGAGTCGCTCGTAGATGCCCCGCTGCACCAGCACCCGCGTCGGTGCCGTACAGATCTGTCCGCTGTAGAAGGAGAAGGTGGTTCCGATCCCGGCCACGGCCGACGCGAGATCCGCGTCCTCGAAGACGACCGCCGCTCCCTTCCCGCCCAGCTCCATCAACTGCCGCTTCATGGACCGCCCGCACACCTCGCCGATGCGCTGTCCGACCGCCGTGGAGCCGGTGAAGCTGACCATGTCGACGTCCGGGGAGTCGACCGCGGCCTCACCGACCTCCACGGAACGGCCGCTCACCACGTTCACGACCCCGCGCGGCACCCCGGCGGCCTCCAGCGCCTCCGCCATGCGGTAGACGGAGAGGGGGTCCTGCGGGGCGGGCTTCACGACCACCGTGTTGCCCATGGCGAGCGCGGGGGCGATCTTGCCCGCCGGGTTCGCCCAGGGGTTGTTGTACGACGTGATGCAGGTGACGACCCCCACGGGCTGCCGGACGGCCAGCGCGCCCATCACCGCGGCCTTCCCCATCGGCCCGGCCTCGTTGATCTGCGGCGGGATCGCCCACTCGGCGGGCTCGACCTGCGCGTACCGCCGGAAGCGGGCGGCGGCGACGCCGACCTGCATCCCTCGGGCCACACCCGTGGTCGCGCCGGTCTCGGCCTGGGCGAGTTCGGCGTACGGCACCAGGCGGGAACGGATGATGTCGGAGGCCCGGGCCAGCAAAGCGCCCCGTTCCTCCGGCGTCGTGCGCGACCACGCCCCGAAGGCCTCGCGGGCCGCGGCACAGGCCGCGTGCACCTGATCCCGCGAGGCCTCCGGAGCCCACCCGACGGTCTCCTCGGTGGCCGGATCGACCACCGCGTAGTGGCCGCCGTCGGGCGCCACCCACTCCCCACCGACGAACAGCTTCTGCGCGTCCGAGGAACCACCCGAGCCGGTCACCTGGCGGGCACCCCCCGAAGAACCACCGGAACCACCGGAACCACCACCCGAAGCACCGCCCGACGGAGTCACCTCGTGCTCACCGTCCGCGTGTCCCGCCCGGACCGCAGCACCCGGCCCGGTACGGCCCCGCTCACCACGTCGTCCCGGATCGCCTCGACCCCGTTGACCCACACGGCCCGTACCCCGATGGCCTTGGAGTCGAGCCGCGGGCTGTCACCCGGCAGGTCGTGCACCAGGGTGGCCGTGCCCGCGGCGATCCGTTCCGGGTCGAAGAGCACGAGGTCCGCATGGAAGCCCTCCTCGATCCGTCCGCGCTCGCGCAGGCCGAACAGCTGGGCCGGGTCGTCGGTGAGCATCTTCACGGCCTGCTCCAACGACGTCAGCCGCCGCCCGCGCAGACAGTCCCCGATGAAGCGGGTCGTGTACGGCGCCCCGCACATCCGGTCCAGATGCGCGCCGGCGTCGGACCCGCCGAGCAGCACGTCCTCGTGCTGCCAGGCCTCGGCACGCATCGCCCAGGACGCCGGGTCGTTGTCGGTGGGCATGGGCCACAGGACCGTACGCAACGAGTCGGCCGCGCAGATGTCGACCAGCGCGGCGAAGGGCTCCTGCCCGCGCTCGGCCGCGATGTCCTCCACGACCCGCCCGCTGAGTCCGCGGTTCGTCTCGCTGTAGGTGTCGCCGATGACGTACCGCCCGAAGTTGGTCAGCCGTCGGAAGACCCCGGCCTCCTTGGACTGGGACTGCCTGAGCAGTTCCTTCTGTACGTCGGGATCGCGCAGCCGCTCGATCCGCTCGGGGACGGGCAGTGCGAGAACCGGTCCCCAGCCGGGGATCAGGTTCAGCGCGCAGAAGGTGCCCAGGGACATGTTCATCGGGGTGAGGATCGGCATGGTCAGCGCCACCACCCGGCCGCCCGCCTTCCGGGCCTGCTCGCTCGCGAACAGCTGCCGCGGCACCCGCTCCGGCACAGACGAGTCGATGGTCAGCACGTTCCAGTTCAACGGCCGCCCGGCCGCCGCGCTCATCTCCGCGAACAGTTCGATCTCGGCGTCGCTGAACTGGTCGAGACACCCGGCGACGATCGCCTCGATCTGCGTCCCCTCGTGCTCCCCGACGGCCCGTGACAGGGCCAGCAGCTCGGCGGGCAGCGCGTGCCGGGACGCCACGGGCTTTCCGTCGCCGTCGGAGTGCGTGGACGACTGGGTGGTGGAGAAACCCCAGGCGCCGGCGTCCATGGCCTCGTGGAACAGCCGCAGCATCTGGGCGAGTTGCTCCTCGGACGGCTGCCCTCCGATGGCCTCCGGCCCCATGACATACCGCCGCAGCGCGCAATGGCCCACCATGAAACCGGCGTTGACCGCGATCCGGCCTTCGAGAGCGTCCAGGTACTCGCCGAAGGAGTGCCAGCTCCAGGGTGCCCCCTCCTCCAGAGCGACCAGCGACATCCCCTCGACCTTGGACATCATCCGGCGGGTGTAGTCGGCGTCGTCCGGGCGGCCCGGGTTCAGCGGCGCCAGGGTGAAGCCGCAGTTCCCGGCGGCGACCGTGGTGACCCCGTGGTTGAGGGAAGGGGTCGCGTACGGGTCCCAGAACAGCTGGGCATCGTAGTGGGTGTGGGGGTCGACGAACCCGGGGGCGAGGACGAGTCCGGTGGCGTCCTCGCTGGTGCGGGCGTCTTCGGTGACGTGGCCGACGACGGCGATACGACCGTCACGGATGCCGACGTCGGCGATGCGGGCGGGGGCGCCCGTGCCGTCGACGACGGTCGCCCCTTTGATGAGGTGGTCGAGCATGGAACCGAACCCCCTTACGCAGATTCGCGGAACCGCGTGGTCCGGTGCACCGGATCCGTGTCGATCTTCGGAATCACGTGCTCCCCGATGAGCCGGATCGTCTGCAGCGTCTCCTCCTTCGGCACCCCCACCGGCAGCCCGAAGCTCAGCTGGTCCGCCCCGGCCTGCTCCCAGCGCTTGCACTGCCGGACCACCTCGTCCGGGTCCCCGCAGATCAGCAGCTCCTCCTCGATGAGCACCTCGACGAACTCCGCGGTGTACTCGGGCAGCGTCTCCGGCCACACCGGGAACCCCTCGGGTCGCGGGAAGGTGTCGTGGTACCGGAACACCAGGGACGGCAGATAGTGCAGCCCCCCGTTCACGGCGATCTCGATCGCCTCGGCGTGCGTCGGCGCGCAGATGGCCGTGGTCGTCACCATCACGTTGTCGTTGACGAAGTCCCCGATCGGCTCGGCGTCGACCACCGCCGTCTTGTACTGCTCGAGGACCCACTCCATGTCGGAGACCTTCTGCACGCTGAAGCCCAGCACCCCGAGCCCCTTGCGCGCGGCCATGGCGTACGACGGCGGTGACCCGGCCGCGTACCACATCGCGGGGTGCGACTTCCCGTACGGCTTCGGCAGCACCTTCCGCGGCGGCAGCTGCCAGTGCTTGCCCTGGAAGCCGGCGTACTCGTCCTGGAGCCACATCCTGGGGAACTCCGCGATGGTCTCTTCCCAGATCTCCTTGGTGTAGTTCATATCGGTCACGCCCGGTATGAACCCGAGGATCTCGTGCGAGCCCGCCCCGCGCCCGCTGCCGAACTCGAAGCGGTTCTCGGTGAGATGGTCGAGCATGGCCACCTTCTCGGCGACCTTCACGGGGTGGTTGACCTGCGCAAGGGGGTTGAAGATGCCGGAGCCGAGATGGATCCGCTCGGTCGCGTGCGCGAGGTACCCGAGGAACACGTCGTTGGCGGAGAGGTGCGAGTACTCCTCCAGGAAGTGGTGCTCGGACGCCCAGGCGTACTTGAAGCCGGACCGGTCCGCCTGGATGACGTACTCGGTCTCCTCCATCAGCGCCTTGTGCTCGGCCAGCGGGTCGGTCTCGGCACGTTTGCCCACGTATCCCTGTACAAAGAGCCCGAATTCCAAGGAGGTTCACCGTCCCCAGTCTGTCTCTGACACTCCTGTTTCTGACACACCGTCAGATTTCTGATCCGCCGCCGACTGTGGCACCGGGCGCATACACCGTCAATAGCTGACGGGCCGTCAGATGACGGAGACCCCGGCGAGCCACCCGCCGTCGATCACGAACGGCTGGCCGGTGATGTACGAGGAGTCGGCGGAGGTCAGGAAGAGCGCGAGCGCCGCCACCTCCTCCGGCCGCCCGATCCGGCCCAGCGGGACGACCTTGCGGTAGAACCGGTCGAGCCCCCGGGATGCCTCCTCGCCGTCCGCCGACGGATCCAGGACCGCCGGGTTGGACATCGCGGTGTCCACGGCACCCGGGCACATGGCGTTGACCCGGATACCGCGCGGTGCCAGCTCCAGCGCGGCGACCCGGGTGAGCCCGAGGATCGCGTGCTTGGAGGCCGCGTAGGCGCCCACGCCCGCCATCCCGGTCACCCCGGTGTAGGAGGCGGTGTTGACGATCGTGCCGCCGTCGGACAGGACCGGCGCCACGGTCCTGATGCCGAGGAAGCAGCCGACCTGGTTGACGTTCACGACCTGCATGAACTCGTCGAGGGGGGTGTCGAGAAGGGAGTTGAAGCGCAGGATGCCGGCGTTGTTGACGAGCCCGTCGACCCGGCCGTACTCCTCGACCACGGTCTGTGCCGCCCGCCGCCAGTCGGGCTCCTGGCTCACGTCCAGGTGGACGTACAGCGCCCCGATCTCCTCGGCGAGCGCCTTCCCCTGCTCGTCCAGCACATCTCCTACGACGACCTCGGCGCCCTCCTCCCGGAACAGCCGGGCCTCCTGCTCGCCCTGCCCGCGCGCCGCGCCGGTGACGAGGACGACGCGTCCGTCCAGCTTGCCCATGCGGTGACTCCTCAGAGGTGGGGGCCTATGTCGGCGCCGAACGCCGAGATCTGGTCGATGAGTTCGGTACGTCCGCGGCTGCGGAAGCGCACCTGGATCTGGTCCACGCCCATCGCGCGGTAGGCACGCAGTGACGCGGCGAGTGCGTCGGGCGCGCCGCTGAGCGTCCGGCTGCCGACGTCCCACGTGGGCGTGCCGACGTAGAGCGGCTCGGCGATGGCCCCGACGCTGAACGGCCCTTCGATGCCCGCCTCCGCGCGCAGCCGCCGTATCCGCTCGATCTGTGCGGGCAGCCGGTCCCGGGGGTCCCCCTGGGGCAGCCACCCGTCACCCTTGAGCGCGGCCCGGCGTACGGCGGCCGGAGAGGACCCGCCGACCCACACCGGTACGCGGGACTGCACGGGCCGTGGCCGCTGGCCGAGGCCCTCGAAGTCGTAGAGCTTGCCGTGGTGTTCGGGGTACTCCTCGGGCCCCAGGGTCTTTCGCAGCGCGTCGATCGACTCGTCGAGGACGGCGCCGCGACCCGCGAAGTCGACCCCGAGCGCCTCGAACTCCTCCTGCACATGTCCGGCGCCGACGCCGAGGATCAGCCGGCCGCCGCTGAGATGGTCGAGGGTGGCGTACTGCTTGGCGGTGAGCAGGGGGTGCCGCAGCCCGACCACCGCCACATGACTCAGCAGCCGCGCCCGTTCGGTCACGCCCGCCAGGAAGGCGAGGGTGGCGACCGGGTCGTACCAGACCGTGCTCATCGCGGGGGCGAGGCGGCGTGGGACGGCCACGTGGTCGCAGGCCGCGATGTACGCGAACCCGGCACGGTCGGCGGCCCCGGCCACCTCGGCGAGGTCTTCAGGCCCGGCGCCGGCCTCCCAGGGCTCGGCGTAGATCGTGCTCTGGGACTGGACGGGGAGCTGGATGCCGTACTCGATCACTTCGGGCCGTCCCAGAGGCCGTCCGGGGTGAGGCCGAGCAGGTCGATGGCGTTGCCGCGGACGATCCGCTCCACCACGTCGGCGTCCAGGTGCCCCATCTGGGCCTCCCCGACCTCCCTCGACTTGGGCCACGTCGAGTCGGAGTGGGGGTAGTCGGTCTCGTACAGCACGTTCCCCACGCCGATCGCGGCGAGGTTCTTCAGGCCGAACGCGTCGTCGAAGAAGCAGCCGTAGACGTGCTCGGTGAAGAGCTCGGACGGCGGGCGGTGGACCTTGTCGGCGACGCCGCCCCAGCCGCGGTTCTCCTCCCAGACCACGTCGGCGCGCTCCAGGATGTAGGGGATCCAGCCGATCTGACCCTCGGCGTACATGATCTTCAGGTTCGGGAAGCGCTCGAACTTGCCGCTCATCAGCCAGTCGACCATCGAGAAGCAGCAGTTGGCGAAGGTGATCGTGGAGCCGACGGCGGGCGGGGCGTCGGCGGAGGTGGAGGGCATACGGCTGCTGGAGCCGATGTGCATCGCGATGACCGTGCCGGTCTCGTCGCAGGCGGCGAGGAAGGGGTCCCAGTCGTCGGAGTGGACGGAGGGCAGGCCCAGGTGCGGGGGTATCTCGGAGAAGGCGACGGCGCGAACGCCTCGGGCGGCGTTGCGGCGGACCTCCGCGGCGGCCAGCTCGGCGTCCCAGAGCGGGATCAGGGTGAGCGGTATGAGCCGGCCCTGCGCGTCGGGGCCGCACCACTCCTCCACCATCCAGTCGTTGTAGGCCTGGACGCAGAGCAGGCCCAGTTCGTGGTCCTTGGCCTCGGTGAAGGTCTGGCCGCAGAAACGCGGGAAGGTCGGGAAGCAGACGGCCGACTGGACGTGGTTGACGTCCATGTCGGCGAGGCGCTGCGGGACGTCGTAGGAGCCGGGGCGCATCTGTTCGTACGTGATGACCTCCAGCTTGATCTCGTCCCTGCTGTAGCCGACCGCCGTGTCGAGACGGGTGAGGGGGCGCTGGAGTCCCTCGTACAGCCACCAGTCGCCGAGGGGTCCGTCGTCCCCGGGGGCGCCCATCACGGGTTTGAAGCGGCCGCCCAGGAAGCTGATCTCCTTGAGCGGGGCGCGGACGATGCGGGGGCCGGTGTCGAGGTACTTCTTCGGGAGCCGGTTCTGCCAGACGTCGGAGGGCTCCACCGTGTGGTCGTCGACGGAGATGATCTTCGGAAGTGCCGTCGTGGTCTCCATGGCGCTCACGGTAGCGCCGATCTGACGGCCCGTCAGCTAGGTGTGCGGCGGCCGATGCCGACGGTTCCCGTGCGGAAGTGTGCGGAGAGAGAGTGAGGGCCTTGTGATATACCGCGCGCCCATCTGTGATCAGCCTCCCCACAGCTGACGCATCCGCCATGGACAAGGCAAACTGACCGAGTTGTAAACAGGCCCTAGGGGGACGGCGATGGACGGTGTACCGCGGGTGCCGGAGCAGAGGCGTCCCGGCTCCTCGGCGGGGGCCGGGGAGGACACGGGCTCCGTGGCGGGGGCCGGGGGGTACGAGGGCCTCGCGGCGGGGATCGGGGAGGGCCCGGACCCCGCGAGCGGAGCCGTGCAACATGCGGGCCCCGTGGCGGGAGTCGGGGAGGGCCCGGGCTCTGCGGCGGAAGCCGGGCAACATGCGGGCCTCGCGGCGGGGGTCGGTCAACACACCAACCTCGCGACGGGAGTCGGAGAGGACACAGACTCGGCGGCGGGACTTGCGCGACACGCGAGCCCCGCGACCGGAGCCGAGCAGCACACGGACCCCGCGGCGCGAGCCGGACAACACACCAACCCCGCGACGGGAGTCGGAGAGGACACAGACTCGGCGGCGGGACTTGCGCGACACGCGAGCCCCGCGACCGGAGCCGAGCAGCACACGGACCCCGCGGCGCGAGCCGGACAACACACCAACCCCGCGACGGGAGTCGGAGAGGACACGGACCCTGCGGCGGGAGCCGGGCAACATGCGGGCCCCGTGGCGGAAGTCGGGGATAGCCCGGGCGCCGCGACCGGAGCCGGCCAACACACCAACCCCGCCACCGGAGCCGCGCACCACACCAACCCCGCCACCGGATCCGAGCAGCACACCAACCCCGCGACGGCGCCCGCACCGCTGCGCTTCAGCGTGCTCGGGCCGGTGCGTGCCCGGCGTGGCGAGGAGGTGCTGAACACCGGCTCACCCCAGCAACGCGCGCTGCTCGCCGCCCTGTTGCTGCGCGAGGGCCGTACCGCGACCGCCGCCGAGCTGATCGACGCCCTGTGGGGCGAGGAACCGCCCTCCCAGGCCCTGGCCGCCGTGCGCACGTACGCCTCCCGGCTCCGCAAGATCCTCGGCCCCGGGATCCTGGTCAGCGAGTCCGGCGGTTACGCGATCCGCGGGCTCGGCGAGGACGCGCTCGACCTGGCCGCCGCCCAGGAACTCGCCACCGAGGCGGAGAAGGCCCGCAGCACCGGGGACCTGGGCCATGCGCGGGACGCGCTGACCCGGGCGCTGGCCCTGTGGGACGGCGAGGTGCTCGCGGGAGTGCCGGGGCCGTACGCCGAGGCACAGCGCGTGCGTCTTCAGGAGTGGCGGCTGCAACTCCTCGAAACCCGCCTCGACATGGACCTGGAGCAGGGCTGCCACGCGGAGGCGGTCTCCGAACTCACCGCCCTCACCGCCGAACACCCCCTGCGCGAGCGCCTGCGCGAGCTGCTCATGCTGGCCCTGTACCGCTCCGGCCGCCAGGCGGAGGCCCTCGCGGTCTACGCCGACACCCGCCGCCTGCTCGCCGACGAACTCGGCGTCGACCCCCGTCCCGGCCTGCGCGAACTCCAGCAGCGCATCCTCCAGGCCGACCCCGGCCTCGCGGCCCCCTCCTCCCCGCAGCCCGAACCGGTCGCCGCCCCCGTCCGGCCCGCCCAACTACCGGCCACGGTCCCGGACTTCACCGGCCGCGCGTCCTTCGTCACCGAACTGAGCCAGGTGCTCGCCTCAGGCTCCGAGGGCCGCGTGATGGCGGTCTCCGCGCTGGCCGGCATCGGCGGCGTCGGCAAGACGACCCTCGCGGTGCACGTGGCCCACCAGTGCCGCGCGGCCTTCCCCGACGGGCAGCTCTACGTCGACCTCCAGGGCGCGGGGTCCCGGGCGGCCGAGCCGGAGACGGTCCTCGGCGCCTTCCTCAGAGCCCTCGGCACCGCCGACTCCGCGATCCCGGACTCCCTTCAGGAGCGGTCCGCCCTGTACCGCTCGGTCCTCGACGGCCGCCGGGTCCTGGTCCTGCTCGACAACGCGCGCGACGCGGCCCAGATACGGCCCCTGCTGCCGGGCACGGAAGGCTGCGCGGCCCTGGTGACCTCCCGGGTCCGCATGGTCGACCTCGCCGGAGCCCACCTGGTCGACCTGGACGTGATGTCCCCCGACGAGGCCCTCCAGCTGTTCACCAAGATCGTCGGCGAGGAACGGGTCGCCTCCGAGCGCAAGGCCGCCCTCGACGTGGTCGCCGCCTGCGGGTTCCTCCCGCTCGCCATCCGCATCGCCGCCTCCCGCCTGGCGGCCCGCCGCACCTGGACGGTCTCCGTCCTCGCGGCGAAGCTCGCCGACGAACGCCGCCGCCTCGACGAACTCCAGGCCGGCGACCTCGCGGTGAAGGCCACCTTCGAACTCGGCTACGGCCAGCTGGAGCCCGCCCAGGCCCGCGCCTTCCGCCTGCTGGGCCTCGCCGACGGCCCGGACATCTCGCTCGCCGCGGCCGCCGCCGTACTGGACCTGCCCGTCGAGGACACCGAGGACCTTCTGGAGGCCCTGGTCGACACCTCGCTGCTGGAGTCGGCGGCGCCCGGCCGCTACCGGTTCCACGATCTCGTACGGCTCTACGCGCGTGCGTGCGCCGAACGCGACGAGTGGCCGCCCAGTGAGCGGGAGGCGGCGCTGTCCCGGCTGCTGGACTTCTATCTCTCGACCGCGGCCGCCGTGTACGCCATCGAGCGTCCCGGCGACCGGCTGGTGGAGCACCTGGAGGAGATCCGCTACCCCGGGCTGTCCTTCGCGGACCGCCACACCGCCCAGGACTGGCTGTACGCGGAGGCCAACGCCCTGCTCGCCTTCGTCCAGCAGTGCGCGAAGGGGGCCCTGCTGCGGCGCGCGGTGGATCTGCTGTGGGTGGCGAAGGACCTGGCCGAGTCGGGGGCCAACTCCAAGCAGTACGAGGTCGCCGCCGTCGCCCTGCGGGACGCGGCCGACGCGGCGGACGACCCGCGCAGCCGCGCGCGTGCGCTCACCACCCTGACCGCCGTCCACCTCGTCGCCGGCCGCTTCGAGCAGGCCGACGCGGAGGCCCGGCTGGCCATGGACCTCGCCCGCGCGGCGGACGACCTGGCGCCCCGCTGCTGGGCGGCCAACGACCGCGGCATCATCGCGCTCTACCAAGGGCGTCACCCCGAGGGCGAGGCGTATCTGAAGGAGGCCATCGAGAGCTTCCGGCTCGACCGGAACCTCGCGGGCGAGGCCAGCGCGCTGTGCAACCTCTCCCGCATCCACCTGGCCATGGGGCAGAGCACCAGCGCCGTGGAACTCGCCCAGCAGGGCATCGCCATCTACGACCGGCTCGGGCACGCCCTGCGCGGCGCGAACGGCCGGTACGCGCTGGGCCTGGCGCTCACCGGGCAGGGGCGCCTGGACGCCGCCGTGGACCGGCTGACGGAGGCGCTCGAGGTCTTCCGCGACAGCCGGCAGCGACTGTGGGAGGGCATGACGCTCTTCCGGCTCGCCGAGGCACACCTCGTCGGCCGCAGGCCCGCGCAGGCCGCCGCCCTGACCGAGCAGGCCCTGGCCGTACTGCGGGGCATCGGCGGCGAGTGGCGGCGCGGCAACGTCCTGACGGTCCTCGGCCGCGCCCTCAGCGGGCTCGGGCAGCCCGGCCGGGCGGAGGCGTGCTGGGAGGAGGCGCTCGGCATCTTCGAGCAGCTGGGCTCGCCGGAGGCGGCCGACGTACGGCTCCTGCTCACCCCGTCGGCCACCGTGTAGGGCGCCCGGCGGACCGGCGTTCATCGTTCGTTTATCGCCGCACGGCACCCTCAGGTTGTCGATCCGTCGCGTCGGGGGGCAGACGGGTCAGCGGTGGTCTCCATCGCTAGGGTTACCGACCCTGACATGCCCGCCCGGCGGCCCTCGGGGGAGTCGCCGGGCGGGCTTCGCCCATCACACAAACGGGAGAGTCACCACCCATGAGTGCAACCGAGAAGCAGGACGGCACGGTCAAGCCGCTCGACAACCACGCCACGGGGACCGAGGACGAGGTCAAGCCGCTCGACAACCACGCCACGGGCGCCGAGAAGGTCGTCACCCTGGCCGTCGGCACGACGGACGGCACGGTCAAGCCGCTCGACAACCACGCCACGGACGAAGAGGCCTGACAAGGACTTACCTCGCACGGGGATCGGCCGCGGCGGCGCGGAGGGGGAGCCGTCGCGGCCGAGGCATGTCCGGGGCCGGTCACTCAGAACCGGCGCAGCTCCCCCTTCACCACCTTCCCGCTCGCGTTCCGCGGCAGCGCCGCCACGAACTCCACCGACCTCGGCACCTTGTAGTTCGCCATCTCCCGGCGGGCCCAGGCGATCAGGTCGTCGGCGGTGAGGACCGAGCCCGGGCGGCGGACCACGTACGCCTTGCCGACCTCGCCGAGCCGTGCGTCGGGCACGCCGACGACCGCCACGTCGGCCACCGCCGGGTGCAGCCCGAGCAGTTGCTCTATCTCCGCCGGGTAGGCGTTGAAGCCGCCCACGATGAACATGTCCTTGAGCCGGTCGGTGATCCGCAGGTTGCCCGCCGCGTCCAGGACGCCGATGTCACCGGTGCGCAGCCAGCCGTCCTCCGTCACGGCCTCGGCGGTGGCCGCCTCGTCCTCGTAGTAGCCGCGCATCACGTTGAAGCCGCGGACCAGGACCTCGCCGGGCTCGCCGGGCGGTGCCTCGACCCGTACCTCCGTCCCGGGGATGGCCCGCCCGGACGTCGACGCGATCACCGGCAGCGGGTCGCCGCGCCGGCACATCGTCACGATGCCGCTCGCCTCCGAGAGGCCGTACGCGGTCAGGACCGTCTCCACGCCCAGCTCGCCGTGCAGTTGCTCGACCAGCCTGAGCGGCACCACCGCCGCACCCGTCACCACCAGGCGCAGCGCGGACAGGTCGTGGGAATCGCGCGCCGGATGGTCGAGGAGCGACTGGTGGAGGGTCGGCGGGCCCGGCAGCACCGAGACCCGTTCCGCCGCGATGTTCGCCAGCGCGGTGTCGACGTTGAACACCGGTTGCGGGATCATCGTCGCCCCGCGCATCAGACAGGCGATCACTCCGGCCTTGTAACCGAAGGTGTGGAAGAAGGGGTTCACGATCAGGTAGCGGTCGCCCTGCCGCAGCCCGGCCAGTTCGCACCAGACGTCGTACGCCCGCAAGGTCTGCTCGTGGGTGATCACCGCGCCCTTGGGGCGGCCGGTGGTCCCGGAGGTGAAGACGATGTCCGAGGGCCAGGACCCCTCGACCGCCGAGGCCCTGGCCCGCGCCTCGGCCTGACCGACCCCGTCCCCGCTCGCCAGGAAGTCCTTCCAGGTACGGAAGTCCGCCGGGGCGTCGTCCGACAGCACCACCACCTGCTCCAGCTCTGGCAGTGCCGGACCCTCCGCGACGGCCCGGCGCAGGGACGCCACGTACGACGTCCCCAGGAAGGTGCCGGTCACGAACAGCAGCCGGGTCCCGCTCCGGCGCAGCACATCCGCCGCCTCGGCGCCCTTGAAGCGGGTGTTGAGGGGCACCAGGACCGCGCCCGCCGACACCGCGCCCAGCGCCGAGACCATCCAGTCCAGGGAGTTGGGGGCCCAGACGGCCACCCGGTCACCCGGCCGCACGCCGTTGGCGATGCAGGCGGCCGCCGCCCGCTCCACGCGGGCGCCCAACTCGCCGTACGTGACCCGGCTGCGGCCCTCCACGACCGCCTCCGCGGCGGCGTACCGCTCCGCGGCCCGGGCGACCAGCTCCGGGATGCTCCGCCACTCCACATCGGCCTCCCCGAAAGCGGCAACACGCTAGCTGACTACCCGTCAGATTAGCTGTAGCCTGACGGGCTGTCAGCAGGCCTCACAGTGTGCGGAGGTGCGAGCAGCGTGACCCTCAAGGACGCCACGGCGATCGTCGGCATCGGACGGACCCCCTTCGCCAGACACCTCGCCGAGGACGAGCGAACCCTGGCCTGCCGGGCCGTTCTCGCCGCCCTCGACGACGCCGGGATCGCCCCCGGCGAGGTCGACGCCCTGGCCTCGTACACCATGGAGGAGACGGACGAGGTCGAGCTGGCCAAGGCCGTCGGCCTCGGCGACCTCACGTTCTTCAGCAAGGTCGGCTACGGCGGCGGCGGTTCGTGCGCGACGGTCGCGCATCTCGCGGCGGCGATAGCGAGCGGCCAGGCGAGCGTCGGCGTCGCCTGGCGGTCGCGGAAGCGCGGCTCGGGGCCCCGCCCCTGGACCAACACCACCGTCCAGCTCCCCACCCCGGCCCAGTGGACGAGACCCTTCGGCCTGCTCCGCCCCGCCGACGAGATCGCCATGCTCACCCGCCGCTACCTGCACGAGTACGGGGCCACCCGCGACCACCTCTTCAACGTCGCCCTCGCCTGCCGCAACCGCGCCAACCAGAACCCCGCCGCGATCATGTACGACCGCCCCCTGACCCGCGAGATGTACATGTCCTCCCGCTGGATCAGCGAACCCCTCTGCCTCTTCGACAACTGCCTGGAGACGGACGGGGCGTTGGCCTGTGTGCTGGTCGGCCGGGAGCGCGCCCGCGACTGCCCGAGCACCCCCGTCTACGTCCACTCCGCCGCCCAGGGCCTGCCCGCCCAGCACCACGGCATGGTCAACTACTGGAACGACGACCCGCTCACCGGCCCCGCCTGGACCGCCGCCCGACACCTGTGGAAGCACGCCGACTTCACCCCGCAGGACGTCGACGTGGCCCAGATCTACGACGCGTTCACCTCCCTCGTCCCGCTCTCCCTGGAGGGCTACGGATTCTGCGGTCGCGGAGAGGGCGGTTCCTTCACGGAGGGCGGGGCCCTGGAGATCGGCGGACGGCTGCCGATCAACACGTCGGGCGGGGGACTGTCCGAGGCCTACGTGCACGGCTTCAACCTCATCGACGAGGGCGTACGACAGCTGCGCGGGACCAGTACCGCCCAGGTACCGGACGCCACCACCTGCCTCGTCACCGCCGGCGAGGGCGTCCCCACCTCCGCCCTGCTGCTGACCAACAGGAGCTGACATGCTCGAACCGGTGAAGGACGCCACGGGCGCCCCCTTCTGGGAGTACGCCGCCCGGGGCGAACTGCGCGTCCAGGCCTGCGCCGACTGCGGGGAACTCCGCTTTCCGCCCCGGCCCTGCTGCCCGCACTGCCAGTCGTTCGCCGAGGAGTGGCGCCCGGTCTCCGGCCGCGGCCGCGTCTGGTCCTACGTCGTCCCCCACCCGCCCCTCCTGCCCGACTACGCGGCGCAGGCGCCGTACAACGTGGTCGTCGTCGCGTTGGAGGAGGCTCCCCGCATACGGCTGGTCGGGAACCTGGTCACCGTGGCCGGGGCACCGCTGAACTCCCTCGATCCGGGCCGGATCCGGATCGGCGCCCGGGTGCACGTGGTGTTCGCCGACGGGCTTCCGCAGTGGGTGCTGTCGTGACCGGCCTGCGGGTCACCGCCGACAAGGACACCGGTGTCGCCGTCGTCACCCTGGACCGGCCGCACCGGCTGAACGCCGTCGATCTGGGCATGCGGGACGAACTCATCGCCACCTGGCGTGAGTTGCGCTTCGACGACTCCGTACGGGCCGTGGTCCTGACCGGTGCCGGGGAGCGGGCCTTCTGCACGGGCCTGGACCGGAACGCCGAGGTCCCGCAGCCGGGCTCCCCCTACATGGCGGATGATCCGCTCCTCCACATCGGCCCGAAGTCCAACGACCTGTGGAAACCGGTCATCGCCGCCGTGAACGGGATGGCCTGCGGTGGCGCCTTCTACCTGCTGGGGGAGAGCGACTTCCTGGTCGCCGACCCGGCCGCCACGTTCTTCGACCCGCACACCACCTACGGGATGGTCAGCGCCTACGAGTCGGTGCTCATGGCGCAGGTCATGCCGCACGGGGAGGCCGCGCGGTTGGCGCTGATGGGAACGGCGGAACGGCTCTCCGCCGAGCGCGCCCACGCCATCGGGCTCGTCACCGAACTCACGTCACCGGGCGGGGCGTTGGCCGCCGCGACCGCCGCCGCCGAGGTCATCGCCGGGTATCCGCCGGAAGGGGTGCAGGGCACGGTCCGCGCGCTCTGGGCCGCCAAAGAGGCCGCCGTGAAACAGGGCTTCGCGCAGGCACCGCACCTTGTCTCCCTCGGGAACCTCCCCCTGGACCGGCAGGCCGAACTGTTCCGTTCCCGGCAGTCCGGATTCAGATTGCGTTAGCAATTTCGGTGCCCCATGCAGGCGTGTGCTCGCCCCGTGGTTCAGTTCACCAGGTCGGCTTCCGGCTCGACCTGGCAGTGGTCGATTTCGGCCAGGAGGGACTGGCTCGCCTTCACCTGGATGTTCGACGTGCCCCTCGCGGGCACCGTGATCCGCTTGGTCTGCGAGCTCAGCGCCGTGCCTGCCGCGTCCGCGAAGGCGAACTCGACCTCGAAGGTGGCCTGGCGGCTGTTCGGGTTGGTGACCTCGACCGTCGCGTAGGGGGTCGCCTTCGTCGCGCAGCTCACCACCAGCGCGGTGCCGTCCCTGAGTGCCGAGCTGCGGTGGGTGCTGGTGGTGCGGGGTGTATAGCTGTCGTGGTTCTGGCGGGAACTGCTGCAGCCACCGCCGCTGTCACTGTCCCTGTGGCTGCTCTTGTGCCGCCCGCTGCTCTTGTGCCCGCTGGAGAAACCGGTCAGCGCGAGCACCACCGCTGCCATGACTGCCGTAAACCTGAGAACACGCCCCCGTGAATGCATGCGATCACTCTAACGGGGGCCTCCGACATCGCGCTCAGGTGGCCCTGGCCGTCCCCGTCCCCTTCTCCGCGTCCAGCGCGTACACGCAACGGTCCTTGCTGCACGCGTACACGACCCCGTCCTTGACCACCGGCGACCCGGTGATCTCCCCGCCGGTCGCGAGCTTCCAGCGCAGGCGGCCGTCGTCGGCCTTCAGGGTGTAGAGCAGATGGTCGGTGGACCCGAAGTGGATACGGCCCTCGGCCACCGCGGGCGCCCCCACGATGTCCCCGCCCGCCTGGAACCGCCACTTCGGCGTACCGGTGACCGCGTCCAGCGTGTACAGCCCCTTGCCGCTGCCCACATGGACATGTCCCCCGGCCACCAGCACCGGCTCGACCGACGCCCGGGCCTCGGTGGCGATGCGCCAGCGGTCGCGGCCGTCGGTCGCGTCGAGGGCGTAGACCGTGCCCAGGTAGTCGGCGAGGTACACCCCGCCGCCCGTGACCGCGGCCCCCGGCACGAAGGTCGGCGGGCACAGGAAGACCGCCGGGGCCTCGAAGTGCCAGCGCACCCGTCCGCTCGCCACGTCGAGGGCCATGACGCGCGTCCCGGCCGAGATGTACACGAACCCGTCGTGGGCCTGCGCCACCCGGACCGGCACCCCGCCGCAGGAGGCCGCGTCGCCGATGGGGAACGCCCAGCGCTCCTCGCCGGTGCGGGCGTCCAGGGCCCGCAGGCGGCCCTCCTGCCAGACGTAGACCGTGCCCTCGTGGAGCGCGGGGCCGGCCTCGGGGGACTCGAAGTCGGTCTGGCAGCCGGCCAGCTCCCAGAGCTTCCGGCCGGTGGCGGCCTCCCATGCCTGTACGCCGCCGCCGCGGGTCCCGGTGATCACCGTCCCGCGTTCGGCCTTGAGGGAGTACACCCACGCGTCCGTGCTCAGCCGCCACTGGTCGGCGCCCTCGCGGGCGTCGAGGGCGAAGAGCGTAGGGCCGTCGGAGGCGTGGATACGGCCGTCCGCGACCGCCATCGACCAGGCCACGTCCCGCGTCTTGAAGCGACGGCGGCCGGTGCCGACGTCGAGGGCGTGCACCTCGAAGGAGGTGACGTAGACGAGGTCCCCGGCGACGGCCGGGGTGCCCCACACGTCGTTCGACATGCGGAACCGCCAGGGCCGCCAGCCGCCCGAGTTCTCCGGCGGCGCGGGCGGGGGTGCCGGTACGGCGGGGCCCACGGCGGGCTCCGTGCCGTTGACGCCGGGGCGCGGCCGGGTCCAGGTGGCGACCAGGCCGGCCTCCGGCGGGGGCGCCTTCACGGCGGCGGCCCGGGCGTCGGCGACGCGCGGCCCGGGCCCGATGGGCACCTGGGCCCCCGCGAGGCGCACGGGGCCGGCGTCGGGGGCGCCGACGGGGACGGGAGCGGGCGGCGGCGGGTCGTAGGCGGGCGGCGGCGGTACGGCGGCGGGGCGGCCGCCTCCGCTGCGGGCACCACCGGCCTGGGTGGGCGCCGGGCGCCCGCCGCGCCGCGACTCGATCATGGCCACGGCCTTCTCGGGCAGCCACGCCGACGCCGTACCGCTGTCGTCGGAACCGGAGCCGAAGAGGTGGGGTGCCAGCTGGGCCTGGAGGTCGGCCGGGTTGGGACGCCCGGTGGCCTCCATCTGCATACAGGACTCGATGAGCGGACGCAGCTCGTCCGGGAGGCCCTCGAGGTCGGGGCCCTCGCGCAGCAGCATGAAGACCGTCTCGACCGGGTTGGCGCCGTGGAAGGGCGGGTGGCCGGTGGCGGCGAAGACCAGCATGGAGCCGAGCGAGAAGACGTCGCTGGCACCGGTGACGCTGCGGGAGTCCTTCGCCTGCTCGGGGGACATGTAGGCGGGGGTGCCGACGGCGACGTTCGTCATCGTCAAACGGGTGTTCGAGACACCGGAGGCGATACCGAAGTCGATCACCCGGGGGCCGTCCTCGACCACCAGGACGTTGGAGGGCTTGAGGTCACGGTGGACCAGCCCGGCGCCGTGGATGGACTGCAGCGCCTCCGCGACGCCCGCCGCGAGCCAGCGCACCGCCTGGGCCGGGAGCGGTCCGCAGTCGTTCACTATCTCTTCGAGGGAGGGCGCGGGGACGTACGCCGTGGCCAGCCACGGCACGGCCGCGCGCGGGTCGGCGTCGACCACGGCGGCCGTGTAGAAACCGGAGACCGCCCGGGCTGCCTCCACCTCACGGGTGAAGCGGACCCGGAAGAGCTGGTCCTCGGCGAGCTCCGTCCGGACCGTCTTGATCGCCACCCGCCGGCCGGACGCCGAGCGCGCGAGATAGACCAGCCCCATGCCGCCGGCACCCAGCCGTCCCAGCACCTCGAACGGCCCGATCCTGCGCGGATCGTGCTGCGTCAGCTGATCCACCACTCTGCCTGCCACCTCCCCGTACAAGCCGCGCCACCCACATATGTACGCGACCCCGTGCAGCGTCTCACCACCGCACCGCCGTGGCGGCACGCAACCCTGATTCTTCCTGGCCGGAGGCCTGGTGGCGAACCCGGGGTCAATTGGGATGTCTCACCTCAAAGCGGAACCTTCTACCGCTCCGATCGCTCCAGGATGGCGAACGACGCCCCCTGATTGTCGGTGACGACCGCCACTTTTCCGTACGACGTCTCGAATGGCGGCGCCTGGACCCGCCCGCCCAGCCGGTTGACCGTCCCGAGCACGGTCTCGCAGTCCTCGACACCGAAGTGCACGAGGAAGTGGGGCGGCATCTCGTCGGGGAACACGTCGGAGACGAGGGCGCGGCCGAAGTCGGGGTGAGCCTCGGGTCCGAAGAGGGCGTCGTGGAAGAGCCCGCCGTAGAAGGTGTTGGCGGCCTCGGTGTCGCGCGCGTACAGCTCGGCCCAGGCGAAGGTGCCGGGCTCGTGCCGCACACCGAACCCGGGGTGGCTGCCCGGCTCCCAGAGGCCGAAGACGGCCCCCTCCGAATCGGTGACCAGCGCGGACGTACCCAGCTCCGCCACCGGCACGGGCGCGGTGACGACCTGTCCGCCGGCCGCCCAGATCCGGTCGGCGAGGCCCTCGATGTCCGGGGTGGCGAAGTAGACCGTCCACACGGTGGGCATACGGCCGTCCGTCTTGTGGGCGAGGGCGGCGACGGGGCGGCCCTTGTGGTGGGCCCACACGGAACCGTGGGCGTCCGGCCGGTCGTGGAAGGTCCAGCCGAAGAGCTCACCGTAGAACCGCTGTCCGGCGGCCACGTCGGGAAGCTGCGCGTCCACCCAGCAGGGGACGCCCTCGCCGTATCCCGTTCCGTCTGCGGATGCCCTGTTTTCGGCCATACCGCCAAAGTAACGGCGTCGCACGCACCCCGCAGGACCAGGCACACCCGTCTCCCCGGCCCCGTGCACCCCATTTGCAGTCGGCCGAATCGCGCTCCGATCACCCCTCGGTAAGCTGACGGCATGACAGGACAAGTGCGTACCGTCGACGGCCGTGTGGCCGGCCGGCGTGGGCAGGCGACCCGGCAGAAGCTGCTCGACTGCCTCAGCGAGATGCTCAGCTCCTCCCCCTACCGGGACGTCAAGGTCATCGATGTCGCCCGGAAGGCGGGCACTTCACCCGCGACCTTCTACCAGTACTTCCCGGACGTCGAGGGCGCCGTCCTGGAGATCGCCGAGCACATGGCCACCGAGGGCGGTCAGTTGACCCGGCTGCTCGAAGGCCGGTCGTGGGTCGGCAAGGCGGGATGGCAGACCGCGCAGGAACTCGTGGAGGGTTTCCTCGAGTTCTGGCGCAAGAACGACGCGATCCTGCGCGTGGTCGACCTCGGCGCCGCCGAGGGCGACAAACGCTTCTACAAGATCCGCATGAAGATCCTCAACTCCGTGAACAACTCCCTTGTGGACGCGGTCACCGAACTCCAGTCCAAGGGCAAGGTCGACAAGGACGTCAACCCGGCCGCGGTCGCGGGTTCGCTCGTCGCGATGCTCGCGGCGGTGGCCTCGCACCAGAAGGGCTTCCAGACCTGGGGCGTCAAGCAGGCCGAACTCAAGCCGAACCTGGCGCTGTTGGTGCACCTGGGCGTGACGGGCAAGAAGCCGACGAAATAACGGCCCAATCCAAGTCCTGTCTGGCAGGCGGCTGTTCACACGGGTGGACAGCCGCCTGTCGTGCGTCCGGCCATCACCTCCGGGTGATCCGGAAGAGCCGTATCTCCCGCTCGACCCGTGCCTGATAGGTGGCGTACGGCGGCCAGAACGCCAGCGCCGTCTTCCACACGGCCGCCCGCTCCTCCCCCGTCAGCAGCGTCGCCGTCACCGCGATGTCCTGTCCCTTCCAGCTGACCGCGGCCTCGGGGTGGACGAGGAGGTTGGCGGTCCAGGCGGGGTGGCCGTCGCGGCCGAAGTTGGAGCCGATGAGGATCCAGGTACGGCCCTCGTCCTCGGGCATGCAGGCGAGCGGGGTCCGGCGGGACAGCCCGCTCCTCGCCCCCGTCGAGGTGAGCACGAGCCCCGGCAGCATCTGCGCGCTGAGCAGGAACTTCCCCCGCGTGATCCGGTGCACGGCCCGGTCCAGGGCCGGAATCACGTGCGGTGCGACCTTGGCGAAGCCGCGCGTGGACGACACCCGCTGGACCACCCGCGCCCCGATCACACCGAAACCTCCGCCCGCTCGAAGAGCCGCGCCGCGTCGGCGGCGTGCGCCCGCAGCCGGTGCGCGGGGCCGAAGAGCAGCTCGTCCCCGGTGGCGCGCTTGAAGTACAGCTGCGCCTCGTGCTCCCAGGTGAACCCGATGCCTCCGTGCAGCTGAATGCCCTCGGCGGCGGCCGTGCGCAGGGCTTCGAGGGCCTGGGCGAGGGCGAGCCCACCGACCCGCCGCTCGTCGTGCACGGCGGCCCAGGCGGCGAAGTAGGCAGCGGAACGGGCCGCCTGAAGCTGAACGTACACATCGGCGAGCCGGTGCTTCACGGCCTGGAAGGACCCGACCGGCCGCCCGAACTGCTCCCGCTGCTTGACGTACTCGACGGTCATCTCCAGCACACGGTCTGCGGCCCCGACAGCCTCACAGGCGAGGACGGTGGCGGCGGTGTCCCCGGTGCGGGCGAGGGCCCCCAGGACATCGGCCCCGTCCTCGTCGCCGAGCAACTCGGCTTCGACGTCCCGCAGCTGGACGCGGGCCCGGGGGCGGGTGGCGTCGAGGGCGCGCTGCCGGGTGCGCACGAGCCCGGCGGCGTCACCGGGGACGAGGAAGAGGAGGGTACGGGACCGGGCGAACCCTCCGGCGTGTGCGGCGACGAGCAGGAGGTCGGCGCTGTGGCCGTCGAGGACCTGATCGACTTCGCCGTACAACCGCCAGCCGGGAGCGTGGGGTTGATCTCCGGGGCGCGACCGCGCGAGGTGGGTCGGCGGTGACGCCGAGGGAGCCGCGGCCGATCGCGACGACCGCGGTGAGACGGGCAGTCCCGCCCCTTCCGTAGCTCGCGACAACTGCGGTGAGACGGGCGCCCCCGCCCCCTCCGTAACCGCGGACGGTCGTGGCGCCCGGGCGGCTCCCGGCCCGCCGAGAGCGGCACCGGCCGAGCGCGGCCCGGCGACGGGCGGTTCCACCCACTTCATCGCCGCGGACGGTCCTGCCGCCGGGGCACCTCCCGGCCCGCCGTGAGCGGCACCGGCCGCGCGCGGGCCGCCGACGACACCCCCACCCGCACCGCCGGACCGTCGGGCCTGGACCCCGCCCGCGCGCCCGCCGCCCGCCCACTCGGCCCCGTTGTCGCCGGTGAGCCCCAGCGCCGCCCCGGGGGGCACCGCAAGGGCAGCGGTCAAAGCGCCGGAAGCCATCCGAGGCAACAGACCGGCACGCTGCTCCTCCGTCCCCAGGGCCAGCACCAGCGGGGCCACGAGAACCGCCGTGCCCAGCAACGGCGTGGCCGCCAGCACCCGCCCCGTCTCCTCGCAGGCCAGCGCCAGCTCCGTCACCGAGCACCCCACACCGCCGTACGTCTCGGGAAGCGCCAGCCCCGGCAGTCCCAGCTGTTCGGCGAGGGCCGTCCACAGCGCCGGGTCGTAACCGGCCGGAGTGTCGACCGCACTCCTGGACTCCCCGGACCCGCAGCGCCTCCGCAGCAGTTCCCGCACGGCACGCCGGATCTCGTCCTGTTCGGCGCTGAAGCGAGCGTCCATGGCTCTTCCTCTTCCCTCCCGATCTGACGGTCCGTCATATTAGAAGCGCCCGCACCAGATGCCCAGAGGCAGGAGCCCCTCATGCCCCACGGGAGCCGGAAAGTCGCGATCACCGGCGTGGCCCTGGCCGACTGCGGCCGCGTGGACGACACGACCCCCTACGCCCTGCACGCCCAGGCCGCCCGCCGCGCCCTGGCCGACGCCGGCCTGGACCGCTCGCTGGTCGACGGCCTCGCCTCGGCCGGCACCGGCACCCTCGCCCCCGTCGAGATCGCCGAGTACCTGGGCCTGCGCCCCACCTGGGTCGACTCGACCTCGGTCGGCGGTTCCACCTGGGAGGTCATGGCGGCGCACGCGGCCGACGCGATCGCCGCCGGACACGCGAACGCGGTCCTGCTGGTCTACGGCTCCACGGCCCGCGCCGACATCAGGGCGGGCCGCCGTACCGGCACCCTCTCCTTCGGCGCCCGCGGCCCGCTCCAGTTCGAGGTGCCCTACGGTCACACCCTGATCGCCAAGTACGCGATGGCGGCCCGCCGCCACATGATCGAACACGGCACCACCATCGAGCAGTTGGCACAGATAGCGGTCCAGGCCCGCGCCAACGCCGCCCTCAACCCCGACGCGATGTTCCGCGACCCGATCACCGTCGACGACGTCCTGTCCGGCCCGATGATCGCGGACCCCTTCACCAAGCTGCACTGCTGCATCCGCTCCGACGGCGGCGCGGCGGTGCTGCTCGCGGCCGAGGAGTACGTACGGGACTGCCGTACCGCTCCCGTCTGGGTACTGGGCACCGGCGAGTACGTCTCGCACGTCAGCATGTCCGAGTGGCCCGACTTCACCGTGTCCCCGGCGGCGGTGAGCGGACGGCTGGCCTTCGAGCGGGCGGGCGTACGCCCCGAGGAGATCGAACTCGCCCAGATCTACGACGCGTTCACCTACATGACGCTGGTGACGCTGGAGGACCTCGGCTTCTGCGCCAAGGGCGAGGGCGGTTCCTTCGTGGAGAAGGGACGGCTGAAGGTCGAGGGCGGGGACCTGCCGGTGAACACCGACGGCGGCGGGCTGTCCGCCCAGCACCCGGGCATGCGCGGGCTGTTCCTGCTCGTGGAGGCCGTACGGCAGGTGCGCGGGGAGGCGGGCGCACGGCAGGTGCGGCGCCCGGACGGGTCGGCGCCGCATCTGGCGGTGGCATCCGGGACGGGCGGCTGGTTCTGCTCGTCGGGGACGGTGGTGCTGGGGCGTTAGGGCACGACCCGGATGGCCGCCTTGTCGTTGGAGGTGTCCGGGTCCCTGCGCCCCACGTCCCACGGGCTGGAGCGGTCCTTCTCCAGGAGGCTCAGGGTGCCCTCTCCGGGGGCGCCGAGTTCGGCCGTGAACTCGAAGGAACGGGTCTGGCCCGGCTTCAGGTCGGGCACCTCACAGGTGTAGGTGAAGCCGTTGTTGTCGCAGTACGCCTGGTAGACGCCGTCGTCGTACTCCTCCATGGGCTCCTCCACCACCCTCAGCTCGAAGGGCGGCTCGAAGACCAGCTCGGCCGTGGTACCGGCGTCGGCGGGGCCGTTGTTGCGGACCTCGATGCGGAAGGTGCGCCGGGTGCCGGGACCGCCGCGCAGTTCGACGTCGGAGACCTGGTAGTCGGCGTGGGTGTCGACGACGAGCTGGGTGGATCCGCCGCCCCCCAAGAAGGCGCCCCCGGTGCCGGCGGTCGGCTCGGCCTCCAGGGCCGGTCCGTCGCCGGGGCCGCCGCCCTTGGTGTAGTTGTGATACTGCCCCGGGCCCATGTCCAGGGCCCAGACGTGCCGGCCGTAGGAGGGGTACATCTGCGCGGCGGGGACGCGCAGTCTCATGGCGGGGCGGACGACGAGCGTCTCTCCCGGGTCGATCGTCACCTCCGGCAGCTCGCACACCGCGAGGTGGCCCTTTTGCAGTTCGGGGTAACGGCAGTTGTCGTACCGCCGCGTGAACTCCGTCCCGTTGGCGGTCATCGCTATCCCGAGTCCCCTGACCGGCACCTCGCCGGTGTTCCGCACGACGAGCGGGGAGACCAGCTCGGAGCCGGGCCGCAGGAGATCCTTCGCGTACGCGGGCGCCACCGCCTCGACCACCGGCTCGCCGACGACGAACCGGGTCCGTGCGGTGAGCTTTTTGCCGCTCTTCGTGGTGTAGGTGTAGCGGACGACGGCCGTGGCACCGGCCTCGGCGCCCTTGACGGCGTACGGCTGCGCACGGGCGTTGTCCGCCCAGTTGCTGTAGTCGCCGTCGACCTCGCAGGTCAGATGCGCAAAGTCGCCCTCGCAACGGCCGTACTTCTTCAACCGGACCACGTCCAGCCCGTCGGGGGCCACGTCCACCGTGAGCCGGCGGACCCCGGGCCCGTTCCCGTCCTCGGCCGTCACGGAGAAGGGCATCTTGTCCTTCGGGCCGGACTTGTCGCCGTAGGGACGCAGGTAGTAGAGCTCGGGGACGGTCAGGGAGGACTTCGCGGTGGTGGAGTCGCAGGCGGCGAGGGACGCGAGAAGGAGGACGCCGACCGCGCCAACTGCCGTACTGAACAAGCGCTTCACCGCACCCCCTTCCTCCGGCGGCCGAAGTATCCTGCACTCTATGGCCCTGACTCGCGAAGAACGTGAACAGTTCCTGGCCGAGCCTCATGTCGCCGCGCTGGCGGTCGACGCGGGAGAGGGGCGCGCGCCGCTCACCGTGCCGATCTGGTACCAGTACGCGCCGGGCGGCGACGTCTGGATCATGACCGGTGCCGGTTCCCGCAAGCACGAGCTGATCCGGGCGGCCGGCCGTTTCTCCCTGCTGGTCGACCGCCTCGAGCCCACCATCCGGTACGTGTCCGTCGAGGGACCGGTCCTCGACACCGTGCCCGGCACCCTCGCACACCTCCAGGAGATCTCCGCCCGGTACCTGCCGGCCGAGAAGGTCGAAGGGTACGTCGAGTTCGCCGCCAAGAACCACGGCGAATCGGTGATCATCCGGATGCGGCCCGAAAGGTGGGTGACGTCCGACCTCGGTACCGTCTGAGGCATGGCAACGGATCTTCACGAGCTGCTCAGGTCGCTGCGGGTGTGGGACCCGGAGGTCACCTCGCTGCCCTCCTTCGACCCCGCGACCGCGCCCGCGACCCCGCTGGAGCTCTTCACCACCTGGTTCGCGGAGGCGGTGGCCGCCGGGCAGACCGAGCCGCACACCATGTCCCTCGCGACGGCGGACGGGGAGGGCCGGCCGGACGTCCGCACCGTGATGCTGCACGGCGCGGACGAGGACGGCTGGGCCTTCGCGAGCCACTCCCACAGCCGCAAGGGAGGGCACCTGTCGGTACGGCCGTACGCCGCCCTCGGCTTCTACTGGCCGGTCCTCGGCCGGCAGGTGCGGGTGAAGGGGCCGGTGAGCGCCGCGCCCTCCGAGGAGGGCCAGGCCGACCTGCACGCCCGCTCGACCGGCGCACTGGCCGCCGCGCTCACCGGACGGCAGAGCGAAGTCCTGGGCTCGCTCGGGGAGTTGGCGCGGGTGTCCGAGGAGGCCTGGGAGCGGGCGCAGCGGGAGCCGGAGGTGCCGGTCCCGTCCTGGACGCTGTACCGACTGCTTCCGGACGAGGTGGAGTTCTTCCAGGGAGACGAGCGCAGGCGGCACATCAGGCTCAACTACCGGCGCTCGGGCCAGGGTTGGGCTCAGGAACTGCTCTGGCCCTGAAAGTCGTACACCGCGAAGTCCGCCACCGGCCGGTACCCGATGCGCTGGTAGAGACCGTTGCTGGTCGGGTTGGCCAGATCGGTGAAGAGCAGCACCTCGTCGGCGCCCCGCTCCCGCGCCAGCCGGCTGACCTCGGCGGTGGCGGCACCGGCGTACCCGCGGCCGCGGAGGCCGGCCGGGGTGTAGACGGGCGCCACCCGGATCTGGCCGGCGACGGGGGGAGTGAGGCCGGCCATGGAGACGGGGGTGCCGTCGGGGGCCTCCCACAGGGTGACGCCGCCGTAGGCGAGGCGGGCGTCGGCCCAGGACTCGGCGCGCACGGAGTCGTTCTCGCTCTCTCCGATGTCCCGGACGAACTCCCGGAACCAGCGCACCAGCAGTTCCCGGTCGCCCTCCCCCGCGATCCTCGGCCGCCCCTGCGGCACCGGCTCCGGCTCGGTCAGCGTGTCCAGCCGGTACAGCCGCTGGCGCTGATACGGCACGGCCTCCACTCCGGTCCGGCGCCGCCATGCCTCGGCGAAACCTTCCGCGGTCGCGGCCTCGGCACTGACGCCGGGCACGGCATGGCCCAGGGCCGTCAGATGGGCGGCGAGGGAGTCGGCCCGCCCGGTGGTCAGGGGCGTGAGATACAGCCGGTACGGCGGTGTCCGGAAGTAGGCGCCCCGCACGCTCCCGTCCTCCTCCAGCAGCCCGAAGCGGGGCGTCTCGTCGCCGTACGCCCGGAGCCCGCGGGTGCGCAGCCCCTCGGTCACGGTGAGGACGACGGTGTGCAGGTCCGGCCGGGAGTACAGGAAGTCACCGGCGCGGGTGAGGAACTCGTCGAGGTCTTCGGTGGAGTACCAAGCTGTGGGAGGCATGTCTCATGATCCTGCGCGAGCGCGCCGGACGCCTCCGCATTACGACGGTTCCGGGTCCGTCATCACGACGGTTCCGGGTCCGTCGCCAGTCGGCCGTGCAGGTGCACGTCCCGGAACGCGTCGTGCCGCCCCGCCTCGAACATCGCGCCCCGCAGCGTGCCCTCGTAACGGAAGCCGCAGCGTCCGGCGACGGTGCAGGAGGCCCCGTGGCCGAGGGCGTGACCCAGCTCCAGCCGGTACAGGCCGAGGTCGGTGAGGGCCCAGCGGGCGCCGAGGCGGAGGGCGCGGGTGGCCACCCCGTGGCCGCGGGCCTCGGGCAGCACCCAGTAGCCGACGCGGGCGGTGCGCAGGACGTGGTCGATGACGTTGATGCCGAGGTGTCCGAGCGTCGTACCGCTCGACTCGTCCGTGATCCGGTACGACACGCTCGTTCCCTGCGCCGCCTGTGCGGCCCTGCGTCGCATGACGGCACGGGCGCCGTCGAGGTCGTGGATCAGGGTGAGCGGGGTGTTCCAGCGCCCGAACTCGGGGTCCAGCGAGCCGCGCAGCCAGTCCTGGGCCTGGGTGTCGGAGTCCGCGTCCCAGGCGCACAGGCGCAAGCCGTGGCCGTGCAGCGGGGTGAAGGGGCGGATGCGGTGCTGATCGTCGACGTCGGTCATCCGCCCATTCAAACCGGCGCGGTCGTCCCGCGCGGCCTGAATTTCGGTACCCCGTCCGGGAAGACCGCCTCCAGGTCCAGCCCGGCCCGCAGGTCCTCGTGCGCGCAGTCGACGATCTCCGTCATCATCCGGGGGCCCTCGGCGAGGTCGACGACGGCGGCGACGTAGGGGGTGCGGTCCTTGAAGGGCGGCAGGTCGTTGCGGTGGACGACGGACCAGGTGTGGAGCGTGGCGCGGCCGGTGGCCGCGGACCACGTGACGTCCTCGCTCCAGCAGCGCGGGCAGAACTCACGGGGGTAGTGGTGGACCTGGGCACATGTCCCGCAGCGCCTGAGCAGCAGGACGCCCCGCGCCGCCGCGTCCCAGTAGGTCCGCGTGAAGGCGTCCGCCTCGGGCAGGTCGTACCTCGCGCCCATCAGAACCAGCCCAGCGCGGCGTCGAGCGACCACGTCTGCCAGGACATCGCGAACAGGGCCACGAGCGAGATGAGGGCCATCATCGAGTTCTGCCCCTGTTCGGCCCAGTCGTGGATCATGAGCGTGAAGTAGAGGACGTTCAGGAGCAGGCCGCCGACCAGCGCGAGCGGGGTCAGGAAGCCGAGGATCAGGCCCGCGCCGAGGGCGAGTTCGGCGTACGCGACGACGTACGCCATCGTCCTGGGGCGGGGGGCGACCAGCACGTCGAAGCCGCTGCGGACCGGGGTCCAGCGGTGCTTGGCGGCGATGTCCGCGGCCCAGGTGATGCCGCCGCCCTCGAACCACGTCCTCTTGTCCTTGTGCCGCCAGCTCTCCAGCCACCACAGCCCGAGGCCGATGCGCAGGACGGCCAGCCATTGCGCGCCGGTCAGCCAGATCGTGTCCATGAAATCTGACGGTACGTCAGATGACGGTTGCCCGGAAGGCCCGGGGGAGCGGTTTCGGTAAGGCCGCAGGAGAGAAACCTGTGCGTAGCCCCCTGCCCCAGGACACCCCGTACCGCGGCTCCGGTTTCCCGTCAGCCTCCGGCCGCCGCACACCACGGCGCCGAGCCCCGCACCCGCGGGCCCGGCGCCGTGGCCTTTTCCGTACGCACACAACCACGTGACCTACGCCACAAGCCCCACCCGGCCCTCCTACAGCCGTGATCGATCCGCAACCAATTCCCGTCTTGACCGAGACCCATCAACGCGCTGTCTGATTACGCTCGCGCTCATGGCCGACTCCACACCCGCAGACCGCCCCGACCAGCCCGATCGTCCCGTCTACGTCGTCGGCGGCGGTCCGGCCGGACTCTCCGTCGCGTACGCGCTGCGCGCCAGGGGCATCCGCGCGGTCGTCCTGGAGAAGTCCGAGCACGTCGGCGCCTCCTGGCGGCGCCACTACGACCGGCTGCACCTGCACACCACCCGCCGCCTGTCGGCCCTGCCGGGCCTCCCGATACCCCGCCGCTTCGGCCGCTGGGTCGCCCGCGACGACGTGGTGCGCTACCTGGAGAAGTACGCCGAGTTCCACGAGCTGGAGACCGTCACCGGCGTCGAGGTCTCCCGCGTCGAGCGCACCCCCGACGGCACCGGCTGGCTGCTGCACGCCACCGGCGGCCGCGAGCTGACCGGCGCCGCAGTGGTCGTCGCCACCGGCTACAACCACACCCCCCTGCTGCCGGACTGGCCGGGCCGCGACACCTACAAGGGCGAGCTCCGGCACGCCGGCGAGTACCGCAACCCCGAGCCCTACGCCGGCCGTGACGTCCTCGTCGTCGGCGTGGGCAACACGGGCGCCGAGATCGCCGTGGACCTGGTCGAGGGCGGCGCCTCGCGGGTACGGCTGTCCGTGCGCACCGCCCCGCACATCGTCCGCCGCTCCACGGCCGGCTGGGCCGCCCAGTACACGGGCGTTCTCGTACGGCGGCTGCCGGTCGGCCTCGTGGACCGGCTGGCCCGGCCCATGGCGAAGCTCAGCGTGCCCGACCTGTCGGAGCACGGGCTGCCCCGTCCCGACACCGGGCTCTACAGCCGGGTCAAGGAGGGCGCCATCCCGGTCCAGGACGTCGGCCTCATCGACGCGATCCGCACGGGCAAGGTCGAGGTGGTGGCCGCCGTGGAGGGCTTCGAGGACGGCGAGGTACTGCTCGCCGACGGCACCCGCGTCGCCCCGGACGCGGTGATCGCGGCCACCGGGTACGCCCGCTCGCTGGAGGGCCTGGTCGGCCACCTCGGCGTCCTCGACGCCCACGGCAGACCGGTCGTCAACGGCTCCCGCTGCCCCGCCGACGCCCCAGGCCTCTTCTTCAGTGGTTACGTCACTCCCATCAGCGGCACCTTCCGCGAAGTGGCCCTCGACGCGGAGAAGATCGCGAAGGCCGTCGAGAAGGACGGCGCGGACGGGCTCTCGCGGCTTCCCGCCTGACGTAGAAAACCTCAACTCTCTTCAGTAAAGCTCCCGTTACTCCTGTGTCAGATGTGACGGGAGCGTTGTCGTGTGCCATCGTGCGGGGCCAGAATGTGAACACTTCTCATGTTCTAGCTCCACACTCTCTCCACTACGGAGGACGCACGTGGCACGCGAAAGACAGCTCCCCCCGCTCTCCCGGCGCTCCCTGCTCGGCGGTGCCGCCGCGGCGGCCGGTGCCGTCACCCTGACCGGCACCGCCGCCTCCCCCGCCTCCGCCGCCACCCGTGACGTGGACGTCGCGATCGTCGGCGGCGGTCTCGCCGGGCTCACCGCGGCCCGTGACCTGGTCGCGGGCGGAAAGACCGTCGCCGTACTGGAGGCCCGTGACCGGGTCGGCGGCCGGGTCCTCAACCTGCCCCTGGCCAACGGCGGTGTCACCGAGGGCGGCGGCGAGTTCATCGGCCCCACCCAGGACCGCATCAAGGCCCTTGCAGACTCGCTCGGGGTGGGAACCTTCGCCACCTACAACACCGGCAACAACCTTCTCTACAAGGACGGCAAGAAGACCCCCTACGCCACCGACGGCATCCTCGGCTCGGTCCCGCCGATCGACGCGGCCGGTCTCGCCAACGCGGCGATCGTCCAGGCCTCCCTCGACGACATGGCCAAGACGATCCCCCTCGACGCGCCCTGGACCGCGGCCAAGGCCGAGGAGTGGGACCGGCAGACCTTCGAGACCTGGCTGCGCGCCAACGCCGTGATCCCGTCGGCCAAGTTCCTCCTGGACGTGGCCTGCACGTCGATCTTCTCGGCCGAACCCCGTGAACTCTCCCTCCTGTTCGTCCTCTTCTACATCGCCGCGGCCGGCAACGAGACCACGCCCGGCACCCTGGAACGCCTCACCGAGACCGCGGGCGGCGCCCAGGAACTGCGCTTCGTCGGCGGCTCCCAGCTGGTGCCGATCAAGCTCGCCGCCACGCTGGGCGACCGGGTGGTGCTGAACGCCCCGGTGCGCACGATCGCCAAGTCCGGCTCGAAGTACGTCGTCACGGCCGACGGGGTCACCGTCACCGCCAAGCGGGTCGTCGTCGCCGTACCGCCGCCGCTCGCGGCCCGCATCACCTACGACCCGTTGCTGCCCGCCGCCCGCGACCAGCTCACCCAGCGCCTCCCGATGGCCTCGGTCGGCAAGGCGATCGCGATCTACGACACCCCCTTCTGGCGGGCGGACGGCCTCAACGGCCAGGTCGTCAGCGACACCGGCGTGATCAGCTCGACCTTCGACAACTCCCCGCCCGACGCCTCCTACGGCGCCCTGATGGGCTTCATCGAGGCCGACGAGGCCCGCAAGTACGACGCGGCGAGCGAGGCGGAGGTCAAGGCGGCCGTCCTCAAGGACTACGTGACGTACTTCGGCTCGAAAGCGGCCTCCCCCACCTCCTTCGTCCTACAACGCTGGAACAACGAGGCCTACACCCGCGGTGGCCCCGTCTCCATCGGCGCGCCCGGAGTGCTCACCCAGTACGGTCCCGCCCTGCGCGCCCCCGTCGGCGGCATCCACTGGGCCGGGACGGAGACGTCCCTGCACTGGATGGGCTTCATGGACGGTGCGGTGCGGTCGGGCGAGCGAGTGGCCAAGGAGGTTCTCGCGGTCCTGTAGTCGGCGCATCAACTTTGCGTGCACGCCCGTTCCTGACACCTCGTCAGTTCTGTAATCTGACACTGCGTCAGTTATTTGTGCTGTCACGACAGGAGCGGGCGGACCGATGCTTGGATCAACCCACGGCACCCTCACCACCGACTCCCGCCGGGCCCGGGTCGTCGCGTGCGGCGAGCAACCCGGGCCCGCCGTCCACGGCCGGCCCGCCGAGGTCGACGATCTCGACGTCGGCGGCCGTCCGCTGTACGCCGACGTCCCCGATCTGGACCGCTTCTTCCGTCCGGAGTCGGTCGCCGTGATCGGCGCCTCGGACGCCGAGGACCGGCCGAACACCGGTGTCACCCGGCAGCTGATCGACTGGGCGGACCGGGTGGGAGCCCGGCTGCACCCGGTCCATCCGACCCGCCCGTCGGTCTTCGGCGTCCCCTGCGTGGCATCCGTCGCCGACCTGCCCGAGCAGGTCGATCTCGCCGTCCTGCTGGTCGCGGAGCCACTTCCGCTGATCGGGCAGCTGGCCGAGGCCAAGGTGAAGTTCGCGGTCGTCTTCGCCTCCGGCTTCGCGGAGACCGGCGAGGAGGGGGCGGTGGCGCAGGAGCGTCTCGCCGCCGCCGTGACGGAGTCCGGGATGCGGCTGCTGGGGCCCAACACCAACCTGAACGCCTTCTCGTCGTTCCGCGACGACCTCGACGGGCCCGGGATCGCCCTCATCACCCAGTCCGGCCACCAGGGCCGCCCGGTCTTCGCCCTCCAGGAACTCGGCATCCGCCTCACGCACTGGGCCCCCACCGGCAACGAGGCCGATCTCGAGAGTGCCGACTTCCTCTCCTACTTCGCCGAGCGTCCCGAGGTCGGCGCCATCGCCTGCTACCTGGAGGGCCTGAAAGACGGCCGCTCCTTCCTGCTCGCCGCCGACCGGGCCGCCCGCCGCAAGGTGCCGGTGGTCGCGGTCAAGGTCGGCCGCACCGAGACCGGCGCCCGCACGGCCGCCTCCCACACCGGCAAACTCACCGGCGCGGACACGGTGGTGGACGCCGCGATGCGGCAGTACGGCGTGATCCGCGTCGACGGTCTCGACGAACTCCAGGACACCGCGGCCCTGTTGGCCCGCGCAAGGCCACCGCGCGCCGAAGGGGTCGTCGTCTACTCGATCTCGGGCGGCACGGGCGCGCACTTCGCCGACCTGGCGACGGAGGCGGGGCTCAGGCTCCCCGCCCTCTCGGAGGCGAAGCAGGCCGAACTGCACCAGTGGATACCGGAGTTCCTGAGCGTGGCCAACCCCGTCGACAACGGCGGGCACCCGGTCGGCGACTGGCGCGGCCGGAAGATCATCGACGCGATCCTCGCGGACCCGTCGGTCGGGGTACTGATCTGTCCGGTCACCGGGCCCTTTCCTCCGCTGAGCGACCGGCTGGTGCAGGACCTGGTGGACGCGGCCGAGCAGACCGACAAGCTGGTCTGTGTGGTGTGGGGTTCGCCCGTGGGCACGGAGCCGGCCTACCGCGAGGTCCTGCTCGGTTCCTCCCGGGTGGCCACCTTCCGCACGGTCGGCAACTGCATCACCGCGGTCCGCGCCTACCTCGACCACCACCGCTTCGTCAGCGGCTACCGCTCCCCCTTCGACGAGGCCCCGCGCTCCCCCTCGCCGTCCTTCCGCAAGGCGCAGGCCCTGATGCGCCCGGGCCAGCAGCTGAGCGAGCACGCGGCGAAGCAACTGCTGCGGGCGTACGGGATCCGGGTGCCGCGCGAGCAGCTGGTGACCAGCGCGGCGGCGGCCGTGCGCGCGGCGGGCCTGGTGGGCTATCCGGTCGTGATGAAGGCCTCCGGCGCGAAGATCGCCCACAAGACCGAGCTGGGCCTGGTGAAGATCGGCCTGACTTCGGCCAGCCAGGTCCGGGACGCCTACCGAGAGCTGACCGACATCGCCCGCTACGAGGACGTCCCGCTGGACGGCGTCCTGGTCTGCCAGATGGTCGAGCGGGGCGTCGAGATGGTCGTCGGGGCGGCGCACGACGAGCTGTTCGGGCCGACGGTGACGGTCGGGCTCGGCGGGGTGCTGGTCGAGGTGCTGCGGGACACCGCCGTACGCGTGCCGCCCTTCGGTGAGGAGCAGGCCCGGGACATGCTGGGCGACCTGCGGGGGCGGGCCCTGCTCGACGGGGTCCGGGGGCGGCCGCCCGCGGATCTCGACGCCCTGGTGGAGGTCGTACTGCGCGTGCAGCGCATGGCCCTCGAGCTGGGGGACGAGGTCGCGGAGCTCGACATCAACCCGCTGATGGTGCTGCCCCGGGGGCAGGGCGCGGTGGCGCTGGACGCGTTGGTGGTGTGCCGGTGAGCGAGGTGCGGCACATCGTCGACGGCCAGGTCTCGTACATCACCCTCGACAGGCCCGAGGTGCTCAACGCCCTCACCCCCGGTCAACGGGACCTGCTCGTCGAGCTGTTGGGCCGGGCGTCCGCCGATCCGGACGTGCGAGCCGTCGTCCTCACCGGAACCGGCCGCGGCTTCTGTGCGGGTGCGGACCTGCGAGGGACCTCCGGTGCGGGAGAACGCGTGGCCGGCGATGTGGCCCGCACTCTGCGGCTGGGGGCCCAGCGGCTGATCGCGGCCGTCCTCGACTGCGAGAAGCCGGTGATCGCCGCGGTGAACGGCACCGCGGCCGGTCTCGGCGCGCACCTCGCGTTCGCCTGCGATCTCGTCCTGGCCGCCGAGTCGGCGAAGTTCATCGAGGTCTTCGTACGCCGGGGTCTGGTCCCCGACGGCGGCGGCGCCTATCTCCTGCCCCGTCTGATCGGCCCGCGGCGGGCGAAGGAGCTGATGTTCTTCGGCGAGGCGCTCACCGCTCGCGAAGCCGAACGTCTGGGTCTGGTCAACCGGGTCCTGGAGGACGAGGAGCTGACCAAAACGGCCCGCGCATGGGCCGAGCGCCTCGCCACCGGCCCGACCCGCGCCCTCGCCCTGACGAAACAGCTCGTGAACGCCTCCCTGGACACCGACCGCGCCACCGCCTTCGCCGCGGAGGCCGCCGCCCAGGAGATCAACATGACGACGCAGGACGCGCAGGAGGGCGTGGCGAGCTTCGTCGAGCGCAGGAGCCCCGAGTACCGGGGCCGTTGAGACTCAGTCCTGTGTCAGGATCCGCACGTCCGGCGCGTCCGGGTCCCCGAACGGCACGAACAGCTCGGGCTCGGACTCGGTCCCGCCGATCCTCCAGTACGTCTCCCGCCCGCATTCACCGTCGAGCCGTACGACGACACCGGCGCGCCCCTCGGAGGCGTCGCCGTAGGGGTTGTGGGCGCCCTTGTCGTCGAGCAGCCAGGTGCCGGTGCCGTCGCACACGGCGAAGAGCGGCTCGGCGTATGGGTCGGCGGACCCGGGCTCGGTGGGCAGGTCGGTGAGTTCGGCCCGGCCGCCCGTGCCGAGGCTGAGGACCGCGCCCTCGTCGCCCCGCCAGACCCCGGTGAGCTGCCCGGCGGACAGCGCGGGAGGCTCGTACTCCTCGACGATTCCCGTGGTCGTGGCCAGCACGCCGCCGAGGAACACCAGGAGGAACAGGCCGACGGAGGCGAACAGGGAGGGCAGCCACACGCCCCAGAAGCCTCGGGTACGTCTCCGGAGCCACCCGAGGCCGAGCACCGGGAGCACGCCGAGGGCGGCGAGGAGCGGTGCCGTGACGGTGAACGGCCAGTCCCACAGCAGCCCGGCGAGTGCCGCCCAGCCCACGCCGAGCCCCGCCGCGCACAACACGTGCCAGGCCCACAGGGGCCCTCGCGCGCGGCGGACGGCGAGCCGCGCGAGTGCCTCGGCCGGCACGATCTGGGCCATCGCGTGCGCGAGACCGAGCACCGGCAGGATCAGCGGCGCCGCGACGAGGAGACACGCCAGGGCGAACACGGCGAGGGCCCCGTAGGCGCCCGCGTACGCGTAGTCGTCGCCGAGCAGGTTCCCGATCCACCAGATCAGGCCGGTCGCCGGAAGCTGCGCCGCGCACACCGCGGCGGCCTCGTTGAGCCGTGCGTTCCCCCACCCCATGGACGCAGCGTACGGGTGGTCTCATGTGCGCGTGCCCCGCCCCTTTTCATCTGACATACCGTCAGCTTCAATGGGGGTGTGATGGGACAAGCAGGAATGGCCGAGGCCGCCGTCCGCTACCTCCGGTCCGGCAGGACCCTCGCGGTCGAGGCGCTGCCCCGCCCGGAGCTGCGGTGTGTGCGAGAGGACGAGCGCGCGCCCGTCGAGCAGGCCGAGTTCCGGCGCGTGCTGGGATCGTTCGCGAGCGGCGTGACCGTGGTGACGGCACCCGGGGCACCCGGCGAGGAACCGGCCGGTTTCGCCTGCCAGTCCTTCTCCGCCCTCTCCCTCGACCCGCCGCTCGTCGCCTTCATGGTGGGCCGTACGTCGACGACCTGGCCCCGCATCGCCCAGGCGGGCGTCTTCTGCGTGAACGTCCTGAGCGCGCAGCAGGGCGGGTTGTGCAGGGCGTTCGCGGTGAGCGGCGCGGACAAGTTCGCGGGCGTGGCACACGACCCGGCCCCGGCCTCCGGCGCACCCCGCCTCGCGGGCACCCTCGCCTGGATCGACTGCACCATCCACGCGGTGCACACCGGCGGGGACCATCTGATCGTGGTGGGGCGGGTGGACGCGCTCGGGCCGGGCGACGGAGACGGCGAACCGCCTCTCCTGTTCCACAGGGGCCGGTTCCTCTGACACCGCCGCCCGCCGCCCGCCCGCCGTCAGGTTGTGCGCCGTTCAGTTCACGTACTCGACGATCTGCATCATGCCTTCGTCGCCGTGCTGGAGCTGGTGGCAGTGCGCCATCGAGCGGCCGGTGAAGTCCTCGGCGCGCAGCCGGAAGGTGACCGAGCCGTTCGACGGGACGGCGACGGTGTCGTGCCAGACGGGCGTTTCCAGCCGGCGGTTGTCCACGGCGGTCAGCAGGAAGTGGTTGGTGTGCAGGTGGAAGGGATGATGGTGGTGGGCGTGCGAGTCGTTGACGACCGTCCACTCCTCGACCTCGCCCAGCCGCACCCGCTGGTTGACGAAGCCGGGCGAGTAGCGGCCCCAGGCGACGTCGCCCCGGCCGCCCTGGGGGCCGGCGGGCGGGGTCTCGCCGTCACCCAGGATGCGGTAGGCGTTCGGGAACGCGCCGGAGAAAACGTTCTCGTAGCTGCGGAAGGTCAGCGTCCGGGTACGCGTGGGCTCGGGCAGCTCGGTGGGCCGCCCGGGCAGACGGCCCGGCAGCGACATGGTGCGGGCGGCGCCGGTGACGACGAGCGTGAGCAGGTGGTGCGAGGGACCACCGCCGGTCAGCTTGTAGGTGCCCGGCATGCCGCCGCGGACCAGCAGGTCCACCCGTCCGCCCACGGGCAGTGTCACTCCGGTGGTCGCGACGGGTTCCATGAAGGTGATGCCGTCACAGGCGATTTGGTGCATCTCCTGGCCGCCCAGGCTCAGGAAGTGAGCCGTGAGCCCGCCGGCGTTGACGACCCGCCACCGCTGGATCTCCCCCGGGGCGATGGTCAGCACGGGCTTCTTCGCGCCGTTGACCAGGAAGGTCGAGGCGATGCCGTCGTAGACGCCGTGCGAGGTCAGGTCCGGGACCCGTCCGCCGGACACCTTGAGCTCGCTGATGCAGACGACGACCTCCCGGGCGGCGGCGATCTCGGGCACCGCGTCGACGTCCCCGTCGACGACGAGCACTCCCGCCATGCCGCCCAGCACCTGGGTCGCGGCGGACCCGTGGAGGTGGGGGTGGTACCAGAACGTTCCGGCCGGATGATCGGCCGGCACGTCGATGCGGCTGCGGTGGGTGCCGACGGCCCCCGGCGCGCCGGCGGGCCCGAAGACACGGAAGACGTTGTCCGCCTCGCCCGTGGGGTCCACGTGCATGCCGTGGGTGTGCAGGTTGAAGCTGTTGAAGTGGTGCGGGACGTTCATGGCCTGGTGCGCCGCGTCGCCGTTCGCCGGCAGCGCGTTGATCTGCGTGATCTCCAGGGAGTCCCCGGGGTGCACCCGCAGCGTGGGCCCCGGGACGGTCCCCTCGTAGGTGCGGGTGGACACGCGGCCGACCCCGGGGACGTCCAGCTCTGTGAGCCGGACGGTCAGTTCGGTCTCCAGCCGCCCGGTGCCGGGCGACGAACTGCGTGTTTCCGGTGCCGGGAAGGCGGGGTCGGTCGACTGTCGCGCCGCCGCGGGCGGACCGGCCGCCCCTGCGGCCACGACGGCCCCGGCAGCGAGAGGCAGGCTTTTCAGTACGCCACGACGGGACAGGGCTGTCATGAGGCGCCTCCACAGGCAGCGAACGGCAGCGCGGACCGGAGAGCCTCACATTACGGAACGCGGTCGCCCGGAACGTGGAGTAATCACCGGCGGGTTGCGAGCCACCGCCGCCGCGTCCCTGCCGCCCACGCATCCCTGCCGCACTCGGTGCCGCCCGCCTGCCCCGCCGCACCCTCAGCGCGCCGGGCGCCCGCCCTCCGCGGTCGCCTTCACGCAGCCGCCGGCACCGCCGGGAGCGGCACCGCGGGCCGCCGCCTGATCACCAGCGCCATCAGCGCCGCCGCCGCGCACAGCGCACCGGACGCGTACCAGATCATGTCGTACGAGCCGAACACGTCCCGGGCGACACCGCCGAGGAAGGCGATCAGCGCCGCGCCGACCTGGTGGGAGGCGAGGACCCAGCCGAAGACGATCGCGCTGTCGTCGCCGTACTGCTCGCGGCACAGGGCGACGGTGGGCGGGACGGTGGCGACCCAGTCGAGGCCGTAGAAGACGATGAAGAAGAGCATCGGCGGGTGGACGGAGGGGGCCAGCAGCATGGGCAGGAACAGGAGCGAGATGCCGCGCAGGGCGTAGTAGACGGCGAGCAGGCGGCGGGGCTCGAAGCGGTCGGTGAACCAGCCGGAGGCCACCGTGCCGACCACGTCGAACACGCCGATCACCGCGAGCAGTGAGGCGGCCGCGGTGACGGGCATGCCGTGGTCGTGGGCGGCGGGCACGAAGTGGGTCTGGATCAGGCCGTTGGTGGAGGCGCCGCAGATCGCGAAGGTGCCGGCCAGCAGCCAGAAGGGGCCGGTGCGGGCGGCCTTGAACAGGACCGTCACCGCTCGGCGCGCGGCGCCCGGGACCGGCTCCGGCTTCGGTACGAACTCCTTGGCGCCGTACGGCTTCAGGCCCACGTCGGCCGGGTGGTCGCGCAGCAGCAGCCAGACGAAGGGGACGACCGCGAGGGCGGCGAGGGCGACCGTGATCGCCGCCGGGCGCCAGTCGTGCTTCTCGACCATCCAGGACAGCACCGGCAGGAAGATCAGCTGGCCGGAGGCGGAGGCGGCGGTCAGGATGCCGGTGACCAGGCCACGCCGCTCGGTGAACCAGCGGTTGGTGACGGTCGCGGCGAACGCCAGTGCCATCGAGCCGCTGCCGAGACCGACGAGCAGGCCCCAGTACAGCATCAGCTGCCAGGCCGCGGTCATCCACACGGTCAGTCCCGAACCGACCGCGATCACGGTCAGCGCGACCGCGACCACCCGCCGGATGCCGAAGCGGTCCATCAGCGCCGCCGCGAAGGGCGCGGTCAGGCCGTACAGCGCGAGGTTGACGGAGACGGCCGCGCTGATGGTGCCGCGCGACCAGCCGAAGTCGTCGTGCAGGGGGTCGATGAGCAGACCCGGCAGGGAGCGGAAGGCGGCCGCGCCGATGATCGTCACGAAGGTGACGGCGGCGACGAACCAGGCGCGGTGGATACGAGGGGCCGACTGGTTTTCCGGGTGGGCTGCCTGCACGGCGGCATCGCTTGTCTGGGTCACGACATAGAGCTTCCGTCCTGGGCCGCCCGGGATCCATTGGCCCGAAGGACAGCATTCGTTAGGATCGGGCCATGAGCCCTGACCCTCGTGCCCTGGAGTTCCGCCCGCACCGCGTGGTCGTCCTCGCCATGGACGGTGTCCTGCCGTTCGAGCTGGGCATCCCGCACCGGATCTTCGGCCGCCCCAGGGACGCCGAGGGGCGCTCGCTGTACGAGGTCCTCACCTGCTCGATCCGCCCGCCGGGCCCGGTGCGGACCGACGCCGACTTCGCCGTCCAGGTCGAGCACGGCCCGGAGATCCTGGCCACCGCCGACACGGTGATCGTCCCGGCGTCGTACGAACTGGGCCCGGTCTTCGAGCAGGGCGTGCTGACCGACGAACTGGCCGCCGCCCTCGCCCACATCCGCCCCGGCACCCGGCTTGCCTCGATCTGCACCGGCGTCTACGTCCTGGCCGCCGCGCGCCTTCTCGACGGGCGCCCGGCCACCACGCACTGGGCCGACTCCGACCGTCTCCAGCGGCTCTTCCCGCAGGTCAAGGTCGACCCTGAGGTCCTGTTCATCGACGACGGGGACGTCCTGACCTCCGCGGGCGTCGCCGCCGGGATCGACCTGTGCCTGCACATGGTGCGCCGCGACCACGGCACGGCGGTCGCCAACGAGGTGGCCCGCCGCACGGTCGTACCGCCGCACCGCGACGGCGGGCAGGCGCAGTACATCCACCGGCCCGTGCCCGACCCGCAGCAGGCGACCACGACCTCGGCCCGCGCCTGGGCGCTCGGCCGTCTGCACGAGCCGATCCAGCTGCGCGACATGGCCGAGCAGGAGGCCATGTCCGTACGCACCTTCACGCGCCGCTTCCGCGAGGAGGTCGGCGTCAGCCCCGGCCAGTGGCTCACCCAGCAACGGGTGGAACGCGCCCGGCACCTCCTGGAGTCCACCGACCTCTCCGTCGACCAGGTCGCCCACGACGCGGGCTTCGGCACCGCCCAGTCGATGCGCCAGCACCTACAGACAGCCCTCGGCGTCACACCGACCGCCTATCGGCGTACCTTCCGCGCCGGAAGCGGGACCCTCGACCACACGTCCGGGCACTACGCCGACGTCGGCGCCCCGCGCTGAGCTCCCCGCGCGGCGCACCTCCCCCGACCAGCCGACCCCTGTCAGTGCGAGGGTCAACGCCACTCCGGCCAGGACGGCGGTGGACGGCACCGTCACCTTGAGCAGGGCTCCGGCGAGCGAACCCGTGGCCGCGTAACCCGCGCCCGCCGCCGCGTACATCACCGAGTAGCCGGCGGCCAGGGCGCCGGGCGGAAGCGCGTCGCGCAAGGCGAGGTTGCGGGTGAGCAGCGCGCCTGACTGGAGCAGGCCACCCACGGCCAGCGCGGACGCGATCCCGGCGGTGTTCGGTATCAACGCGATGAGCGTCACGCAGACCGAGGTGCCGCACATCAGCACGACACTGCGGGTGCGCAGCAGACCGGGCCAGGTGCGCAGGCCGTAGAGGAAGGCCCCGAGTCCGGCGCCCACCGCCAGCCCGGTCAGCAGCGGTCCCGACCAGCCGACAGGGATGCCGCGCTGTTCGAGCAGGGCGGGCAGGACGAGTTCGGCGAGACCCAGCAGGCTGAGGCTGGCCGCGCCCGTGACGTACACCGGCCAGGCGCCCAGCAGCAGCCGGGGCAGCGATCCGCCGGACCACGCGCCGCCCGCCGAGTCCTCCACCGTCCATCCGGCCGGGAGCAGCCACAGCCCCGCGACCGACGCCGCCATCAGCGCGGCGGCGAGCAACAGGGGGACGTGGGGCGCTGCCTGGAGGGCGAGGCCGGCGACGGCGGCCGGGGAGACGGCCCAGATGACGGAGTTGAGCATCGACTCGGTGGACAGCGCCTGCGCGACGGCCCGCTCCGGGACCAGTTCGGTGAGCAGTGCGCGCAGCCCGCCGGTCGCAGCGGCGGGAGCGGCCCCGGCCAGGAACGCGAACGCGCCCAGCACCAGGGAGGGGGCGTCGGGAAGCACCCCGAGCCCCGCGAACCCGAAGGCCCCGGTGGCGAGCCCCACCGCCAGCTGGGGCCGGGGACGCTCCGGGGGCAGCCGCATCCCGAGCACCGGGGCGCCGACGATCTCACCGATCACGTAGGCCGCCGCGAGCACCGCTCCGAGCGCATACCCTCCTGGTCTCTCGCGCACCAGGAAGACGAGGGCCAGGGGAGCCATCGCCACCGGCATACGGGCGCCGACGGACGTGCAGGCCCAGCTCAGGACCTGTGGGGAGGCGACGTCTCGGTAAGTCATGCGTCGAAGCTAGGGCCCGGCACCGACATCGCTCCAAGGGTTTTCCAGGGCCTGTGGACAACCCCGCACCCGCTGCCTAGAACGTGAGCACCCCCCGGGCCACCCGCCCCGCCTCCGCGTCCCCCACCGCCTTCTCGAAGTCCTCGATGGGGTAGGTCTCCGTGACCAGCTCGTCGAGGAGCAGCCGTCCCTGCCGGTAGAGCTCCGCGTACAGCGGGATGTCCCGCTGCGGCCGCGACGATCCGTAGCGGCAGCCGAGGATGGACTTGTCGAGGAACATCGAGGAGACGACGAAGGACGCCTCCGCGCCCGCCGCCGGAACCCCCAGCAGGACCGCCTGGCCGTGCCGGTCCAGCAAGTCCACGGCGGCGCGCACGAGTTCGACCCGCCCGACGCACTCGAAGGCGTGGTCCACGCCGTGCGGCAGCAGGTCCCGCACTCCCTCCGCCGACGTCAGGAAGTCGGTCGCCCCGAACTGCCGGGCCATCGCCTCCTTCGCCGGGTTGGCGTCCACCGCCACGATCCGCGACGCCCCCGCGATCCGCGCGCCCTGGATGACGTTGAGCCCGATCCCCCCGGTCCCGATGACCAGCACGCTCTCCCCCCGGTCCACCCGGGCCCGGTTGAGCACGGCCCCCACCCCGGTCAGCACCCCGCACCCGATGAGCGCGGCGGACGGCAGCGGAATGTCCTTCGGGATCCGGACCGCCTGGACGGCCTTCACCACGGTCCGTTCCGCGAAGGCGGAGTTGCACGCGAACTGGAACACCCGCTCCCCGCCCCGTGAAAAGGGTTTCTGGGGCCGCCCGATGGCTTTGCGGCACATGGTCGGCCGCCCCCGGTCGCAGTCGGCGCAGGCACCGCAGTTGGCGAGCGTGGACAGCGCCACATGGTCACCGGGCCCGACATGGGTGACCCCGTCCCCCACCGCCTCCACCACGCCCGCGCCCTCATGCCCCAGCACCACCGGAACCGGAAACGGAATGGTTCCGTCCACCACGGACAGGTCGCTGTGGCACAGTCCGGCCGCCGAGATCGCGACCTGCACCTCGCCCGGCCCCGGATCCCGCACCTCCAGATCGTCGACGACCTGGATCTGCCTCCCGTCGAACAGCACGCCGCGCATCAGACGACCCCCTTGGGTTCCCTGGGCAGACCGAGCACCCGCTCGGCGATGATGGTGCGCTGGATCTGGTCCGAGCCGCCGTAGATGGTGTCGGCCCGCGAGAACAGGAACAGGTGCTGCAGGGCGTCGAGTTCGTACGGCGAGGAAGGGGACCAGTCCCCGGGCCCGACCGCAGCCTCCGCCCCCCGCACGAGCATCGCCAGCTCGCCGAGCCGTTGATGCCACCCCGCCCACAGCAGCTTGGCCACGCTGGATGCCCCGGCGTCCCCCGAACCCCCCAGCGTCCGCAGGGCGTTCCACCGCATGGTCCGCAACTCGGCCCACTGCCGCACGAGCAGCGCCCGCACGACCGGATCGGAAACCGCGCCAGTCCGTACGGCGGCCTGCACCACCCGCTCCAACTCCTGGGCGAACCCGACCTGTTGGGCCAGCGTGGACACCCCGCGCTCGAACCCCAACAGACTCATCGCCACCTGCCAGCCGTGCCCCTCGCCCCCGACGGCATGCTCCGCGCGCGCGTGTGCCCCGTCGAAGAAGACCTCGTTGAACTCACTGGTCCCGGTCAGCTGCCGAATGGGCCGCACCTCGATGCGCCCCGGCTGGTCCATGGGAACGAGGAGAAACGACAGCCCGTGATGCCGACGGGACTCCGGATCGGTCCGTGCGAGGACGAAACACCAGTCCGCCTCGTGAGCGAGGGACGTCCAGATCTTCTGTCCGCTGATCCGATACGTCCCGTCCTCGACCCGCGTGGCCCTGGTCCGCACCCCCGCGAGGTCGGACCCCGCCCCGGGTTCGCTGTACCCCTGGCACCACAACTCCTCCCCGGCGGCGACGGGAGGAAGAAAGCGCGCCTTCTGCTCGTCCGTACCGTGCGCGAGGAGAGTGGGAGCCAGCAGCTTCTCCCCAATATGCCCGGACCGAGCCGGCGCCCCCGACCGCACATATTCCTCGGCCCAGACGACTTGTTGGGTAAGCGTGGCAGTCCGATTCCCGTATCCGGACTCACCCCAACCAAGACCGATCCACCCGGACTTCCCAAGGGTTCGTTCCCAACTACGACGGTCCTGAGAACCATCAGCGTGACTGGAGAGCCATTCCCGGACCTCGATTCGGAACGCCTCATCCTCATCGGTGAACCCAAATTCCACGAACGTCTCCTCTCCAGCCCGGACCCGGTGTCCCACCTAGGGGCGCGGGGAACTGCGCGACCAGCCACACACAACCCGCAGCCGCCCCACACCCATCACCCCCGACCCACTAGGCACCCGGCCCAGAAAGCAACGGCATCGGATCCACGCCCACGCTCCCCGGCAAAAACTCCGCGATCGTCTCCGGCGTCCACCCGCCGGAGGCATACGCGGCGCGCAGCTCCCGAGGCTGAGCCCACACCGCGATCTTCGGCCCCGCCACGGTGTACACCTGCCCGGTGATCTCCTGAGCCCGCGCCGACAGCAGGTAGACCACCATGGCGGCCACGTCCTCCGGCTCCCCGATCTCCGTCAGCTCGAACGGCACGTTCGCCGACATCCGCGTACGGGCGACGGGCGCCACCGCGTTCGCGGTCACCCCGTATTTGTGCAGCCCGAGCGCCGCACTGCGGACCAGCGAAATGATCCCGCCCTTCGCCGCGCTGTAATTCGCCTGCGAAACCGACCCCTGGTGATTCCCGCTGGTGAACCCGATCAACGTCCCCGCCCGCTGCTTCCGCATCACCGCGGAGGCCGCCCGGAACACCGTGAACGTCCCCTTCAGATGCGTGGCGACGACCGGATCCCACTCCTCCTCGGTCATGTTGAACAGCATCCGCTCACGCAGAATCCCGGCGACACAGACGACACCGTCGAGCCGCCCGTAAGAGGACAACGCGGTATCGACCACCCGCTGACCGCCCGCCATCGTCGAGATGTCGTCGGCCACGGCGACGGCCTCGCCCCCGGCCGCCTCGATCTCCTTCACCACACCCGAAGCGACATCGCTCGCAGGGGACGCCCCGTCCACGGAGACGCCGTAGTCGTTGACGACGACGCGCGCCCCCTCCCTCGCCGCGGCCAGCGCGACCGCCCGCCCGATCCCCCGCCCCGCACCGGTCACGGCGACGACCCTGCCTGCCAAGAAGTTCCCCATGCCCGGCCCCTTCCCGCGGTTTCTGACGGACCGTTAGATTTTATGACCCGTCAGATGTGCGGACACAAGCCCCGGGGAGGGCCCGATGTCACTTCCGGCCGCGTTCCACGACATCGCCAAGCGCGTGAACAACTGGGGTCGTTGGGGCGCCGACGACGAGATCGGTACCCTGAACCTGATCACCGACGAGGTCGTCCGCGAGGCCGCCGCGACCGTCCGCACGGGTTGTCGCATCCCCCTCGCCCTGCCGCTCAGGCAGGACGGCGTGCAGACCGGGATGATGCCGGGCCGGGTCAACCCCCTGCATGTGATGGTGCAGATCAACCAGGAGATCTTCGGCCCGGGGACGGTCGCGTGCAGCGACGACGCGGTGACCATGGGCCTGCAGGCCGCCACCCACTGGGACGCACTCACCCACGTCTCGCACTCCGGCATGCTCTACAACGGACGCCCGGCCGGCACCATCACCCCGCACGGCGGCGCCGAGTTCAGCGGGATCGACAAGGCGCGGCACGTCGTCTCGCGCGGGGTGCTGCTCGACGTGGCCCGCGCGCGGGGTGTGGACCGGCTCGACGGCGGCCACGCCGTGACCCCCGAGGACCTGGAGGCCGCCGAGGAACTCGCGGGCACGCGCGTGCGTGCCGGCGACATCGTGCTCGTACGGACCGGACAGATCCAGGTGTATCTCGCCGGGGACAAGGAGGCGTACGCCTATCCGTCGCCGGGCCTGTCGGTCCGCACCCCGGAGTGGTTCCACGCGCGCGATGTCGCGGCGGTCGCCAACGACACGCTCACGTTCGAGATCTTCCCGCCCGAGATCGAGGATCTGTGGCTGCCGGTGCATGCCCTGGACCTGGTGGAGATGGGGATGCTGCAGGGCCAGAACTGGAACCTGGAGGAATTGTCCACAGCCTGTGGACAACTTGGCCGGTACGCGTTCCTGCTGTCGGCGATGCCCGAGCCGTTCGCCGGCGGCACCGGAACGCCCGTGGCCCCGGTGGCCGTTCTGTGAGGAGGTCGGCCGGCGGCGCGCAGATCCGCCCCGAGCACGGTCTCGCGCGCCGCCGTCATCGACTTCCTTCCGCCCTGAGGAAATCGACACCGCGTCACGATCCGCACTCGTCGGGGGCTTCCGTCACCGAAGCCCTCGGCGTCCCCTCGCGGCGAATCGCTGACCACCAGCGTCATCATTCGAACACGCTGCGTCAACACCGGTACGGGGATTTATTACTTACGACCTATTTGCCACGACCGCGCACGGATGCACGTCCCGGCGCACCGACCCGCCCCGAGCAAAGGGTGACGGCGCTCTCTGCGACCGTGCGCCGGTCACACCGCCTCGAACGCGAACCCCTCGTAGGGCGAGGCCTCGATGTCGTAGGCGTCCGCGCTCCTTCGCGGCTGCTCGCAGCGGTCGAGTTCGCACCAGATGCTCTTGCCTGCACCTTCGGGGCTCCAGCCCCAGCGGTCCGCGAGGCCGTCGACGAGGGCGAGGCCGCGGCCGCCGGTCGCCTCACCGTCGACGCAGCGCGGCACCGGGGCCCGGCCGCTGCGGTCGGCGACCTCAAGGCGGACGGTGGTCGACTCCACCTCGGCATCCGGCAGGGACAGCCGCAGAACGGCCGGTCGGCCGGTGTGCACCACGGCATTGGTGACGAGCTCCGACACGAGGAGGATCAGGATCTCGGCAAGCGGTTCGTCGACCTCTATCCCGCATACGGCGAGCCGCGAACGGGCCCACCGCCGGGCTCGCCCCACCTCTGCGGGGTCGGGCCGGATCTCCAGCTGCACTTGAAGCACCTGCACCGCTCACACCATCCGAACCGGCGGGCACATGGCCTCGCGCCTCACGAGGGCCACGATCGTAGCCATTTTTTGCATGACCAGAACAATGACCAAAGCCGGGGTCACAGAACGTGAATCCCTTACAGGGCAGCATGGTTGACGTACAGTCACGCCAACAAGCGCTTCGGGCATATTCCAGCGCGAAGGATTACCCGTGCGGGATACTGTGCGACGCCCGCCACGGGAAGTCGAACAGGCGGTAGCCGCAGGGCCTCCCGCCTCGGGAGCAGCGGCGCGCATCGCCGGGCCCGGGGCCGCCTCTTCGGCAACACCGGCATGGCTCATGCTCGGAACCACTCGCATCTCACACAAGGTACCGGAGCGGGGCGCCGACTCCAGGACGTGACGAGTCACACATAGGACACAACCCGATACCAACGCTCCGTGATTCCGGTATGCCACAATCCGCGACATCCGCTCCGGACCCGCCGGGAAACGGGCCGGTCCCGGGCGCCTCAGGCCAACAGATCGACGGCGAGCAACTCCTCACTCTCCGCACCGCCGCCGGCCCTCCGGGCCCGCACCCAGGCCCGCTTCAGATGCAGCTGCACCTCGCACTCCCAGGTGAAGCCCATGCCTCCGTGCACCTGGAGACAGTCCCGGGCACCCCGCTCGGCGGCCTCGTCGGCCAGCAGCCGGGCCGCGGCGACGTCCACCGGGTCGGCGGTCACGGCGGCCGCGTACACCGCGGCCCGGGCCGTTTCCGCCCGCACCAGCATCTGCGCACACAGGTGCTTGACCGCCTGGAAGGCCCCGATCGGCTGCCCGAACTGCTCCCGCGTCCCGGCGTGTTGCACGGCGAGCTCACACACGCGCGTGGCGGTACCGAGCTGCTCGGCGGCGGTCAGGAGTACGGCGACGGGGTCGGCGCAGCGGGGGGATCGGGACACGGGGAGAACTGACGGTGCGGGGTCGCGCGCGGGGGCGGTGGCGGAGGACCGGCCGGCAGCCTCGCCGGAAGACACGCCAGACACAGCCGCGGAAGACGAACCGGCGCCCTCGACGAGAGACGAGCCCGGCACAGCCGCCGAACGCGAACCGGAACCGGCGACGAAAGCCGAGCCGGACGCGCCAGCCGACGACGAACCACCGACAGCCGCGGAAGACGAACCGGCGCCCTCGACGGAAGACGAGCCCGGCGCGGCCACGCAAGACGCACCGGCAGCGGCGAGGGAAGGCGAACCGGGCGCGGCAGCCGACGGCGACCCGGGCATCGGCGACGGGCCCGTCGCCGGGAGCCGCACGGAGGAGCCCTGTCCCACCCCCGTCCCCGGAAACGGCACCGAGGATTCCTGCCCCGCCCCCGTCGCCGGTTCGCACGCGGGCTCGGCCCGACCCGGCCCGCACCCCGCTCCGGGAATCCGGTGCAGCGGTGTCAACGGGTCCACGGACCGCAGCGGTACGGCCGCCGTGGCGTCCCCGCGTAGGACGTCCGCCTCGGACAGCCACTCGACCAACCCGCGGCTGTCGACGTCCGTCACCACCGCCTCGCCGGAGGCCGCCCCCGGTACCGTGCCCGCCGCGAGGTGGGTGGCCACCAGCGGCCCCGGCAGCAGGGCCCGCCCGGCCTCCTCGAAGACCAACACGGCTTCCGGCAACCCCAGCCCGACCCCGCCGTCCGCCTCCGGCATCCGCAGCGCGAAGAACCCGGCCGCACCCAACTCCCGCCACAGCGCCCGGTCCAGACGGGGTTCCTCCGCGGCGGCCCGCAGCGCAGCCCCGTCGAAGCGCCGCGCGAGCAGCTCCCGCATCCCGGCGCGTAACGCCTTCTGCTCCTCGGTCAGTTGAAAGCGCACGTCAACGCCCCTTCGGCAGCCCGAGAATCCGCTCGGCCACGATGTTCCGCTGAATCTGCGAGGTCCCGGCCGCGATCGTGTACGACAGCGAGGACAACCGGTCGAGCACCCAAGGCCGTTCGAGATCCAGGCTGTCCGGCCCCAGTACGTCCGCAGCGGCGTCGTACAACTCCTGGCGGGCGTGCGAATAGCGGAGTTTGAACACCGACCCCCCCACCCCCGGCACCCCGCCACTCGCCTCGGCCTCGCTCACGTTCCACTGCGTCAGCCGCCACAACGCACGGAACTCGGCGTTCAGCCGCCCCAGCCGCCGCCTCAGCACGGGATCGTCCCAGCGCCCGTTCTCCCGTGCCGTACGGGCGAGTTCGCCCAGCACCCGCCGACAGGCGACGACCTCGCCCACGAAGGCCGTACCGCGCTCGAAGGACAGCGTCACCATGGTCACGCGCCAGCCGTCGTTCTCCTCGCCCACCCGGTTCGCCACCGGCACTCGCACCTCGTCGAGGAACACCTCGGCGAACTCGGCGGACCCGGCGAGCGTGCGCAAGGGGCGCACCACGACACCGGGCGAGGACATGGGCATCGCGAGCCAGGTGATGCCCCGGTGCTTCGCAGCCGCCGGATCCGTCCGCACCAGCAGCTCGCACCAGTCGGCCACTTCGGCGTGCGAGGTCCAGATCTTCGACCCGCTCACCACATAGTCGTCGCCGTCCCTACGCGCGCGCGTGCGCAGCGCCGCGAGGTCGCTCCCGGCGTCCGGTTCGCTGAACCCCTGGCACCAGACCTCCTCGCCCCGCAGGATCGGCGGCAGCCAGCGTTCCCGCTGCTCGGCGGTGCCCTCGGCGGCGATCGTCGGTCCCGCGTGGAGCAGTCCGACGAATCCGGCGCCCACATAGGGCGCGCCCGCGGCCTCCGTCTCCTCCAGGAAGATCAGCCGCGTGGTGGGCGACGCGTCCCAGTGCACGTGCGCGTACCCGGCGTCGTACAGCATGCGCTGCCAGCCGAGGTCGTAGGCCCTGCGCCCGGGCCAGTCCTCCGGGGAGGGCTTCGGCGGCAGCGTGGGGAGCGCCTTGGCGAGCCACTCCCGCAGCCGCGCCCGGAACTCCTCCTCTTCCGGCGTGTACGCGAGATCCATGACGGCACTCCATATCTGATAACCCGTCAGATACCGCTCGCACCGGAAGGCTAAGTCCCGCACCCCTGGACCGACAAGGCGTCCCGCCCTACGCTCTGCCCACGCTCTGACTACCCGTCAGCTCTACAAGGGGGCCGCCGTGACCGACATCGCCCACGCGCTCAGCGCGTCCCGCACCCTCTGGGAGCTGGTCGCCCGCCGCGCCGACCTGACCCCCGACCGCCGGGTCCTTCTCCAGGATGACCGCGCGCTCACCTTCGGCGAGCTACGCGCGCGTGCCGAGCGGGTGGCGGCCGGCCTGTACGACATGGGCGTACGCCCCGGCACGGTCGTCGCCTGGCAGCTGCCCACCCGTATCGAGACGGCCCTGCTCTCCTTCGCGCTCGCCCGTCTGGGCGCCGTGCAGTCGCCCGTCATCCCCTTCTACCGGGACCGCGAAGTCGCCTTCGCCCTGAGGGAGTCGAAGGCGGAGTTCTTCGCGGTACCGGGCCTCTGGCGCGGCTTCGACCACACGGAGATGGCCCGGCGGCTCGGCGCGAAGGGCGTCTTCGAGGCGTACGACGACCTCCCTGACGGCGATCCGGCCGTCCTCCCCGCCCCGCCCGCCGACGGCACCTCCGTCCGGTGGATCTACTGGACCTCGGGAACCACCTCCGACCCCAAGGGCGTTCTCCACACGGACCGTTCGCTGATCGCGGGCGGCTCCTGCCTCGCGCACGCGCTGCGCCTCACGGCGGACGACGTGGGGTCGATGGCCTTCCCGTACGCGCACATCGCGGGCCCGGACTACACCGTCATGCTGCTGCTGTACGGCTTCCCGGCGGTGATGTTCGAGCAGTTCGCCCTGCCGGAGGCGCTGGAGGGATACCGCCGCCACGGGGTGACGGTGGCGGGCGGTTCGACGGCGTTCTACTCGATGTTCCTCACCGAGCAGCGCAAGCGGCCGGGCGAGAAGATCATCCCCTCCCTGCGGCTGCTCGCGGGCGGCGGGGCACCCAAGCCGCCGGAGGTCTATCACGCCGTCGTACGGGAGCTGGGGGTGCAGTTGACACACGGGTACGGCATGACCGAGGTGCCGATGATCACCATGGGCGATCCGGACGACACGGTGGAGAACCTGGCGACGACCGAGGGACGGCCGCCGCAGGGGATGTCCGTGCGGATCGTGGACGGGGAGGTGCGGCTGAAGGGGGAGGCGGTGTGTCAGGGCTATCTCGACCCGTCCCAGACGGCGGAGGCCTTCGACGAGGAGGGCTACCTGCGCACAGGTGATCTCGGACGTCTCACGGCCACCGGCCACCTGGTGCTGACCGGACGGCTCAAGGACGTGATCATCCGCAAGGGCGAGAACATCTCGGCGAAGGAGATCGAGGACCTGCTGGCCGCGCATCCGGCCGTCGGGGACGTGGCGGTGATCGGGCTGCCGGACGCCGAGCGCGGGGAACGCGTGTGTGCCGTGGTGGAACAGCCCGAGGGGGCCGGGAGGTTGACCCTGGACGCCGTGACCGCGTATCTGCGCGCGGAAGGGCTGTCGACCCACAAGCTGCCGGAGCAGGTGGAGGTGGTGGACGCCCTCCCGCGCAACGAGACCCTGCGGAAGGTCCTGAAATACAAGCTCAGGGAGCGCTATTCGGGCACGGTGAAGTAGCGGGCGAAGGCGGGCACGATCTCGTCCTCACCGACCTTGCCGTCGCCGTCGGTGTCCAGGGTGGCCGCGGCGGCCCGCGCGATGTCCTCGCTCACACCGAGGATCCTCAGCACGCGCGCGGTGTCCTCGACGGTGGCGCGTCCGTCGCCGTCCTGGTCCGCGACGGCAAGCGCGGCGTGCAGGAAGGGCCGGGCGATCTCGGCGAAGCGTTCCGGGTTGTCGCGCAGCCGCTTGACCGCGCCGTTCACGAACTCGTCCCGGGTGATCCGCTGGTCTCCGTCCCGGTCCGCGATCCCGGCCATGCCCTGCCAGAACGCCTCCGCGCCGACGTACAGCGCCTGTCCCTTGTCGGAGCGTGCCGCGGTACCGAACTCCGTGAGCAGCGCCTTGGCCGCCACGTTGAAGTCCTCGCGGTCGATGTAGCCGTTGCCGTCCTGGTCGAAGGTGACGAACCGGCCGGCGATCCTGCGCTCGTACTCGCTGCTGACCATGTCTCTTCGGGCCGCCTCACATCACATCGGGTGCGTCTCGCACGGAGCGTACGACGCGGGCGGCGCCCCGGGGGCCGGAAGGCGGCGCCTGTGCCAGGACCGGAGGGATTTCGGGACAACGGTGTGGCAGTCGGGGTGCCCCAGGTCACCACCGGTGTACGTGCTCAGGCCGACAGTGGTCCCGCCTCCTCGTCGGTCGCCGAGTCCAGGTCCGGGTGGACCTCGAACAGGCGGCGGACGCCGAGGGCGCCGAGGACGCGGTTGACGTGGGAGCCGTCGGCGGCGCCCTGGGCCGGCAGTATCAGGCGCAGATCACCCTGGCAGGAGCGGATCAGACGGCGGGAGGCGATGAGGACGCCGACACCGCTGGAGTCACAGAAGTACACATCCGAGAGGTCGAGGACGAGACTGTGGCGCCCCTCGGCCACCACGTCGTGGACGCGCTGGCGGAGCACCGGCGAGGTCACCAGGTCCAGCTCGCCCGAGACACTGAGCACGGTCCAGTCGCCCTGCTCATTGCCGGTCACATTGAACGCCACCACCATGCCCTTCGCTCGCCGGAAAGCAAACGGAAGCCTTTCCTACGCTTCCTTGCAGCGCGGCTGCCCAGCGGCCGTTCCCTGAAACAAAGACCGAGAAACGGAAATCGTTCGAAAGAGGCTTGTTTTAGTCGCCTTCGGTCCTGTTCGATCAGGTCTGATCAGTGAGTGGGCGGGTAGGGGAAGGCCCACTACCACCTGCGGCCCCTCAGGGGGCGTGCATTGGAACAAAGGGGCGTGCGCTGCCGGAGGTGCCGACTACATTCGAGGAGACGGTGGGCGCAGGCTTGACCCGGACACTTCCAGGGGTGAGGGGGCCGCATGGCGAAGAAGGACGCACCGCCCCGCTGGGACCGCAAGATGCAGCAGCGGCTCGCACGCGGTGAGGCGGCCGCCCTCGGCGAGCTCTATGACCGTTTCGCTTCACTCGTGCACGGCCTCGCCCATCGCGTGCTCGGAGACGAACGCGCGGCCGACGGCATCACACGGGAGGTCTTCGTCCACGTCTGGGAGCACCCCGAGGCCTACGACCCCAAGCAGGGCCCGCTGCGCTCCTGGGTCGCCGGGCTGACCCACCGCCTGGCCGTGCAGCGGCTGCGCGCCACCGAGACCGCCGCGCTCACCCAGGGCACCGACGGCTCCACCGAGGAACTGGAGCGCAAGGTGCGCCACGCCTCGGTCGCCGCCCGCGCCGACTACATCGTCCAGTCCATGCCCACCCCGCTGCGGGCCGCCCTGGAGCTGGCCTACTTCCAGCGCCGTGACTACCGCCAGGCGGCCGCCGACCTCAGCATCACCGAGGACGAGGCCCGCCGCCGCCTCCGCCTGGGCCTGCAACTCCTGTCCACGGCCCACGACACGGGAGCGCCTGGAGCGCCGCCGGGATACGGAGGCGCGGCGTGAGCGGAGCAGGCGGTTTCGAGGCGCACGACGAGCACGACGGGTACGAGGGCAGGGGGGCGCGGGAGGGTTCGGGGGACCGTGGGGTGTTTCCCGAGAGCACGGAGAAACTGAGCGACGGCCTCGGAAAGGGCGACGACAGCCCCCACGGCCCGGGCGACGACCACGAGGGCGGTCGGGGCGCGGACGAGCACGGCACCGGCGACCCTGCCCGCGCCGGCACAGACGAGTACGGCAAAGCCGACCCGAACACCCCCGGCACGGACACGCACGCCAACACCGACCCGAACACCCCCGCCACGCACACGCACCCCAACACCGACCCGCACAACCCCGCCACGCACACGCACCCCAACACCGACCCCAACAACCCCGCCACGGGAGGCACCGGCGATCCGTCCCCCCTGGACCCAGGCCGACCGGGCAACCCCGGCCCCGGTGGGACCGACGGCGAAGGCGACCCGACCCGTCCCGGCGCCGGAGGCGCGGGCAGTGCGGGCGACGGCGGACCCGACAACCCCGACGACCCCGCGGGCAACACCTCGCACGGCACCGGCCCCCAGCACCCACCCCGCATACCGCTCCCCCGCGCCTCCGTCGAGGACACCGGCCGTCCGCTGCCCGTGCTGGAGGAGCCGGCCCCCTCCGCTCCCCTCGTCCTGGAGCACCGTGTGCTGAAGGCGCTGCTCGGGGCGTGGGCGCTGGCCGCGTGTTCGGCGGAGGAGACGGCCGCCGTGGAGGACCACCTCGGCGTCTGCGGCGCCTGCGCCGACGAGGCACTGCGGCTGCGCGGGGCGGTGGGCCTGCTGCAGCGCCCGGAGAGCCTCGACCTGGACCCCGGCCTGCGCACCCGCGTCCTCGACAGCTGCCTCGACCGGCGCCCGCCGCGCATCCCGATGCCCGAGTGGGCCACGCCCTACGACGCCGAGACCGCCCGCCTCGACGCCCTGCTGCAGGACTTCGGCGACGCCGAGTGGCACGCGCCCGTGCGGCTGCGCTGGTTCGACGCCGACGAGGCGACGAGCCGCCGTACGACGGTCGCCGGGGTCATAGCCCACCTGATGTCGGTCGACGGCCTCGTCGCGGTCGCCCTGGGCCTGGACGATCCGATGGGCGAGGTCCCCGCGGACGCGCCCACGCCGGCCGGCCGCACCGAGGCGTACTGGCGCGCGTCGCACTTCCCGCCGACCCGCTCCGTCCGGACCCCCTGGCGCGAGCAGAGCCACGATCTCGTCCGCACGGTGTCGTTCACCGGCGGCACCTCCGGCAAACTCGAGGTGGACTACGGCGACTTCGTCCTCCCCCTCCACGACGCGATGCTGGACCGCGCCTTCGAGTGCTGGGTCCACGCGGAGGACATCGCGGAGGCCGTCGACTACCCCTACGAGCCGCCGTCCCCCCGCCACCTCAACCGCATGATCGACCTGGCGGCCCGCGTGCTGCCCGCAGTGCTGGCGGAACGGCGACAGAAGGGTCTGGCGTCACCGATCCATGGACGGCATCTCGTGAGCGCCGGAGGCCCTGGCCGCACTCTGCGTCTGGAGATCGAGGGCCTGGGTGGGGGCGAGTGGCTGATCCCCCTGGACTCCCCCGCGGAGGTGGGTTCGGCGGAGCACGAGGTCGCCCATGTGGCGCTGGACGGCGTGGAGTTCTGCCAGCTGGCCGCGGGCCATGTGCCGCCGGCGGAGGCTGCGGCGGGGCAGCTGGGTGATCGTGAGGCGATCAGGGACGTGCTGTTCGCGGCGGCGAGCTTGAGCCGGATGTAGGAGGGCGGGCGGGGGCTGGTCGCGCAGTTCCCCGCGCCCCTGAAAGACCTCAGCGGAACGTGCCTTGAGGGGCGCGGGGAACTGCGCGAGCAACCACGAACCCCCCGCAGCCGCCCACGAAGCAGCAGCCCCCGAGCTCCTAGGCGAACACGACCGTCCGCCGCCCGTTCAGCAGGATCCTGCGCTCGGCATGCCACTTCACGGCCCGGGCCAGCGCCTGGCACTCCACATCCCGCCCGATCGCCACGAGCTGGTCCGGCGTCACGCCATGCCCCACCCGCTCGACCTCCTGCTCGATGATCGGCCCCTCATCGAGATCCGCGGTCACATAGTGCGCCGTCGCCCCGATCAGCTTGACGCCCCGCGCATGAGCCTGGTGATACGGCTTCGCACCCTTGAAGCTCGGCAGGAACGAGTGGTGGATGTTGATGATCTTGCCGCTGAGCTGCTTGCACAGATCGTCGGACAGCACCTGCATGTACCGGGCGAGCACGACGAGCTCGACGTCCTGCTCGCGCACCAGCTCCAGCAGCCGCGCCTCCGCTTCGGCCTTGTTCTCCCGCGTCACCGGAATGTGGTGGAAGGGAATGTTGTACGACCCTACGAGCTCGGCGAAGTCGGTGTGGTTGGACACCACCGCGGCGATCTCCACCGGCAGCGCACCTATGCGCGCGCGGAAGAGCAGGTCGTTCAGGCAGTGCCCGAACTTGCTGACCATCAGCACGACCCGCATCCGGTCCTCGACCCGGTTGATCTGCCAGTCCATGTGGAAGGAGTCACCGATCGCGGCGAACGACGCCCGCAGCTTGTCCACCGTCACCGGCGCCTCCGCCGAGAAGTGGACGCGCATGAAGAACAGACCCGTGTCGGGGTCGCCGAACTGCTGGCTGTCCTCGATGTTGCAGCCGGTCATGAAGAGGTAGCTCGACACGGCGTGCACGATGCCCGGCTTGTCGGGGCAGGACAGGGTCAGGACGTACTGGTCGGCGGGGGCGGACTGCTCGTTCATGCAGGACAGGGTCGCATATCCACCGGTGCGGCAAACATCGCGTCCGTCACGCGGACCGGGTCATGATCTGCAGCACCTGGAGCGTGCGCGGCGGCACGTCCGGGTCCTCCCCGTCGGCCGTCGCCATCCGCACGTGCGCGTCCCGCGCCGCCCGCACCGCGTCCGGCCACCCCGGGTTCTCCATGTACACGGAGACGGGGGCGTCCGGGCCGACCTGGTGCATGATCCGCAGCACCCTGAGGACGGCGGTGTCGACAAGGGCCGCCTCCTGGGAGTCCCGGAAGATCGTGCCCACGTACTTCTCGGCGGACCAGTTGTCCAGCCAGGTGTCCTCGACGAGGCGGTACACGGCGTCGGTCACGTCCCCGTACCCCTCGACGCCGGCCAGCCAGACGTTCTGCTGGAACTGCGGGTCGGAGAGCATGTGCAGCGCGGAGCGCACATTGCTGCGCCAGCGCCACCACGGCATGTCGTTCAGTGGCATGCCGCCCATGGTGGAGGAGCGACGGCCGCGACGGGAAGAGTTCTCCGAACCTTGCACGGTCACCGATCGTACGTTCTTCCCCCATACGTGCCTCACAGGCCCCCGGTGTTCACCTTTACGTCACCCTTCATCTACCGAGGGTCACTTCCGAGTTGGCGATGTGACGGAAGCGTGTGGGTCCATGACCGGCAGGCGACGCATCCGCAGCCCCTTCCTCCCCCGGCACCACCGGCCCGTCAGAGCCACCGCCCTCGCGGCGGGGGCACTCCTGGCGTGTGCTTCCCTCGCCGCCGGTTGCGGGGTCGTCCCCGGTACCGCGGGGGGTTCCGAGGACGGCCCGATCAAGGTCATGACCTGGGCCCCGTCGGACACCAAGGCGACCAACAAGCCCGGCATGCCCGCCTTCGCCCAGGCGTACGCCCACTGGATCAACTCCAAGGGCGGCATCAACGGCCGTAAGCTCACTGTTCTGACCTGCAACGACCACAACGACGGAGTGTCCGCGGCGAAATGCGCCCGGCGCGCGGTCAAGGAGAACGTCGTCGCGGTCGTCGGCTCCTACAGCCAGTACGCCGACTCCTTCTTCCCGCCCCTCGAGGCCGCCGGCATCCCCTACATAGGCGGCTACGGCGTCACCAACGCCGAGTTCACCAGCCCGCTGTCCTACCCCGTCAACGGCGGCCAGCCCACCCTGCTGGCAGGCCTCGGCAAGGCGCTCGCCACGACCTGCGGCAACGTCACCCTCGTACGGCCCGACACCATCGCGGGCGACGAGCTGCCCGTACTGCTGGACTCCGGACTGACCACCGGCCGACACCGGGCCGCGGACGACGTGCGGGCGGCGGACGACGCCACCGAGTACTCGGCGCAGTCCACGAAGGCCCTCGACGGCTCGACGTCCGGCGCCCCGGCTTCCGGCTCGAAGCAGGGATGTGTGGTGCCCGCGCTCGGCGACCGCACCAGCACCTTCATGGACTCCTTCCGGCGCGCCCGCGAGGAGTACCCGCAGGTACGCACGGCCATGGCGATGGGCAGCGTCGACCAGACGGTGATCGACGCGTCCGGCGGGGCCTCGGGACCCTACGAGGGGTCGTACATCACCGGCTGGTACCCCGTGGAGAGCGATGCCCGCTGGGCCGCGATGAAGAAGGTCATCAGCGAGGAGGCCTTCGGCGACAACCGCATCGACTCGGCGGACGCGGGGGTGCAGACCACCTGGATCGCCTACACGGTGTTCACGAAGGCCGTCGAGTCGCTCGCCAGCGGCGAGGTGTCCGCCGGCAGCGTCCGCGCCACCCTCAACGACGGCCTCAAGACCCCGACGGGTGGTCTGACGCCGACCCTGCGGTGGACCACTCGGGACACCTGGAGCTCCGCCGACGACCTCGCCTCGGTCGGCTTCCCGCGCATGGTCAACGCCCATGTGACGCTCCAGGTGGTGCGTCAGGGCCAGCTCGTGGCGGCGCGCAAGGGATTCACCGACGTGACGAGGACGCTCCAGAACGCGGACGTCAACTGACCCGCGGGGGGCGCGACGCCCCCCGCGGACCGCTCAGAGCTGGGTCGCCGTGCGCTCGGTCAGGCTGTACTTCCTGGCGATCGCGTTCCACAGCCGGGCCGCCTCGGCCTTCTCGGTGCTGGCGGTGCCGCTGTCCCGGTTGCCGGCCTGGGTCTGGCCCGTGATGCGGGCCTGGCCCTTCTTGCAGCCCTTCTTGCCGGCGGCCTGGTCGGCCCAGGCCGCGTAGTGGTTGTCGGCGGACGCGGACGCCTGCCAGGCCTTGGTGAGGGCGTCGGTCAGCTCGGCGTGGCTCGGCAACCGGTCGACGGGGAGCGCCTTGAGCCGGGTCACCAGTCCGGTGCGCTGGGCCGCCGCGTCCCGCAGGTCCTTGGCCGCCTGGCCGAGGTTCTTGCAGGACTTCACGTTCGCCACCGCGCTGATCACCGAGGAACGGCTGTTGCCACTGTCGGCGAGCAGCTTGTCCAGCTCGGCGGCCTGGGCCTTCGCGGGATCGGCGGACGGCGAGGCGGAGCCGTCGGTCGCGGGGGCCGTCGCCGACACGGTCTGGTTCTTGTCGCCGCCGTCGCCGCCCCCGGCGAGCAGCGCGCCCGCACCGATGCCGAGCACGACGATTCCGATGCCCACGGCCGCGATGACGACCGCCCGCGACCGCCCGCGGCCCCCTCGGTCGCCGTCGTCGTAGACGTCACCGCCCGGCGGGCCGTACGGCGGCTGGGCGCCGTACGACGGCTGCTGGGCCCCGTACGACGGCTGCTGGGCCCCGTACGCGGGCGGTACGGTCTCGGGCTGGGCGAACCGTGGCATCTGCTGCGTGGACGCGGCCCCGCCGTCACCGCCCGGCCCACCGCGGAAGAGGTTGTCGAACTCGGAGGGCGGCTGCCGTTCCCCGCCGTAGGGCGCGCCGGGGGCCTGCCCGGGCACGGGCGCGATGAACTGCGTGGCCTCGGCGTCGGGACCGCTCGGCGCACCGGGTCCGGGGGCCGCGTTCTGCGGGGGCTGCGCGCCGTACGGGGCCTGCGGGTGTGGCCTCGGGTAGTGCGCCGCCTCGGCGGACACCTCGGGCGGGAGCGCGCCGGGGCGGACGGGCGGCAGGTACTGGGTGGCTCCCTCGTGCGCGGCGGGGGTGGCCGTGACCGGCGGTATGAACTGCGTGGCGCCCTCGTCGGCGGGCGGCAGGGGCGCGGAGGCGGGTGTGCCGGAGGCCGACGGCAGGGGCTGACCCACGGGCGGGAGGTAGTAGGAGGTCGGCTCGTTGGAGTCATAGCCCGGCGCGGGCTGCTGCGGAGCACCGGTCCCGGGAGCCCCGTAGGGCGCGACCTGGCCCTGCTGCGGGGGCAGTGGCTGGGACTGGGGGGCAGGTTGGCCGACGGGCGGCAGGTAGTACGAGGTCGGCTCGTCAGTGTCGTAACCCGGCGCGGGCTGGGACAGGGGCGGTATGCCGTCGGGCCGCTGGGGCGTGCCCCAGGTCTGGGCGGGCGGCTGCGACCAGTCCTGGGCCTGCGGCTGGTCCTGGCCGGGCTGATCCTGGCCCTGCTGCCGGCCGGGGCCCCACGGGGTGCCCCACGCCTGACCGCCGGGCGGCTGGCCGTACGCCGCGTCGGGCGCCGGGCCGGGCGGGCCCGGCTGCGGAGGGCCGCCATAACCGCCCTGCTGCGGGGGCCCGTATCCGGGCTGCGGACCGCCGTGCCCACCCGTCTGTCCCGGCAGCAGGGGTTCCCCGCCGTCGGAGGGCAGCACGATGCCTTCGCGCGCTTCGCGCGCCGAGGGCTGCTCGCCCTGTCCACTCTGCGTCACCGGGACTCCTACTTATGGGGGAACTTCGGAATCGTCGGCTCACGCTACCGGGTCCTCCGAGCCCGGTGCCACGTAGCACAGGACGTGACCTGCGTCCCTGTGACCGCAGTAACAAATCCCGGGAGATCACGTGACGGTTCCGGGCTCGTATCCGCTGTATATGTCCTCCTCTACGCGGCCGCCTGAAGGTCCAGCCGGGCCCCGAACTCCCTTACGACGGGCTCGTCCCGGAACGGCTCGAGGCGCTGCTGGAAGTCGTCGAGGTACTCCGCGCCCCGGTTGGAACGGACGGTCTCCAGCAACTCCACCGCTTTCAGGCCGGTGTTGCAGGCCTGCTCGATCTCGCGCTGCTGCACCTGCGCGGAGGCGAGCAGGACCAGACCGATGGCCCGCCGGCGCGCCTTGTTCTCGGGGAGCCCGTCCAGGGACTCCTGCGCGCACCGCGCCGCCGCTTCGGCCTGGCCGAGGTCGCGGTGGCAGTGGGCCAACTCGTCGGCCAGATAGGCCTCGTCGAAGTGCGCGATCCAGGCGGGGTCGTCGCCGGAGGAGGGATCCGCCGCCTCCAGCGCGTGCACGGCCCGCCCGGAGGCCGCCTGGGTGGCCCGCACATCGCCCATGAGTGCGTGCCCGCGGGCCTCCGCCGCGTAGAACATCGCCTCCGCGCGCGGTGTCACCCGACCCCGCGCCCCCTCCTGTGCCGCCCGCGCCAACTGGGCGATCTCGCGCGGGTTCCCGAGCTGCGCGGCGAGGTGGCTCATGGACGCGGCGAGCACATAACCGCCGTATCCGCGGTCGCCCGCCGCCTGCGCGAGCCGCAGCGCCTGGATGTAGTACCGCTGCGCCAGGCCCGGTTGCCCGGTGTCGATCGCCATGTACCCCGCGAGCTCCGTCAACCGGGCGACGGCGGCGAACAGGTCACGCCCGATCGCTTCCCGGTACGACCCCGCGAGCAGCCCGGAGACCACGCTGTTGAGGTAGTGCACCACGACCGGGCGCACATGCCCGCTGCCGTACTGGTGATCGAGGTCGACGAGCGCCTGGGTCATCGCGCGCACGGCCGCCACGTCGGACTGCCCCACGCGCGGGCCCGCCTGGCGCGCCACCTGCGAGTCGGGCGAGGAGATCAGCCAGTCGCGGCTCGGCTCGACCAGCGCGGACGCGGCCACCGAGGAGCCGGACAGGAAGTCCCGGCGGCCCACGTCACTGCGCCACAGCTCACACACCTGCTCGATGGCGCCCAGTACCGTCGGCGAGAACTGGAGCCCGACACCGGAGGCGAGGTTCTTGCCGTTGGCCATGCCGATCTCGTCGATCGTGACCGTACGGCCGAGTTTGCGCCCGAGAGCCTCCGCGATGATCGCGGGCGCCCTGCCCCGCGGCTGCTGTCCGCGCAGCCAGCGGGCCACGGACGTCTTGTCGTAGCGCAGGTCGAGGCCGTGCTCGGCGCCGCACATGTTGACCCGGCGGGCCAGCCCGGCGTTCGAGCACCCCGCCTCCTGGATGAGCGCCTGCAGCCGTTCGTTCGGCTGCCGCGCGACGAGAGGCCTTGCGGCCATTGGCGTACCCCCTGTGGCTGCGGTGCCTGCCCACGCACCGAGTTGACGTGTCTTCCACCGAAAAGTTCCGGCCGTGAAGATCAATGCCCCGCCGAGATGTCGAAAATGCGAAGCATGCGAGGATTGCCGGGGTAAAGACTCGTACCTACCCCCACACGTGGTTACCCAGCTCACGCCGAGGTTCCTCCTCTGCGCCCCCGCGCATGCATCCATGCGCCCCAAATGCGGAATCGATGCGCTGCCCCCGCGCGCAGGTCCTGGCCTGGCCGTAACCCGAGGTGGGCGCGGGAGTTGTGCTGAGCGTGGAAGAGACGATCGCGGGCACCGAAGCCGCTCAGATTCCGAAGCAGCGCGGGGTATCGCTGCTGGATACAGCCGTTCGATACGCCGAGGACCGCCACTGGGACGTCGTCCCCGGCACCTGGCTGGAAGCCGTCGACGGGGTGCAGCGGTGCTCCTGCGGTGACGCCGCGTGCGCCGTGCCCGGGGCGCATCCCACTCGGGAGGACTGGGCGACGCAGGCCACGGGCAGTGCGACGGTCGCGCGCCGGATGTGGCAGAAGCAGCCTGCGGCTTCGATTCTCTTGCCGACCGGCCGGACGTTCGACGCGATCTCCGTTCCGGAGACGGCGGGGTTTCTGGCGCTGGCCCGCTTGGAGCGCATGGAGGCGACTCTGGGGCCCGTGACGGTGACGCCCGATCGCCGGATGCACTTCTTCGTGCTGCCGGGGGCGTCGGTGAAGATGCCGGAGTTGGTCCGGCATCTTGGCTGGACTCCCTCGTCGCTTGATCTGATCGCGCTGGGGGAAGGGTCGTATGTCGCCGGTCCCCCTACTCGGTACGGGTCGTCCGGTGCCGTTCAGTGGGCCTGCCGTCCGACGCCCGCGAACCGTTGGCTTCCGGATGCCGAGGAGTTGATCTCCCCGCTTGCCTATGCGTGCGGTCGGGACAGGTGACGTGAGCCACGCGGCGGAGCCGCAGGAAAAGGCACGGCCCCCGCGCCCCTAAGGTTGGCGTTCATGACGTCGGCTGTGAGTGTGCGTGGGCTCTGGAAGCGGTTCGGGCAGCAGGTCGCTGTCGCCGGGATTGATCTCGAACTGCCGGCTGGGAAGTTCATCGGGCTTGTCGGGCCCAACGGCGCCGGGAAGACCACCACTCTCTCCATGGTCACCGGACTGCTCCGCCCCGATCAGGGGTCTGTCGAGATCGTCGGGCAGGACGTGTGGCGGGACCCGGTGAACGTCAAGGCGCGGATCGGCGTCCTGCCCGAGGGGCTGCGGCTGTTCGAGCGGCTGTCGGGTCGTGAACTGCTCGCCTATTCGGGCCGGTTGCGGGGGCTGCCCGGGGCCGAGGTCGACCGGCGGGCCGCTCAGCTGCTCGACGTCCTCGATCTGGCCGGGGCCCAGCACAAACTGGTCGTCGACTATTCCACCGGGATGCGGAAGAAGATCGGGCTCGCGGCGGCCCTGCTCCACAACCCCGAAGTGCTGTTTCTCGACGAGCCGTTCGAGGGCGTCGACCCCGTCTCCGCACAGACCATCCGGGGCGTGCTGGAGCGGTACACGGCCTCCGGCGCCACCGTCGTCTTCTCCTCCCATGTGATGGAGCTCGTGGAGTCCCTGTGCGACTGGGTGGCCGTCATGGCCGCCGGCCGCATCCGCGCCCACGGGCCGCTCGACGAGGTGCGCGGTGGCGCGCCCTCACTGCAACGGGCGTTCCTCGAACTGGTCGGCGCGCAGGCGCAGGACACCGGCGCGAACCTCGACTGGCTGGGCGGCGGGGCCCGATGACCGGAGACATCACCCCGGTCGTCGTACGGCTGAAGCTGTCGCTGCTCAGGAACGGCCTGCGGCAGTCCGGCGGACGGCGGGCCGCATACATCGCCTCGGCCGTCGCCGTACTCCTCTTCTCCGTCCTTCAGCTGCTCGGCCTCATCGCCCTGCGCGGCGACGAGCACGCCGCCTCCGTCGTCGTCCCGCTGGTCGCCGTGCTGGCGGTCGGCTGGGCCGTGATGCCGCTGTTCTTCCCCGGCGGCGACGAGACCCTCGACCCCACCCGCCTGGTGATGCTGCCGCTGCGGCCCCGGCCCCTCGTACGGGCGCTGTTGGCGGCCTCGCTGGTCGGCATCGGACCGGTGTTCACGCTCTGCGTACTCGTCGGGGCCGTCGTCTCGGTCGCGCACGGCGCGCCGGCGTACGTCGTCTCCGTGATCGGTGTCGCGCTCGCGCTGCTGGTCTGCGTGGCCCTCGCGCGGGCCGTCGCCGTGGCCAACATCCGGCTGCTGACCAGCCGCAAGGGCCGCGATCTGGCGGTGCTGAGCGGACTGGTCATCGCGGTCGGCGCGCAGGTCGTGAACTTCGGCGCGCAACGGCTCGGTTCGGGCGGACTGGGGCAGCTGGACGGGCCTGCCGAGGTGCTGAAGTGGATCCCGCCCGCCTCGGCGATCGGGGCGGCCGACTCGGCGAGCGAGGGGTCGTACGGGATCGCGGTCCTCCAACTGTCCCTGTCCGCAGCAGCCTTGATCGGGCTGCTCGCCCTGTGGTCCCGCCATCTGACCCGGTTGATGACCTCCCCCGACGGCTCCACCCTCCCCTCCTCCCAGGGGGCCGCCCGTGAGCGGAACTCGGCGGGGCTCGCCCGGCTGCTGCCGGCCGGCCGCACCGGCACCGTCATGGAACGCAGCCTGCGCTATGTGTGGCGCGACCCCAAGACCAAGGCCGCGTGGGTGACTTCGCTGGCCATCGGACTGATCGTGCCGGTGTTCAACGCGGTGCAGGGCACGGGGTCCATCTATTTCGCGTGCTTCGCCGCGGGAATGCTCGGCGTGCAGATGTACAACCAGTTCGGACAGGACACCTCCGCGTTCTGGATGGTCGCGATGACCATCTCCTCGACGCGGGACGCCTACGTCGAACTGCGGGGACGGGCGCTGGCGTTGCTGGTGATCACATTGCCGTACGCCACGCTCGTCACGGTTCTGACGACCGCGCTGATCGACGACTGGCCGAAGCTGCCCGAGGTGCTCGGCGTGTCCTTCGCGCTGCTCGGGGCGATGCTGGCGACCGGGGCGTGGACGTCAGCGCGCTTTCCGTACTCGATTCCGCAGGAGGGCTACAAGAACGTGGCCCCGGGACAGTCCGGCCTCGCCGCCGCCGCCGTCGTCGGAGGGATGGTCTCGGCCGCCCTGCTGTGCGCTCCCGTGATCGCCCTGACGATCTGGGCCAACCTCAGCGCGGACGGCGACGAGTGGAGCTGGGTGCTGCTGCCGATCGGCGCGGTGTACGGCACCGTGATCACGCTGGCGGGACTACGGCTGGCGGCCCCGCGAACGGCACGCCACCTGCCGGAGATCCTGGTGGCGGTCAGCAAGGGCTGACGTGCGGACGCGGGCTGGCAGGCCGCGCGGTGCGGTCCCACTGTCCGGTCCCGGGGCCCGCGGTGACGGCCGGGGGAGGCCTTGGCGGCGGATACGTCGGCTGCGGGATGCGGGAGGCCGCGGCCGGTGGACACGCCTCCCGCGGAAAGCCGTGACGGGGCACGCCCCGGCCGCGGGAAGCCGTAACGGCAGACACGCCGACCGCGGGAAGCCGTGGCAGAACACGCGCCGACCGCGGGAAGCCATGGCAGAACACGCGCCGGCCGCGGGAAGCCGTGGCAGCGGACATGCCCGCCGCGGAAGGCAGGAAGCCGCGGCGGCGGGCACGCCCGCCACGGGAGGGGATGGCGATGACCGCGGGCCGTCAGTCGTTGTCCCTGTCGTCCGGGGCGTCCAGGCCGTCCAGGCCGTCCAGGAAGGGCTCTATGGCGGCCCGCCATGCCTCCGGCTGGTCGTAGTGGACGAGGTGGCCGGCGTCGGCGACCTCGGCGTACTCGCCGCGGGGCAGAACGCGGACCATCTCCTGGGCCTCGGCGCGGCCCAGTTCGCCGTCGAGGCCGCGGACGACCAGAGCCGGGCACCTGACCTGGGTCAGTTCCTCCCAGTGGGCGTCGTAGACCCAGGTCTCGCGGGAGGACAGCATCTGCTCGGGATCGAAGACGGGGCGCCAGCCGTCGGGGGACTCGGCCATCACCTCGGCGTAGAACTCGCCGCGCGCCGGGTTGGGCCGCTCCACCCAGGGATCGTCCTCGCCGAACCACTTGCGTACGTCGGCGAGCGTGGCGAAGGGGACGGGCCAGGCCTTGAACCACTCACCCCACTCCCGCTGCGAGGCGGCGCCGAGCGCGGAGGCCCGCATGTCGCAGATGATCACCCCGCGGACCAGGTCGGGCCGCCGCGCGGCCAGCTGCCAGGCGGTGAGGGCGCCCATGGCATGGCCGATCAGGACGGTCGGAGCGAGACCGAGCTGTTCGAGGGCGGCCTCGGCATCCTCGACGTACGCGTCACGGGTGAAAGCGGCCCGAGGGGGCTTGTCGCTCTGGCCGTGACCGCGCTGGTCGAGCGCGACGGCGCGGTAGCGCTCGGAGAGCCAGCGGGCGGTGGACGCCCAGTGCGAGGCTCGGCCCATCAGGCCGTGGAGTAACAGCACCCCGGGTGGTCGTTCCTCCGGGGCCTGCGGGAGCTCCCTCGCCGGATCCGTCGGGTCGGTCAGGTCGGTCAGGTCGGTCTTGGGAGGGTCCCCGAACTCCCAGGCCGCAAGACGTACGCCGCCCGCCCCGGTCACGTCGATGCGCCGCGCCATTGGCACCCCCCTAGCTCCGCCCGGACGCCCGCCCCGCTCGGGCCACCCTGTGAACCCTGTCCTGACTGCCGTGCCTGTCCTGACTGTCGTTGCTGTTGTGCCGTACATCCCTGCAGCGCACGCCCCGTGCGTCCCGTCACTCGCAGATTATCGAATCCGCATTCGAAGACAGGTCCGCGGGACGGCAACACCCCTCGTTCGAGTGACCTCCCTCAAGGAATGATCGCCGCCACCGAGGGGAGATCTTCAACGGGAGGCGGACCGCTCGGGGAAATCGGTCCGAGGGGAATGACCCTGAGAGCTCGGGGCTCCGGGTCAGCACAGGGGAGGACCGGCCCCGGCGCCGAAAGGTGCCGGGGCCATCCATACGCCTACGGCACATCCGCCCGCCCCCTCAGGTCATATGCCCCACGCGACAGCCTCGCACGGGAAGCGTCGAAGCGCTGCGATTCCGCAGTGTGAATCTTGGATTCGACGACCCCCGGCAAGAGGCTCAGGAAAGCCACAACTGCCCCACAGCTCCCAGCAATTGAGCTACCCGGCGGCCGTCAGCGCTTGGCCACGAACACGTGCGAGGCAACATCCGACTCCAGCTCGGCGGCCTCACCGCCGCTGCCCACCAGCACCCCGCCCGCCGACTCCGTCACGCTCACCACCGAACCGGGCTGCACACCCGCCCGACGCAGCGTGTACATCAGCTGCGCGTCCGTCTGGATCGGCTCACCGATACGGCGCACGACGACCGTCTTGCCGTCGAGACCCGGATCCAGCTCGGCCAGCGACACCATGCCCTCGTCCAGGAACGGATCGGCACCGTCCTTCTCGCCCAGCTCCTCCAGACCAGGGATCGGGTTGCCGTACGGCGACTCGGTGGGGTGACGCAGCAGCTCCAGCACCCGGCGCTCCACCGCCTCGCTCATCACGTGCTCCCAGCGACACGCCTCCGCGTGGACCTGCTCCCACTCCAGGCCGATCACATCGACCAACAGGCACTCCGCCAGCCGGTGCTTGCGCATCACGCGCGTGGCCAGCCGCCGGCCCTCGTCCGTCAGCTCCAGATGCCGGTCACTGGCGACCGACACCAGCCCGTCGCGCTCCATCCGCGCCACGGTCTGGCTGACCGTCGGCCCGCTCTGGTCGAGCCGCTCGGCGATCCGGGCGCGCATGGGGACCACACCTTCCTCCTCCAGCTCGAGGATGGTGCGGAGATACATCTCCGTGGTGTCGATCAGTCCGGACATACGTGCCCCTTGATGAGATTGCCGGAAGCACGACAGCTTCCCGGCGCGTGCGCTGGCCCTGGCATCAATTCTGCCGGATACCACTGACAAGCGTGCCGCGCCGTTGAAACCAAGCGGTTACGACCAGGCGCGCGGCCGTATTGACATCCCACTGGTCCAGACCGCACGGTGATCCGCGACACGGCGACGAAGGGTTGGACGACGCATGGGCGAGACGGGCTCCGCGAGCGGTGACGGCAAGCTGTCCGGGCAGTTCTTCGACGCCGCGATCGAGCTGCTGCAACGGGTCCGGGACGAGGAGGCCGAGTCCGTCGCGACGGCCGGTGAACTCCTCGCCGACACCGTCGCCGCCGGTGGCCGCCTCTTCGCCTTCGGCGCCGGACACTCCTCGCTCGCCGCACAGGACCTCGTCTACCGGGCCGGCGGACTCGCCCTCATGAACCTGCTGACCGTGCCGGGCGCCGTGGGCGTCGACGTCATGCCGGCCACCCTCGGCTCCGCCCTGGAACGCGTCGACGGCCTCGCGAGCGCGGTCCTGAACTGCTCGCCCCTCCGCGCGGGCGACGCCCTCGTGATCATCTCCCTCTCCGGCCGCAACGCCCTCCCCGTGGAAATGGCCCTGACCGCGCGCTCGCTGGGCGTGAAGGTCATCGGCGTCACGTCGGTCGCCTACACGACGCAGACGAAGCCCCGCCACAGCTCCGGCACCTTCCTCAAGGACCACTGCGACGTCGTCCTCGACTCCAAGATCGCCGTCGGCGACGCGGAACTCTCCCTCGACACCATCCCGGCCCCCTTCGCCCCCGCCTCCACGGTCGTGACCTCGGCACTGCTCCAGGCGGTGATGGCTACGGCGGCGGGAGCGCTGGCGGAGCGGGGGATCGAGCCGCCGCTGCTGCGGTCGGGGAACGTGGACGGCGGGCTGGAGTGGAATGAGCGCGTGTTCGAGGAGTACGGGGACCGGATCTTCTACCGGCAGTGACAGAACGCAGACGACCCGCGAGCTCAGGTCCCTCTGCCTTGCGGCGAGGGAGCCGGCCGGACGTACCGGCGAGCTCGCGGGTCGGGTGACTGCGTTGGATTGGCCGGCTGCGTGCATCTCGTACACGCTGGTCCGGCACCGCACTCAGTGGGTGACGGGCGCTAGCCCGCAGCCACCTCCGACGTCCGGTATGCATACATGCTCCGAACCACCTCCCTTCTTCGGTGCTCCACACCCTAAGAAAGGGCGAGCCACCCGATCAACAGGTTTTCCGCAAAGTTGCCTCTGCGGGCTCCGGTCGGCTGCTGTAGCCGTATCCGTCGCCCCGCTGCATGAGCCGCAGATTCCGATGACGAACGTTGAATCGGCCCGCTGATGTGGTGAGGCTGTGCTGTCCGTTGGCTCGGACAGAGATGCGGCCGGTCCATGTGCCGGCCCAGTTACAGTCGGAACCTTGGCTCTTACGAGATCCCCGGTGGCATACCCGATCGCGACGAGCGATCATGAGCGGTCCCGTGGTCGACGGGGACCGGGGGCACGTGTCCGGGACGACTTCGAACCCGAGGTCCGCTCGGCCGCGATGACGCTCATGTCCGGCGGCCTTGCCGACCCAGGATGAAGATCGAGACAGAGGTGTACGCCCGGAGGGGGAGTGGTGACCGTGACTGACCTGCGGATCGAATCCGTCGTAGGGGACGAGATGGCCGAGGAGTGGCGATTCGTGCACAACGTGATCGTTCCGCCCGCCGCCATGGGGCTCGACGACGTACGGGAGCGCAGTCGGCGGTACCGGCTGGAGAACGCCTATCTCGGGGACACGCTCGTGGGGTGTTCGACGGTTCGGCCGCCGGAGGGGGAGGGCGCCGTGGCGACCGTCATCGCGCGCGTGCTGCCCGATTACCGGGGGCGGGGTTTCGGGACGGCACTGTACGAGAAGGGTCTTGATCATGCGCGCGTGCTCGGCGCCCGGGTGATCGAGACATGTGTGCTGGCCGTCAATGGGGACGGAGTGCGGTTCGCGCTGGCGCGCGGGTTCGTCGAGGTCGACCGGTATGTGCTGGACGGCGAGAGCGACGAGTGGATCGACCTGCGGCTGGAGCCGGACCGGAGAGCGGTTTAAGGGGATTCGGAGCGTTTCCGGCGTACAACGATTCCTTCAATCTTGCGGGAACCTGGTGTGTGCTGCGTCACGTTCGAGTTGAATGATTGTTAGTGAGTGAAGCAGTCGGCAGGGGGTCCAGGTGAGTGCTTCCCGGCGTAGTGGGACCACCGACGAGCTGGGGCCGGACGGGCCCGGGCCGGAGGGCTCGGGCGGTTCCGATCTGCTCGCCGCGTTGCTGGACGGCATGGACGCGGCACTGTGTGCCTTCGACGCGGACGGTGTGGTCACCCATTGGAATCGTGAGGCCGAGCGGATCCTGGGCTGGACCGCGGCCGAGGCCGTGGGGCGGCACGGGTTCGCCGGGTGGGCGGTACGGCGGGCGGACGCCGAGGAGGTCGAGGGGCGGCTGATGTCCGCCATGCAGGCGCCCGGGCGGCAGGTGCACGAGTTCGCGCTGCTGACCAAGGACGGCGGCCGGGTGCTCGTACGCACCCAGTCCGCGGCCGTACGCGGGCCCGACGGGAGGCCGGCCGGGGTGTACTGCGCCTTCAGCGAGGTGCACACGCAGATCGACCTGGAGCGGTCGATCGCGCTGAGTGAGGCGCTGTTCGAGGACGCCTCGTGGGGTGTCGTGCTCGTCGACGCCGATCTGCGGCCCGCCGTGGTCAACGCGCACGCGGCCCGGTCGCTGGGCATCGGGCGTACGTCCGTGCTGGGGCGGCCCCTCGGAGAGCTCCTCGCGCAGGGCGTGGAGGAGCTGGAGAGCGCCCTCGCCCATGTGCTGGCCGAGGGCGCGCCACCGGCGCCGGCCGAGATCTGGGTGGGGGTGCGGACACCGGACGGCGAGAAGCGGCGCTGCTGGCGCTGCGGGTTCGTACGGCTGGCCTCGCCGCTCGCGGAGGAGCCGGTGCCGTTGGGTGTCGGCTGGCTGTTCCAGGACGTCACCGAGGCCAAGCAGAGCGAGCAGGAGGCCTCGCTGTTGCGGTTCCGGACGAATCAGCTGCACCGGGCGGCCCGGGCGGCCGCGGAGTGCGAGGATCCGGTCGAGGCTGCCGTCGTGCATCTGGACTTCGCCCTTGCCGGGTTCGCCGACCACGCGCTGATCGACCGGGTGGCCGGGGACGCGGTGGCCGACGGCGAGGAGACGGGCCCGGTCCGTCTCGTACGGGTCGCCGCGACGCCCTCCGGGGCACCCGGGCCGAGTCTGCAGGCGTCGGGCAAGGCCGGGTTGCCCGTGCGGTACGGGGAGGGGCATCCGGCGTTGCAGTGCGTGGACCGGATCGGTTCGGTGCGCGCGAGTGTGGGGTCGGTGTCGGGTGAACAGGCCCGTGAGTGGGCCCTGACCCGGCAGTGGCCTCCGGATGTGGTGCACGCGTTGTGCGCGGTGCTGCGGAGCCGGGGGCGGACGCTGGGCGTCGTGACGTTCCTGCGGGGGTCCGGGAGGGGACAGTTCGAGCGGGGCGACGCGGTGTACGCGGAGGACGTGGCGGTACGGATCGCTGCGGCGCTGGATCTGGGCGGCGTGGTGGGTCGGGCGTAGGGCTGCGTTGAGCCGCTTTTTCAGGGGCTCAGCCGCTCCACCCGCCAGCTTCCGTCCGCCTGCGCCACGTAGCGCAGCCGGTCGTGCAGGCGGTTCTCGCGGCCCTGCCAGAACTCGATCCTGTCCGGCGCCACTCGGAAGCCGCCCCAGTTCGGGGGGACCGGGACCTGTTCGCCCTCGGGGTAGCGGGCGGCCAGTTCGGCGTAGGCGGTGTCGACCTGCTCGCGCGTGTCGATCACCGAGGACTGGGCGCTGGCCCAGGCACCGAGCTGGGAGCCGTGGGGGCGGGTGCGGAAGTAGGCGGCGGTCTCGTCGCGGCCGGTGCGGCGGGCGAGGCCGGTGACGATGACCTGGCGGCCCATGGGGTGCCAGGGGAAGAGCAGGCAGACGTACGGGTTCTGTGCGAGGTCCCTCGCCTTGCGGGAGTCGTAGTTCGTGTAGAAGACGAAGCCCCGTTCGTCGAACTGCTTGAGGAGCACGGTGCGGGAGCTGGGGCGGCCCTCGGCGTCGGCGGTGGAGACGACCATGGCGTTCGGCTCGAAGAGGTGCGCCTCGGTGGCCGCCTGCTTGAACCAGCGCGCGAACTGTTCGACGGGGGTGGCGGCCAGGTCGGTCTCGGCGAGACCCTCCGCGCGGTACTGCTGGCGCATGGAGGCGGGGTCCGGGGCGGCGGCGTCTGCTGCGTCGGTCACGCGGTCATCTTGCCGTACGGATGGCTCGCCCACCGATGGTGGCACTGAGTGCCGCAGAGACTCCCCAAGGGTGGCACTCGGGGATATCGTGGCGTCATCCGTCGTACACATCATGAGGAGCCGCCTGATGTCCGACTTCGACCCCGGTTTTGTCCCTGGCCTCGAAGGAGTCATCGCGTTCGAGACGGAGATCGCCGAACCGGACAAGGAGGGCGGCGCGCTGCGGTACCGGGGCGTCGACATCGAGGATCTGGTCGGCCATGTCTCGTTCGGCAACGTGTGGGGGCTGCTGGTCGACGGCGCCTTCAACCCCGGTCTGCCGCCCGCCGAGCCGTTCCCGATCCCGGTGCACTCCGGGGACATCCGCGTGGACGTCCAGTCGGCGCTCGCCATGCTCGCCCCGGTGTGGGGGCTCAGGCCGCTGCTCGACATCGATGCCGGGCAGGCGCGTGCCGACCTGGCCCGGGCCGCCGTGATGGCCCTCTCGTACGTCGCCCAGTCCGCGCGCGGGCAGGGGCTGCCGATGGTGCCGCAGCGGGAGATCGACAAGGCGCAGTCCGTCGTCGAGCGGTTCATGATCCGCTGGCGGGGGGAGCCGGATCCCAAGCATGTGGCCGCCGTGGACGCCTACTGGACGTCGGCCGCGGAGCACGGGATGAACGCGTCCACGTTCACCGCGCGGGTGATCGCCTCCACGGGGGCCGATGTCGCCGCCGCGCTCTCCGGGGCCGTGGGTGCCATGTCGGGGCCGCTGCACGGCGGGGCGCCCTCCCGGGTGCTCGGGATGATCGAGGAGATCGAGCGCACCGGGGACGCCGAGGCGTACGTGAAGCAGGCGCTGGACCGGGGTGAGCGGCTGATGGGGTTCGGGCACCGGGTGTACCGGGCCGAGGATCCCCGCGCGCGCGTGTTGCGTCGTACCGCGCGGGAGCTGGGGGCGCCGCGGTTCGAGATCGCGGAGGCGCTGGAGAAGGCGGCACTGGCGGAGTTGCATGCGCGGCGGCCGGACCGGGTGCTGGCCACGAACGTGGAGTTCTGGGCGGCCATCGTGCTCGACTTCGCGGAGGTGCCGGCGCACATGTTCACGTCGATGTTCACGTGTGCGCGTACGGCGGGGTGGTCGGCGCACATTCTCGAGCAGAAGCGGACGGGGCGGCTGGTGCGGCCTTCGGCGCGGTATGTGGGGCCCTCGGCGCGGGATCCCCGGGACATCGAGGGGTACGGAGGCATCGCCGACTAGGCCAGCGCCTCGTTCAGCAGTACGGCCCACTGCGTCACCACACGGTCGCGTCTGGCCGCGTCGTCGGTGAGGAGGTTGGCCAGGCCCAGGCCTCTTGCCATGTCCAGGAGGCCCTGGACCGTTTCCCGGACTCCTGGGCGTGACTCGTCCGCGCCGAGCAGGTCCACGGCGATCCGATGGGTCTCCCGTCCTACGCGCGCCTCCAGTTCGGTGACCTGGGGGCGCAGTTGTTCCTCGTTGGAGGCGGCGACCCAGAGGTGGAGGGCGGCGCGGAACAGCGGGCCGGTGTAGAGGTCCACGAGGGCTGAGATCACCGCGCGGCGGTCTTGTGCCGCGCCCTGCGGGAACAGGGCGCGCAGGGCCGTGGAGCGCTCCTCCGCCACGTATTCGACCGCCGCCGTGAAGAGGTCCTCCCTTGTGGGGAAGTGGTGCTGGGCGGCGCCTCGGGAGACGCCGGCGCGTTCGGCGACGACGGTGACCGTGGAGCCGGCCCAGCCGTGTTCGGCGAGGCAGGCCACGGCGGCTTCGAGGAGGCGCTGCCGGGTGGCCCGGCTGCGGTCCTGCTTGGGCACGCGTTCGGCGCGGTCGCCGATCGTGGTCACACCAGCCATGAGGGATCCCGTCGTTCCAGGAAGGCCGTCATGCCCTCGCGCGCGTGCGATGAGGCGAACAGCCGTGCCGAGAGCGCGGTCAGGTCGGCCGCGTCCCGGTCGAAGGTCTCCAGCACCTTAGCCGTGAGCAGCCGTTTCGTCTCGGCCAGGGCCTCGGGGGCGGCCCGGCGCAGACCGTCCAGGATCGGTTCGAGTACGGCGTCCACGTCGTCGCCCGCCGTCGTCACCAGGCCGATGCGGGCGGCCTCGGCGGCGTCGAAGCGCTCGCCGGTGAGGTAGTGACGGGCGAGGGCGCGGGGGTCGGCGCGGGGCAGCAGTGTCAGCGAGATGACCGCCGGGGCGAGCCCGATCCGTACTTCGGTGAAGGCGAACGTCGACTGCGTGGACGCGGCGGCGATGTCGCAGGCGGCGAGGAGGCCGAGGCCGCCCGCGCGGACGTGGCCGGTGACGCGTGCGACGACCGGCTTGCCGAGTTCCACGATCTGCCGCAGGAGCCCGACCAGGGCGTCGGGGTCCGGGGGGTCCTTCAGATCGGCGCCCGCGGAGAAGGTGTTGCCGGTGTGAGTGAGGACGATCGCGCGCACGGCGTCGTCCTTGGCGCAGTCCGCCAGGCTGGAGGCCAGTTCCCCCACCAGCGCCGCGGACAGGGCGTTGCGGTTGTGCGAGGAGTCGAGGGTGAGGGTTTCGATGCCACGCGCGCGTGTGCGGCCGATCAGTGTCATGCGCGTTCCCTGAGCTGTCGTCGGAGGATCTTGCCGGAGGCGGCCCGGGGCACCGCGTCGATGAAGGTGACCTGGCGGACGCGTTTGTAGGGGGCGACGCGCTCGGCGACGTACATCATGACCTCGCCCTCGGAGAGTTCGGTGGCGGTCGGCTGGCGGACGACGAAGGCGTGCGGGACCTCGTTGCCGTCGTCGTTGTAGACGCCGATGACGGCCGCGTCGGCGATGCCGGGGTGGGTGAGCAGGAGGGCTTCCAGTTCGGCGGGGGCCACCTGGAAGCCCTTGTACTTGATCAGCTCCTTGACCCGGTCGACGACGAACAGCCAGCCGTCGGCGTCGACATGGCCGACGTCGCCGGTGTGCAGCCAGCCGTCGGGGTCGATCATCGCGGCGGTGTCGTCGGGGCGGCCGAGGTAACCCTTCATGATCTGCGGGCCGCGGATCAGGATCTCGCCGGGCTCGCCGACGTCGAGGTCCTTGTCGGGGTCGTCGAGGGAGACGATCCGCATCTCGGTGCCGGCGATGAGCTTGCCCACCGTCCCCGGGGGTGCCTCGCGCATCGCGGACAGGGGGACGACGTGGGTGCCGGGCGAGAGTTCGGTCATGCCGTAGGCCTGGCCGACGGGCGGGAGGCCGAGCCGGGCCGAACAGGCGGCGGCGAGGCGGGCGTCCAGGGGGGCGGCGGCGCTGACGATGTAGCGCAGGGACGACAGGTCGTAGTGCTCGACCAGCGGGTGCTTGGCGAGGGCGAGGACGATCGGCGGGGCCACGTACAGGCCGGTGATGCGGTGGTTCTGGATCGCCGCGAGGAAGGTCTCCAGGTCGAAGCGGGGCAGGACGACGACGGAGGCGCCGAGGCGCAGGGGTGCGTTCATGAGGGCCGTGAGGCCGTAGATGTGGAAGAAGGGCAGGACCGCGAGGATGCGGTCCTCGGGGCCCGCCGCCATCAGCGGTTCGAGCTGGGCGAGGTTGGTGGCGATCTGCCGGTGGGTGAGCATCACGCCCTTGGGGGTGCCGGTGGTGCCCGAGGAGTACGGCAGTGCCGCGACGTCCGTCACCGGGTCGATGGCGAGGTCCGGCTCGGGGGCCGTCGAGGACAGCATGTCGATCAGGGAACGGTGACCGGGCGCGCTGTCGCAGACGAAGATCTCCCGTACCCCGCCCGCGAGTTCGGCGGCCCGCCGTGCCGTTTCCAGGAGTGGGGAGACGGTGACGATCCAGCGGGCCGCGGAGTCTCTGAGCTGCTTGGCGAACTCCTCGGGCGTGGAGAGCGGGTGCACGGTCGTGACGGAGGCACCCGCGCGCGTGGCGGCGTAGAACGCGGCCGGGAAGGCGATCGTGTTGGGGCTGTGCAGTGCCAGCACGTCCCCCTTGGCGACGCCCGCCTCCGCGAGGCCCGCGGCGACCCGGCGGTGGAACCGGTCTAGCTGTCCGTAGGTGAGGGTGGCGCCGTCGGTCCCGTCGATCAGGGCGGGCGCCTCACCGAACTCGGCGGCTCGCGCCAACACCGCCTCGTGGATGGGGAGTTCTACCGGCGTGACGTCTGCGTACTCGCTGCGGAACACGGTTCCTCCAAGAGCGCCTAGTACGACTTGGGCAGGCCCAGGGTCTGGTGGGAGACGTAGTTGAGAATCATCTCCCTGCTCACCGGTGCGATACGAGCCACGCGCGCGGCCGTTATCAACGAGGCGAGCCCGAACTCACGGGTGAGGCCGTTGCCACCGAGGGTGTGGACCGCCTGGTCCACCGCCTTCACACAGGCCTCCCCCGCGGCGTACTTCGCCATGTTGGCGGCCTCTCCCGCGGCCACGTCGTCGCCCTCGTCGTAGAGGTGTGCGGCCTTCTGCATCATCAGGCGGGCGAGTTCGAGGTCGATGTGTGCCTGGGCGAGGGGGTGGGCGATGGCCTGGTGGGCGCCGATGGGGGTGTTCCAGACCGTGCGGTCCCGGGCGTAGGTGATCGCCTGCGCGAGGGCGTAGCGGCCCATGCCGATCGCGAAGGCGGCCGTCATGATGCGTTCGGGGTTGAGGCCGGCGAAGAGCTGGAGAAGGCCCGCGTCCTCGTCTCCCACGAGGGCCTCGGCGGGGAGGCGTACGTCGTCGAGGGTGAGCTCGAACTGCTTTTCCGCCGCCTGGAGTTCCATGTCGATCCGGCGGCGCGTGAAGCCTTCGGCGTCTCGGGGGACGATGAAGAGGCAGGGCTTGAGGCGGCCGGTGCGGGAGTCTTCGGTGCGGCCGACGATGAGGGTGGCGTCGGCTATGTCCACGCCGGAGATGAAGACCTTGCGGCCGGTGAGCAGCCAGTCGGCTCCGTCGCGGTGGGCCGTGGTGGTGATGCGGTGGGAGTTGGAACCGGCGTCCGGCTCGGTGATGCCGAAGGCCATGGTGCGGGTGCCGTCGGCGAGGGCGGGGAGCCACTCCTGTTTCTGGGCTTCCGTGCCGAAACGGGCGATCACCGTGCCGCAGATGGCCGGGGAGACGACCATCATGAGGAGGGGGCAACCGGCTGCGCCCAACTCTTCCAGGACGATGGAGAGTTCGGCGATGCCGCCGCCACCGCCTCCGTATTCCTCGGGAAGGTTGACTCCCAGGTAGCCGAGTTTGGCGGCTTCGGACCAGAGTTCTTCTCGGTTGAAGTCGCGGCCGTGGCGTTTGCCCAGGGCGGCTACCGCTTCACGTAGGGACTTGTGCTCATCGGTTTCGGTCGTGGGCATGTGGCTCCTTGGTGGGGCTGGTCGCGCAATTCCCCTAGGTGGGTTCGACTACTGCCAGCAGTTCACCGACCGTCACCTGCTGGCCGGTCAGTGCGTGAAGCTCACTCAGCGTTCCTGCGTGGGGCGCCGTGATCTTGTGTTCCATCTTCATCGCCTCCAGCCACAGGAGGGGCTCTCCCGCCTGTACGGCGGTCCCTACGGCCAGTCCGTCGGCCACGCGGACGACCGTTCCCGGCATCGGAGCCAGGAGGGAACCCGGTGCGTGCTGGGCCGTCGGGTCGGGGAAGCGGGGTAGGACCTTCAGGGTCGTGCCGTTCACATACACCTGATCGTCGTACCTGGACACCTCGAACTTCCTCTGTATGCCGTCCACCTCCAGGACGACGAGAGCCGCGTCCGCGTGGACCACCCGGGCCCCGTCCGCCTCCAGGCCCTGCCTCGTGTGGCGGTAGTGGACCTCGTGCTCCTCCCCCGCCATCGCGTACCGCTTCGTCTGCGGGGCCGAGGGCAGGTTGCGCCAGCCGCCGAAGCGGGAGCGGCCGACCGCGTCCGCAAGGGCCGCGGCCAGGGGGGCGTACGGGTCGGAGTGCGGCTCGGTGAGTTCGGGCAGGTGACGGTCGTAGAAGCCCGTGTCCATGCGGGCCGTCGCGAACTCCTTGTGGCGCAGGGAGTTCACCAGCAGGTCCCTGTTCGTGGTCGGGCCGTGGATCGTCGCCCTTTCCAGGGCGCCCGCCAGTGTGCGGACCGCCTCCGCGCGTGTGGGGGCGTACGCGACGACCTTCGCGAGCATCGGGTCGTAGTGGACGCCGATGTCGTCGCCGTTCTCGTAGCCCGTGTCCAGGCGGACGGACGGGGGGACCGACAGGTGGTGCAGGGTGCCGGTCCGGGGAGTCCAGTCCCGCGAAGGGTCCTCGGCGTAGAGGCGCGCTTCGACGGCGTGGCCACGCGCGCGTGGCGGCTCGTCGGGCAGCTGGACCCCTTCGGCGACGCGGATCTGTTCCGCCACCAGGTCGATGCCGAACACCGCCTCCGTCACCGGGTGTTCGACCTGGAGACGGGTGTTCATCTCCAGGAAGTGGGCCTTGGTGCCGGAGACCAGGAACTCGACCGTGCCCGCGCCCACGTAGTCCACCGCGCGAGCGGCTCGTACCGCCAGCTCGTGCAGTTCCTCCCTGAGGTCCTCCGGGAGTCCGGGGGCCGGGGCCTCCTCGATCACCTTCTGGTGGCGGCGCTGGAGGGAGCAGTCGCGGGTGCCCAGGGCCCACACCGTGCCGTGGGTGTCGGCGAGGATCTGGACCTCGACGTGGCGGCCGTCCTCGACGTACGGCTCGACGAAGACCTCGCCGTCGCCGAAGGCGCTCGCGGCCTCGGCGCGTGCGCTCTCCAGGGCGGCGGTCAGGTCCTCGATACGGCGGACGACGCGCATTCCGCGGCCTCCGCCGCCCGCGGCCGCTTTCACCAGCACCGGCAGATCGGCCGGTGTCACGTCCCTGAGGAGCGCCAGCCCCATCAGTTCCTTCGCACGTGTCTTGGACGCCATCGCCTCGATCGCGGACGGCGGCGGTCCTATCCAGACCAGGCCCGCGTCCAGAACCGCCTGCGCGAAGTCGGCGTTCTCGGAGAGGAAGCCGTACCCGGGGTGCACGGCGTCGGCGCCGGAGGCGATCGCCGCCTTCACGATCAGGTCGGCGCGCAGATAGGTGTCGGCGGGGGCCGCTCCCGGGAGTCGTACGACCGCGTCCGCCACGCGCGTGTGGAGGGCGTTCGCGTCCGGGTCCGAGTGCACCGCGACGGTTCGGATTCCCGACTCGGCACAGGTGCGGAAGATCCGGCAGGCGATCTCGCCCCGGTTGGCGACGAGCACAGAAGTGATCACTGAAGGGTTCCTCACATCCGGAAGACGCCGAAGCCGCCGCGTGCGCCCTCGTAGGGCGCGGTGTGGATCGCGGACAGGCACATTCCCAGTACGGTCCGGGTGTCGCGGGGGTCGATGACGCCGTCGTCGTAGAGCCGCCCGGACAGGAACACGGGCAGCGACTCGGACTCGATCTGCTGCTCCACCATGGCCCGCAGGGCGGCGTCGCCCTCTTCGTCGTACGGCAGTCCCTTCGCGGCCGCCGACTGGCGGGCGACGATGGAGAGCACGCCGGCGAGCTGCTGGGGGCCCATCACGGCCGACTTGGCGCTGGGCCAGGCGAAGAGGAAACGGGGGTCGTAGGCGCGGCCGCACATGCCGTAGTGGCCGGCCCCGTAGGAGGCGCCCATGAGGACGGAGAGGTGCGGGACCTTCGAGTTGCTCACCGCGTTGATCATCATCGCGCCGTGCTTGATGATGCCGCCCTGTTCATACTCCCTGCCGACCATGTAGCCGGTGGTGTTGTGCAGGAAGAGCAGCGGGATGTCGCGCTGGTTGGCCAGCTGGATGAACTGGGCCGCCTTCTGGGACTCCTCGGAGAACAGAACACCCTGGGCGTTCGCCAGCACGCCCACCGGGTAGCCGTGCAGCTCGGCCCAGCCGGTCGCCAGGCTCGTCCCGTAGAGGGGCTTGAACTCGTCGAAGTCGGAGGCGTCGACGATCCGGGCGATCACCTCGCGCGGGTCGAAGGGAACCTTGAGATCGCCGGGGACGATGCCCAGGAGCTCCTCCGCGTCGTACTTGGGTGGCTCGGCGGTGCCGGGATCGCCGTACGCCTTGCGGTGGTTGAGGCGGGCCACGACCCGGCGTGCCTGACGCAGGGCGTCCTGTTCGTCGACCGCGAAGTAGTCCGCGAGGCCCGACACGCGCGCGTGCATCTCGGCGCCGCCGAGGGACTCGTCGTCGCTCTCCTCGCCAGTGGCCATCTTGACCAGGGGCGGGCCGCCGAGGAACACCTTGGCCCGCTCCTTGACCATGATCACGTGGTCGGACATGCCGGGGACGTAGGCGCCGCCCGCGGTGGAGTTGCCGAAGACGACGGCGACGCTCGGGATTCCGGCCGCCGAAAGCCGGGTCAGATCGCGGAAGACGGCGCCGCCCGGGATGAAGATCTCCTTCTGGGACGGCAGGTCGGCACCGCCGGACTCCACCAGGCTGATGCAGGGCAGCCGGTTGGCGAGGGCGATGTCGTTGGCGCGCAGGGCCTTCTTCAGCGACCACGGATTGCTGGCGCCGCCGCGCACGGTCGGGTCGTTGGCGGTGATCAGGCACTCCACGCCCTCGACGACCCCGATGCCGGTGACGAGTGAGGCGCCGACCGTGTAGTCGCTGCCCCAGGCGGCCAGGGGGGACAGTTCCAGGAAGGGCGTGTCGGGGTCGAGGAGCAGCTCGATGCGCTCCCGGGCGAGCAGCTTGCCGCGCTTGCGGTGCCGTTGGACGTACTTCTCGCCTCCGCCCGCGAGCGCCTTGGCGTGTTCGGCGGTCAGCTGGTCCAGCTTCGCGAGCATGGCCTCGCGGTTCGTCCGGTAGTCGGGTCCGGTCGTGTCGAGGGTGGTCTGCAGGATCGTCACAGCAGAGACTCCGGGATGTCCAGGTGGCGGGAGCGCAGCCATTCGCCGAGGGCCTTGGCCTGCGGATCGAAGCGGTGCTGCGCGGCGACGCCCTCGCCGAGGATGCCCTCGACGACGAAGTTCAGGGCGCGGAGGTGGGGAAGGTCGTGCCGGACGACGTTCAACTCCCGTGTCTCCGGAAGGAGTTCGCGGAGTCGGTCCACGGTGAGGGTGTGGGCGAGCCATCGCCAGGCCTCGTCCGTCCGGGCCCAGACCCCGATGTTGGCGTTGCCGCCCTTGTCGCCGCTGCGGGCACCGGCGATCAGGCCGAGGGGGGCCCGGCGGGTGGGGCCTTCCGGCAGCGGTTCGGGCAGGGGTGGTGTCGGTGGATGGTCGAGTACGGCGGTCTCCTGGGCCGGGGCCACGGGGACTCGTCGGCCGTCGTGGAGGACGGCCACATGGTTGACGGCTCCATGGGGGACGTACACATCCTCGAAGACCCCATAGGGCGAGCCCTTGCCGGGTGGTGCCAGCACGTGGAACCCGGGGTAGCTGGCCAGGGCCAGTTCTACGGCGGCCCCGCTGAGCGCGCGTCCGACGATCTCCTGGTTCGTGTCCCGGACGACCAGACGCAGCAGGGCGCTGGCGGTCTCCTCCGTCCCGGCGTCGGGGCGGTCGGTGCGGACCAGGTCCCAGTCGACGTGGGCGGCCTTGGCGAGGGCGGGGCTCATCTGCTCCCGCACCAGCGCGGCCTTGGCCTCGATGTCCAGGCCGGTCAACACGAAGGTGACCTCGTTGCGGAAGCCGCCGAGGCGGTTGAGACCGACCTTGAGGGTGGGCGGCGGGGCCTCGCCGTGCACGCCGGAGATCCGGACGCGGTCGGGGCCGTCCTGGGTGAGCCGGACCGTGTCGAGGCGGGCGGTGACGTCGGGGCCCGCGTACCGGGCGCCCTGGGTCTCGTAGAGCAGCTGGGCCGTCACCGTGCCGACGTCCACGAAGCCGCCGGTGCCGGGGTGCTTGGTGATGACGGCGGTGCCGTCCTCGTGGAGTTCGGCGAGGGGGAAGCCGGGCCTTCTCAGATCGTGCCGGCCCTCGCTGAAGAAGGCGTAGTTGCCGCCGGTCGCCTGGGTCCCGCACTCCAGGACGTGGCCGGCGACGACGGCCCCGGCGAGCCGGTCGTGGTCCGTCGGCGACCAGCCGAAGTGGGCGGCGGCGGGCCCGGTGACCAGGGCCGCGTCCGTCACCCGCCCCGTGACCACGACGTCGGCGCCCTCCCGCAGACAGGCCGCGATGCCGAAGCCGCCGAGGTAGGCGTGGGCGGCGAGCGCGCCCGGGTGTCCCGGGGTGAGGTCGTCGCCCTCGACATGGGCGACCCGGACCGGCAGGCCCAGGCGTTCGGCCAACTCCCTTATGCGGTCCGCGAGTCCGGATGGGTTGAGGCCGCCCGCGTTGGCGACGATCCGCACGCCCCGTTCGTGCGCGAGGCCGAGGCACTCCTCGAGCTGGCGCAGGAAGGTGCGGGCGTATCCGGCCCCGGGGTCCTTCAGCCGGTCCCGGCCCAGGATGAGCATGGTCAGCTCGGCGAGGTAGTCGCCGGTGAGGACGTCGAGTTCGCCGCCGGTGAGCATCTCGCGCATCGCGTCGAAGCGGTCGCCGTAGAAGCCGGAGGCGTTGCCTATGCGCAGGGTCATCCGGCGGTCCCCTTCGGCGGGCGGCCCTTGCCCGGCGGACCTGCGAAGGCCTGGGCGATGTCGAGCCACCGGTCGGCGTCCTCGCCCTCCGCGCGCAGGGCGAGGTCGGCGCGGTGGGCCCGCTGGGTGACCAGGAGGCAGAGGTCGAGGGCGGGACCGGTGACGCGGTCGGTGGCGTTCTCGGGGCCGAAGGTCCACAACTCGCCGGAAGGTACGGTGAGTTCGATGCGGAACTCCTCGAACGGCGGGGTCAGTCCGTGGACTCCGAAGGCGAAGTCGCGGGTGCGGACGCCGAGGCGGACGATGTGCCGGATCCGGTCGGTGGGGGTGCGGGTCACGCCCAGGGCGTCCGCCACGTCCAGGCCGTGGGCCCAGGTCTCCATGAGGCGGGCGGTGGCCATGGAGGCGGTGGACATGGGCGGGCCGTACCAGGGGAAACGGGCGCCCTCGGGTGCCGCGCGCAGGGCCTCCGCGAGGTCCTCGCGTCCGGCCCGCCAGTAGGCGAGCAGTCGCGCCGGAGGCTTGCGGGCGCCCTCCTCGGCGCCCTCGTCCACGAAGTCCCCGGGTGCGGCCAGCGCCTTCTCGACCTCGCGGGAGAAGGCCTTCGGGTCGGTGACGGCCAGCAGGGAGGAGTGGTCGGTCCAGGCGAGGTGGGCGATCTGGTGGGCGACGGTCCAGCCGGCGGCGGGGGTCGCGAGCGCCCACTGCTCGGCGCTCAACCCGGCCACGAGCAGGTCGAGTTCCTCGCTCTCCGCGCACAGATCGTCGATGACGGGGGTGGGGTCGGCCATGGGGCGAGGATGGCAGCGGGGCTCAAAACAAGCAAGCATGCTTGCATTAATTCCCGCTCCACCTTCAGCGAAGGGCGCGGTGCCGGATGGCGCGAGCACTGGCAGTCGGCGGGCTCGGCCACCGCGGCGTACGCGGTGACCAGCATCGCCGTGCTCGTCCTGCACCTGGTGCGGTCGTCCCCCGGCCTGCCGACGGAACAGGCCGTCTACTCGGCGTGTCGGGCCTCGCGGGCGTGGGGCGCTTCGTGGCGCTGCGGGTGCACGTCTTCGCTGTGCGCCGGGACGGGACGGGGCCGCGGAAGCGGCGGGAGGCGGCGACCGCGTCGGTGCTGCTCACGGCATAGGGCTCGGACGGTCTCGCCGTGGCGGCCGTCGCCCTACACCGCGGCCAACTCACACCACACGAGCTTGCCCCGGTTGCCGTGTCCGGCCAGCGGGTGCCAGCCCCACAGATCGGCGCAGGCTCGGACCATCGCCAGGCCACGGCCCTCCTCCGCGTCGGTCATTACTTCCAACTCCCCCGGAGGTTCAGGGGGTTCGGGCTCGCGTCCCATGCGCCGATCCGCAGCACCCCCGCCGACCAGCGGATCCTGAGGGCGGCCGGGCCCTTTGTGTGGCGTACGGCGTTGGAGACCAGCTCCGTTGCGAGGAGCTCCGCCACGTCCACGACGCGGATCAGGCCGTGCATCGTCAGGATCAGGCGGAGGGTGCGGCGGCTCACGGTGACGGCTCGGGGATCGTTGGGGACGTGGAGGACGTACTCCCAGGGTTCGGGCTCGGCTTCGGGCATGCGGGTGACTCCGTTCGGGTGAGGGAGGTTCGACGGGCGGTGGCAGTGCCGCGGCCGTCATGGCAGGACGGGGCGGTGCGCTTCCGCAGAGTGTGCGTTGCGTCACTGACAGTAGGGCTATCATGTCATCCGGGGCAAGCCGGTCACGTAACCTGCCCCTCGAACGAGTCGCCCCACCAGGCGTGTTGAACCGAGGAGCAGTTGATGGTCCTGAGGCGCGAGCCCACGGCACGCCAGATGCGCTTGGCCACCGAACTCCGCAGACTCCGAGACGCGGCAGGGCTGTCGGCCGCCGAGGCGGCGGCGCTGATCGGGACGGGGCGAGTCCAGATCACTCACATCGAGACGGGCCTCACGGGCGTGAGCGAGCAGCGGCTGCGCAGCCTCGCGGCTCACTACCCCTGCACGGACGCCGAGTTCATCGACGCCCTGGTCGTGATGGCCACCGATCGCACACGCGGCTGGTGGGAGGAGTACCAGGGGCTGCTGCCCACGTCGTTCCTGGACCTGTCCGAACTGGAGCATCACGCCTCGTTCCGCTGGGACGTGGACTTCCTGCATGTACCGGGCCTTCTCCAGACGGAGGACTACGCGCGGGCGATCTTCTCCCGCCGCATCCCGGAACTCCCCCTTCAGGACCTGGAGTTGCGCGTCAGGCATCGGATGCAGCGACGGGCTGTCCTCGATTCTCCGCAGCCGATCCCGTACGAGGCCGTGATCCACGAGGCGGCACTGCGCATCAGGGTCGGTGGCCGGGCCGCCTCACGGGCGCAGCTGGCCCACATCCTGGAACTCTCCGAGTCCGAGCACGTCACCGTCCGGGTCATCCCCTTCGAGTTGGACGACTTTGCCGACGTCACCGCCGCCATGGTGTACGTCGGCGGTGCGGTCCCGAAGCTGGACACCGTGGTGCGCGACGGTCCTCACGGCACGCTTCTCATCGACTCCGAGGCACAGCTCGGCGTCTTTCGAGCGCTCTTCCATAGAGTTGAAGGCATGTCGCTCGACCCCGTGCGGTCGCGTGACCTCATCCACAGCCTGGCCAAAGAACTGTGAGGCACCCGATGACCATACTCGGCGACTGGAGGAAGTCCTCCTACTCCGGCAGCGGCGACGGCAACGCCTGCGTGGAGATAGCCCACCGCAACAGTCACATCGCCGTACGCGACTCCAAGCACCGCACCTACGCCACCCTCATCTTCCCCCGCACCGCTTTCGCCACCTTCATATCCGCCCTCAAGACACCCCGCTGAAATTCGCGCGCCCCCACCCCCACCCCCGCAGTACCGTCCTCCGGTGACCGACAACGACGGCTACTTCTCCGAACCCATCGCCGCGACCTACGACGACTCGACCGCGGACATGTTCGCCCCGGACGCCGTGGAGCCCGCGGTTGCGCTGCTCGCAGAGCTCGCCGGTGAAGGCCGGGCACTTGAACTCGGCATCGGTACCGGGCGGATCGCCCTGCCGTTGGCGGCGCGAGGTGTCGACGTGCACGGGATCGAGTTGTCCCGGGCGATGGCGAACCGGCTGCGGGACAAGCCCGGCGGGGACGCGGTCGGTGTGACCATCGGGGACTTCGCCACGGCCCGCGCGCCCGGCGACTTCACCCTCGCCTACCTCGTCTTCAACACGATCATGAATCTGACCACCCAGGACGCCCAGGTGGACTGCTTCCGCAATGTCGCCCGGCACCTAAAGCCCGGCGGGACCTTCGTCGTCGAGGTCATGGTTCCCGACCTGCGGAAACTGCCGCCCGGACAGAACACCGTCCCCTTCCACGTCGGCGACCACCGCCTCGGCTTCGACACCTACGACCTCGCCACCCAGGCCATGTCCTCCCACCACGTCAAGGTCACAAAGGACGGGCAGGGCTCCTTCTGGTCCATCCCGTTCCGGTATGTCTGGCCCGCCGAGCTCGACCTGATGGCCCGGCTGGCGGGCATGCGGCTGCGGGAGCGGTGGGAGGACTGGGGACGGAAGCCGTTCACCCACGACAGCCGTCAGCATGTCTCCGTGTGGGAGAAGGCCGCGGACTGATCGGGTTCCGGGTCAGCCGGAGCGGTCGTACAGCTCGGCATCCCTTCCGTCCGCGTCGTACAGCCGCGCGTACGTCCCGCCCCGCGTCCAGGGCGATTCCTAGGGAGTCCCTGGGTCGCCCCGCCCCACCTGCGTACGGACCGCTCCCATGCTCGCCGCGATCACGAGTGCGACGGCGAGCGCCTGGAGCGCGGACAGGGCCTGGTCGAGGATCAGGAAGCCCGCGAGGGCGGCCAGGGCCGGCTCCAGGCTCATGAGGATCGCGAAGGTGGAGGCGGGCAGGGTGCGCAGGGCGAGGAGTTCGAGGGTGTAGGGCAGGACGGAGGACATCAGGGCCACCGCCGCGCCGAGGCCCACGGTCACCGGGTCGAGGAGTTTCGTGCCCGACTCCGCGATGCCCAGCGGCAGGAAGGCCAGGGCGCCGACCGCCATCGCCAGGGCGAGGCCGTCGGCCTGCGGGAAGCGGCGGCCGGTGCGGGCGCTGAAGACGATGTACGCCGCCCACATGGCTCCCGCGCCCAGCGCGAAGGCGACACCGGCCGGGTCCAGGTCGCCGAAGTCGCCGCCGCCGAGGAGGAAGACACCGGCGAGCGCGAGCGCGGCCCAGACGGTGTTGACCGCGCGGCGGGAGGCGAGCACCGACAGGGCGAGGGGACCGAGGAACTCCAGGGTCACGGCGGCACCGAGGGAGATGCGGTCGACGGCCTGGTAGAAGAGGCCGTTCATCGCGGCCAGGGTGAGGCCGAAGACGACGACCGTGCCCCAGTCGGTGCGGGAGTGCCCGCGCAGCCGGGGCCGGCAGAGGACGAGAAGGACGAGCGCGGCCGCCAGCAGCCGCAGGGTCACGACCCCGAGGGCGCCCGCCCGTGGCATGAGGGTCACGGCGAGCGCCGCGCCGAACTGCACGGAGACGCCTCCGGCGAGCACCAGGCCGACGGGACCGAGGGAGCTGGAGCGGCGGGGCCCGCCCGGGAGTGGAGTGGCCGCCGAGGTCGGCGACGACGTCGGGGCGCTGCTGGAGGTGGTCACGAGGCTTCCAGGGATCGGCTCGGGGTTCGTCCATCATGATGCACTACCAGGTCCACGGTAGTGGACCTGGTCATGTGCGTAAACCCGTTATACGACTGTCCCGGGCGGCTCGGTGGCCGCCCCGAACGGCTACCGGCGGGGTCCCCGCACCATGAAGACGTCCACGGGGTCCTCGGTCTCCACGGTGAAACCGTGGCGCTCGTACAGGCGTCGGGCCGCGCTGCCCTGGAGGACGTTCAGGCGGACGAGTTGGCCGTCGGCGTCGGTCCGGGTGAGCAGGCTGCGCAGGACGGCCGAGCCGAGGCCGCGGCCCTGGAGGGCGGGGTCGAGGAAGAAGTGCTCCAGCCAGTGCTCGTGCTCGGCGGGGCGCAGGGCGACGCAGCCGGCGAATCGGCCCTCGGCCAGGACGACCGACGTGTGCGCTGGGACGAAGGAGTCCCGGAAGCGCTGCCGTACCCGGTGCTCGTCGAACCGCCCCAGCCGTTCCAGGTCCGGGCGCATCACCACGGCCCGCAACTCGGCTATCGGCTCGACGTCGGCGGGGTGCGCGGGACGCAGGGTCCAGTTCGGGAGAAGGGTGCTCGTTTCCACGGCGGGAGTATCGCAACGGCTCCCGGGAACCGGTCCAGCCGTCCCGCTCCTCGGGCCCTGCCCCCGGGCGAGCGCGTTCAGGCAGTCGTCCACCGGTCACGGGGCGGATTGCGCCTGCTCCCCGCCCGCTCCCCGCCTGCTCACGGCCTTCGGTCAAGTTCCTCCGCCAGCACCTCCGCCAGATGCCGCCCCCGCGCCCCGGCCAGCTGCTCCAGTTGCGTACGGCAGGAATATCCGTCGGCCAGCACCACCGCGTCCTCGGGCGCCTGCCGTACCGACGGCAGCAGTTGCTCCTCCGCGCAGGCCCGCGACACCTCGAAGTGCCCTTTTTCGAAGCCGAAGTTGCCCGCCAGTCCGCAGCAGCCGCCGGCCAGGTCGCCGGTGAGTCCCGCGGCCTCGCGCAGCCGGCGGTCGGGCGCGTCGCCGAGGACGGCGTGCTGGTGGCAGTGGGTCTGGCCGGCGACCGGCCGGTTCAGGGCCGGTGGCCGCCAGCCGGGGGCGAGTTGCTCCAGCGCCTCCGCGAAGGTGAGGACCCGGGAGGCGAGCCGGGCGGCCCGCGGATCGTCGTGCAGCAGTTCCGGCAGGTCGGTGCGGAGGGCGGCCGCGCAGCTCGGTTCCAGGACGACGACCGGGGCCGAGGTCTCCAGCACCGGAGCCATCAGGTCGAGGGTGCGGCGCAACACCGTACGGGCGCGGTCGAGTTGCCCTGTCGACACGTACGTCAGGCCGCAGCAGACCCGGCCCCGGCCGCGCAGGAGGGACACCGGGTCGAGGGCGACCGTCCTGCCGTCGCCCACCGGCGCCTGCTCCAGGTGCACGGTGGGCGGCAGCGCCACCCGCAGTCCGGCCGCCTCCAGCACGCGTACGGCCGCCCGCCCCACGGACGGCGAGAGGTGCTCGGTGAAGGTGTCCGGCCACAGGACGACCAGGTCACCGGTGCCGCCGGCCTTCCGCCGGTCCCACCACCGGCTGAACGTCTCCGTGGCCAGCTTCGGGATCCGCCGCTCGGCCGCGATCCCGCCGAGCCGCTTGGCGACGGCCGCCAACGGCCGCACGGCGGCGAGGGCGTTGACCAGCGGAGCCAACCGCAGCCGGTCAACCCGGCGCAGCCACTGCGGCAGCCGGCCCATGCTGTGGTGGGCGGCCGGGCGCCGTCGCCCGGCGTAGTGGTGGTGCAGGAACTCCGCCTTGTAGGTGGCCATGTCGACCCCGACCGGGCAGTCGGAGCGGCAGCCCTTGCAGGACAGGCACAGGTCCAGCGCCTCGCGCACCTCCTCGGACCGCCAGCCGTCGGTGACCGGCCCGCCCGCCTCGCCCGCGAGCATTTCGTGCAGCAGCCGGGCACGCCCGCGCGTGGAGTGCGCCTCCTCGCCGGTGGCCCGGAAGGACGGGCACATGACGGCGGACCCGGTCGCCGATGTCGTACGGCATTTCGCGACCCCGACGCAGCGCCGTACGGCGGCGGAGAAGTCACCGCCGTCGGCCGGGTAGCCGAAGGCGACCTCGACCGGTTCGCGGGGCAGGACGGAGAAGCGGAGGTTGGTGTCGAGGGGGGCCGGGCGGACCAGCATCCCGGGGTTGAGCAGGTCGTCCGGGTCCCAGACGGCCTTCGCCCGCTCGAAGAGAGCGACCATCTCGTCGCCGTACATCCGGGGCAGCAGCTCGGCCCGCGCCTGCCCGTCCCCGTGCTCCCCGGACAGCGACCCGCCGTGCGCCGTCACGAGGTCGGCGAGCTCCTCGGAGAAACGGCGGAACCTCGTGATCCCCGCCCGCGTCAGCAGGTCGAAGTCGATGCGGACGTGGATGCAGCCGTCGCCGAAGTGTCCGTACGGGGTGCCTCTGAGGCCGTGGGAGACGAGCAGTCCGCGGAAGTCCCGCAGATAGGCGCCGAGCCGCTGCGGTGGCACCGCGCAGTCCTCCCAGCCGGGCCAGGCCTCGGAACCGTCCGGCATCCGGGTCGCCGTACCGCTGGCGTCCTCGCGGATGCGCCACAGGGCCCGCTGCCCGGCCGGGTCGGTCACCACGAGCGCGTCGAGGACGTCGGCCGCGCGCACGATCTCCTCCGCACGCGCGCGTGCCTCGCTCTCGGAGGAGCCGCCGGTCTCCACGAACAGCCAGGCGCCGCCCCGGGGCAGCACGGCCGCCGAGGGCACCAGGTCGGCCGCCATGCCCTCCACCGTCAGGGGGCGGTGCACCAGCAGCCCCGCCGCCGCATCGGCGGCCGCGCCTTCGTCCGCGTACCCGAGGACCGCGAGCGTACGCGCGCGTGGCGCCTCCACCAGCCGGACGACGGCCTCGGTGAGCACGCCGAGGGTGCCCTCGCTGCCGCAGAAGGACCGGGCGACATCGGCCCGGTGTTCCGGCAGGAGGGCGTCCAGGGCGTATCCGGAGATCCGCCGGGGCAGCTCGGGGAAGCCGGTCCGCAGCCGCGCGAGCTCCCCGTCGACCAGCTCCCGCAACCCGGCCGGCGCCCCGGCCCACCCCCGCCCGAGCCGCAGCCGCGCACCGCGCACGGTGACGACGTCGAGCTCGCTCACGCTGTCCGCGGTGGTCCCCCACGCCACCGAGTGCGAGCCGCAGGAGTTGTTGCCGATCATCCCGCCGAGCGTGCACCGGCTGTGGGTGGAGGGGTCGGGCCCGAACCGCAGCCCGTGCGGCGCGGCGGCGTCCTGGAGCCGGTCGAGCACGAGGCCGGGCTGGACGACGGCGGTACGCGCCTCCGGGTCCAGCGCCAGGACCCGGTTCATGTGCCGGGTGAAGTCCAGCACGACTCCGGTACCGGTGGCCTGCCCGGCGATGGAGGTACCGCCACCGCGCGGGACGACGGGGACGCCATGACCACGACAAACCTCCAGGACGGCGGCCACGTCGTCGGCGTCCCGCGGGGCGACGACCCCGAGGGGGACGCGCCGGTAGTTGGACGCGTCCATGGTGACCAGGGCCCGGGAGGTGACGTCGAAACCGACCTCGCCCCGGACGGCCTTGCGCAGATCGGCCTCAAGATCCGTCATGACTCCAGCAAACCAGTCCGGTCAACACCGCCGCGTCTCACCCGACGGACTACGTTTCGACCAGGTTTCCTCCAACGGCTACGCTCCCCTCGTGGCTGAGATCCAGATTCCCGCTGACATCAAGCCCGCCGACGGTCGTTTCGGCGCGGGCCCCTCCAAGGTGCGGACGGAAGCGCTGGACGCGCTGGCCGCGACCGGCACCTCCCTCCTCGGCACCTCCCACCGCCAGGCCCCCGTCAAGAACCTGGTCGGACAGGTCCGCGAGGGCATCAGTGAGCTCTTCTCCCTCCCCGAGGGCTACGAGGTCGTCCTCGGCAACGGCGGCTCGACCGCGTTCTGGGACATCGCGACGCACGGCCTGATCGAGAACAAGTCGCAGCACCTGACCTTCGGCGAGTTCAGCTCGAAGTTCGCCAAGGCCTCGAAGCTGGCCCCCTGGCTGGCCGAGCCCACCGTCATCTCCTCCGACCCCGGCACGCACCCGGAGCCGCGGGCCGAGGCGGGCGTCGACGTGTACGCGTTCACGCACAACGAGACCTCCACCGGTGTCGCGGCCCCGATCAAGCGTGTGGCCGGCGCGGACGAGGGCGCGCTGGTCCTCGTGGACGCCACCTCCGGCGCCGGCGGCCTGCCGGTCGACATCGCCGAGACGGACGTCTACTACTTCGCCCCGCAGAAGTCCTTCGCCTCCGACGGCGGCCTGTGGATCGGCGTGTTCTCCCCGGCGGCGATCGAGCGCGCCGAGCGGATTCACGCGTCCGGCCGCCACGTCCCGGAGTTCTTCTCGCTGCCGACGGCGATCGACAACTCCCGCAAGAACCAGACGTACAACACCCCGGCCCTCGCCACCCTCTTCCTGCTCAACCAGCAGCTGGAGTGGATCAACGGCCAGGGTGGCCTGGCCTGGTCCACGGCCCGCACGAAGGACTCCTCGACCCGCCTCTACGGCTGGGCGGAGGAGTCCAAGCACGCCACCCCGTTCGTCACCGACCCGGCCAGGCGCTCCCAGGTCATCGGCACGATCGACTTCTCGGACGAGATCGACGCCGCCGCGATCGCCAAGGTCCTGCGCGCCAACGGCATCGTCGACACCGAGCCCTACCGCAAGCTCGGCCGCAACCAGCTGCGCGTGGCGATGTTCCCGGCGATCGACCCGGCGGACGTCGAGGCGCTGACGAAGTGCGTCGACTACGTGATCGAGAAGCTGTAACCCCCGCTTCCGCTACGACGACGAAGGGGCGCCCGGCGAACACCGGGCGCCCCTTCTCGCGCTTCCGGCTACTCCTCGAAAAACAGCTCCTCGGCGCCGGCCACGGTCAGGGCACGGTCGAACCAGACGGTCAGCACGTCGAGGTCGGTGCAGCCCATGATCCGGTCCCGGACGGCGTCGGAGACTTCCTGCCGCGTTTGTCCGGGTCCGGCTTGCTCTGTGACTCGACGGCGAGCAGGAAGCCGTCTTCGTCGTGGGCCACTTGGACGCGAAAGACGCTGTCCATCCGACGACAGTGAGGGCGCCCGGCGGCAGTGCCGGGCGCCCTCACTCTGTTCAGCTCAGGGTCAGCCGCGGAAGCCGAGCATCCCGTGCAGGGTGGCGCCGCCGGTCACCGAGGTGAGCGGAGCGGATGTGCCGCTCAGGGCCGCCTCCTTCGCCGACTGGGTCGTCGGCGGCTTCGGGTCGGGCAGCTTCTTGCAGACCGCGTCGGCCGTGCCGTGGCCGCGCGGCACCGTGCCGTCGGTCAGGTACTTCGCCAGGTACTTGTCCAGGCAGGCGTTGCCGCTCAGCGAGATGCCATGGTTGCCGCCGCCCTGCTCGACGACCAGGCTGGAGTGCTTGAGCAGACGGTGGACGGTGACGCCGCCCTGGTACGGGGTGGCCGCGTCGTTCGTCGCCTGGAACAGCAGCACCGGCGGGAGCTTGGAGTTGGCGACGTTCACCGGCTTCAGCGACTTGGTGGGCCAGAACGCGCACGGCGCGTTGTACCAGGCGTTGCTCCAGGCCATGAACGGCGCCTTCTTGTAGACCGCCCAGTTGTCCTTCTGCCACTGCTTCCAGTCGCGCGGCCAGGAGGCGTCACGGCACTGCACGGCCGCGTAGATGCTGTAGCCGTTGTCGCCGGAGGCGTCGATCGCGGCGAAGTTCTCGTACGCCTTGACCAGCGGGGCGGCGTTCTTGGCGTTGACGTACGCCGCGAACGCGTCGGCCAGGGCGGGCCAGTAGCCGTTGTAGTAGCCGCCAGGGATGAAGGTGTCCTCCAGCTCAGCGGCGCCCACCTTGCCGCCCGCGGGCTTCTTGGCCAACTCGGCCTGCATCGCGTACCACTTGGTCTCGATCTTGGCCGGGTCGGTACCGAGCTTGTAGGTGGAGTTGTACTTGGCGATCCACGCCATGAGCGCCTTCTGGCGGGCGTCGAAGGCGTAGTCCTGCGAGATGTTGGCGTCGTACCAGACCCCGTCGGGGTCGACGATCGAGTCCAGCACCAGGCGGCGCACGTGGGTCGGGAAGAGCTTGGCGTAGACCTGACCCAGGTAGGTGCCGTACGAGTAGCCGAAGTAGTTGATCTTCTTGGCGCCGAGGGACTTGCGGATCGAGTCCATGTCCTTCACGGCGTTGATCGTGTTGATGTACGGCAGCACGTCCGCGTACTTGCGGCCGCAGGCGGCGGCGAAGGACTTGGCGCGCTCCAGGTTGGCCTTCTCGATCGCGGGCGTGCTCGGGACGCTGGCGGGGCGCACCGGGTTGAAGTTGCCCGGCACGCAGTCGAGGGCGGGCTTGCTGTCGCCCACGCCGCGCGGGTCGAAGCCGATGACGTCGTACTGCGCCGCGACCGCCTTGGGCAGCGAGCCCGCGACGAAGCCGGCGAGGGTGAGACCGCTGCCGCCGGGGCCGCCGGGGTTGACCAGCAGCGGGCCCTGGTACTTCTTCGCGGTGTGCGGGACCCGGGACAGGGCCAGGGTTATCTTCCGGCCCTGCGGCTTGGCGTAGTCGAGCGGCACCTTCACCGACCCGCACTGGAGCGTCGGGTAGTCGTCGGTGCCGCACTTCTTCCAGCTGACTTTGGCCACTGCCTGTGCGGTGGCCGCGGAGAGCGAGGTGCCGGCCTCGGCGGGGACGGCGGTGAGTGTCCCGGCCAGGACGACGGTCGCGCCGCACAGCACGACTGCGCTTCTTCTCATGAAGTTCTCTCAAACCATGGGGGGTTGGGTCAGGACCGGAAAGTTCACGATCCGGACCGGATCTTCCCGAAGATGCACGCAGATGAGAATGATCTCAACGAAAGATTTGAAACTCCTTTGATCTGAGGGCGCTCGGAACCCACCGAGCGCCCCCGTCACGCACACCTCACGTCGCCGTACAGCTCACACTCGGCACCCCACCACCGCCGGGTGCTCCCCCGAACCCGAAGCTCGCCGAACCGCCCACCGCGAGCGAGCCGTTGTGCGAGGCATTCGTCGCGGTCACGGTCGAGCCGGTCTGGGTGTACGACGCGTTCCACATGGAGGTGACCTTCTGTGCACCCGGCCAGGTCCAGGTCACCTTCCAGGAGGAGAGAGCCGTCGAGCCCGAATTCGTCACCTTCACCTCGGCGTTGAAGCCGCCGCCCCAGTCGCTGCTGACGGTGTAGGCGGCGGTGCAGGCCGCCGTGCCGCCGCCTGGGTCACCCGGATCGGTCCCTCCGCCCGAGCTGGGGAATCCCGGCGCCTTCACACTCGCGAGGTACCCGTCCTTCACGGTGTCCACAGTCTGCCAGTCGTCCTTCAGGATCCCGCCCGTGTCACCGGAGTTGGGGTTCCACGACCAGAAGGTCCAGTGAAAGGAGTCGGCGCCGTACGTCGATGTCGGCCGCAGATACGAGACCAGTGCCGCCAGCCACTTCTGGTCCACGGTCGACTGCAGGGTGGTGCCGAACTCGCCCACCCACACCGGGGCGATGTTCTGCTTGAAGATGTAGCCCCAGTACTTGTCCCAGATCCCCGGCATGTTGGCGGGGAAGGACGGGTCGCTGAACCAGCTCTGCTGGGCCACGCTGGTGGCGTAGTCGTGGGCGGAGTACACGATCCGGTTCGCGACGTTCAGCTGCACCGGGTACTGCGCGACGCCCATCAGGTTGCCGCCCCACCAGCCGGAGACGCCGTTGAAGGTCTGGACGCCCTCGACGAAGATCAGCAGCTCGGGGTTGACCGACAGCACCGCGTTCCCGGCTCGCTGGGCGGCGAGGCGCCAGTCCGTGGCGGTGTCCCCGCAGCCCCAACAGGCCGGGTCGTGCGGCTCGTTGTGCAGATCGATGCCGACGACCGTGTTCTGGCCCTGGTAACGCGTCGCGAGCGCCTTGAGGTTGGTGATCCACGTCGACTCCGGAACCGCGGCCGTGTACCAGAGCGCCGACTGGCCGCCGGAATCCGGGCGGTGCCGGTCGAGGATGACCTTGAGGCCGTCCTGGCCGGCGTACGACACGATCTTGTCCAGGACGCCGAGGGAGTTGAGTCCCTGGAGGTCGGCGTTCTTGCCGCTGGAGAAGTCGATGCTGTTGGGGACGGTGCCCGACGTGAAGATGTCGTCGCTGTACGGGATGCGGATCGTGTTGTAGCCCAGCGACTTCATCTGGTCGATCATGGACTTGTAGTCGCGGGACCACAGGCCGTGGACGACGTGGTTACTGGTCTCGAAGCCGAACCAGTTGATCCCGGCGATCCGGACCGGCTGCCCGGAGGCGTCCAGGATCTGGCGTCCGCTGGTGTGCCAGTAGCCGGCACCGGCCGTCTCGGCGGCGTGGGCCGACTGAAGACCAGCGGTCCCCAGCGCTAACAGGCACGCCGCCGCCACCGCGCACAGCGCTCTTCGCAAGCTGCGGAACATGTTCGCTGCTTCCTCTCGGGAGGCGCGGGCCCGGAACTCGGTGGGAGCGCTCCCACCACCCTGCACCTCCCATGGAAGTCAGGTCACATGGACACGTCAAGACGCTGGACGCTACCTGCTCAGCTTCTGGAACCTCCGTACCGCAAGCGGCAAGAAGATCGCCGTGAGCACCACGGGCCACACCCCGGCCATCAGCAGGGCGTGCTGCTCGACCCAGGAGTCCCCGCCGCCCACCGGCGTGCCGAACAGGTCGCGGCTGGCGGCAGCGGTCGAGGAGATCGGATTCCACGCGGCCACCGCGCCCAGCCAGTCGGGCATCAGCTGCGGTGCGACGAAGATGCTGGAGATCATCGTGAGCGGGAAGGCGACCGCGAACAGGCCACCCGCCGCCTCCGGGTTGGGAACCATCAGGCCCAGCCACACCCCGATCCAGATCAGCGCGAACCTGAGCCACAGCAGCAGTCCGAAGGCGGCGAGGAAGCCGAGCCCGCCGTCGGGCCGCCAGCCCATGGCCACCGCGGTGAGCATCATGATCGCCAACTCGGCGCAGGCGACGAGCAGATCGGTCACCCCGCGCCCCGCGACCACCGCGGACGAGGCCATCGGCATCGAGCGGAACCGGTCGATCACGCCCTTCGTGGCGTCGTACACCACGAGCGTGGCCGTGTTGATGAAGCCGAAGGCCATCGTCATCACGAACATGCCGGGCATCAGGAAGTCCTTGTAGTCCCCGCCGCCTGGCACCTGCATGGCGCTGCCGAAGACATAGCCGTAGAGCAGGACGGAGAGGATCGGGAAGCCCAGCTGCCAGGCGATGTTGATGGGTTGGCGCTGGTAGTGGGTGAGGCCGCGGCGGACGATGTTCCACACGTCGGCGAGGACCCAGTAGGTACGGCCGCGGGTGGCCTCCATGGTGCTCATGCAGCCGTCTCCTTCTCCGTCCGGTGTCCGGTCAGGCGCAGGAACACGTCGTCGAGGCTCGGCCTGCGCAGTCCGATGTCCTCGACCCGCACGCCCTCGTCCTGGAGGGTGCGGGCGACTTCGGTGAGCGCGGAGACACGGTCGACCACGGGGGCGTGCACCCGCAGCTCCCCTTCCTCCGCCTCGGGTTCGCCGTCGGAGACCCGGGCGACGACCTTCACCACGCGTGGGATCTCCGACCGGTCGGCGACCACGACCTCGATACGGTCGCCGCCGACCCGGTCCTTGAGCCCGTCCGGGGTGTCGTCGGCGATGGCCCGGCCCTGGTCGATGACGGTGATGCGGGAGGCGAGATTGTCGGCCTCCTCCAGGTACTGCGTGGTCAGCAGCACGGTGGTGCCGCTCGCCACCAACGCCCTCACGGAATCCCAGACTTCGCCGCGGCTGCGGGGGTCGAGGCCCGTCGTCGGCTCGTCGAGGAAGAGTACGGCGGGTGCGAGGATCATGGAGGCGGCGAGGTCGAGCCGGCGCCGCATACCGCCGCTGTACTTGCCTACGCCCTTGTCGGCGGCGTCGGTGAGGTCGAACTGCTCCAGGAGTTCGGCGGCCCGCTGCTTGGCCCGCTTCCCGCCGAGGTGGAACAGCCGCCCGAACATCTCCAGGTTCTGCCGGCCGGTGAGGACCTCGTCCACGGCGGCGTACTGCCCGGTCAGCCCGATCCGCGACCGCACCTCGCGCCCCTGCCGGGCCACGTCCAGGCCGGCCACGGTGGCCCGGCCGCCGTCCAGCCGGATCAGCGTGGACAGGATGCGGACCGCCGTGGTCTTCCCCGCGCCGTTCGGCCCGAGCAGGCCGTGCACGGTGCCCTCGCGCACGGCGAGGTCGAAGCCGTCGAGGGCGCGTTTCTCGCCGTAGCGCTTCTCCAGTCCCTCGGCATGGACGGCGTATCCGTGGTCGGTCATGGGTTCCCCCTTCGCTCCTTAATTGAGTACAGCGTACCCGGTTACGCGTACGCTGTACTCAATTTTTCTCCGGAACCAGGGCCTGTCCGGCGGATCAGGCCGGCTTGGAGGAACGGCACCTCATCAGCACAGGTGAGCGGGGTCTGGTGCGTGCAACTGCAAGGCGGAGGAGGGCGTCGACGCGGAGCGTCGGCAACCGACGACAACGCCGCAGATGTGCGTGCCAGACCCCGCGACGCCGGACTGATCCGCCGGGCAGGCCCTAGGCTGCCCCCATGACGAGCAGCGGGGACACCAGTGGCAGCGGGGACATCGTCCGCACGCTCGAGCTGCTGTGGGACGGGGCCCCGCGCCCCAGCCGGGGGCCCAAACCGGGTCTGACGCTGGACCGGATCGTGGAAGCGGCCGTCCGGATCGCGGACGAGGAGGGGTTCGACGCGGTCTCGATGCGCCGGATCGCCACCGAGCTCGGCACCGGCGCGATGTCCCTGTACCGGTACGTCCCCGGCAAGGCCGAACTGCTCGACCTGATGCTCGACCGCGTCCAGCGCCCCTCCGAGAACCCGGCCGACCTCGGCGACGGCACCTGGCGCTCCGCCCTGGAGGCCATGGCCCACGCCACGCTCGCCCTCTACACCCGCCACCCCTGGCTGCTCGGCGTCAACCAGGCCCGCCCGCTGCTCGGCCCGAGCGCGCTGGACGGCATGGAGAAGGTGCTCGGCCGGATCCGCCCGATGGGCCTGACCGACCCCGAGCTGGTGTCGGCGGTCATCATGGTCGACGGGTACGTCGTCGGGGCCGCGCGCACGCAGGTCTACCAGCGGGAGGCGGAGCGCACCTCGGGCATGACGACCGCGGACTTCTTCGCGGCCCAGGCCCCGTTCATCGAGAAGGTCATGGCCACCGGCCGCTACCCGGTCCTCGGCTCCCTCGCCGAGGACACGTGGAGCCCGGAGTTCGACCACTTCGAGTTCGGACTCCAGCGGATCCTGGACGGGCTCGAGGTGTTCGTGGCCGGCCGGCGCGAGGGCTCACGAGCGCCTGAATAGCCGCCGGAGTCCGAAGAGGGCCGCGACGGCCCCCAGGGCGAGGGCGCCGATCTTGATGGTGTCGTCGGAGTTCCCGCCGTCTCTTCCGGAGGCCGAGGAACTCCCGCTCCCGGAGGGCGACTTGGAGCCTCCGTCCCCGGGCGCGTCCTGCGCCTCCACCTCGCTGTCCGCGCCCTCCATGCCGAGCAGGATCTTGGTCCCGTCGGGCGAGTAGGAGACGGACTCCCCCTGCCCGAGCGGCACGCTGATCCGGCCGCCGCGCTTGATGTCGCCGCCGTTCCAGTCGTACCAGACACCGCCGAGGTACCCGCGTACGACGAGCTGCCGGCCGTCGGGCGAGAACGCGGCGTCGGTCGCCCACAGGTCGACGGGCTTGACGGGCTTGAAGACGTTCGTCCCCGAGGGGGAGAGGGTGGTGGGCCCCTCGTAGAGATGCCCGCCGTCCTCGTGCTTGTCGATGATGTAGACGCGCCCGGTCTTGGGGTGGACGACCATCGACTCGGCGTCGCGCGAGCCGTCGGTGTACTTCACGACGTACTGAGTGGCCTTGACGGACTGGTCCTTGAGGACCTTCGGCTCAGGCAGCTGGTAGATCCACACATAGGGCCAGGTGACCCCGTCGTTGTCGCCGATGTCGCCGACCCAGATCTGGTTGTCGGGCCCGATGGCGATGGCCTCGACGTCACGCGGGGTACCCACGCCGGTCATGGTGATCCTGGCGACGGTCTTGCCGGTGGAGCCGTCGACGGCGTACAGGTACGCGCCGGTGTCCTGGTCGTTGTGGGTCCAGTAGATACCCGGGTGCTGCCGCGAGGCGGCGAGCCCGCTGGACTCGGTGATCCGGGGATCGCTGATGGTGAAGCCCTTGTCCCCCTTCCCGTCCCCGTCGGCGGCGGAGGCGGGCACGGCGGCGGGCAGGGTGAAGGCGCCCACGAGCAGGGATCCGGCGAGGAGGGCGAAGGGTCGACGCATGCCCCAAGACTGCCATCCCGACATGTGTGTGAAGGCGCGAGGCCGGACAGGCCCGGGGGGAGGCGTGGCCGGACTCACATGCCGGCGTCCCCGCCGATGATCCATCATGAGCGGATGCTCAGATTCATGCCGGTCGGCGATTCCATGACGATCGGAAGCGCGGGCGAGCACACCTGGCGTTACCGGATGTGGCAGCACCTGCGTGACACCTGCGGCGGCCCCTTCACCCTCGTGGGCCCGCGCGAGACGCTGTACGACAAGGCGGCGGACGCCCCGACGTCGTACGCGTACGCCGATCCCGACTTCCCCCGGGCCCACCTGGCCGGCTGGGGCGAGGGCTGGCTGCACATGGCCCCGCTGATCGGCGACGCGGTTCGGGCACACCGCGCGAACGTGCTCCTGGTGTCGCTGGGCCTGATCGACCTGGGCTTCTACACGAACGCGGAACAGACGGCGGAGAACGTCCGCGCCTTCGTCGCCGCAGCCCGCCGGGCCGACCCCCGGATCCGGATGGCCGTCCTCCCGGTGATCCCCAATGTCCGGGCGGAGTCGGACACGCCCTTCGCGACGGAGGTCACCCGCTTCAACGAACTCCTCGCCAAGGCGATCGCGGACCTGGACGAGCCCCGATCCCCCCTGCTGCCGGTCTCGCCCCCGGAGTCGTACGACATCAACCACGACACCTACGACGGCACCCACCCGAACGCGAGCGGCGAGCGCAAGATCGCCGCGGCTTTCGCGGAGGCGATGCACCAGGCGTGGGATCTGGGCGGGCCCTACGAGGCCGACTGATTCGGCGCTTCGCACACGAACGGGGCGGCGCACTCCGACGAGGTGTCGGGGTACGCCGCCCCGGGGTGGGACGGGGTGCGGGAGCCGGCCCGCGCTGTCATGGCGGTTACTTCGGGTCGGCGTTGAACCTCGCGGTCGACCAGCGGTAGCCGAGCACCGCGAGGCCGAGGCACCAGGCGACGGCGAGCCAGCCGTTGTGGCCGATCCCGGTGCCCAGGAGCAGTCCGCGCAGGGTCTCGATGGCCGGTGTGAAGGGCTGGTACTCGGCGATCGGCTGGAACCAGCCCGGCATCGCGTCGACCGGGACGAACGTGCTGGAGATGAGCGGCAGGAAGATCAGCGGCATGGCGTTGTTGCTGGCGGCCTCGGCGTTGGGGCTGATCAGGCCCATGCCGACGGCGATCCAGGTGAGCGCCGTGGCGAAGAGCACGAGCAGTCCGAAGGCCGCGAGCCACTCCAGGACGCCGGCGTCGGTGGAGCGGAAGCCGATGGCCACGCCGACCGCGCCGACCAGGACCACGCTGATGATCGACTGCAGCACACTGCCGACGACATGTCCGACGAGCACCGAACCGCGGTGGATCGCCATGGTCCGGAAGCGGGCGATGATGCCCTCGGTCATGTCGTTGGAGACCGAGACCGCGGTGCCGATCGTGGTCGAGCCGATGGTCATCAGCAGCAGTCCCGGGACGAGATAGGCGATGTAGTCGGAGCGGTCGCCGCCGCCGATGCCCGCGCTCATGGTGTCGCCGAAGATGTAGACGAAGAGCAGCAACAGCATGATCGGCGTGAGCAGCAGGTTCAGGGTGAGCGAGGGGTAGCGCCTGGCGTGCAGGAGGTTGCGGCGCAGCATCGTGGACGAGTCGCGTACGGCGAGGGAGAGGTTGCTCATCGGACGGTCTCCTTGGGCTGGTCGGTGACGTCGGCGCCGCCGGTCAGGGCGAAGAAGACGTCGTCGAGGTCGGGGGTGTGCACGGTCAGCTCGTCGGCCTCGATGCCGGCCGCGTCGAGCCGGTCGAGGATCGCGCGCAGCTCCGACTGGCTGCCGTCGCTGGGGAGTTGAAGGGCCAGGGATTCGTCGTCCCTTGTGACCTCGCGCAGTGCGGAGGCGGCGCTCCGGTAGGTGTCCGGGTCGGTGAAGCGGAGGCGGACGTGACCGCCGGGAACCAGGCGCTTGAGCTGCTCGGCGCTGCCCTCGGCGGCGATCCTGCCGTCGTGGAGAACGGCGATGCGGTCGGCGAGTTCGTCGGCCTCCTCCAGGTACTGCGTGGTGAGGAAGACGGTGACGCCGTCGGAGACCAGCTCCCTGATGATCTGCCACATGGTGTGCCGGGAGCGGGGGTCGAGGCCGGTGGTCGGTTCGTCGAGGAAGATGATCCGCGGGTCGCCGACCAGGGTCATGGCGATGTCGAGGCGGCGCTTCATGCCACCGGAGTAGGTGGAGGCGGGCTTCTTCGCGGCCTCGGTGAGGTCGAAGCGCCCCAGCAGTTCGGCGGCGACCCGCCGTCCCTCGCTCTTGGGCAGGTGGTGCAGGTCCGCCATCAGGAGCATGTTCTCCTCACCGGTGATCAGCCCGTCCACGGCGGAGAACTGCCCGGTGACCCCGATCGCGGCACGCACGGCCTGTGGCGCGGCGGCCAGGTCGTGGCCGCCGACGCGGATCCGACCGCCATCGGCGCTGATCAGGGTGGAGAGGATCTTGACGGCGGTGGTCTTGCCCGCGCCGTTCGGGCCGAGGAGGGAGAAGATCGTGCCTTCCGGTACGGCGATGTCGATGCCGTCAAGGACGGTCTTGTCGCCGTAGGACTTGCACAGCCCGTTCGCCGCGATGGCCAGGTCGGTCATGAGAGGTGCCCCCTTTTTTTGTTCGTGGGTACGGGCGGTCAGAGGCTGCGGGCGGTGATGTCGCCGTTGTTGGTGGTGGCGCGGATGTCGAGCTCGGTGGTGCCGTCGTTCTTGAGGGCGTTGCTGATGCGGCCGTGGCCGGTGCCGGCGTCCAGGGCGGCGGAGACGCCCGCGGCGGCGCCGACCGAGATGTCGCCGGACTCGGTGCGCAGCACGACCGTGCCGCTCACGGCCTCGGTGATCCGGATGTCGCCCCGCGCGGTGCTGATCTGTGCGGGGCCGCCCAGCCGGCCGACCTCGACGTCGCCGTCGACCGCGGTGAGGCGCAGGCTCGCGGCCTCGTCGATCTTGATCTGGCGGTACGCGCCTTCGAAGGCGATGTCGCCGAGCCGGCCGACGGCCCGGAGTTCGGCGGCGGCCGTCTTCGCCTCGATGCCCGAGCCGGCAGGCAGCTGGACGGTGACCTCGACGGATCCGGAGTTGCCGAGGGTCCGGTTCTTCGCCGCCGGGGCCTCGATCCGCAGGACGCCGTCGTCACCGTAGACGACCTCGATCTCCTCCGCCGCCTTCACGTCGCGGCTCTTGGCGACGTTCGCGGGCAGAACCTCGACCGTGGTGTCGGCGCGGTCGGCGGCGATGAACTGGATGCGTCCAGCGGGGATGTCGAGGACGGCGGAGACGGGGGCGGGGGTCTCGAACTTCTGCATGGTGCTCTCCTTCTTCTGCAGTGGGCGCTCCGTCGGCCCGCTGTTTCCGATGATGGAAAGCTACGTTGCATTCAATGATCCGACAACACAGACGTTGCGTTGAATTTCCATCATTGCAGGTGGCTACCGCTAAATCGTTGCAACGGTCCCGAGCTTAATGCAACATTCCCTGCGCCGCTCGTTGCAATGGATTGGAAGTGAACGCTAGAGTGGAGGCACCGAAGAAGGGCGCACGAAGGAGACCGCGATGCCGGGAGGCAGACTCACCCAGCAGGACCGCCAGCAGATCGCGCTGGGACTGGCCGACGGCCTCGCCTACGCGGAGATCGCCCGACGCCTGGACCGACCGACCTCGACGATCACGCGCGAGGTCATGCGCAACGGCGGCCCCACCGGCTACCGCGCCGACCTCGCCCACCGTGCCACCGAACGTCGCGCTCATCGTCGCAAGCAGGCCGTACCCCGGGGGCCGGAGGCGCGGCCGCAGGCCCACGGGCGCGACCCCGAGGCCGTGCGCGCATATGAGGAGACGCTCACCACCGTCTTCATACAGTCGGGCACGCCCACGATGGCGGCCCGGCTGATGGCCGGCCTCACCCTCAGCGACGCGGGCAGCCTCACCGCATCCGAACTCGTCCAGCGCCTCCAGGTCAGCCCGGCGTCCGTCTCCAAAGCGGTCGCGTTCCTCGAGAGCCAGGGAATGGTCCGCCGGGAACGCGACGCGGGCCGCCGCGAGCGCTACACCGTCGACGACGACATCATGTACGAATCGATGATGGCCAGCGCCCGTGGCACCGCCCAGGTCGCCGAGACCGCCCGGGACGGCGTCGGAGTCCTCGGCCCCGGCACCCCGGCCGCCGTCCGCCTCGAAAACATCGCCCGCTTCCTCGATTTCGTCTCCGAGAGCATCGCCCGCGCCGCGGACCAGGCCCGCGAGGTCCTGCACACGAAACCGGAGACACCCTCGGACAGCGCTACGTGAGCCACTGACGCCCGATGGCGCCGACGAGGAAGCCGGCGCAGGGCCGGACACCGGCACGCAGCTCGCCGTCCCACCGCTCCTTCTCCTCCCCGAGGTAGATGGCCCGGGCGTAGGCGAGGACGGCCCCGTGTCGGAACGGCAGCCGCTCGAGTGCCCAGTCGGCGCCGGCGTCCTTGGACAGGATGCTGTCCGTGGCGAGGGTGGTCCAGACACGGGCGAGGGTGAGCAGTACGTTGCGGGTGTCGTGGTCCAGGTCCGCCATGAGCTGCGGAACCCCGGCGACGATCGCGCGCCTGAGGTCCACGAGGGGTACGGGGTCGAGGAGTTGGGCGGGCGCAGGTCCGTCATCTACGAGCAGTTGCGGACCAAGTACCCGCGGAAGCGCGTGAAGTCCGACGTGCGCGACCGATGTGACGGTGATGGCCGAAGGCGCCACCAGGGCGGAGGGCGGCCACTGGTCCTACGAGGACGTCGAGTTCGTCGCCGAGGTGATCTCCAAGGGAACCGCGGCCAACGACTACGGCCCGAAGAAGACCGCCTACGCCACGGCGGAAGTCCCCGTCCGTCGTCGGCCTCACCCTCAAAACCGATGAGTTCCCCCGCGACTGACTGACAGAATCCGCCGTATGGCGATCATCCACCACACCACCCTCAAGCCCACCAAGCTGGAACTGCTCACCACCTGGCTGCCCACCCGCCCGTGGTACACGGGCACCGGCACACCGGAGTTGACCAAGGGCGGCGGGTTCCGGCTGGACGACCCGGAGGGCGAGGTCGGGATCGAGTTCATGGTGGCCATCGACACCTCCGGCCCCGAACCCGTCGCCTATCTGGCCCCCCTCACCTACCGCGCCGCCCCGCTCCCCGGCGCGGACCACGCCCTCGTCGGCACCATGGAACACGGCGTCCTGGGCCCCCGGTGGGCCTACGACGGCAGCCACGACCCGGTCCTGCGCACCGAACTCCTCGCCCTGTTCGAGGGCCGCACCCAGGCCATGGCCCAGAGCATCAGCGAGACCCCCGACCACGAGGTCACCCACTCCTACACGGGCCCCGGCCTCGCGACCGGCCCCGCCGAGGTCACCGAGGACCAGGACGGCACCGGGCTCGCCCTACCGCACGGCACGGTTCTCCGCGTGCACCGACGCCTGCTGCCCACAGCCCCCGAGGGAACGGCGGGCCATGTCTCCGCGGCCTGGGACGCCCCGGACGGCACCCGCGCCCGAGCCGTGTTCGCGACCCTGCGCACTCTCTGAGACCGGGGATGTCACAGCGGAGGCAGCTGTCTCGTCCCGAGAGGTGCAGGCAAACCTCGATCAAGGAGTGGACGATGAACCTCGCGCTGTGGATCGCCGCCGGACTGCTGGCCGCGGTGGCCCTGACCGGCGGTGTCACCAAGACCTTCGTGCCCAGGGAGAAGCTGGCCGCGGCCCACGGCGGAGGATGGACCGGGGAGGTCGGCACGGCCTTCGTGAAGACCCTCGGCATCCTCGAACTCCTGGCCGCGGCCGGCCTGGTCCTGACCGCCGCCCTCGACATCGCACCGGTCCTGGTCCCCGTGACCGCCATCTGCTGGATCCTCCTGATGATCGGCGCGATGATCACCCACGGCCGCCGCGGCGAGTCCGCGCTCGTCGTGCTGAACCTGGCCTACCTGGCCCTCGCGGTGTTCGTCGCGTGGGGCCGCTTCGGCCCCGAATCCTTCACCGGCTGACCCACGACAACCGAGGAACAGGTATGAGCAGGACCGAGGAGTTCCAGGAGCTACGGCCGCTGCTGTTCTCGATCGCCTACCGGATCCTCGGCAGCGTCGGCGAGGCCGAGGACGCGGTCCAGGAGACCTGGCTGCGCTACGAGTCCACCGCGACCGAGCCCAGATCGGTGAAGGCCTACCTCTCGACCACGGTGACCCGGATCGCCATCGACGTACTGCGCTCGGCGCGCGTCCGCCGCGAGCAGTACGTCGGCGACTGGCTCCCCGAGCCCCTCCTCGACGACCCCTACGAAGACCCCGCGCGGGCGGCGGAACTGGCCGACTCGGTGTCGATGGCGGCCCTGCTGCTCCTTGAGCGGCTCAGTCCGCTGGAGCGCGCGGTGTTCGTCCTGCGGGAGGTCTTCGACTTCGGCTTCCCCGAGGTCGCGTCGGCGGTGGGCCGCTCCGAACAGGCCTGCCGTCAACTCGCGTCCCGGGCCCGGCGCCACATGGCGGCGGGCCGCCCCCGCTTCGAGGCGGACCGGGAAGAACGCGCGGAACTGGCGTCCCGCTTCTTCGACGCCCTCCGTGAGGGCGACGTCGACGGCCTCCAGGGACTCCTCGCCGCCGACGCCTCGATGGTCGGCGACGGCGGCGGCAAGGCGCCACAGCTGGCGAGGGCGGTCGTCGGCGCGGACAACGTGGCCCGGCTGCTCGGCTCGGTCTTCCCGCGGATGGCCCGGATCGAGGTGACCTTCGAGCCGCACCAGCTCAACGGCCAGCCAGGCGCGATCTTCTACGACCGCGACGGCAAGGTCCTCCACACCCTCGCCCTCGACATCCTCGACGGCCGCATCCAGACGATCCGCACGGTCATCAACCCAGACAAGCTCCGACACGTGGGCCCGGTGGCGGACGCGTGGGCGATCGACCGGGAGGTCCGGGCGAGCCGCCCCGCGAGATGACCTCCGGTCACGCCCTCAGCGTCCGGCCTGCCGCCTCCCACAACAACTCCCCCGCCACGAACGGCACCCCGGCCGACGGGACCGACCGCCGGCGGAAGTCCGTCGCGGTTTGCGGGGGCAACAGAAAGTAAGTTTCCAAAGGAATCAGGTGAGCCTGGGAACCTCAGTCACCGGACAGCCGACATCGTGGGTCACCCCCGCCGGCACCGCCGACTGACCGACATCACCGGCGGCAAGGAGACCCCCTTGCCTGGAGCGCGTTCCAGGACGTTGGCTCAGAACATCCCGTTACCGTTCGCCGAAGTCGTCGGCACGTCCTGGATCACGTCCCAGTGCTCCACGATCTTGCCGCCCTGTACCCGGAACAGGTCCAGGACCGCCTGCCCCCGCTCTCCCGGCGCCGGGATGTAGTGGCTGTGGACGGCCACGAGGTCGCCCTCGGCGATGACCCGCTTCGGCTCCACCTTCAGCTGCGGCGCCGCCTTGAAGTACGCCCCGAGCCCGGCCTTCGCCCCGGACAGCCCGTTCGCGATGGTCGGGTTGTGCTGCTCGTACCCGGGCGCCCAGTAGCGGTCGAGCGCGGACAGGTCCTTCTTCACGATCAGCTGGTCGAAGGCGGTGGCCACCAGCTTCTTGTTGTACGTGGTGAGGAAACCGGGGCCGGGCCACGAGGCCTGCGGCCAACTCACCGTGGAGAACATGTCGTTGCCGTTGGCGGTGGTGTCCGGCACGTTCTGCCCGACGTCCCAGTGCTCGGCGATCTTCCCGCCCTGGAAGCGGAAGATGTCGAAGACGGCGGTCCCCCGGGTCCCCGGGGTCATCACCACGTTGGAGTGCACCAGCACGAGATCACCTTCGGAGATCACCCGCTGGACGCGGTACTCGGCGTCCGGGAACTGCTGGTGCACGAACGTGCCGAGGTTCTTCAGCGTCTCGGCGCCGTCGGGCGCGAGGGGGTTGTGCTGGATGTAGTCGGGCCGTACGAAACGGTCCACGACCTTGGTGTCGCCCCGCTCGAACACCCCCTTGAGCACCTCGACGGCGACGGCCTTCTGGTAGCCGAGGCGGGCGGAGTCGCCGTAGCCGGCCTGCACGGAAGGAGCGGTGTGCGGCGCAGCCACGGCCGGTACGGCGGCGGCACCGAGGAGCGCGGCGGAGGCGACGAGGCCGGCGAGGGTCCTGCGGACGGGCTTGGTGGGGGGCACTGGATCTCCTGAGGCTAATATTGAAACTTCAAGCTCACACGCACCACAGGAAAGCACTAACTCGTAGTTAGCGTCAAGATCGCTTGCCTAGAGCGCACTCCACGCCGTTGGCTGGGTAGTCATGAAGTACACGCAGCTCGGACGCACCGGACTCAAGGTCAGCCGACTCGTCCTCGGCACCATGAACTTCGGCCCGCAGACCGACGAGACCGACTCCCACGCGATCATGGACTCGGCTCTCGACGCGGGAATCAACTACTTCGACACCGCCAACGTCTACGGCTGGGGCGAGAACAAGGGCCGTACCGAAGAGATCATCGGCAACTGGTTCGCGAAGAGCGCCGCCCACCGCGACAAGGTCGTCCTCGCCACCAAGGTCTACGGCAACATGGCCGCGGACGGAGAGGCCTGGCCGAACCACGACAAGCTGTCGGCGCTGAACATCCGCCGTGCCGTCGACGCCTCGCTCAAGCGGCTCCAGACGGACTACATCGACATCTACCAGTTCCACCACGTCGACCGCGCCACTCCCTTCGAGGAGATCTGGCAGGCGATCGACACCCTCGTCCAGCAGGGCAAGATCCTCTACGTCGGGTCCTCCAACTTCCCCGGCTACAAGATCGCCCAGGCCAACGAGATCGCCGCCCGGCGGGGCGGCACCATCGGTCTGGTCAGCGAGCAGTGCCTGTACAACCTCTACGAGCGGCGCGCCGAGATGGAGGTCATCCCGGCCGCGCAGGAGTACGGCCTCGGTGTCATCCCCTGGTCGCCGCTGCACGGCGGCCTGCTCGGCGGTGTCATCAAGAAGGAGGCCGAGGGCGGCCGCCGCGCCTCCGGCCGCGCCGCCGACACCCTCGCCGACCCGGCCGCCCGCGCGCGCCTCCAGTCGTACGAGGACCTGCTGGAGAAGCACGGCCTGGAGCCCGGCGAGGCGGCCCTGGCGTGGCTGCTGACCCGCCCCGGCGTGACGGGTCCGATCGTCGGCCCGCGCACGGCACAGCAACTGGAGTCGGCGATCCGCGCGGTGGAGCTGGAGCTGAGCGAGGAGGTCCTGGCAGGCCTGGACGAGATCTTCCCGGGCCCGGGTCCGTCTCCGGAGGCTTTCGCCTGGTAGCGCCCCGCAGGGGCGCGGGGAACTGCGCGACCAGCCACGACGGGCCCGCGTGCCCGGCAACTGGCCGCAGTTCCCCTACCTGCCGAGCGCAGCAGCCAAGGCAACGACGACGAACATCATCACAAGCACACCGGCCATGATCCGGTTCCGGGTCTTCGGGTCCACGCCTCGAGCCTAACCGGCCCCACCCAGCGCCCAACGGCCGACCACCTCATAGCGGGGCTGCTCCCCCGGCACCCCGGACTTCGGAAGGTTGCTCCGCACCAGCGCCAGCTCCTCCACGGTCCACGTACGACTCGTGAACGTGTCGAGCGCCTCCAGACACGGCCGTGCGTCCACCGCCTCCCGACTGCGCGCCAAGGTCAGGTGGGCCTTGTAGCGCCGGTGCTCCCCCATCTCCACCCCGGCCTTCCGCCCCGCCGCCTCCGCCCGCTCCGCCAGCAACCGCAGCGCCGGCAGCTCGCCCGAGGCCCCCGCCCACAACGCCCTCCCGTGCCCGAACTGCCCACCGCCGCGCACGGCCAGCGGGAAGGGAGCCGTCCGCCGAGCCGCCCGCTCCAGCCGCTCCGACAGCTCCGGTACGACGTCGTCGTCGACCTCGCCGTAGAAGGCGAGCGTGAAGTGCCAGCCCGGGCGGCCGGTCCAACGCAGCCCCTCCGCGCCGGGCAGCTTCCTCAACTCGGCGACCACGGCGGCGAGTTCCTCGGTGACATCCGGCGGGGGCAGCACCGCGGCGAAGAGTCTCATGGGGATCAGCCTGTCACCATGAGGGCATGGAGATCAGCATCAGGGACGGCGGGCCCGACGACATACCCGTGATCCTCGGCATGCTCGACAGCTGCGTGAAGTGGCTGGTCGCGCAGGGACGTCCCGGCCAGTGGGGGACCGAGCCGCTGTCCAGGAGCCCCAGGACCGTGGAGTCCGTCGCCCGGTACATCGACGAGGGCACGGTGTTCATCGCAGAGGCCGACGGCGTCCCGGCCGCGACCCTCACGATCACCGACGCGCCCGGCGCCTATCTGGACCGTCTTCCGCCGCCCGGCGAGCCCGAGCGGTACATCCACTGGCTCGCCTCGGACCGCCGCTTCAAGGGCCACGGCGTGGGCAGTGCCCTCCTCGCGCACGCCGCCGAGGAAACCCGGCGCGCGGGCGTCGCCCTGTTGCGGGTGGACTGTTACGCGGGCGACGACCGCAAGCTGGTCGCCTACTACGAGGCCAACGGCTTCGCCCCGACGGAGACCTACACCGCCGGGGCGAACAACGACTGGCCGGGCCAGGTACTGGCCATGCGGGTGCTGCCGTAGAACTCAGGCCGCCGCGGCCAGTTGCTCCTGCGCCTCGCGCGGCACGAACCGGACGTGCGGGTGACCGTGGTTCCAGCCCACCGACAGGCGCAGGTTGCCGACCCTGGCCAGGACCAGGCCGATCGTGACGGCCGCCGCCGCGGCGATCGCGCCGCCCGACGCGAGGCCGGCGCGGACGCCGTACGCGTCGGTGATCCAGCCGGCGATCGGCGCGCCCACCGGCGCTCCGCCCATGAACACCATCATGTACAGGGCCATCACGCGGCCCCGCATCGCCGGGTCGGTGCTCATCTGGATGCTGCTGTTGGCGGTGACATTGACCGTCATGCCGAACATCCCGATCGGGGCCATGAGCAGGGCGAACAGCCACAGCGAGGGGGCGATCGCGGCCACGATCTCCAGCGTCCCGAAGGCCACCGCGCCCGCCAGCAGCACCCGCATCCGGGCGGTGCCGCGCCGGGCCGCGAGCAGGGCGCCGGCGAGGGAGCCGACGGCCATCAGCGTGTTGAAGAGGCTGTAGGAGCCGGCGCCCGCGTGGAAGACGTCGTCGGCGAAGGCGGACAGGTAGACGGGGAAGTTGAAGCCGAAGGTCGAGACGAACCCGGCCAGGACGATGGTCCAGATCAGCTCGGGGCGGCCGGCCACGTAGTGCAGGCCCTCCCGCAGCTGTCCCTTGGCGCGTGGGGCGCGCTCGACGACGTACAGCTCACGCGCCCGCATCATCATCAGGCCGATGAGCGGGGCGACGAAGGACAGGCCGTTGGCGAGGAACGCCCAGCCGGTGCCCACGCCGGTGATCATGACACCCGCGACCGCGGGGCCGACCAGACGGGCCGACTGGAAGTTCGCGGAGTTCAGGCTGACCGCGTTCTGCAACTGGTCGGGGCCGACCATCTCGGAGACGAAGGACTGGCGGGCCGGGTTGTCGACGACGGTCGCGAGACCCACGACGAAGGCGGCGAGGTAGACGTGCCAGACCTCAACGTGGCCGGTCAGAGTGAGGGCGGCGAGCACGACACCGGTGGCGCCCATCGCGGACTGCGTGAACAGCAGCGCGCGGCGCTTGGGCAGCCGGTCGACGAGGACACCGCCGTAGAGGCCGAAGAGCAGCATCGGCAGGAACTGCAGGGCCGTCGTCACGCCGACGGCGGTGGCGGAGCCGGTGAGGCTGAGCACCAGCCAGTCCTGGGCGATGCGCTGCATCCAGGTGCCGATGTTGGAGACGACCTGGCCGACGAAGAACAGGCGGTAGTTCCTGACCTTCAGCGAGCTGAACATCGAGGACTTGCGGGGGTCGTGGGTGGTCGGTGCGGGGGCGGAGTGTGCTCCGGATCCCGTACTCAAAGTGCGTTCGCCTCCTCTTTGTGGCTTACAGGTGTGCGAGCTTCTCCAGCACGGGGGCGGCTTCGCGCAGTTTCGCCCACTCGTCCTCGTCGAGGCCGTCGACCAGGGTGGCCAGGAAGGCGTTCCGCTTGACGCGGCTCTCCGCGAGCATGGCCTCGGCCTGCTCGGTCTTCGTGACGACCTTCTGGCGCCGGTCCTCGGGGTGCGGCTCCAGCCGGACGAGTCCCTTGGCCTCAAGCAGCGCCACGATGCGGGTCATCGACGGCGGCTGGACGTGTTCCTTGCGGGCGAGCTCGCCCGGGGTGGCCTTGCCGCAGAGGGAGAGGGTGCCCAGCACCGACATCTCGGTGGGGCTGAGCGACTCGTCGACCCGCTGGTGCTTGAGCCGACGGGACAGTCGCATCACGGCTGATCGCAGGGAGTTCACGGCGGCAACGTCGTCGCCATGGGTAAGGTCCGGCATCTCTTTAGCGTAACTCATTACTCTCGCTAAACAAGCTCGCGCGCACGGGGATTCCCGTGACTCCGGCCACTGAAACCCGATCTTCACCCATACGAGTGAGTCGACGGCGGAATGTGAACGCCGCTCGGCGCGGGCGGCGACCCTCGTCCTCATGGGGACCAGCGTGCTCAGCCTGCGGATAGACGGGGAGCTGCTCGAGCGGCTCCGCGACCATGCGGCCAAAAGGGGGATGAGCGTCCAGGACTATGTGATCCGAACGCTCATCCGGGACGACTTCGACGAGCGGTTCCAGACCGCCGTCGACGAGACCGAGAAGTTCTACGGCGTCACGTGAGAGCGGGTCACGTCAGGCCCAGCGCCGGCATCAGGTAGAAGAAGCCGAACACCGCGGCCACGACGTACATCGGCACCGGAACCTCCCGGCCCCGCCCGGCCGCCAGCCGCAGCACCACGAAGGTGATGAAGCCCATACCGATGCCGTTGGTGATCGAGTAGGTGAACGGCATCATCACCATCGTGATGAAGGCCGGGATCGCGATGGTGTAGTCGGCCCAGTCGATGTCGCGGACCGAGTTCGCCAGGATCATGAAGCCGACCGCGAGCAGCGCAGGGGTGGCGGCCTGCGACGGGACCATGGTGGCGACGGGCGTCAGGAAGAGGGCCAAGGCGAAGAGACCGCCGGTGACCAGGTTCGCGAGGCCGGTGCGAGCACCCTCGCCGACGCCGGCCGTGGACTCCACGAAGGCGGTGGTGGCCGATGAGGAGCTCGCGCCGCCCGCGGCGACCGCGAGACCGTCCACGAAGAGCACCTTGTTGATGCCGGGCATCTGCCCCTGGGCGTCGGTGAGCTTGGCCTCGTCGGAGACGCCCATGATCGTGCCCATCGCGTCGAAGAAGCACGACAGCAGGACCGTGAAGACGAAGAGGATGCCGGTCAGCACGCCGACCTTGTCGAAGCCGCCGAAGAGGCTGACCTTGCCGAGCAGACCGAAGTCGGGGGTGGCGACCGGGTTGCCGGGCCACTTCGGGGCCGTGAGCCCCCAGGAGGGGACCTTGGCGACCGCCTCGATGATCATCGCCACGACGGTCATGGTGACGATCGAGATCAGGATGGCGCCGGAGACCTTGCGGACGATGAGCGCGAGGGTCAGCAAGGCGCCCAGGATGAACACCAGGACGGGCCAGCCGTCGAGGTGGCCGTCGGTGCCGAGCTGGAGCGGGACGGTGGTCTGGGCGACGTCCGGGATGCGGGAGACGAAGCCGGAGTCCACGAGCCCGATCAGCATGATGAACAGGCCGATACCGATGGAGATCGCCTTGCGCAGCCCGAAGGGCACCGCGTTCATCACACGCTCGCGCAGACCGGTGGCGACCAGCAGCATCACGACGAAGCCCGCCAGGACCACCATGCCCATCGCGTCCGGCCAGGACATCCGGGGCGCGAGCTGGAGCGCGACGACCGAGTTCACACCGAGGCCCGCGGCCAGCGCGATCGGGACGTTGCCGACCACGCCCATGAGGAGCGTGGTGAAGGCCGCGGTGAGGGCGGTCGCGGTGACCAGCCGGCCGTTGTCCAGCTGATGGCCGTACATGTCCTTGGCGCTGCCGAGGATGATCGGGTTCAGCACGATGATGTAGGCCATCGCGAAGAACGTGGCGAAGCCGCCCCGGATCTCCCGGGGCAGGCTGCTGCCCCTCTCGGAGATCTTGAAGTAGCGGTCGAGGGCGGTCGGCATTGGATGTTCCTACGAGTGGAATGAGACAAGGACAGACATAAACCGTTTCAGTATGAACGTATACGTCGACCAGGACCATCTCCGCGCGTAGATGTGATCGCCTCGTAAGCTGTCCCCATGGCCGGTTTTTTTTCGGGACCCATCAGGCACGAGGCGCCGGAGCCGCTGGAAGGGCCCGTCGTCGCCACCGTCACCGGTGGCACGATCCTCTGGTTCGTGCTCTTCCTCGTGCAGCTTCCCTTCTACGGCTGGTTCGCGGACCACGACCACACCTGGTGGCTGTGGACCTGCCTGGCCGGGGGCGTGCTCGGGCTGTACGGCACCTGGTACGTGCGGAAGCGGGACGCGGCGATCAAGAACGCGGCCACCACCGACTCCGCCGCCACCCCTGCTGCCGAGTGACGAGCGTCCCCTAGTACCACGGCATCACTCGCCCCTTCCCGTCTCCTCCCCAGGTCGGAACTTCCGGTCACTCGGCGGGTGAAGCCGCAAAACCGCACGTACCGTCGAATGCATGACGCACACCGACGCGGGCGCCGAACTCGACCCTGTGCACCCCACGACGCTCCGGGCACCGGCCGCGGGCGGACTCACCGCGGCCGAGGTCGCCGAGCGGGTGACGCGAGGACAGGTCAACGACGTGCCGGTGCGCAGCAGCCGGAGCCTGGGGGAGATCGTCCGGGCGAACGTCTTCACCCGGTTCAACGCGATCATCGGTGTGCTCTGGCTGGTCATGCTGTTCGTCGCGCCGTTCCAGGACAGCCTGTTCGGGTACGTCATCCTCGCCAACACCGGGATCGGCATCATCCAGGAGTGGCGGGCGAAGAAGACCCTCGACTCGCTCGCGGTGATCGGCGAGGCCCGGCCGACGGTACGGCGGGACGGGACCGCGTCCCAGGTCAGCACCTCGGAGATCGTCCTCGACGACCTCATCGAGATCGGGCCCGGCGACAAGGCCGTGGTCGACGGGGTGGTCGTCGAGGCCGACGGCCTGGAGATCGACGAGTCGCTGCTGACCGGTGAGGCCGACCCGGTGGTGAAGCGGCCCGGCGACCGGGTGATGTCGGGGAGCTTCGTGGTCGCCGGCGGCGGCGCCTTCGAGGCGACCAAGGTCGGCCGCGAGGCCTACGCCGCCCAGCTCGCCGAGGAGGCCTCCCGGTTCACCCTGGTCCACTCCGAACTACGCTCGGGCATCTCCACGATCCTCAAGTACGTGACGTGGATGATGGTCCCGACCGCGATCGGCCTGGTCATCAGCCAGCTGTTCGTGAAGGACAACGACCTCAAGGACTCCATCGCCCGGACGGTCGGCGGGATCGTGCCGATGGTCCCGGAGGGGCTGGTCCTGCTGACCTCCGTCGCCTTCGCCATCGGCGTCATCCGCCTTGGCCGGAAACAGGCCCTCGTCCAGGAACTTCCGGCCATCGAGGGCCTCGCCCGCGTCGACACGGTCTGCCTCGACAAGACCGGCACCCTCACCGAGGGTGGCATGGACATCACCGAGCTCAGGCCGCTGGAGGGCGCCGACGAGTCGTACGTACGAAAAGTCCTGGGCGCCCTCGGTGAGTCGGACCCGCGGCCGAACGCCTCCCTCCAGGCGATCATCGACGCCTACCCGGACGTCGAGGAGTGGCGCTGCACCGAGTCGCTGCCCTTTTCCTCCGCCCGCAAGTACAGCGGGGCCTCCTTCAGCGAGGGCGACGGCGAGTCCAGCACGTGGCTGCTGGGAGCGCCGGACGTGCTCCTGGCGTCCGGCGACCCCGCCCTCGCCGACACCGGGCGGCTCAACGAGCAGGGACTGCGGGTGCTGCTGCTGGCCCGGGCCTCCCGCGACCTCGACGATCCCGAGGTCGCCCGGGGAGCGCGGCCGACCGCCCTCGTCGTACTGGAACAGCGGCTGCGGCCCGACGCGGCCGACACCTTGCGGTACTTCGCCGACCAGGACGTCCGCGCCAAGGTCATCTCCGGCGACAACGCGGTGTCGGTCGGGGCGGTGGCGGCCAAGCTCGGGCTGAACGGCAGCGTGGTCGACGCACGTCAGCTGCCCGCCGACCCGGACGGGATGGCGAAGGCGCTCGACGAGGGCACGGTGTTCGGGCGGGTCACCCCGCAGCAGAAGCGGGACATGGTGGGGTCTCTGCAATCGCGCGGACACACGGTCGCGATGACCGGTGACGGGGTCAACGACGTGCTCGCCCTGAAGGACGCCGACATCGGGGTGGCGATGGGCTCCGGGTCGGAGGCCACGCGGGCGGTCGCGCAGATCGTGCTGCTCGACAACAGTTTCGCGACGCTGCCGTCCGTCGTCGCCGAGGGGCGACGGGTCATCGGCAACATCACCCGGGTAGCGACGCTGTTTCTGGTGAAGACCGTGTACTCGGTGCTGCTGGCGATTTTCGTGGTGTGCTGGCAGGTCGAATACCCCTTCCTGCCACGGCACCTGACTTTGCTGTCGACGCTGACGATCGGCGTCCCGGCCTTCTTCCTGGCCCTCGCGCCCAACAAGGAACGGGCGCGACCGCACTTCGTGCGGCGGGTGATGCGGTACTCGGTCCCGGGCGGGGTGGTGGCGGCGATCGCGACCTTCGTGACGTATCTGATCGCCCGGCACCACTACACGGGCACCGGCGCGTTGGACGCGGAGACGAGCGCGGCGACCCTGACCCTGTTCCTGATCTCGATGTGGGTGCTGGCGATCATCGCCCGCCCGTACACCTGGTGGCGTCTCGCGCTGGTCGCGGCGATGGGCCTCGGGTTCGTCCTGGTCCTGGCGGTGCCGTGGCTCCAGGACTTCTTCGCGCTGAAGCTGGTGGGGGTGACGATGCCGTGGATCGCGGTCGGCATCTCGGTGGTGGCGGCGGCCGCCCTGGAACTCCTGTGGAGGTGGGTGGACCGCCGCGGTTCCGCTTAGCGCTGGGCTTTGGCCGAGTAGTTCTCAGCACAGCCCCGCGCCCCTGAAGGGGCGCGTTTTACTGGACGTCTACGTAGTCGCCGGCCGCGCTCACCGCAGGGGTGGTTGTCGTGCCCGCGAAGCTGTAGCGGTAGTAGCCGTCGACGGTCGCGGTGGTCGTGGTCTTCAGGGCGCCGGTTGAGCTGGTGTTGATGGTCTTGAGGGTCGTGTAGGTGCTGGCGCCCTTCTTGCGGAACTGGAGCTTCACCGGCTGGGTCGAGTAGCCCGCGTAGGTGTTGGTGTCCCAGTTGGCACGGGCGAGCTTGCCCGTGACGGTGATCGTCTTGCCCTTCTTCACCGGCTCGGGGGACGCGTTGACGGTGAGGGTGGACCTGCGCTGGAGGTGGGTGGTGCCGAGACCGCCCTGCCAGGTGACGCCGTTGTCGGCGTTGACCGCGAGGGCGCCCAGCTTCCAGGTGCCCGCCTCACTGCTGATGAGGTCGCCGTCCTCGTCGGAGCCCTTCGGACGGAACTGGATCTTCGCCGTGCACTTCAGCACCGTCGAGGAGGACGCCGTGCAGGTGCCGGGGGTGTCACCGCCGAGCACGTCGTCGGAGTTCTCGCCGAGCGTGGTGCCGCGGTAGAGCACGGGCCCGGTCTGGAAGGAGCTCGCGCTCAGGTTCTCGGGCTTGTTCACGGTGTAGGTCGCGGAGACCGTGACCATCGCGGTCGAGCCGACCACGATGTTCTTGCCGCTGTTGACCTTCAGGCTGGAGAAGGTGACGGCGGGCCCGGCCGTGGCGGCCTGCGCGGCCGGCACGGCGAAGGCGGAGAGTGCCACGGCGCCGGAGGCGACGAGGACGAGGGCGCGTATGCGCATGTGCGTTCCCCATGAGGAGAGAAGGATCTCGGAGTCTGATGACTCAGTCCGTAGATCCGTCACTCACGCGACTGGTTGTACGCGTGGGGCATGATTTTGTCCGCACATGCGCAACGCTTTACTTCTCTTCGACCTACTTGACGTCGACGAAGTCGCCCGCGGCGTTGACCGCCGGGGTGGTGGACGTGCCCGCGAAGCTCCAGCGGAAGAAGCCGTCGACCGTGGCCTTGACCGTGGTCTTCAGGTCACCCCTGTTGTTGGTCTTGATGGTCTTCACGGTGGTGTAGGTGTTGGAGTCCTTCTTGCGGAACTGCAGCTTCACCGGCTGGGCCGTGTAACCGGCGTACTTGCGGGTCTCCCAGTTGGCCCGCGTCAGCTTGCCGGTGACGGTGATGGTCTTGCCCTTCTTCACCGGCTCGGGAGACGCGTTGACGGTGAGCTTCGAGAGGCGCTGGACCCGGTGGGTGCTGTAGAAGTCGTTCCAGTAGACGCTGCCGGCCTCGTCGTTGGCGAGAACACCGGCCGTGACGTGCCAGGTACCGGCCAGCGCGTTCATGTACAGGTCGCTGCCCGGGACAGCCGTGATGGTGAGCTTGCAGTTCGAGGTGGTGGCGTTGACCGCGGTGCAGCTGGCTGCCTCCTCGTTCGGCGGGAGCCAGCCGTCGACGTTGTCCAGGTCCTTGCCGTGCCACAGGTCGATGTAGGCGTCCTGGATGCCGGCGGAGTGGCTGGCCGTCAGGGAGACGGTGAACTTCTTGGCGGCCGTCGTACCGACGACGACGCCCTTGGCACCGTTGATCGTCACCTTGGAGACGACCGGCAGCTCTTCCGCGGCGGCAGCCGTGCTCATCGCCGACCGGGAGACGCCGAAGCGCTCGGCGGCGGTGGTCTTGTCGATACCTCCGTCGGCGGCCTGCGCGGCCGGAACGGCGAGGGCGGAAAGGGCCAGGGCGCCGGTGACGGCGGCCACGGTGGCACGTATACGCATGTGTTCCCCACGTGAGATGAGTGAGTCTGTGTGACCCACTGATCAGATAAACCAGTGGGGCGAAAGGTTGCACGACTGGTAAGAGTTTTGTGTGAGCATCGTCTACGCCCTCGTCCGTTATCCGAAGGATGACGACTATCCGGACTCAACCACCGACGTCACCGCGGTCGGCGGGCAAGCCTGGGCAGAACTCCTGACAACCCCGCTGGAGCAACTGGTCGACGTGTATCCCCTGACGCAGGAGCACGCCGAGCGTGTCCGGCAGTTCACCGGTGTCACGCTCGACCTGGAGAGGTACGAGTACTTCCTGGAGCCGGAGGAGGACCCGTCCCTGTGAACGGCCGACTCGCCATCTCCCGCTTCCCGAAGGACGACGGGTTCCTCGATTCGTCCGTTGACGTCACCGCCGTCGGCGTGGACGTCCTCGCGGACCTCGTGGGCATTCCGCCGGCCGAGCTCGTCGGCGATGTGCCCCTGACACAGGAGCATGCCGAGCGTGTCCGGCAGTTGACCGGAATCACGCTCGACCTGGAGACGTACGACTACTTCCTGGACCCCAGCTCCGGCTGAGACGCTCAGTCGAACCAGCGGTCCCTGGCCAGTTCCTCCGTGCGCGTCGGGTCCTCCAGCAGGGCCGCCACCTCGAAGCGCCGTGGCCACTGACGGGCCGCCCAGGCGAGGCCCGCCGCCACGCCCTCCAGGGTGGACGCGTGCAGGACGCCGTCGTTCGTCAGGCGCCAGTCGATCTCCACGCCGTCGACGACGAGTTCCTCGTGCTCGACATATGAGGACGGGGTGCCCGCGCCCAGCAGGATCCGTACCGACTCCGGGACCTCGTGCTCCGTGCCCTCGGAGTCCACCGAACCCGTCACCGACTCGCTCAGGCGGCGGACCTGGAAGAGTTCGGCCAGCTCCGCGGCCCGGGACGGGCGGACCGGCAGCAGGGGGACGCCCTCCGTGAAGGGCAGCAGGTCAGGCGAGTCGACGACCACCGCGTCGGCCGCGTCCACGACCTCGACCCGGCCGTCGGTGACGGCCCGCAGCTCGTCGGGGAGGGTGACCTGTTCGGGGTCCAGGTCGGCCAAGGCGCTGTAGAGGGCGTGCAGTTGGGATCCGGTCACCGGTCGGTCGGGGTCGGCGAGGCGGTCCAGCAGCTCCGCCGCTCCGCCCGGCTCCGCAAGCAGCGCGGCCACCGACGTCCGCACCCCCAGCGCCCGCAGGACCTGCTCGTCGTCGAACCCGGTCGCGTCCGCCTCGTCGTACAGGCCGCGGAGGAGGGGGTCGCCCCCGGCCGCCAGCAGACCGGCGGGGCGGCGGCCGTCGAGTACCGGGTTCCCGCGCAACCACCAGGCGGTGTACGGCCGTACGAGTTCATGTGTGCCGTCCGGCAGGAGGATGCGGACCTGCTGGGTGATCGCGTCCCGGAGAGGCGGCTGGGCCAGCAGGGCCAGCGCCTCGGGCCACTTGTCCTCGTCGACCAGGTCGAGGTCGCGTACGGCGACCAGTTCGGTGGCGACCGGCGGTACCGGCGTGTCCGGGAAGCGGTCGAGGATGTCCTCGCACCACACGTCCACGGCGTCCAGGAGACCGGCGTCGTCCGGTTCCGCGAAGTCGCCCTCGCGGGGCTCCAGTTCGTCCGGGTCCAACACCACGTCCGTGGCCCGGACCAGGGCGAAGTTGGCGAGCACTCCACAGGCCGCGAGGGGCTGTTCGCCCCACTTCCCGGCCAGTTCGGCGTCCACGTAGGCGAGTTCGTCCTCACGCATGACCTGGGCGAACGGGCTGCCGGGCAGGACGAGTTCACCGGCGGGGACCAGTTCACCCTCCTCGTCCGGCAGGGCGAGGGCGCCCAGCCACGGCTCGTCGCCGGGCTCGAGTCCCGCGTCCCGGACGAGCGCGAGGACGGTGTCGGCCAGCTCCTCGGCGTCCGGGGTGTCCTCCTCCCAGCTCATCCCGCCGTCGTCGTCCAGGGAGGCGGCCACGGCAGCCCGTACCTGGGGCGTGGTGAGCACCGCGCGCGACGTCGCGGGCAGCGCGCCGAGCTTCTCGAGGAGCGGGTGGGCGGCGGCAGGGTGGGCGACCTTGAGGCCGAGCCGGGCGAGGATCTCGGGGTCGATCAGGGGCCCGTCCGAGGTGGGCAGCAGCACCTGCCGGGGCCCGATGGTCGTACGCCCGTCGGCGAGCGGCACGGGAAGGCCGGAGAGCCGGTCGGGGTCGACGCCCGCGAGGCTGTCGTAGAGCCGCTGCCACCACTCCGGCTCCTTCTCGAGCCCTGCGAGCCGGTCGACGGCGTCGGTCAGCGGGATACGGGCGACGCCCAGCGTCCGCAGTTCCACACGCCGTTCGAGACCGGCGGGCAGCAGGGTGGGCAGGACTTCGGCGAGCACCCGTACGGTGTCGGCACCGGCGCCCTCGACGACCTCGGCCTCGCGCGGGCGGAGGACCTCCGGGAGATCGTCGGTGGGTTCGTCTGCGGGCGGGAGGACAGCCGGGAGGGCGGGCGGGAGAAACGCGGTTCGCGGGAGGCGGTCGAGAATCGCCTGCCGCAGCGCCCCGTCCAGCTCACCCTTCCCCAACGGGCCGGGCACCAGCCCGATGATCCCTTCGCTCACCGGCCGCCAGCCGGCGAGGAGTTCGGCGTACACGTCCGCCGCACGCTGCACGAGGAAGTCGGTGAGCGGTCCGGGTGCCGCGTGCCGGCGGGTGGTGTCCAGCGGGAAGGACGCGATGAGCAGCGCGGGAACACCGAGCGGCTCGTCGCTGGGCGTCGGAGCGTGCACGACGGGGCTGGTGCGGGGGTGGGCCGGGGTGCCGTCGGTGTCGGCGGGCACGGCCCAGGTGAGCGACCAGTGCGGCCGCAGCCGCTCCTCGACGGGTCGGCCGACGAGGAGTTCGGGGGTGAGCGGCCCGTGCGCGGACGCCGTACGCCATCGGGTCGTACCGTCTCGCGAGTCCTCCACGACGATGAGGTCGCCCTCGGTGCGGCGGCTGATCGTGCGGGTCGTGTCCGTCTCGATCACAACCTCCTCGAGCCCGGGGAGGGCGAGGAGGAGAGCGTCGTCGACGGCGTTCAGGAGGCGCTCGGCGAGGTCGGCGGCGGCGGTGTCGCGCAGCGGGAGGATGACGACGGTGTCGTAGGGGTCGGGCGCGGTGCCCTCGGCGGCGAACGGGAGGCGCAACAGCGGGACATGGCCGTCGCGGCGGCGGATCTCGTCGCCGAGCCCGGGACTGTGCCGTGCCGTGTCGGCGGCGTGCTCGCGGGCCTCGGCGAGGGACCAGCGGACCCCGCCGTGCCGGCCGACCAGGGCGGGCTCGTCGGTGACGGCGAGCACGGCGGCGAAGCCGACGCCGAAGCGGCCGATCGAGCCGTCCTGGTTGTCGCGTTTGGCGGAGGCACGCAGGGTGGAGAGGGACTCGACACCGGCCGCGTCCAGCGGGGCACCGGTGTTGGCGGCGAACAGGACGCCCTCGCGGAGGGTGAGCCGGAGCCGTCCCGGCACGCCCGCCCTGGCCGCCGCGTCGGCGGCGTTCTGCGCGAGCTCGACGACGAGTCGGTCCCGGTACCCGCCGAGGACGAGGTCCTCCTCGGCGTTGGCGTCCTCCCGGAACCGGGCGGGGCTGGTGGCCCAGGCGTCCAGCACCCCTCGCCTGAGCCGGGCGGTCCCGAACGGGTCGGCACCCTCGGCGGCGGGCCGCACGAACTTGCTCACGTTCACACTCTCCTCGTCGGCGTGACGACGAAGGTACCGCGATGGGCGGGGACCGTGACTCAGGGAGGGTTCGCGGACGCCGAACGGGCGGCGGGGTGTGCGCCCCGCCGCCCGTCGGTGTGGAGGTACGTGCCGGGTTACCGGGCCGCGTAGCCGAAGCGGCTGCCGGCGGCCGGGAGGCCGCCCGTGCCGGGCTGGTACGTGGTCACCGCGGCGACGGTGCCGCCGGCGGTCACGTTGGACAGCGGCAGCGCGTGCAGGGCGCCGTACGTGGACGGGCCGTTGGGCATGCCGACGTACAGGCTGGTGCCGGTGAAGTGGATGCTGCTGCCGACGGCCTGGCCCGCGCCCGGGGTGCCGGGGATGCCGTCGCCGTCGCCGGCCTCCAGCCAGCGGTCGTTCGCGCCCGGCGTGCCGAGCAGCGAGAAGGTGTGGACCGCGCCGGCCTTGGCGAGCGAGCCGACGGCCTCGCCGGGGACACCGACCGCGAGCTTCATCGTCGCCGTGGTGCTCACCGAGCGCGGCGCGGTGTTGATCGCGGTGACGGTCTCGCCCATGCGGTCGCCGGGCTCGGCGGAGCCGCTGACGTCGTCCTCGGCGGTGCCCTGCTTGAGCTCGGCCAGCTGGCTGCCGGCCCCTGCGGCGGTGACGCGGAAGAGGATCACCCGGCCCGCGTCCGGGTTGGGGGAGTCGCCGACCGGCAGGTCCTCGCCGGGCGACCCGATCGCGAGGATCGAGTCGGTGGCGGCCGCGGCGCCCGCGGGGCGGTACTCGGTCAGGGAGAGCGACTTGCCGAACTCGTCGCCCGCCTCGGAGCCGCCGGAGACGGTGTCGAGGTCCTGGTCGAGGCCGAACAGCGGCTTGGGGTGGCCGTCGGCGTGCAGGGTGTGCGAGAAGACGGCGAGGTTGCCGGAGGCCGCGTCCCCGCTGATGTCCTCGTTGGGGGCGCCGATCGCGATGTGGTTGGCGTCGGCCGCGACCGAGGTGCCGAAGCCGTCGTTGGTCTCGGCGGTGCCGGGGACGTCGGTCTTGTCCTGGTGGACACTCGCGTTGATCTTGCCGCGCAGGTAGAAGGCCATGCCCGCCTTGGTCATGGTGCCGAGGGACTCCCCGGGCACACCGATCACGACGTACGGCTCACCTGCCGCGGTCTCCCCGGCCGCGAGGGCGTGGCCCATGCGGTCGCCGGACTCGGAGCTCGACGCGGCGATGGAGCCCGCGCCCTCGCCCTGCTGGAAGTGCGTGACCTTCACGGTGCCGGTGCCGAGGCCGCCGGGGGCGCCGTGCAGGATGTCGACCATGCCTCCGTCGGTGGCGGTGCCGAGGTCCTCGCCGGGGGTGCCGACGACGAGGTCGGTGCAGCCGTTCTCGTCGTAGTCGACGGTGTCGATCGCCTCGCCGAAGGCGTCGTTCGCCTCGGCGGAGCCGGAGACCCAGGCGAGGGCCTGGCTGATCTCGGCGGTGCCCTTGCCGCCGCCGTACACGATGCGGACGAGACCGGCGCCGGCGTTCCCGCCTACGGTGCCCTTGGGGTCGGCGATCGCGATGTCCTCGACGCCGTCGCAGTTGAAGTCGGTGACCCGGGCGGCGTCGGTCTTGGCGGTCACCCAGGAGCCGAGGTCGTCGACCCGGGCGGTGATCCCGCCGGTACGGGTCTCGGCCGTGTCGATGCCGAAGCAACCGCCCTGGTACGACCGGCTGCTGAGCGCGGCCAGCTGGTGCGTGCCGCTCACGACGCGGACCACGGGGCCGCCGGCGTCGCCCGCACACGCGGCCGCGCCGTCCTTGCCGGTGACCGTGGCGGTCGTGGTGGCGGCGGAGTCCACGGAGAGTGTGCCGGTGTGCAGGTTCAGCGGCGCCCACTCGTCCTTCGTACGGCCGTAGCCGGCGAAGCTCAGTTGTTCGCCCGCGGTCGGGGCGGCGGTGGCCAGCGCGACGGGGGCGACATTCGTGACCGGTCGGTTCAGGCGGGCCAGGACCACGTCTCGGTCGGTGCGCGGGACGAGCTCCACGACCTCGCGCACCGCGCCCTCGGTGGTGGTGAGATCGGCACGGCCGATGGTCGCCGTCGTCTTCAGCGCGGGCTTGCCGGCGGGCACCGCGAGGCTCGCGGCGGGATTGTCGGCGAAGCAACTGGCCGCGGTCAGCAGCCAGTCGGCGGCCACGAGGACGCCGGAGCAGCCGTGCGTGTTGCCGCCGATGTCGAGCTGGGCGGTGTAGGCGAAGGTGGTACCGGTCGCGGCGGGGCCGGTGACGGCGGCGGCCGGCGTGGCGCACAGCGCGAGGGGCCCGGCGATCAGGGCCGCGGCCAGCGCGGAGCGGCGAAGGGGTGCGGTGCGTCTCATCACTTGGTGCTCCTGATCTCCACGAGCATGAACTCGCGCCCCTGCTCGTCGGCGCTCTCGCCCACCGCGGTCCAGGCGTTCTCCTCGACGTCGTACGACTTCTCCTCGTCGGCGACGGTCATGTCGACCGTGGTCGCGTAGTCGTTGCCCTTGACGCCGTAGACCGACGGGATCTCCAGGGTCAGCCAGCCCGAGTTGCCGGTGACGCGGAAGCAGACCTTGTCATGGCTGCGGGCCCAGACCTCCAGCAGGCCGGTCTGGCTCGCGCAGTCGGCGAGGACGATGTGGCCGTCGCCGCGCTTGAGGGTGATGTTCCGCTCCGCGAGGATTTTGTCGGCCCCCGGGTAGTCGAAGTTCTCCACGGCGTAGCCGGGGGCCTCGTCGGCGACGGCCGAGGTGCCGCCGGTGGCGGCCGGGGCGCCTGCCATCACGAGCCAAGCCAGGGCGCCCGCCCCCACGGCGGTACCCAGAGCGCGTGTGATCGCGCTGCGTGCCTTCATAACTGTCCTAGTCGTCGGTTCCGTCGAATACGCGGAACGTGGAGGAAAGGCCGGGAAATAAAGGCAGCACGAAATATGGGCACCTCAACACCCCCCGTAAAACCCCCGTCAAAACAAAAATTGCCAGAGCCCACCCTTTGGCCGGACTATGCAACCCCATTGCTTGAACTTTGTCCAGTCGGATGAAACCGCCGAAAGGCCCCACAAGGGGCCCCAAAATCGCGTGACCTGGGCCACTTGCCCTTCCGCTCCGTCAGACAAAGCGGGCACTTTTCCCACCTCGAGTGAATTCAGCGGCATAACACGCGTGATCCTTCTTCCGCGATTTTCGACCGGTGAAGAAAAGTGGGGTCAATGCTGACGATCAGAAGGCCGCACAGACGGTCCCGGCCACCATGACGGGTAATGGCGGTCGCAGCCCTCGTGATGGCCGCGACCCTTTCCGGGACCACCGTCTCCGAGCGGGGGCAGGTGCTCGCCGCCTGGCGCTTCGGCGGCGAGCCACCCGGGACGCCGCCGAGCAGACGCTGACCGGTTCCGACGCCGCGGTGAAGTCGTTCCTGGAGACAGACCTGCGGATCGCGTCCGAGGAGGACGACCGCGTCGAGGTCCTGACCCTGATGAACCAGAGCGGCCCGGGGGTCCGCGCCGCCGCGCAGCAGGCCCTGGGCGGCACCGCGGAGGACATCAGCACCTTCTTCACGACCGGCTGGCAGGCCCCGAACGACGACGATCTGCGGGTCGCGGTGCTGCGCGAGGTGAACACCGGCGGGCGTGCCGTGCAGAAGGCCGGACAGGCGGCGCTGGACAGCGGCTCCACCGAAGCCCAGGAGGCGTTCCTCACGGGTGGGCCGGCGAAGGCCGTGGCGGAGGACGAGCGCGTCGAGACGCCGGCCGTCATGAACGTCGGCGGCACCCTGGTGGAGCAGACCGCCGCCGAGGCCCTGGACGGCAGCGCCTCCGACATCCACGAGGTCCTGGACAACGGGCAGCGCTCTGGCCCGACATCACGTCACGCGCCCCGCAGGAGACCTGCGGGAGCTCGCTCTTCGACTCCACGTCACGCGGACACGTGCGGCCGAAGGCGGCTCCTACGAGTGACCCAGTTCCGCCGCGTCCTCGTCCGCCAGCACCGGCACCGACCCCGAGTCCGGTGCCGGGCGCAGCGGGAACGGGTCCACTCGGGTCTCGTCGATCACCGGCGGGGCCGGCTGCGGGGGCTTCGGCATGACCGCCGCCTCCGAGTGGCCTCCGCAGCCGTAGGACAGGGACACCACGCGGCCGTCCGCCGGGGCGAACTCGTTGGCGCACAGGCCGAAGGCCTGGCCCAGCGAACCTCCGAGCGGGACCAGGAAGCCGCAGCTGACGCAGGGCGCCGGGGCCGCCTGGGCCATCGGCGTCTGCGCGCCGAAGGACTCCTCCCAGCGGTCGGCGGCGACATGGAGGCCGTAGCGGGACAGGACCCGGGCGCGGCGCATGCCCAGTTCCTCGGCGACCGCGGCGATCGAGCCGCGGGTCGGGGCCACCGGGAGGTGCGAGGGGGTGCCCGCCGTGAGCTCCGCGTCCTCCGCCTCGACCAGCTCGGCCATCTCCTCGGAGACGGGCGCGCTCGGCAGCGGTTCGTCCTCGCCGGTGTAGCCGGGCTCCAGGCGGAGGTCCTCGGCGTCGGTGGGGAGCAGATCGCCGGGGCCCATGTCGCCGGGGCGCAGGCGTTCACTCCACGGCACCCACTCCGGCGCCAGCAGCGCGTCGGGGCCGGGGAGCAGCACGACCTCGTCCAGCGTCACCAGCTTCGCGCGGGAGGCGCGCGCCACCGTGACGGCCCAGCGCCAGCCCCGGTATCCGAGCTCCTTGCACTCGAAGAAGTGCGTGACGACACGATCGCCCTCGGAGACCAGGCCCGAGTGCTCGCCCACCACACCGGGCGCGGCGGCCTCCTCGGCGGCGGCGCGGGCGAGGTCGACGGCCTCGGCGCACAGGCGGTCGGGGGTGCGGCTTCGCGTGGTCGCTGCGCTCACAGGTATCGCTTCTCTCCTACGCCGTCACTCGGGTGCGCCGGCCTGAAGGCGGCGGGTGCGGACGGAGCGGACCAGAGGACCGCGTCGACGTCCGCGCCCGATCGCGCTCGGGCGCACCTGCTCCTATCCATTCTGCGGGATGTCAGAGAGGCGCGCGGCCGAGAACGTTCGCCACGGCGCGCTACGCACGCTACCTGTTCGCCGCCGCTCGGCCTACACCGACGTGATGATCCGTTGCCTCCGGTGGCGCTTCATATGCGTTCATACGCGCGGTAAGCGCACTACTCACAGCTTTCTCGGGGCACTATGACGGGGTGGCAGCGGCGAGGACACCCCAGGGAGCCACCGGGACCAGTGGCGGTACGGGCCGGATGACAGGGTCCGTCCGTGCCGTCGGGCGTGCCCTGCACCTCCCGTTCACCGGTACGGCCCGGGGGATCCGCAAGGCGACCCACGCGCACGGGGCGGGCGAGTCCGGTCTCGGCAAGCTGATCGAACTGCACGCCGTCAACGGCGCGGGTGACGTGATGATCACCGTCGCGCTCGCCTCGACCGTGTTCTTCTCCGTGCCGACCGACGAGGCCCGTGGGCGCGTCGCGCTCTATCTCGCCATCACCATGGCGCCCTTCACGGTCCTCGCGCCCGTGATCGGCCCGCTCCTGGACCGCCTCCCGCACGGCCGCCGCGCGGCCATGGCGGGCGCGATGCTCGCCCGGGCGATGCTCGCGCTCATCATCGCCGGGGCGGTCGCCACGGGCAGCCTGGAGCTGTATCCGGCGGCTCTGGGCGTACTGGTGGCCTCCAAGGGGTACGGCGTCGTCAGAAGCGCGGTCGTGCCCCGGCTGCTCCCGCCCCGCTTCTCCCTGGTCAAGGCCAACTCCCGCGTCACCCTCGGCGGCCTCCTGGCCACCGGTGTCGCGGCCCCCATCGGCGCGGGGCTCCAGGCCGTCGGACCGCGCTGGCCGCTCTACGGCGCCTTCGTGATCTTCATCGCCGGGACGTTCCTGTCCTTCTCCCTGCCGCCGAAGGTCGACTCGGCCAGGGGCGAGGACGTGGCGCTGCTCGCCGCCGACGAGGAACATCTGCACGGACCGCACCTCAAGCCCGTCAAGCGGCCCGGGCTGCGCACGGTCGGCACCGCCGTCACCCACGCCCTCGGCGCGAACGCCGCCCTGCGCTGGCTCTCCGGCTTCCTCACCTTCTTCCTCGCCTTCCTGCTGCGCGAGCATCCGCTGACCGGTGAGAGCGCGGCGGTCTCCCTGGGCCTGGTGGCCGTGTCGGCGGGCGCGGGCAACGCGCTCGGTACGGCGGTCGGGGCCTGGCTGCGCTCGAGAGCGCCGGAGATCATCATCGTGACGGTGGTGGCGTTCGTGCTGGGCGCGGCGATCACGGCGGCGATCTTCTTCGGGGCGTTCCTGGTGGCGTGTCTGACGGCGGTCGCCGGATTCTCACAGGCCCTGTCCAAGCTGTCCCTGGACGCGCTGATCCAGCGGGACGTGCCCGAACTCGTCCGCACCTCGGCGTTCGCCCGCTCCGAGACGCTGCTCCAGGTGTCCTGGGTGTTCGGCGGCGCGGTCGGCATCGTGATGCCGCTCAACGGCTACCTGGGCCTGTCCGTGGCCGCCGCGGTCGTCGCCGCGGGCTGGCTGGCCACCGCGAAGGGACTGCTCAGCTCGGCCCGGCACGGCAACGCGCCCAAGGCGCGCGTGGCCTGACCCGCCGCCGACGCACGGCACGCCGTACCCCGCATAAGGCGACCGTAGGACGTGCCAGATAGCCTTCCGCCATGACCACGCTGCAATCCGATGTGCGACGCCGCCGTGCCGTCGCCGCCGCCGGCCTCGTTTCCGCCGGACTGCTCGTCCTGTCGGCCTGCGACAAGCCGACGCCGCGCGTCACCGTCACGGTCGGTTCGACCTCGGTGAGCTCCGAGGCCGTCTGCTACGACGACGGCAACGACCTCGGCCAGGCGAAGGCCGCCAAGTGCGCCCTGGAGAAAGGCGACGCCAAGACGATCAAGGTCAAGCAGAGCGAGACCCTGCGCGTCGGCGTCGACCAGAAGATCGCGGACACCGGCTGGGCCCTGTGGATCAACGGCCAGCAGATGACCTACGTGTACAAGAAGTCGTACTACGCCTTCGACGGCGTCGACCTCTTCGCCCAGCAGCAGGGCCAGGCCCCGCAGAAGACGCTGTACATCAGCATCGTCGAGCAGGACAAGACGACCTCGGGCCAGAGCAAGGAACACAAGGGCGTGTGGAACTTCAAGCTGGAGAACTCCGACTACTGATCCGTCGGAGCCGTAGCTGATGCGCATCCTCGTGGCCACCGCCGTCCCGGTCGAACGGGACGCGGTGGCTCGCGCGTTCGAGGGCACGGCGTCGGCCGTCGACGTCGTCGCCGTGGGGGTGGGGCCCGCTCTCGCCGCCGCCCGCACCGCCACCGCGCTCACCATGGCCGCCGTGGAGGGTGCTCCCTACGGCCTCGTCGTCTCCGCCGGGATCGCGGGCGGGTTTCTGCCGCACGCGCCACTCGGGTCGCTCGTCGTCGCCGACGAGATCACCGCGGCCGACCTCGGGGCCGAGACCGCCGAGGGGTTCGTGCCGGTGACCGACCTGGGGTTCGGGGTCGTCACCCACCGTCCGCCCGAAGCACTCGTACGTGCCGCCGTGGCCGCGACCGGGGGCCGGGCCGGGGCCGTGCTCACCGTCTCCACGGTGACCGGTACGGCCGCCCGCGCGATGGCCCTGAGCGAACGCCATCCCACCGCCCTCGCCGAGGCCATGGAGGGCTTCGGCGTCGCCGAGGCGGCCGGGGCGCACGGGGTGCCCGTGCTGGAGATCCGGGCCGTCTCCAATCCGGTCGGTCCACGCGACCGGGCCGCCTGGCGGATCGGCGACGCGCTCGCGGCCCTGACCGAGGGGTTCGGGAAGCTGACGCCCGTACTGGAGGGTTGGAAACACCATGACGACTGAGCCGCTGCAGATCGCGTACTCGCCCTGCCCGAACGACACGTTCGTCTTCGACGCGCTGGCCCACGGCCGGGTGCCGGGGGCGCCTTCGCTGGACGTGACCTTCGCCGACATCGACATCACCAACGGGATGGCGGAGCGCGGTGAGTTCGATGTGCTGAAGGTGTCGTACGCCGTGCTGCCGTACGTCCTCGACGAGTATGCGCTGCTGCCCTGCGGGGGTGCGCTGGGGCGCGGGTGCGGGCCGCTGGTGCTGACGCGGGAGGCCGGCGTGGACCTCACCGGCCGTACCGTCGCCGTGCCGTCCGAGCGGTCGACGGCGTATCTGCTGTTCCGGCTGTGGGCGGCGGACGTCCTCGGGGGCGGGGTCGGGGAGATCGTCGTGATGCCGTTCCACGAGATCATGCCGGCCGTGCGGGACGGCCGCGTGGACGCCGGGCTCGTCATTCACGAGGCGCGGTTCACGTATCAGAACTACGGGCTGCACAAGCTCGCGGACATGGGCGAGCACTGGGAGTCGACGACGGGGTTGCCGATTCCGTTGGGGGCGATCATCGCCAAGCGCGCTCTCGGTGCCACGAGGCTGGAGTCGCTCGCCGAGTCCATCCGCACGTCCGTGCGGGCCGCTTGGGACGAGCCCGAGATGTCCCGGCCTTATGTCATGGAACATGCGCAGGAGATGGATCCCGCTGTCGCCGATCAGCACATTGGTTTGTACGTCAACGAGTTCACCGCGGACCTCGGGGAAGACGGATATGCCGCGATCCGGGGGCTGCTGACCCGGGCGGCCGCGGAAGGCCTTGTGCCCGCTTTGGGACCCGACGCGTTGTCGTTCACCTGACGCGTCCTCGCGGGGCGCTCGGCCATTGGGCCAGTTTCAGCATTCCCAGGACTCGGTGGATCAGGAAGCCGGCGAGCGGCAGTTCCACGCACACCGCCAGTGCCGCCGACCACCAGACCTCCGGGGTGCCCAGGGCCAGCGACACGTCGAACCACGCGTCGCAGACCAGCAGGGCACCCGTCGACACGGCCGCCACCACGACCCCCCGGTGGCGACGCCAGCCGAGCAGGGCCGTGGCGGCCATCGCCACCAGGAGCAGGACGTCGAAGCCGACCCAGGTGGTGCGCCACTGGCGCACCGTGTAACCGCTGGGCAGCGTGAACGCCAGCAGGATCGTCCACGGGACCAGGCCCACGGCGCACACCGTGAGCAGTTCCAGGGTGTGCCGCCGCTGCCGCCGGACGCGCTCCAGCAGCTGCGGGGACGGCGCCTCGGCCTCTGTCTCGCTCACTACACGTCGAGTTGGTCGGCGACCGCTCGCAGGAGACCGGCGATCTTCCCGCCGGCGGCCTTGTCGGGGTAGCGGCCGCGCTCCAGCATCGGCGTGATGTTCTCCAGGAGGGTCGTCAGATCCTGGACGATGGAGGCCAGTTCGTCCGGCTTCTTGCGGGTCGCCGCCGCGACCGAGGGGGTCGGGTCGAGGATGGCCACCGAAAGTGCCTGGTCACCGCGCTGCCCGGCGACCACCCCGAACTCCACCCGCTGTCCGGGCTTCAGTGTCTCGACTCCGGCAGGGAGGACGGAGGAATGGACGAAGACGTCACCGCCGTCGTCGCGGGAGAGAAAGCCGAAGCCCTTCTCACTGTTGAACCACTTGACCTTGCCGGTAGGCACGTCTGTCCTCGTCCTCGTACTCGTCGGAAAACTGCTTCTGAAACGGCTCTTGATAGCACTGGGGCGGGTCGTCGGGACCCGCCGGTTCCCAGGCTAATGGTCTTCAGGCCGGTGACAAGACGTCGCCCGGTTGTTCCTTCGCGCAGGGAACTACCCTGGTCCGGTGCGTGACAAAACCCAACCGAATTCCGCCGCTCCCGGTGACCGACTGATCCGTGCCGGAGCCATCGTCTTCTTCATCGGTGCGGTGGCCACTCTGGTCACCGTGGCCCCGTTCCTGCTCGGAACGACGCCTTTTCCGACGTACATGTTCGGATTGAGCATGCTCATGGCTGTCGGGTTCGTGGTGGCCGGTGCGGGCGTGCTGCAATCGGTCGCGGCGGGAAGGCGTCAGGCGCGGGCCGGAAGACAGCCCGCACGGTAGTCCGAAAACCACCCCGGGAACTCGGTGAGATCTCCGAGGACGACATCGGCTCCGGCCTCGCTGAGTTCCTCGGCGGTGCACGGTCCCGTGGGCACCGCGACCGAGAGCGCCTCGGCGATTCGTGCCCCGCGCACATCGCCGGTGTGGTCGCCGACGTACACGCGCGCCCCGTGCTCGCGCAGCGCCTCGCCCTTCTGCTCGGCCCACAGGTTGCCGATCACCGCGTCCGGCTCCAGGCCCAGGTGCTCCATGTGCAGCTTGGCGTTGGGCTCCCACTTGGCCGTCACGACGATCGCCCGCCCGCCGGCCGCCTGTACGGCGCCTATGGCCTCGCGGGCGCCGGGCATCGCCAGGGTGCCGGTGATGGCGTACGACGGGTAGAGCTCGCGGTAGAGGTCCGACATGGCCGGGATGCGGTCCGCCGGAAACCAGTACGCCATCTCCTCCTCCAGCGGCGGCCCGAGCCGCGTGACCACCAGGTCGGCGTCGACGTACGTCCCCGTCCGCTCCGACAGCTCCACCCAGCAGGCGCGGATGCCGGGGCGGGAGTCGATGAGCGTCATGTCGAGGTCGAAGCCGACGGTCGGGGCGGTGATGCTCGCAGAGGCCATATGGGCCATTGTGCCCGGGCGGCGGGGTGAGCGGACACCGGATTTACGCGGCCTACCGCTGCCGCTGCGAGCGCCACACCAGGAACAGCGCCGACGCCACGGCCGCGCCCCGCACCACCCATGGCCACGTCTCGGAGATCGCGTCGTTCATGTGGCCCTGGGCGATGGGCTCGCCCCAGCGGCCCTCGTTCCTCCCCCACAGCCAGACGAGCCCCGCGGTGAGCGAGAGGCCGGGCAGGAACACGACGGCCCATTTGGTCTCGGTGTCGGACAGCCGGCGCGAGGCCCAGGCGATGAGCCAGCCGACGATCAGGACGAGCAGGTTGCCGAGCACGGCACCGGCGACGAGCAGGGCGGCGGCGAGCAGGAGGAGGGGGTTGCTCCAGCCGCCGGCTCCCGAGCCGACGGCCCGGAGGAAGGGGCGCCTGCGGGCCGGGACGGCCTCGACGACCGGTTCCGCGGCCTTCGCGACCGTCTTCGGCCTCCACCAGGCGGTACGGGTCTTCACCACCGGCGCCTGCGCCGCCTGCTCCACGGCCGGCGCGAGCTCGGGTTTCTTCTCCTCCTTGGGCGGCGGGGGCTTGAGCAGCTCCGGGATCTCCACTCCGCCCACGAAACCCGGCACGCTGTCGCCGACACCGAAGGGACTGCTGTCCACCCGCCACCAGTCGGGCTGCGCCGCACTGTCGCCGAGCTCGTCAAGGCCGGCCAGATGCGGCCCGTGGGACGGGTCGCGGTCGGCGGCCGGGGCGGGCTGCGGCGGGGTCCCGGGGCGCGGCCGGGGGACGACCTTGCGCAGGCCCTTGGGCCGCTCGGTCTCCTCCGGCTCACGGTTCCGCTGTACGGGCATGGAGACGACCGGCGTCTGCGGGGCACTGCCCGCCGTGCCTCCGGCGGCGGTGACCACCTCGTCGGGGCTGCCCAGCCTGGCGATGATCCGGCGCACGGCGGCGGGCGAGTCCACGGTGACCTTGGCGCGCCGCCGGTCGATCTCGTTGCGCAACTCCGAGACGAGTCTCATCCGGGTGGACGACGGCAACTGCCGCTGCTGCGCGACGTCTCCGACGCGGCTCAGATACTCGTAGACGACCTGGTCGCTCTCGATACCCACGAAGTCCCCTCCGGGGTTGGTGCGTTGGCTCCCTCGTGGGACGAAACTAGCGCACCGCCCCCGGGGACGCGCACCCCCGCGGACCGCACCTGCTCGGCCCGGCCGCCGCAGGCAACCCGCTACCGTTGGTCGGATGAGCAACCCGGCCGTACCGCCGCGCTCCCTCGCGGAAGCGCTCCGGGCCAGGGACGACGCCTCCCTGGCCGCGCTTCTGCGTGCCCGCCCCGACCTCATCACCCCCGTTCCCACGGACCTGACGCAGCTCGCGACCCGGGCCGGGACGCGGGCGTCGGTGGTGCGGGCGCTGGAGCGGCTGGACCGTTTCGCGTTGCAGACGGCGGAGGCACTGGCCGTGGCCGCGGACCCGGCGCCGTACGAGGAACTGCGGGCGCTGCTGACCGGCGACGGCGGCGACCCGGCCGTCTCTTCGGCGCTCCCTCGTGCCCTTGCCACGCTGCGGGAGCAGGCCCTGGTGTGGGGCGACGACGACCGGCTGCGGCTGGTGCGCACCGCCCGGGAGCTGCTCGCGCCCTCGCCGCAGCATCCGTCGCCGACCGGGCTCGGGCCGACCGTGCAGGAGGCCACGGCGGGGATGTCGCCGGGCCGCATCCAGGACATCGTGACGGCGACGGGGCTCGGCTCGACCCACGACGCGGTGTCGGCGGTGGCGTCGCTGACCGCCCTGTTCAGGGACAGCAAGCGGATGTCCGCGCTGCTCGCCGGGCTCCCGGAGGAGTCACGGGAGGTGCTCACCCGGCTGGTGTGGGGCCCGCCGTACGGCCAGGTCACCGCCGACCCGGCGGCCCATCTGCGGCGCCTGCTGGACCTGGGGCTGCTGGTGCCGACGGCGCCCGGGACGGTCGTACTCCCGCGGGAAGTGGCCCTGCATCTGCGCGGCGGCCGTGCGCACCGCGCGGTGGAGCCGCTGCCGCCGACCGTGGAACCCGCGGCGACGCACCGTCCACAGGTTGTGGACGCGACGGCGGCCGGGCAGGCGTACACCGCGCTCGCGACCGTCGAGGAGCTGCTGAAGGACTGGGACGAGGGCGGGCCCGCGGTGCTGCGAGCGGGCGGCCTCAGCGTCCGCGACCTCAAGCGCACGGCCGTCGCCCTGGACGTGGCGGAACCGGTCGCCGCGTTCTGGGTCGAGCTGGCGTACGCGGCGGGCCTGCTGGCCTCCGACGGTGAGGCGGAGGAACGGTACGCGGCGACCCCGGCCCACGACGAGTGGCTGGAGCAGCCCGCGGCACAGCGCTGGGTCCGTCTGGTGGAGGCCTGGCTGACGGCGACGCGGGTGTCCGGCCTGGTGGGCGGCCGGGACGCGAAGGAACGCACGCTGTCGACGCTGGGCCCGGGACTCGACCGCGGTGCGGCGCCAGAGGTACGGCACCGGGTGCTGACGCTGCTGGCGGGGCTGCCGGAAGGCGCGTCGCCGTCGAAGGAGTCGGTGCTGGCCCGGCTGCGCTGGGAGCGTCCGCTGCGGGGTCCGCAGCGCGAGGACGACCTGCGGTCACGGCTCGCCGAGTGGACGCTGGCAGAGGCGGAGCTGCTGGGAGTGACGGGACGGGGGGCGCTGTCGGGGCACGGGCGGGCGCTGCTGGGCGCGACCGCCCCGAAGACACCGGACCAGGCACCGCAGGGCCCCGGGGACAAGCTGCCCGTGCACCATCGCCCCACCGTCGCGGAACCCCTCTCCCCCGCCGAGCAGGCCACCGCGTCCGCCGCGGCCGCCCGGCTGCTCGCGCCGTTGCTGCCCGAGCCGCTGGACCACGTCCTGCTCCAGGCCGACCTGACCGCGGTGGCCCCCGGTCCGTTGCAACGGTCGTTGGCCGACGTGCTGGACGTGCTGGCCGACGTGGAGTCGAAGGGCGGGGCGACGGTCTACCGCTTCACCCCCGGCTCGGTACGCCGTGCTCTGGACGCCGGCCAGTCCGCCTCCGACCTGCACGCCTTCCTCGCCGCACACGCCCGGACGCCGGTGCCGCAGCCACTGACGTATCTCATCGACGACGTGGCGCGCAGGCACGGTCACCTGCGGGTCGGCGCGGCCTCCGCCTACGTCCGCTGCGACGACGACGCCGTCCTCAACGAGATCCTCGCCGACAAGCGCGCCGCGGGCCTGCGTCTGCGCCGCCTGGCCCCGACGGTGCTGGCCGCGCAGGCCGACCCGGCGTCACTGCTGGACGGCCTGCGCGCGATGGGCTTCGCCCCGGCCGCCGAGTCCGCGGAGGGCGACGTCCTGATCACCCGCGCCCACGCCCACCGCACCCCGCTCCGCACGGCCCCCGAACCCGTCCCGGACGGCCCGCCGATCCCCGACGCGACGCTCCTGTCGGCCGCGATCCGGGCGATCCGGGCAGGTGACCTGGCCTCGACGACCCCCCGCAGACAGACCGACCGGCCCCCGCCCGCCACCGGCGAGCTGCCCCGCACCAACTCCGCCGAGACCCTCGCCACCATGCAGGCCGCCGTCCTCACCGGCGAGGCCCTGTGGATCGGTTACGTCAACGCCGAAGGTGCCGCCAGCCAACGCCTCATCGCCCCCGTCCGTGTCGAGGGCGGCTTCGTCACGGCCTACGACCACACCGCGGACGAGGTCCGCACCTATCCGCTGCACCGGGTGACCGGGGTGGCGGAGCTGGCGGAGGAGACGTAGGGCTCGAAACCGGCGCTTCCGGGAGGGGGCGGAGGGGAAACGCTCTCCTGGACAGGACCGCGTGTCCGGCACACTCGGTGTCTTCGGCGAAGGGGATTTCATGGCAACGACGATCCGCAGGGCGGTCATCCCCGCGGCGGGGCTGGGATCCCGTCTCCTGCCCCTGACGAAGGCGACCCCGAAGGAGATGCTGCCGGTCGGCGACAAGCCGGTCATCGAGCACACCGTCCGGGAACTGGTGGCGTCCGGCATCACCGACATCACCATCGTCGTCTCCGGCGGCAAGGGCCTGATCCAGGACCACTTCCGCCCCAACCCGGCCCTTGTCGCGCAGCTGCGGGCGGACGGCAAGACGGCCTACGCGGACGCCGTGGAGGAGGTCGGCGAGCTCTCCCGGCTCGGGCACATCACCTACCTCGACCAGCACGGCCCGTACGGCAACGGCACCCCGGTCCTCAACGCCGCGCGCAACGTCGGCGACGAGCCGGTCCTGGTCCTGTGGCCGGACGACGTCTTCGTGGCCGAGGTCCCGCGCGCCCAGCAGCTGATCCGCGCCTACGAGGCGACCAGCTGCCCGGTCCTCGCCCTGCTGCCGATGGACCCGGCCGACTCGCAGCGCTACGGCGTGCCCCGGGTCAAGGAGGACCTCGGTGACGGGCTGCTGCGCATCACCGGCCTGGTCGAGAAGCCGAAGCCGCAGGACGCGCCCTCCGCCTACGCGGCCATCGGCGGCTATGTCATCACCCCGGGCATCATCGAGGAGCTGCGCAGCCAGACCGAGCGCTGGTACGAGCACCGGACCGGCGAGATCTACCTGACGGACGCCATCAACGCCTACGCGAGCAGCAAGGCCGTCTACGGCCAGGTCATCCAGGGCCGCTGGTACGACACCGGCAATCCGCTGGCCTACCTCACGGCCCAGTTCGCCGCCGCGCTCGCCGACCCGGAGTACGGCCCCCACCTGCGCCGGCTGGCCGAACTCGCCGAGGACCGGCCCTGACGGTCAGCAGTCCACGACGGCGGCGCCCGCGGGCAGGCCGAAGTGGGTGCGGGCCTTGTCCTCCAGGGCGCCGGAGGACATCGCGTCCTGCGCGAGCGAGGCACCGACGATCCCGAAGCGGTCCCTCGTCCACCGGGCGTTCCCGGCACCGTCGGGAGCCTCTTCCTGGGACACGACCCGGTAGCCGCCCGCGGCCGCGTGATCCCGCTCCAGCCGCACCACCTGCGGGACCTGCCCGGCGCTGCACTCCACCAGGGTGTCGTGGCGCACGCCGTACTCCACGCACAGCGTGGTGACGTCCGCCCGCACGTCGTCCCCGTGCTCCTGGAGGCCGAGCGCCTCCGCCCGGCAGAACCAGCGTGCCTTCAGGGCGGGCACCGTCTCGCCGTATCCACTGCCCCGCGCGTCGGCCGTGATCCGGGCCTCGATCAACGGCCGGACCTCGTCCCACAGCCGTGTGTCGACGTCGGTCGCCGGCCACATCGCGTAGGCACCGGTCGCCACCAGCACCGCGACCGCTCCCCCGCCGACCACCCATCTGCCCGCAGACATCCCCATGTGTCCTCCCCACCCCGCTCCCGTCAGTCAAGACACACGAGCAGGGGACGGGGTTGCACGCCGCCGAGCTCCCTTGATCGTCCCTGGTTGAGGCACACTGGACGTTTGGCCCGTGCGGAAGGATGCATGTACGTGAACGGTCCTCTCATCGTCCAGTCCGACAAGACCCTGCTGCTCGAGGTCGATCACGAGCAGGCCGACGAGTGCCGTCGGGCCATCGCGCCGTTCGCGGAGCTGGAGCGGGCGCCCGAGCACATCCACACCTACCGGGTGACCCCGCTGGGGCTGTGGAACGCGCGGGCCGCCGGACACGACGCCGAGCAGGTGGTCGACGCGCTGGTGCAGTACAGCCGGTATCCGGTGCCGCACGCCCTGCTCGTCGACGTCGCCGAGACGATGGACCGGTACGGGCGGCTCACGCTCAGCAAGCACCCCGCGCACGGGCTCGTGCTCACCACCACCGACCGGCCGGTGCTGGAGGAGATCCTGCGCTCGAAGCGGATCATCCCGCTGGTGGGGGCGCGGCTCGACCCGGACACCGTGGTCGTGCACCCCTCCGAGCGCGGGCAGATCAAGCAGACGCTGCTGAAGCTGGGCTGGCCCGCCGAGGACCTCGCGGGGTACGTCGACGGCGAGGCGCACGCGATCGAGCTGGACGAGCACGGGTGGGCGCTCAGGCCCTATCAGAAGCAGGCCGTGGAGAACTTCTGGCACGGCGGCAGCGGGGTCGTGGTGCTGCCCTGTGGTGCCGGTAAGACCCTCGTCGGCGCCGGGGCCATGGCGCAGGCCAAGTCGACCACCCTCATCCTCGTCACCAACACCGTCTCGGCCCGGCAGTGGAAGCACGAGCTCATCAAGCGCACCTCCCTGACCGAGGAGGAGATCGGCGAGTACAGCGGGACGCGGAAGGAGATCCGGCCCGTCACCATCGCCACCTACCAGGTGCTGACGACCCGGCGGAAGGGCGTCTATCCGCACCTCGAACTCTTCGACTCCCGGGACTGGGGGCTCATCCTCTACGACGAGGTGCACCTGCTGCCGGCGCCCGTCTTCAAGTTCACCGCCGACCTCCAGGCCCGGCGCAGACTCGGGCTGACCGCGACCCTCGTGCGGGAGGACGGGCGGGAGTCGGACGTCTTCTCGCTCATCGGGCCCAAGCGGTTCGACGCGCCGTGGAAGGAGATCGAGGCGCAGGGGTACATCGCGCCGGCCGACTGTGTCGAGGTGCGGGTGAACCTGACCGACTCCGAGCGGCTCGCCTACGCCACCGCCGAGCAGGAGGAGAAGTACCGCTTCTGTGCCACGACCGCGACGAAGCGGAAGGTCACGGAGGCTCTTGTTCGGCGGTTCGCGGGCCAGCAGATCCTGGTGATCGGCCAGTACATCGACCAGCTCGACGAACTCGGCGAGCATCTGAACGCTCCCGTCATCAAGGGCGAGACCTCCAACGCCCAGCGCGAGAAGCTCTTCGAGGCCTTCCGGCAGGGCGAGATCAGCGTGCTGGTGGTGTCGAAGGTCGCGAACTTCTCGATCGACCTGCCGGAGGCGACGGTCGCCATCCAGGTCTCGGGGACGTTCGGATCACGGCAGGAGGAGGCGCAGCGGCTGGGGCGGGTACTGCGCCCGAAGGCGGACGGCCACCAGGCGCACTTCTACTCCGTCGTCGCCCGCGACACGCTCGACCAGGACTTCGCCGCCCACCGCCAGCGGTTCCTCGCCGAGCAGGGGTACGCCTACCGGATCGTGGACGCGGACGAGATCCTGGCCGACGACAGCGCGTGAATCGGAGCCCGGGTCACGGCATCGGGAGCGTGAAGACCAGCACCAGTACGGTCAGCGGCGGCAGCACCGCCAGGGCCGCCAGCCATGCACGCAGGGCCGACCAGCGGCGGTGCCAGGGCAGCGCCCAGGAGGCGACGAGCGCGGGCAGGGTGACCAGGATCCCGAACCCCAGGGTCGCGTAGATCGCGGTCACGGAGGTCGTCAGTGCCGACGGGCAGCCGTCGGGGCCGCAGGAGTCGCCGGCCATCGCGGACAGGCCGCCGAAGAGGAGGGCGGGCGGTCCGAGGAGGACCAGGAGGATCGTCGCGATGAGGGGGGCCACCCAGGCGTGGCGGTCCTGGTCGGTGGCGTGAACCGGTGCGGTCGCTGTCGTCATGCGTCCGAGTGAACCGCCCGAGGGGACGGACAGGCATCGGCTCGGGTACTCATCCCGGACCGTGCCCCGTACTCACCGGTGACGCCGGACGACGCCCGCCTCCTCGCCGTACTCGCCGAGTATGACCACGTCGAAGGCGGCGCCGGCGATGACGCGGACGGCTCGCAGGGCCTGGCCGACGCGGTGGCGGTGGGTGAGGCCGGAGAGGGGGGTCGCCCCGGACGGGCGACCGGGAGCTGGGGTGAAGGTCGCTGCACTCATGTCTCCATAGTGGCCTTCGAGGCATAAGGAGGGCATCGGTCCCAGGTAGCCACTTCCTGTGCTACCTGAGTACACCCCCTGGGTGGAGGCACCCCTACGGGACGGCGGGCCCGACCCTGAGACGCGGGAAAATTCGTTGGCCGCCTCACACCCCGCCGGTCTAGAATCTCCGCTCTTGCCCGCCTCCCTCCCGGAGCGCCGCCGACCGGACGGAAACCGGCCGGCACACCGCTGCCGTCCACCCGGCAGCCATCCACCCCGCAGCACCTTCGGAGGCACCCCCTTGTCCAGGCCGCCCACGCCCGTGCCCGTAGCCGACGACCCCCTCGCCCGCGAACGCTCCCACCTCGCCGGCTCCCGTGCCGCACTGCGCGCCATGCGTGAGGACGCCGAGTCGCTGGACATCAAGGACGTCACCGCGAACTGGGTCAACGCCGAGGTCCTGGCCCGCCAGATCGGCGAGCGCATCAAGTCGCTGGCCGACCTCAGCGACACCCCCCTCTTCTTCGGCCGCCTCGACTACCTGCACTCCCCCGGCGCCGACCGGGCGGAAGGCGCGGAGGGCGAGCGCTTCTACATCGGCCGCCGGCACGTCCACGACCACGACGGCGACCCGATGGTGATCGACTGGCGTGCGCCGGTCTCGCAGCCGTTCTACCGGGCGTCCAAGAAGGACCCGATGGACATCGGGCTGCGCCGACGTTTCGGCTACACGCGCGGCGAGATCACGGCCTACGAGGACGAGCACCTCTCCGACCCCGCCGAGGCCGCGACCACCAGCAAGCTGCTCCAGCGGGAGATCGAGCGCCCGCGCGTCGGCCCGATGCGCGACATCGTCGCGACCATCCAGCCCGAGCAGGACGAGATCGTACGGTCCGGACTCGGCGGCACGGTCTGCGTACAGGGGGGTCCCGGCACCGGGAAGACCGCCGTCGGCCTGCACCGGGTCGCGTATCTGCTCTACGCCCATCGCGAGCGGCTCGCCCGCACCGGCACCCTCGTCATCGGGCCGAACCGTTCCTTCCTGCACTACATCGAGCAAGTGCTGCCCGCTCTGGGTGAGTTGACGGTGAAGCAGGCGACCGTCGACGACCTGGTGTCGGCGGGCCTGGAGGTGCGCGGCACCGACGACGCGGCCGCCGCCGTCCTCAAGGGCGACGCGAGGATGGCGGAGGTGCTCAAGCGGGCCGTGTACGCGCACGTGACCATGCCCACCGAGCCGGTGATGGTCGTCCGCGGGTCGCGCAGGTGGCGGGTCCCGGCGTACGAGATCGAGGAGATCGTCCGGGAGTTGCTCGACCGGGGCATCCGTTACGGCGCCGCCCGCGAGGCGCTCCCGCAGCGCATCGCGCACGCCGTGCTGGTGCAGATGGAGCGGTCCGGGGAGGCGCCGGACGACCGGGTGCAGGACGCGGTGGCCCGTAACGCGGCGGTGAAGGCGGCGGTCAAGGCGATCTGGCCGCCGGTGGATCCGGCGAAGCTGGTGCTCCGGCTGCTGACGGACGCGGACTTCCTCGCCGTCCACGCGGAGGGGATCCTCGACGAGGACGAGCAGAAGACGATTCTGTGGAGCAAGCCGGTCCGGAGCGTGAAGTCGGCCAAGTGGTCCGCCGCGGACGCGGTGCTGATCGACGAGGCGACGGACATCGTGGAGCGCACGCACTCCCTGGGGCACGTGGTCCTCGACGAGGCGCAGGATCTGTCCCCCATGCAGTACCGCGCGGTCGGCCGCCGCTGCTCCACGGGTTCGGCGACCGTCCTCGGCGACCTCGCGCAGGGCACCACACCCTGGGCGACGCGGAGTTGGGACGAGGCGCTGGCCCACCTGGGCAAGTCCGACGGGGTGATCGAGGAGTTGACGGCGGGTTTCCGCGTGCCGACGGACGTCATCACCTACGCCTCCCGCCTCCTCCCGCACATCGCGCCGGGCCTGACCCCGGTCGCGTCGGTCCGGGAGAACCCGGGCTTCTTCGATGTCCGCCCCGTGGAGACCACGGACCAAGTGGTCGCCGCGTGCGAGGAGTTGCTGCGCAACGAGGGCTCGACCGGTCTGATCGCCGCCGACGCCCGCGTCCCGGAGCTGGCGGCGGCGCTGACCACGGCCGGCATCGGCCACCTGGCCCCCGGTGAGGAGACGACGGCCGAAACCCGTCTGACCCTGGTCCCGGCGTCCCTCGCCAAGGGCCTCGAGTACGACTACGTCGTCCTGGACGAGCCGCAGGCGGTGGTGGACGGCGAACCGGACGAACGCACGGGCCTGCGGCGGCTGTACGTGGCGCTGACCCGAGCGGTGTCGGGGCTGATCGTCACCCACGCGGCGCCGTTGCCGGCGGCGCTCGCCGGGTAGGGTGCTGCTCCGTTCCGCCATGTCCCCCCGGAGAGGCCCCCGTTGAGCACGCCACCGCCCTCGCATCCCGTGAATCCGCCTACTCCGGGGCCTTATCCGCAGACGCCGGTTCAGGGGACGTATGAGCAGGCGCCCGCTCCGGGGCCTTATCGGCAGCCACCGGCTCCTGGGGCGTACCAGCAGACTCCGGGGCCGCATCAGCAGCTGCCGGCTCCCGGGAGGTTTCAGCAGGCTCCCACCCCCGGGCCGTACCAGCACGGGCCGTACCAGCAGACGCCCGCTCCGGGGCCGTATCAGCAGCCACCGGCTCCCGGGGCGTACCAGCAAGGGCCGACGCCCGGGGCGTACCAGCAAGGGCCGACGCCCGGGGCGTACCAGCAAGCACCCGCCCCCGGCCCGTACCAGCAGATGCCCGCCCCCGGTCGGCCGCAGCAGTACGGCGGTGGGATGCCCGCGGGCGGACCGGGACCGGCGGCCTGTCAGATCTGCGGGGCGGCACCCGCCGCGCCGGTGACGGTCCGGGGTCACCAGGGCATGGTGGTGATCATGAAGTTCCTGAAACGCGAGGGGCTGTTCTGCCGCACCTGCGCGCTGGCGAGCTTCCGGGACATGCAGGCGGACACGATGGTGCTGGGCTGGTGGGGTCCGCTGTCGCTGCTGATCACGCCCTTCACCCTGCTGACCAACCTCGGCGCGCTGTCCGGCATCCGACGGATCCCGGAACCGGTCGGGCCGGGTTTCCGGCCGCCCCTGGACCCCGGCAAGCCGGTGTTCAAGCGGCCGGCGGGCATCCTGGCCCTGATCCCGATGGGATTGCTGGGCCTGGCGGTGTTCGCGTTCACACTGCTCGTGATCATCGGCGCGGTGGTCGGGCCGAGCCGGGAGAGCAGCAAAAGCAGTGAGAGCGGTGGGCTGTCCGACTACCCGAACCAGGTCTACCCGACCCTGACCGTCGGCTCGTGTGCCCGCAACGACGCGACCTGGCCCTACGAGGACCTCAAGGCCGAGCCCTGTGACTCCTCGGCCGCGCAGTACCGCGTTCATCCCTGGACGAACGACACGTGCACGTCCGGGGACCATTCCGTCGGCCCGATGTACAGCAAGGACCACGACAGGCCCTTGTGTCTGCGCCCACTGAAGGGCTGACGGGGCCGCCTCGCACTGCCGTCCGCCGGGCGCGGGTTAGTCGCGGCTGGTCGCGCCCCGCGCGGAGCCGCTGACGTCACAGCCCCGCGGCCCCGAGAAGTTCTGCTCACCCTTCGTCCAGGACCCGCCGCCACTCCCGTACCGCCTCCGCCGACACCGGTGCCTCCCAGCCGCCCGGCCTCGCCGCACCCCCGATGTGGAACGCGTCGATCCCCGCCGCCCGCAGCCCCCGCACATGGTCCAGCCGCAGCCCCCCACCGACGAGGAGCTGCTGTTCGTACCCCGGTTCCCCCGCCCGCGCCGCCTCCGCGAGCAGCACGGGAAGCCCCTCGTCGACTCCGGCCGCCGACCCTGCCGTGAGGTACGTGTCCAGGCCGGGCAGGTCCGCGAGCTGCTTGCGCAGCGCGTCCCGGTCCGCCGCGTGGTCGATGGCCCGGTGGAAGGTCCAGCGGCAGCCGTCCACCTCCGCGGCCACCCGCTCGACGGCCGCCAGGTCCACCTCACCGGACACGTCCAGGAACCCCAGCACGAACTCCTGGGCCCCGGCGTCCGCCACCTCCCGGGCCGCCCGGGCCACCCGCGAGACGTCCCCCGCCCCGAACCCGTCCGACAGCCGAAGCATCACCCGCACCGGGATGTCCACGGCGGCCCGGATCGCGGCGACCGTCGAGACCGTCGGCGTCAGACCGTCCGCCGCCATGTCGGTCACCAGTTCCAGCCGGTCCGCGCCTCCGGCCTGGGCGGCGATCGCGTCCTCGGCGTCCAGGGCGATCACCTCCAGGACTGCACGCTTGCTCATGGGACCCCATTCGTCGACGGTCTCGGGCGGCTACAGGTCTAGTCCAATTCCAGAATACGCCGCTCCGGGGTCCCGCTCACCAGCGCATCTCAGCCGAAGATGTTCAGCTCCTTCGCCTCAGCCCCCGCGAGCTCGTACCCCCGCCCCTCCACCGGACGCCCCGAGTACAGCCGTACGAGGGTCGCCGCGTCCCCGATGTACCGCGCCGGAGTGCGGTCACCGGCCACATCGCCCAGGCGCAGCGGTTCGTCCAGGTCGTCGACGTCGGCGTGGAGGGGCAGGTGACCGCGCTCCCAGGTGGTCCGGGCCAGCAGGGCGAGCGCGTCCGGAAGGCCGGCACCCGCGTACGCCCCCGGCTCCCCGAGGACGTCCCGTACATCCCCCGCATGCACCCTCCCCCACTGCCTTAAGGGCGTGGGGGGACCCCCACCCCCAACGCGATGATGTCCAGCACCCCACCTGCTCCGGCGATCACCGGCCCGGCCTCCGTCATCCCGCGCTCCAGCTCGTCCACGACCTGCCGGTTCGACCCGTCCGCGCGCTCGGCGATGTCCCGGTCGTTCGACGCGGGCGAGAAGACCCCCTTCTCGAACCGGCCCTCCACCACCCGCGTCAGCGCGGACGAACAGTGCGCCAGCACGTCCCGCACGCTCCACCCCTGACACGCCCGCGTCGGCAGCGCGAAATCGGCGTCCGGGCGGGAGCGCAGGAGGGGGATCAGGGCGTCGCGCGCTCGCTGGTCAGGAGGCGGCCGGGGAGGTCGGGATCACGTACGGCGTCGGTAGCCACGTCCGTAGTCATGGGGGTCAAACTGCCAAGGCGCGCCGCGCGGGACAATGAGGCCATGGCCGATCTCGACGACCTCCGCGACCGTTTCGCCCATGCCCTGGAGAGGGCCCGTCCCGGGGCCGAAGGGCCCGACCCGGGGCCGTACGCCGACAACCTGCTCACCCGCTGGCAGGAGCCGCAGCGCCGGTACCACACCGTCCACCACCTGACGGCGGTCCTCGACCACATCGACGTGCTGGAGGAGTACGCGGACGACCCGCATCTGGTGCGTCTCGCGGCCTGGTTCCACGACGCCGTCTACCTCCCGGACCGCTCGGAGAACGAGGAGCGCTCCGCCCGACTGGCCGAACGCGCCCTCCCCGAGGCCGGACTCTCCCAGGAAGGCACGGCCGAAGTAGCCCGCCTCGTCCGCCTCACCACCACCCACGCCCCCGCCGACGACGACCGCAACGGCCAGGTCCTCTGCGACGCCGACCTCGCGATCCTCGCCGCCCCGCCCTCCGCCTACGCCGCCTACACGGCCGCCGTACGCGAGGAGTACGGCTTCGTCCCGACCGACGCCTTCCGCGAGGGCCGGTCCGGAATCCTGAGCCAACTGCTGGATCTGCCACGCCTGTTCAGGACGCCGTACGGGGAACGGGAATGGGAGGCCACAGCCCGTTACAACCTCACCTCGGAGCTGGAAATGCTGTCGCTCTGAGGCGCCCGGCGCCTTAGCCTGCCCGCATGGCAGACATGGGCGGGGAACGGGTGACGGAGGCCGTCGCGGACGCGGTGGCGGTGCTGCGGGCGGCGGTGGACCAGGACTGGACGGCCGTGAAGCCGGCCGGGATGGAGTGGAACGTCCACGAGACGGCCTTCCACATCTGCGGCTGCCTGATCGCGTACGCCGCGAACCTGGCCGGGGGCGCCCAAGACGCCTACGTCCCCTTCCACATCACGCTCGACGAAGGCACCGACAACACGGGCCTGCTGCATGTCCTGGAGACAGGCGGCGCCCTGCTCACCGCGGCGGTCCGCACCGCGCCCCGCGAGGCCCGCGCCTTCCACCCTTACCCCTTCCGCAGCGCGAACCGCGCGGGCTTCGCCGCGATGGGCGTCACCGAGGTGCTGCTGCACACGTACGACATCGCGCAGGGCCTGGACCTCGACTACGAGCCCCCCGCCCACCTCCCCGAGTACGTCCTCACCCGGATCTTCCCCGAGGTCCAGCCGGGCCCCGACCCCTGGCGCACCCTCCTGTGGGCCACCGGTCGCGGCGACCTGCCCGGCCGCGCCCCGCGCACGGAGTGGCGCTGGAGCAACAACCTCGTCCTGCCCACCGAACGCCTCACCCTCCAGGGCATCACCCCCGCCTCGGCCGCCGAACTGGCCGCGGGAGGCGACGGTGACTTCGAGTGGGTCGAGGACGGCCCCTTCGAAGGCACCCGCGAGGCCGCCGGGATGACCATCAAGGCCTACGAAGGCGGCGTCCACCGCCCGGAGTTCGGCCTCTTCGCCCTCGTACGGCGAGAGGACGGCCGCGCGATCGGCGGCATGGGCTTCCACGGCGCCCCCGACGAGGACGGCCGCGCGGAGGTCGGCTACGACCTCGCCGAGAGCGCCCGAGGCCAGGGCTACGCCACGGAGGCCCTGCGCGCCCTCAGCGACTGGGCCCTGGCCCGCGACGACGTGCACAGCCTCTGCGCCACCATCGAACCCGACAACGCCGCCTCGCAGCGGGTGATCGCCCGGGCCGGGTACGTTCGGGCGACGGTGGAGGAGGAGCAGGCGTACGCGGAGGCGGAACCGGGCCTTCGGCTGTACGTGCTGCCCGGCCGGGCCGGCTAACGGCCTTTGGGCCGCCGCAACCCCGCACCCGTCAGCAGCCGCACCACTTCGCGGCTGCTGACCTCCACCGCGCCGGCCGCCACGACGTCCGCGTACCGGTGCGAGGGGATGTCGTAGTGGTCGCGCTCGAAGGCGCGCCTCGGGACGCCCAACTCATCGGCAAAGGCGTGCAGTTCGTCGAAGGAGGCATCGCTGATCAGGTGGGACCACATGCGGCCGTGTCCCGGCCAGGTGGGTGGGTCGATGTAGACGGTCACGAGGAGGAGGTCCCGCCCGACGCGGTCCCGAGCGAGCCGACCGCCGCGACCTTCACACCCGCCTTGTGGCACACCCAGTGCGGGTCGGGGCCGAGCTCCGGCTCGACCTCCAGGGCGTGCGGATCGCCGGAGCCGCACACCGGGCACAGGGGCCAGCGGCCGTAGGTTTCCAGCAGGGCGTCCTGGACGTCCTGGGCGACCAGGCACGCCAGGAATTCCGCACCCTCGGGCCACTGCTCCACCCACCAGCGCCGCTGTACGACGGAGTCCTCGACCATCGACACCACGTCCGCGGCGGCGACCTCACCGGCGGCCAGGTCGGCGAGTACGCGGGCACGGGCCGTGTGCAGGCTCTGTTCCAGTGGATCGATCGACTCCATGGTGCCATTGTGCGCGCTCTTGACCACGAGCCCGAGCCGAAAATATCTTTCATACGTGCCCCAGGAAGTGAAGGAAATTTTCGGCAGCGCTCTCGCCGCGAAGGTGCGCACGCTGGGTCCGTCCATGACGCGCTCCATGCAGCGGGTCGCCGAGGCCGTCGCGAAGGACCCCGCGGGGTGCGCGGCGCTCACCGTCACGGGCCTCGCGGAACTGACCGGGACCAGCGAGGCGACCGTCGTGCGGACGGCGCGGCTGCTGGGGTATCCCGGGTACCGCGACCTGCGGCTCGCCCTCGCCGGGCTGGCCGCGCAGCAGCAGTCCGGGCGGGCGCCCGCGATCACCACGGACATCGCGGTGGACGACACGCTCGCGGACGTGGTCGCCAAGCTCGCCTACGACGAGCAGCAGACCCTCGCGGACACGGCGGCCGGGCTGGACACCGTGCAGTTGGGGGCGGCGGTCGCCGCGACGGCCTCGGCGCGGCGCATCGACGTGTACGGAGTGGGGGCCTCCGGTCTCGTCGCGCAGGACCTCACGCAGAAGCTGCTGCGGATAGGGCTGATAGCCCAGGCGCACAGCGATCCGCATCTCGCCGTGACCAACGCCGTTCAGTTGCGGTCGGGCGACGTGGCGATCGCGATCACGCACTCCGGGGCGACCGGGGATGTCATCGAGCCGCTGCGGGTCGCCTTCGAGCACGGGGCCACGACCGTCGCCATCACCGGGCGGCCGGGCGGGGCGGTGGCGCAGTACGCCGACCATGTGCTGACGACGTCCACGGCCCGGGAGAGTGAGCTGCGGCCGGCCGCGATGTCCTCGCGGACGAGTCAGCTGCTGGTGGTGGACTGTCTGTTCGTGGGGGTGGCGCAGCGGACGTACGAGACGGCGGCGCCGGCGCTCGCCGCGTCCTACGAGGCGCTGGCGCACCGGCACCGTCGATAGTTGATCGGAACGCACCTCTGAAAGAGTCACCGCCATGACGTCCACGTCCCCTTCCCGTGAGCTGCGTGCCGCGTTGGAGTCGCTCACCACCGAGGCCTTCCGGCCCGAGCTCGCCGACATCGATCAGTTGCCGACCCTCGACATCGCCCGGCTGATGAACGGCGAGGACGCCACCGTCCCCGCCGCCGTCGCGCGACGACTGCCCGAGATCGCCGCCGCCATCGACGCGATCGCCGACCGGATGGCCCGCGGCGGACGGCTGATCTACGCCGGTGCGGGCACCGCCGGACGCCTCGGCGTGCTGGACGCCTCCGAGTGTCCGCCGACCTTCAACACCGACCCCGCCCAGGTCGTGGGCCTGATCGCGGGCGGCCCCGAGGCCGTGGTCACCTCCGTCGAGGGGGCGGAGGACTCGGCGGAGCTGGCGCGGGCCGACCTCGACGGGCTCGCGGTGACGGACGTGGACACGGTGGTCGGGGTGTCCGCGTCCGGTCGTACCCCTTACGCGGTGGGCGCGGTGGAACACGCCCGCGCGCAGGGCGCGTTGACGGTCGGCCTGTCCTGCAACGCGGACAGCGCGCTCGCCGCGGCCGCCGATCACGGCATCGAGGTGGTCGTCGGTCCCGAGCTGCTCACCGGCTCGACCCGCCTCAAAGCGGGCACGGCCCAGAAGCTCGTCCTCAACATGCTGTCGACGATCACGATGATCCGCCTCGGCAAGACCTACGGAAACCTGATGGTCGACGTCCGCGCCTCCAACGAGAAGCTGCGCGCCCGCTCCCGCCGTATCGTCGCCCTCGCCACCGGCGCCGACGACGAGGAGGTCGAGCGCGCCCTGGCCGCCACGGACGGCGAGGTGAAGAACGCCATCCTGACCATCCTGGCCGACGTGGACGGCCCCACGGCGGCCCGGCTCCTTGAGGAGTCGGGGGGCCATCTGCGGGCGGCACTGGCGGCGACGACCCGCTAGCCGGCTCAGCTGCGGACGAGCATCGCGTGGGTGACGTTCGGTGAGCTGACCAGCTCGGACACCCGGTATCCCTCGATCCCGGCGCCCAGGTCGTCGAGCGGCCGCTCCCCGCGTCCGATGAGGAGCGGCGCGATCACCAGGTGGAGTTCGTCGATCAGCCCGGCGCGCAGATACTGCCGGATGACCGCCGCCCCGCCGCCGATCCGGACGTCCTTGCCGTCCGCGGCGTCGAACGCGCGCCGCAGGACCGCCTCCGGCGGCTCGTCGGTGAAGTGGAAGGTCGTCCCGCCGGCCATCTCCAGGGCCGGGCGCAGATGGTGGGTGTGCACGAAGACGTCGTGGTGGTACGGCGGGTTGTCGCCCCACCAGCCCTGCCAGGACTCGTCCTCCCACGGCCCGCGCTGCGGCCCGAACATGTTCCGCCCCATGATCGTGGCGCCGATGTTCTGATCACCGCGGACGAAGTAGTCGACATCGATCCCGGACTTCCCCGCGGCCGCGTCCTGCGACGCGGACATGAACCAGCTGTGCAGGTCGTCGCCCCAGCCGACGCCGTCGCCGAAGGGGGCGTCCAGTCGCTGGTTCGGACCGGCCATGAAGCCGTCGAGGGAGATCGTCACGTTGTGTACCCGGACCTTGGGCATGGTCTTCGCCTCTCGTGTGGTGTCGTGCTCTCACCTCTGCGTCGTTCCGAGCCTGCCGGGATCGACATCCCCGCGCACCTTTTTCCAGACGAGGGTGTAGCGCCAGAAGAGCCGCCGCCTCAGCCGGGCGCCGGGGAGGATACGGCGGACCTCGCGGGCGAACTCGGTGTAGGGGACGTCCGCCGGGCGGGTCGGGGCGGTCATCGCGACGGGGCGCTGCGGTGCCGTACGTCCCCTGTTCTTGACCCAACCGGTGACCAGGTTGAGCGGGACGGACGCGAGGCCGAGGAGTGTCTGGACGCGGGTGTCTTCTCGCGTCAGCCCGACGATCACCAGTGTTCCGCCGGGGGCCAGCTGTTGTCTGAAGCGCGTGAGGGTCTCGGTCAGGGGGAGGTGGTGGAGTACGGCGACGCACGTGATGACGTCGTAGGGGGCACCTTCGCCGTACGACAGCCCGTCCGCGACGGAGAAGGTGACGGGGAGGCCGGGATCGGTCAACTCCCGTGCCCTGACGATGATTCGCTCATCACTGTCGATGCCGTGCACATGTGTCGCGCGGGTTGCCAGCAGCCGCACGAGATCTCCGGCACCGCAGCCGACGTCCAGGGCGCGGTCGAAGCGGCGGGGCAGCTGCCGCATGAGCCACGGGTGGAAGTGGGCGTTGTGGGACCAGGGGTGGGCGTCGTTGAAGCGAGCGAGGGCGTCCAGGAGAGGCATGGGTTCGATTCAACAAGGCATGCGGCCCTCGTTGTTGACCTTGCGCACCCTGGCCCGCAGCACGTCGCCTTGCGGGGCGGGCTTGGTGGACCCGGGTTCGCACTCCCACTCCCGGCCCCCGCCGAGGGGCCTGAGCTGCACTCTTCCACCCAGGTGGCCCATCACCTCGCCCACGCGTCCGTCCCGCTCGTCGACGACGTACGACCCCACGGGCGGCCTCTCCCCGCGCAGCACGGACGCCAGCCGCTCGGCCGTGCGTACGTTGCACCGCCCGAGGTCGACCAGGGGGAAGGGTTCGTCACCGGCGCCGGTGAGGGGGTCGACGGCGAGGGACGGCAGGACGACACCTACGCCGACGAGGGCTGCTCGCAGGGACTCCAGGACTTCTTGCGTGGACCGCATGCTCTCCTCCATCGGTACGGTGAGTTCACTGTTCGCAACACAGCGTGTCCGGCGCGCCCCTAACCTGGCCATACGGGCCAGCCCAACAACCTCACTTGGTGGATGGGGAGTCGCACATGCCGGGACCGAAGGACCTCGACCCGTCGTCGTCACCGAGGGCGCTGCTGGGCGCGGAGTTGCGGTACGCGAGAGAAAAAGCCGGGCTGAGTCAGGAGGAGTTGGGGCAGCGGCTGTTCGTAAGCGGGTCGTTCGTGGGGCAGTTGGAGGCGGGTACGCGGAGGATGCAACCGGAGTATGCGCGGTTGCTGGACGAGGTGTTGGGGACGGAGGACTTCTTCCAGCGGAACTGTGGGGCGGCGGCGAAGTCGAAGTATCCCGAGCACTTTGCCGAGGCGGCGGAGGCGGAGGCTCGGGCTTCGGCGATCAGTCAGTACGCGCCGCTGCTGATCCCGGGGTTGCTACAGACGGCCGCGTACGCACGGGCGGTGTGCCGCGCGTATCAGCCGACGGCTCCGGAGGAGGAGATCGAGAAGCTGGTGGCGGCCCGGATGGAGAGGGCTCGACTCCTCGACGATCCAACAGAGCCGATGTTGTGGGCGGTGGTTGACGAGGCGGCGCTGCGTCGGGTGACGGGTGGGCGCACGGTGATGACGGAAGCCCTGCACCACATCGCTCAGCTGGCACGCCGAGGCCGGGTGATCGTGCAGGTGCTGCCATTCGATGCGGGAGCACATGCGGCGATGGAGGGCTCCACCAAGCTCATGGAGTTCGAGGATGCCCCTCCGCTTGTCTACTTCGAGAGCGTCGGCACCGGGCGGCTGGAGGACGATCCGGCCATCGTCAGGCACCAACGCTTCACTTACCGGCTCCTGATGGCCGCCGCCCTCTCCCCTCAGAAGTCTCTGGCCCTGATCGAGGCGATGGCGCAGGATTACGCACATGAGGAACATCCCTGAGTCCTGGCGCAAGTCCAGCTACAGCGGCGGCAGCGGCGGCGACTGCCTCGAAGTGGCCGTGGGCCACCCCACCGCCGTCCCCGTCCGCGACTCCAAGACCCCCCACGGCCCGAAGCTCATGCTCCGGCCCGAGGCATGGTCCGCCTTCGTCGAGGCGGTCATAGAGGTCAGGATCTGACCTAAACGGCTCCTAGCGTGGACCCATGACCGACACCACACACGCCATCACCACCGACGAGCGCACCGACCTGCTGGAGGCGCTGGCCCACAGCCGGCGCTTCCTGCGCTTCACGACCCGCGACCTCACCGACGAGCAGGCCGGACAGCGAACCACCCCCAGCGAGCTGTGCCTGGGCGGCCTGATCAAACACGTCACGTCGGTGGAACGGCACTGGGCGGACTTCATCCTCAACGGCCCCTCGGCCATGCCCGACTTCACCGCCATGACCGAGGACGACTTCGCCCGGCGGGCCGACGAGTTCCGGATGCTGCCCGGCGAGACACTGGCCGGTGTGCTGGCCGACTACGACGAGACGGCCCGCCGGACCGACGAACTCGTAATGGCCCTGCCCGACCTGAACGCCACCCATCCGCTGCCCGAGGCGCCATGGAACAAGCCCGGAGGTCGATGGTCGGCTCGCAGGACGCTGCTGCACATCGCCGCAGAGACCGCCCAGCACGCGGGCCACGCCGACATCATCCGCGAGTCCCTGGACGGCGCCAAGAGCATGGGCTGACCGGTCCCGAAGCTCAGGCGTCGAGGTCCGAGATCTCTTTCTGAGGAGTGGGTGAGGGGCCTCAACCCGCCCACCCACCCCGCGTGTTGACGTGAAGCGACCGGCTTGCCACGCACAGTCACGATCGTCTAGCGTGCCCACATACCGAACAGCCCCCGCCAGGTGCGCCAACACCTGCGGGGGCTTGACCTACGAGATCTCAAGGGGATCCCGTGGCTGATGCCAAGCTTAGTCCTGCCTCCCCGCCCGCGCACGCGTCTCCGCACCCCATGGCGAACCCTGGGTACGGCAAACGCTCCGCCCCGGACCAACGCCCCCGCACCGCGCACGACTTCACCCACCTCCCCCCTCGCGAAGCCGCCATCGCCGCGTACCTCGACCGCCTCCCCGACGGCGCCGACATCTCCGTAAAGACACTGGCCAAGACGCTGCCGTACGGGCAATGCGCCCTCGGCACAGCCCTCAACCGCCTTCAACAGGCAGGGCACTTGCGCCGGGGGCGCGAAAAGCTGGCCGCCGACTCGGGCAGTGCCCACTGGATCACCCGATCGTGGTGGTCCCGTACCGCACGCGACGACGACTGGTGGGCCGCCTTCACGCGGGGCGACGTACCGGAGGACACTCCGCCCCCACCCACCCGCTCCCGTGCCCACATCCTCCTCGCCGCGCTGGGCCGCGAGACCCCCTCGCTGTCCCTCTCCGCCGCCGACTGCGCGGCCCTCGCCCCGCTGGTGACGGAGTGGTTCGCCCGGGGGGCCACCGAGGAGGTCGTACGGCACGCCCTGACCAGCGGGCTGCCGACCCCGGTCCACCACCCGGCCGCCCTGCTCCGCCGCCGCCTGACCGACAAGCTCCCACCGCAACCGCCCACCCCACAGCAGCCCCGCCGGATCCTGGAGTGCGCGGACTGCGGAGTGCCCGGGCGTCCGGAGTCCCTGCCAGGGGGCGTCTGCGGCGGTTGTCGCGACGGATACGCCCCCGCGCGCCCCGCCTCGCTCCTGCCCGCCCCCGTGATCCACGCCCGCGCGGACGAGATCCGGGCCGCGATGTCCCGGAAACGAGAAGAAGGGACGCCTGTGTGACCGCGCTCAGGGCTGCGCCGACTGACCCGCCCCAGGTAAGGACCCTTGTGTGTGTACAGTCGTGAACAAGCCGGAAGAGCCACAGCGATCGCGTGAGACCGCCCCGAGATTCCCGGAGCCATCCCATGAACCACGCCCAGCTCACCGCCCTGGGCCGCGCCCTCCGTCTCCTCGGCGAGCACGGCGAGTCGCTCACCGGTGACACCCCCGACGCCAAGCTGCACGAAGTGAAGGCGGACATCAAGCGGGCCCTGGACCTCCTGGAGGACAGCGTCACCGCCGCCGCCCCCACCACCCGCTGCGCCGAGCACCCCAACGGCCCGGTCGACAAGAACGCCACCGACCTGTGCCTGCTCTGCGAGACCCGGCGCCGGGCGGCCCGCCGTGCCGAGATCAACGGTCCCGGCGCGCGCCCGAGGACTGCCGGCCCCACCCCCTCCAGGTACGGGGTACGGGAGGACCGGCCCCAGCCCCAGCAGCGCTGGCTGCCGGAGCAGTGGACCGGCCAGGAGTGGCAGCTGTGCGGCACCCCGAGGCGGGACCGGCACGAGGCCGAGCTCTACATCAACGCCCAGCGACGTGGCCCGCGCGCCGCGATGGCGTACCGGCTCGTGCACGAGTTCACCGACTACGAGGTGCTGCGGGTGTGGGGCACCCCGGTCAAGGTGGACATCGAGCCGCTCGGCAATCTCTAGCGCTCGGGAGACCTACTGCAGCAGGGGGAGCGTCCGGAAGTCGTACGTCTCCCACAGCCGCCGGGAGACCTCCTCCGGATACGGCCGCACCTCCGGCTCCGCGTCCAGGACCTGGGTCAGCCGGCCGCCCGCCACGTCATACGCCGGCCACCCCGGATCCCCGGTCCGCGCGAACCCCGTCCACGCCGCCTGGAAGCGCGCGGTCAGTGCCCTCGCCTCGTCCGGCACCCCGCTCCCCGCGAACAGCAGGTTCCCTAGGTCGGCCTCGTACGTGCCGAAGAGCAGCGGGATGTCCAACCCGTGGCACGCTCCGAGCACGCCGCCGAACCCCGGGGCGGGCCAGGCCAGTTCGTAGAGGTGGGCGCGGCCGCCGCCCGCGACCTGCGCCTCGACCAGGCGCAGCGAGGGCATGTTGAACAGCCAGTCCGTCTGCACGCGTTCGTAGAGTTCGGTCGGTGTGGCGTCCGGGAAGGCCTCGCGGTAGGCGCGTTCGCCGTCCGGGCCCGGCGCGAACATGCGCAGGGCCGAGGCCGCCTGCTCCTCGGTTATCCTGCCGAGCTGGTCGGCGAGGGCGAGGAAGAGCCGGTACTCGTCCCGGTTGTGCCCGACGAGCAGCTCCACGTCCCGGGCCGCGCCGGCCGCCAGCGCCTCCCAGGGGGTGGTCGGCAGCACCTCGCCGTCGACCACCGGCGAGAACGGTGTGGCGGTCGGCGCCACCTGTCCCCACCGGTCGTCGTAGTCGCGCATTCTGAGGCTCAACCGCTCGCCCGCCGACGGGAGTTCGAGCGGGTCCACGGCGGACAACGCGGCTGCCGTCGGAGCCAGCCCCGCCTCCTTGCCGATCTCCACCGCGATGTCCCGGGCGAGTTCGGCGGAGAAGTACGTGCCGGGCACGCTCTGCGCCACGGCCCGCCCGAACAGCCCCCGCGCGCTCGGCATCGCCAGGAGCGAGGCCACCGATCCCGCCCCCGCCGACTCCCCGAACACCGTGACCTGCCCGGGGTCCCCGCCGAACGCCGTGATGTTGTCCCGCACCCACTTGAGCGCGGCGACCTGGTCCAGCAGCCCCCGGTTCGCGGGCGCCCCCTCCAGCAGGGCGAACCCCTCGATCCCGACGCGGTAGTTGAAGGTCACGACGACCACGTCACCGGCGCGCGCGAGGTGCTGGGCGTCGTAGCCGGGGCTGCCGCCGTGACCCAGCTTGTAGGCACCGCCGTAGATCCAGACCATGACCGGGCGGCGGGCCGAGGGGTCCGTACCGGGCGTCCAGACGTTGACCGTCAGCCAGTCGTCGCCGGTGGGTACCGGCAGTTCGGCGGCACGGCCCTGGAAGCCCGACTCCTGCGGGGGCGGGGGCCCGAAGTCGTACGCCTCCCGGGTCCCCTCCCAGCCCTTCGCGGGCCGTGGCGCCTGGAACCGCGCCTCGCCCACCGGCGGTTCGGCGAACGGGATCCCCCGGAAGGCCACCAGTCCGCCCTCGGCCCGCCCGCGCACGGCACCGGCCGCGGTGCGCACTTCGAGATCCTCGGCTGACGTCATCGTCGAACTCCTCACGGGTAAGGGGCTGTTCGATTCACTTCAGCCCCTTACCCTTGCGTGAGTCAACCAAGTCGGCGGACCCTGTGCCGTCAGCTCAACGACTTCAGCGCGGATGCGTCGTACGGCTCAAGCGCGTCGAAACGGCCCGCCAGCACCTTCGCGGCCCACTGCGGGTCCTGAAGCAGCGCCCGTCCGACGGCGACCATGTCGTACTCCTCGCGCTCCAGGGCGTCGAGCAGGTCGTCGATGCCCTTGACCGGGGAGCCCTCGCCCATGAAGCCGCGGATGAAGTCGCCGTCGAGGCCGACCGAGCCCACGGTGATGGTGGTCCTGCCGGTGAGCTTCTTGGTCCAGCCGGCGAGGTTGAGGTCGGAGCCGTCGAACTCGGGTAGCCAGTAGCGGCGCGTGGAGGCGTGGAAGGCGTCGACTCCGGCCGCGGCGAGCGGCGCGAGGATCGCCTCCAGCTCCTCCGGCGTCTCGGCGAGCCGCGCCTTGTAGGCCTCCTGCTTCCACTGCGAGTACCGGAAGATGATCGGGAACTCCGGCGACACCGTCTCCCGTACGGCCGCCACGATCTCCGCCGCGAACTTCGTACGGGCGACGTGGTCACCGCCGTAGGCGTCGGTGCGGCGGTTGGTGCCCGCCCACAGGAACTGGTCGAGGAGGTAGCCGTGGGCGCCGTGCAGCTCCACACCGTCGAAGCCGATGCGTTCGGCGGCGGCCGCGGCCTCGGCGAACGCGCCGATGACGTCGTCCAGGTCGCGCTGGGTCATCGCCTTGCCGGTGGGCTCGTCGGCGCCGGGGCGGATGCCGGAGGGGCCGACGGCGGGGGCGTCCGGGTACGGCGGCTCGCCCTGGTTGCGGACCATGCCGATGTGCCACAGCTGCGGGACGATGGTGCCACCCGCCGCGTGCACTTGCTCGGCGACCTTCGCCCAGCCCGCCAGCTGCTCCTCGCCGTGGAAGCGCGGGACGCTGTCGCTGTTCCCGGCCGACTCGTGGCCGACGTAGGTGCCCTCGGTGACGATCAGACCGACTCCGGCGGCCGCGCGGCGGGAGTAGTACGACGCCACGTCCGCGCCGGGGACGCCGCCCGGGGAGAACATCCGGGTCATGGGCGCCATCACGATGCGGTTCGGGACGGTCAGGCCGTTGATGTGGGCCGGCCGGGAGAGAATCTCGGCGGCGCGGGAGGTGGTGGGGGCGGTCACGTGGCAGTACTCCTCGGTATGTGCATGCGCATGGACACTACCCAGGCGCCAACCGCCGTATCCGTCTCACGATTTCCCGGTGCGCTGTGACTCCGGCCACGCATGGAGGCCACGCATGGAAGAAGCCCGTCCCACAACCATGGGACGGGCTTCGTGTCGAGCGCCGGGCAGGCCTTGCACCTGCATCTCCCCGCAGGAAGCGGGGCGTCTTTCCTTGGACCACCAACGCGTAGTCGACCGACGGGAATTCACGTCGAGCGGCTCGTGATCAAGCATAGCGCAGGAAAAGACCGGGGGCGGCCACCCCCTGTTTCCAGGAAGTGCCGCCCCCGGGAAGGACGTTGATCAACCGTCAGGCCTGGCGGCCGGGGGTCGATCAGAAGTCCATGTCACCGCCCGGCATGCCGCCGCCGGCCGGGGCAGCGCCCGCCTTCTCCGGCTTGTCGGCGATGACGGCCTCGGTGGTGAGGAACAGCGCGGCGATGGAGGCGGCGTTCTGCAGGGCAGAGCGCGTGACCTTCGCCGGGTCGATGATGCCTTCGGCGATCATGTCGACGTACTCACCGGTCGCGGCGTTCAGGCCGTGGCCGACGGGCAGGTTGCGCACCTTCTCGACGATGACGCCACCCTCGAGACCACCGTTGACGGCGATCTGCTTGAGCGGGGCCTCCAGGGCCAGCTTCACGGCGTTGGCGCCGGTCAGCTCGTCACCCTCCAGGTCCAGCTTCTCGAAGACCGAGGAGGCCTGGATGAGGGCCACGCCACCACCGGCGACGATGCCCTCCTCGACGGCCGCCTTGGCGTTGCGCACGGCGTCCTCGATGCGGTGCTTGCGCTCCTTGAGCTCGACCTCGGTCGCGGCACCGGCCTTGATGACGGCGACGCCACCGGCGAGCTTCGCCAGGCGCTCCTGGAGCTTCTCGCGGTCGTAGTCCGAGTCGCTGTTCTCGATCTCGGCGCGGATCTGGTTCACCCGGCCGTTGACCTGGTCGGAGGAACCGGCACCGTCGACGATGGTGGTCTCGTCCTTGGTGATGACGACCTTGCGGGCGCGGCCCAGGAGGTCCAGGGTCGCGTTCTCCAGCTTGAGGCCGACCTCCTCGGAGATGACCTCGCCGCCCGTGAGGATGGCGATGTCGCCGAGCATGGCCTTGCGGCGGTCACCGAAGCCCGGGGCCTTGACGGCGACGGACTTGAAGGTGCCGCGGATCTTGTTGACGACCAGGGTCGACAGGGCCTCGCCCTCGACGTCCTCGGCGATGATCAGCAGCGGCTTGCCCGACTGCATGACCTTCTCCAGGAGCGGGAGCAGGTCCTTGACGGAGCCGATCTTGGAGTTGGCGATGAGGATGTACGGGTCGTCGAGCGACGCCTCCATCCGCTCCATGTCGGTGGCGAAGTACGCCGAGATGTAGCCCTTGTCGAAGCGCATACCCTCGGTGAGCTCCAGCTCCAGACCGAAGGTCTGGGACTCCTCGACGGTGATGACGCCTTCCTTGCCGACCTTGTCCATCGCCTCGGCGATGAGCTCGCCGATCTGGGTGTCGGCGGCGGAGATGGAGGCCGTGGAGGCGATCTGCTCCTTGGTCTCGACATCCTTGGCCTGCTCGAGCAGGGCGGCGGAGACGGCCTCGACGGCCTTCTCGATACCGCGCTTGAGGGCCATGGGGTTGGCGCCGGCGGCTACGTTGCGCAGGCCTTCCTTGACCAGGGCCTGGGCGAGCACGGTCGCGGTGGTCGTACCGTCACCGGCGACGTCGTCCGTCTTCTTGGCGACTTCCTTGACCAGCTCGGCGCCGATCTTCTCGTACGGGTCCTCGAGTTCGATCTCCTTGGCGATGGAGACACCATCGTTGGTGATCGTGGGGGCGCCCCACTTCTTCTCGAGGACGACGTTGCGGCCCTTGGGGCCGAGCGTCACCTTGACGGCGTCCGCGAGCTGGTTCATGCCGCGCTCGAGGCCGCGCCGCGCCTCCTCGTCGAACGCGATGATCTTGGCCATGTGAAGTGGTCCCTCCAGGACTGGGGGTGATTCCTTCGGACCGCGCCCGCGCCCGCGACGGACGGCTCGCCGGCCTGTGGATCCTTGCCCCACAAGGCCTGCGGGCCTCACCGACCCGGTCCATCTTTGTCACTCTCACCTTCAGAGTGCTAACGCCAATGATTAGCACTCGGCATGGTCGAGTGCAAGCGCCTCTCGTGGATCGGGCAGGACGCCGAGCGACAGCGACGGCTGGTTACCGGCCCGTACGGCCCGACCGACGCCACGATGTCCGGGCACCACGGGACCGCACCGACGCCGCCCACGACGGCCGGCCGAGCCTCACGGGCTGCCCTCCTGGCACCCCGCCGAGCGCTGCGGGAATCCCGACCGCTCCGTCCGCACGGGGGCGCCGAGCGACAGCAACGGCTCGATACCGCCCCGTACGGCCGACCGACGCCACGGCATCCGTGGACCACGGGGGCGTACCAGTGCCCTGCACGACGGCCCGGGCGCCCCGCCGAGCGCTGCAGGAGACCCGGCCGCCCCCCTTCCGCACGGGGGCGGTCGCGTGGACGGTACCGGCGGAGCCGGTCACGGCGGCGGGGCGCCGGAGCCGCCCCGCAGCAGCGCCCGGAGGACGTCCGCCGCGGGTGCCGCCTCGCCGGTCCGGTGGACGACCGAGCGTTCGGCCGTGCGCGGCCGGTGCGACCTCTGCTACCAGGCGACAGCGACGGCTCGATACCGGCCCGTACGGCCGAACGACGCCACTGCATCCGGGCATCACGGGCCGTACCCGTGCCGTACACGACAGCCCGCCGCCGTCCGCATGACCGGTGATCGGCAGGTGCGGTCCACCATCCCGGACCGCCGGCGGCGACCCGGGCCCGATCACGGCCGCGACCCGCAGCGGCACGAAAGCCGCTCCCCCCGGCACTCGTCGGGACGCCGGGCATGCCGAAGGGCCCGTGCCCCATGACTCCCTATGGGGTACGAGCCCTTCGAAGAAGAACAGAAGAACGACGCTGTTGTTACCCGGCGCGTGCTTCAGCCGGTCGCCAGGCGAACCATGTCCGCCTGCGGCCCCTTCTGACCTTGCGAGATCTCGAACTCGACCCGCTGGCCCTCTTCAAGGGTGCGGTAGCCGTCCATCTGAATCGCGCTGTAGTGGACGAATACATCCGCACCACCGTCGACCGCGATGAAGCCGTACCCCTTCTCCGCGTTGAACCACTTGACGGTGCCCTGAGCCATGCCTAACTCCCCTATTACTGGCCCTTGCACGGATCCACACTTCGTGGATCCGGGTCAGACCTCACCCCCCACATGGTTGGGGGCGTGCGCCGGAACGCGTCGACCGCGGCTGAATGTATCTGTCCAACTGCCGTCTGCAACAGGTCAATCGGACGAGAATTCTGGACGGAGGAGGTCCGGAATGTAGTGAGAATTCGCCTGAATTCGGGGCAAGTCGGGCCCCATAAAAGACACATAAGGCACTTAAGACGCACACACTTTGGCTACTTCTCATCGCATGTGGAGCGAGAACTCATATGCACGCGGCAAGAAGAAAGCCGCCGCTTCCCCAACTGTACCGCGCTCAACCATAGAGAATTGCCCCCTCCGCTTCTCTCGCAGAGGGGGCAATCCGATGAACACTGGGTAATTACCGTTACCGAAGGTAATGACCAGTCATACGGTCACCCTCCGGCGACGGCCGGAATGATCGAGACGCCGGCCCCGTCGGGCGTCGCCGTCTCCAGCCCCTGCTCGAACCGCACATCGTCGTCATTGACGTACACATTGACGAACCGCCGCAGCTTGCCCTGGTCGTCGAGAACGCGCGCGGCGATACCGGTGTGGTTCTTCTCCAGATCGGCGATGACGTCGGCGAGGGTCGCGCCCTCGGCCTGCACCTCGGCCTGCCCGCCGGTGTAGGTGCGCAGGATGGTGGGGATACGGACGGAAACGCTCATGGTTCAGGACCTCCGGTCGGGTGAGGGCTTTCAGGGGCGCGGGCGACTACGCGAGTCCAGCCTCGCGGAACGAATCCAGGTTGGGGCGGATCGTGGCGGTGAGACCCGTACCCGCCACCGCGTCCAGCGTCTTCAGACCATCACCGGTGTTCAGCACGACGGTCGTCAGCGAGGGATCCAGCAGACCGTTGTCGATCAGCTTCTTCGCCACGCCGACGGTCACGCCACCGGCGGTCTCCGCGAAGATCCCCTCGGTCCGCGCGAGCAGCTTGATCGCGTCGACGACCTGCTCGTCGTTCACGTCCTCCACCGCACCGCCGGTACGACGCGCGATGTCCAGCACATACGGACCGTCCGCCGGGTTCCCGATCGCGAGGGACTTGGCGATGGTGTTCGGCTTCTGCGGCCGGACCACGTCGTGGCCCGCCTTGTACGCGACCGACACCGGCGAGCACCCCTCGGCCTGCGCACCGAAGATCTTGTACGGCTTGTCCTCGACGAGCCCGAGCTTGATCAGCTCCTGCAGACCCTTGTCGATCTTCGTGAGCTGCGAGCCGGAGGCGATCGGCACGACCAGCTGATCAGGGAGCTTCCAGCCCAGCTGCTCGCAGATCTCGTACGCCAGGGTCTTGGACCCCTCCGCGTAGTACGGCCGCAGGTTGACGTTGACGAAACCCCAGCCCTCGCCCGCCGGGTCGCCGATCAGCTCGGAGCAGAAGCGGTTCACATCGTCGTAGTTGCCCTCGATGCCGACGAGCTCGCCGCCGTAGATCGCGGCCATGACGACCTTGCCCTGCTCCAGGTCGTGCGGAATGAACACGCAGGAGCGGAACCCGGCCCGGGCCGCGGCGGCACCCACGGCGCCGGCGAGGTTGCCGGTGGAGGAGCAGGAGAGGGTGGTGAAGCCGAAGACGCGAGCGGCCTCGATGGCCTGCGCGACGACCCGGTCCTTGAAGGAGTGCGTCGGGTTGCCGGAGTCGTCCTTCACGAAGAGCTTGCCGGCGTCGACACCCAGCTCGCGGGCGAGGTTGTCGGCCTTGACGAGCTTGGTCCAGCCGGGGTTGATGTTCGGCTTGTCCGCCACGTCAACGGGGACGGGCAGCAGTGGGGCGTAACGCCAGATGTTCGCGGGTCCCGCCTCGATCTGCTTGCGGAGCTCCTCGGTGTCGTAGGCCGAGAAGTCGTACGCGATCTCGAGCGGGCCGAAACACTCCTCGCAGGCGAAGACCGGGCCGAGCGGGACGCGGTGGCCGCATTCGCGGCAGCTCAGCGCTGCAGCGGGACCCAGATCGACGGAGTTCGTGGTGCTTGCAACAGTCTGCACAGCCATGGAGGCGAGGCCCTTTCTCCTCATCTTCCTCACGACGCATCTCGCCGTGAGACGGATTTGGCACCTTCCCGAGTCGGGAGCCTCGCGGAAACGATCGTCAGCGATCGCTACGAGAACCGACTGGAGGGTTGCCGGGGCTTCATCGGGCCGTATCCCTCTGCCCCTCTGGATGAGCGGTATGAAGTTGTGAACGGCGGGCCACCCAGGACATGCGATGGTCATCCGCGTTGTTCAAGACTGTAACCGACGGCCAGGACAGTTGAGAGAGACGTCCGAACCGCGAGATGGATCAAAGGCAGAGGAGCCGCGCACTGTGCTGAACGAAGTCGAGCGCTGGCTGGCCACGCGTTCCTGGTCCGTGACCGATCGCCCGCTGCACAGGATCATGGCGGCGAAGCGGGGCACGGGCCGGACGGTCAGTGTTGTCCTGCCCGCGCTCAACGAGGAGGAGACGGTCGGTGACATCGTCGCCGTGATCCGTCATGACCTCATGCAGCAGGTCCCGCTCGTCGACGAGATCGTCGTCGTCGACTCGGGATCGACCGACCGCACGTCCGAGGTCGCCGCCGCGGCCGGTGCGCGGGTCGTCCACCGCGACGACATCCTCCCGCGCATACCTGCCGTGCCCGGCAAGGGCGAGGTCCTGTGGCGCTCCCTGCTCGCCACATCAGGGGACATCGTCTGTTTCATCGACGCCGATCTGAAGGAGTTCTCCTCGGAATTCGTCTCCGGCATCGTCGGCCCGCTGCTCACCGACCCCGAGGTCGACCTGGTCAAGGGCATGTACGACCGTCCCCTGGGCGGCGCTGCCGGGCAGGGCGGCCGGGTCACCGAGCTCATGGCCCGTCCGCTGCTGAACATGCACTGGCCGCAGCTGGCCGGTTTCGTGCAGCCGCTGGGCGGCGAGTACGCGGCCCGGCGGTCGTTGCTGGAACAGCTCCCGTTCCCCGTCGGGTACGGGGTCGAGCTGGGCATGCTGGTCGACGCCCTGCATCTGGTGGGCCTGGACGCGCTCGCCCAGGTCGACGTCGGTGTGCGCAAGCACCGTCACCAGGACGGGCAGGCCCTGGGCCGGATGTCCGCCGCGATCTACCGCACCGCCCAGCTGAGGCTGGCCCGCGGCCATATGATCCGGCCCTCCCTCACCCAGTTCGAGCGGGGCCGGGACGGCTTCGAGCCGCGTACGTACTCCGTGGACACGGAGGAACGGCCGCCGATGGTGGAGATCGCGGAGTACGCGAAGCGTAGGGTCGCGTGACGGACCGGGTGGCAGAACGGGGCGTTCCGTATACGCCCGCGCACTGAGCGCACCCGTACGTTTGAGCGTTTCCGGGCCGGGCTAGGTTGAGGCGTATGGCTTCCACGTCTTCCGTGCAGGGTGCTGCCCAGGTGCTGGTCGCGTCCAACCGCGGCCCGGTCTCGTACGAGGTCAAGGAGGACGGTTCGCTGAGCCCCAAACGGGGTGGCGGCGGACTGGTCTCGGGGCTTTCGGTGATCGGTCCGGAGGCGGGCGCGCTGTGGGTGTGCTCGGCGCTGTCCGACGGCGACCGCGAGGCGGTACGGCAGGGGGTCGGCGAGGACGGCGTCCGCATGCTCGCCATCCCGGCCGACGTGCACGCGGACGCGTACAACGGCATCGCGAACTCGGTCCTCTGGTTCGTCCACCATCTCCTGTACCAGACCCCGCTGGAGCCGGCCTTCGACGCGGAGTTCCGGCGGCAGTGGGGGTCGTACGAGACGTACAACCGCGCCTTCGCGGAGGCGCTCGCCGAGGAGGCGGCCGAGGGGGCGGCGGTCCTGGTCCAGGACTACCACCTGTGCCTGGTGCCGGGGATGCTCCGCGAGCTCCGTCCCGACCTGCGCATCGCCCACTTCTCGCACACGCCGTGGGCACCGGTGGACTACTTCCGGATGCTGCCGGACGACATCGCGTCCCAACTGCTGCGCGGCATGCTGGGCGCCGACCGGCTCGGTTTCCTCACCCGCCGCTGGGCGGACGCCTTCACGGCCTGCTGTACGGAGTTCGCGGACGGGCTCGGGGAGACCCGGATCGGGGTGCACGGGCTGGGCACGGACGCGGACTTCCTGCGCGCCCGCTCCCACGAGGCCGACGTCGAGGAGCGCATCGTCGACCTGCGCGAGGAGATCGGCGCGGGCCGCAAGACGATCGTCCGGGTCGACCGCACCGAACTGTCGAAGAACATCGTGCGCGGCCTGCTCTCCTACCGGCGGCTGCTGGAGTCGCGGCCGGAGTGGCGGGAGCGGGTCGTACACGTGGCGTTCGCGTATCCGTCGCGGCAGGACCTGGCGGTGTACCGGGACTACACGGCCGAGGTGCAGCGCGTGGCGGAGGAGATCAACTCCCAGTACGCGACGCCGGGTTGGACCCCGGTCGTGCTGCACGTCAAGGACGACTTCGCGCGCTCGCTGGCCGCGTACCGGCTGGCCGACGTGGCACTGGTCAACCCCATCCGGGACGGCATGAACCTGGTCGCGAAGGAGGTTCCGCTGGTGTCCGACGAGGGGTGCGCGCTGGTCCTGTCGCGGGAGGCCGGGGCGTTCGAGGAGCTCGGTGACGACGCGCTCGTGGTGAACCCGTACGACGTGGAGCAGACGGCGGAGGCCCTGCACGAGGCCCTGACGATGCCGGCCCACGAACGGGCCGAACGCGCGAAGAGGCTCGCCGCGGCGGCGACGGCACTGCCGCCGGCCCAGTGGTTCCTGGACCAACTGAACGCGCTGAAAGCGGTGGGTGGGTGACCGCGGTGGAGCGCCTGAGCGCCGTGAGCGGTGACCCTGGTGAGCGGCCGAACGCCGTGAACGAGTGACCCTGGACAGCGGCCGAACGCCGTGAACGAGTGACCCCGGACAGCAGCCGAACGCCGTGAACGGGTGACCCTGAGAGCGGCGACTGCGCCGCCAGGCGACTGGCCGACTGCGCCAACCGGGCCACCCGGCCACCTGGCCACCCGGCCACCAGCCGACTGCGGCCACTGACCGATGCCCCGACTGCCTCGACTGTCTCGACTGCCGAACTTCACCCCCGGAGAGGGATCCCATGAGCAGCCACACCGACCCCGGCGCCCTGCCGAGCCCGGCGACGCCCGTCGGGCGGGACGGCCTGCGCGCGCTTCTCGCGGAGCCGCAGCGGGCGGTCATCGGGCTCGACTTCGATGGCACGCTGGCGCCGATCGTGGCGGACCCGGAGCGGGCGCGGGCGCATCCCGAGGCGGTGGCCGTCCTCGCCGCCCTGGCACCGAAGGTGGCCTCCGTCGCGGTGATCACCGGCCGCCCGGCCGAGATCGCGGTCCGCTACGGCGGCTTCGCGGGCGTCCCCGGTCTGGAGCACCTGACGGTCCTCGGCCACTACGGCGCGGAACGCTGGGACGCGGTGACGGGCGAGGTCACGGCGCCCGAACCGCACCCGGGCGTGGCCGCGGTCCGTGCCGAGCTGCCGGAGCTCCTCGACAAAACCGGCGCCTGGATCGAGGAGAAGGGCGGCCGGGCGGTGGCGGTCCACACCCGCCGGGCCCCGGACCCCCAGGCCGCCTTCGACGCCCTGCGCACCCCCCTCACCGACCTGGCCACCCGGCACGGCCTGATCGTCGAACCGGGCCGGCTGGTCCTGGAGCTGCGTCCCCCGGGCATGGACAAGGGCGTGGCCCTCCTGACCCATGTCCGCGAACTGGCCGCCACGTCCGTCCTCTACGGCGGTGACGACCTGGGTGACCTCCCGGCCTTCTCCGCGGTCGACGACCTCCGCGCCACCGGCACCCCCGGCCTCCTGGTCTGCAGCGGCAGCGACGAGGTGACGGAACTGCGTAAACGGGCGGACCTGGTGGTGGACGGCCCGGGCGGCGTGGTGAGCCTGCTGCGCGCCCTGGCGGAACGGCTCACCTGACCCTCACCCGCCCTCAGCGTTCCTGCCGCCGCGCCTCCCGGACCCGGCGCAGACGGTTCACCGTCACCGGGTCGAAGGCCAGGGCGCGCTCGTCGTCCAGCAGCGCGTTCAGCAACTGGTAGTAGCGGACCGGTGCCAGCCCCAGCTCCTCCCGTATCGCCCGCTCCTTGGCGCCGGGCCCCGGGAAGCCGCGGCGCTCCAGGGCGAGGATGTCCCGCTCCCTGCGGTCCAGCTCCGGATGCTCCATGTCCGGAACCGTAACGCCCGCCACTGACAGCGACTACTCCGCCTTCTGCGCGGTCAGCTGCAGCGCGCGCAGCACCTCAGACGGGCTCCCGCCCGAACTCACCGCCGACCCGATCTGCTTCTTCACGGCCGCGCTGACCGAGGCCCAGGACGTCTTGCCGACCGGAGGCAGCTCGGAGTTGGGCAGCGCGTCGAGGAAGGGCTTGAGGTCGGCGTCCCGGGAGGCCCGGCTCATGACCGAGGACGCGGAGTTGGTCACCGGCAGCAGGTCGTACTCCCGGGAGAACGCGAGCACGTTCTTCTCGCTGTACACGAAGTCGAGGAAGTCGCCCACCTGCTCGGCGTGCCCGTTCTGCTTGAAGGCCATCATCCAGTCGGCCACGCCCATGGAGTTCTTGGTCTCCCCGTGGGCGCCGGGCATGGGCACCATCCCGAACTTCACCCCCTTCTCGGCAGCGATCTTCATCAGCGAGGGGTGCCCGTTGAGCATCCCGACGTCCCCGGCGGCGAACGCGGAGAACGCGGCGGCCCGGTTGAGGTTCTCGGGCGCGACCGGCCCGGTCAGCCCCTTGCCGACGAGGTCCTCCTTGAGCCAGGTCAGCGTCGTGACGTTCTCGACGGAGTCGATGGCGTACGTCCCGACGGAGTCGATGTATCCGCCGCCCCCGCTCAGCAGCCACTGCATGGTCTCGGCCTGCGCCTCCTCAGGACCGAGGGGCAGCGCGTACGGGTACTTCACGCCGTCCGCCTTGAGCGCCTCGGCGTCCGCGGCGAGCTGCTTCCACGTTGTCGGCGGGGTGAGTCCGGCGTCGGCGAAGAGGGTCTTGTTGTAGAAGAGCAGCCGGGTGGACGCGGCGAACGGCATGCCGTACTGCATCCCGTTGATCCGCCCCGCCGAGGCCAGCTGCGCGACGAAGTCGGCCTGCTCCCGGATCCCGATCAGGTCGTCGGCCTTGTACAGCAGCCCCTTGTCCGCGTAGTCGGCGTACGCGCCGATCTGCGCCATGTCGGGTGCCTTCCCGGCGTCGACCAGCTCCTTGACCTTGCGGTCCACGTCCGTCCAGGAGTACACGCTGACGTCGATCCTCACGCCGGGGTGCGCGGCCTCGTACTCCTTGACGAGCTTGTCCCAGTACTTCTGGGAGCTGTTGGCCGAGCTGTCGCCGTAGTCGGCGGCGACCAGCCTCAGCGTCACCTCGTCCGTCCCGCTCCCCAGCCCGCAGCCGCCGAGGACCGCCGTCATGCCCAGCGCGGACACCGCCGCGATCGTTCCCGTCCTACGCCGCCGCACCGACAACCGCCCCACACTCATGTTCGAAACTTTCGAAAAGTCATACATATCTCGGACGTAAGGTCTACACCACGCGAGTGGACTAGACCTCTTGCGGGTCGAAGGGCCACACTGTCCTTGTGAGACATGTCATCGCCCTCGACGTGGGCGGCACCGGGATGAAGGCGGCCTTGGTCGGCGCGGGCGGCGAGCTCCTGCACCAGGCGCGCCGGGCGACCGGCCGCGACCGCGGCCCCGACGCGGTCGTCGACGGCATCCTCGACTTCGCCGTCGAGCTGCGCGGGTACGGCATCGAGCACCTCGGCGCCCCCGCGCTCGCGGCCGGCGTCGCCGTGCCCGGCATCGTCGACGAGGAGCAGGGCATCGCTGCCTACTCCGCCAACCTGGGCTGGCGGGACCTCCCGCTGCGCGGGCTGCTCACCGACCGCCTCGGAGGCGTCCCGGTCGCCCTCGGCCACGACGTCCGCACCGGCGGCCTCGCGGAGGGCCGCATCGGCGCAGGCAAGGGCGCCGACCGCTTCCTCTTCGTCCCCCTGGGAACCGGCATCGCGGGCGCGATCGGCATCGCGGGGCGGGTGGAGTCGGGCGCCCACGGCTTCGCGGGCGAGATCGGCCACATCGTCGTACGCCCGGGCGGCACGCCCTGCCCATGCGGCCAGCGGGGCTGCCTGGAGCGGTACGCCTCCGCGGCGGCCGTGTCGCAGGCGTGGTCGGACGCCACCGGCGACCCTCACACGGACGCGGCGGACTGCGCGAAGGCGGTGGACGGCGGGGACCCGAAAGCCCGGGAGGTCTGGCAGAACGCCGTGGACGCCCTGGCCGACGGCCTGGTCACCGCGCTCACCCTCCTGGACCCCCGCACCCTGATCATCGGTGGCGGCCTGGCGGAGGCGGGGGACACCCTGTTCACACCCCTGCGGGAGGCGGTCCGCCGACGGGTCACCTTCCAGAAGCTGCCGACGATCGTCCCCGCGGCCCTGGGCGACACGGCGGGATGCCTGGGCGCGGGCCTGCTGGCCTGGGATCTCCTGGACAACACCGACGGTACGGAGGTAACCCCCTGATGGCAGCCCAGCCAGGGGCGCGGGACGGCGCTGAATGTGCGGCTACCGCCGCGCGAGCGCGACCAGCCACGACGCTCCCGCACCCCGCAACGGACGGAACCCCCTTGGTGCTCTCCGGCGCCGACGTGGTCCTGCCCACGGGAACGGTCAAGAACGGCCAAGTTGTCATCGAGGGCACGCGCATCACCGGTACCGCCCCGGAGAACGCCCAGGTCATCGACGTAACCAACCACTGGCTGGTCCCCGGCTTCGTCGACATCCACAACCACGGCGGCGGCGGAGCCTCGTTCACCTCAGGCACCGCGGACGACGTGGTCACCGGCATCCGCACCCACCAGAACCACGGCACCACCACCCTCGTCGCCTCCACCGTCACCGGCGACATGGACTTCCTCGCCCAGCGAGCCGGTCTGCTGAGCGAACTCGCCGAGCAGGGCGACATCGCCGGCATCCACTTCGAGGGCCCGTTCATCTCCCCCTGCCGCAAGGGCGCGCACTCGGAGAACCTCCTGCGCCACCCCGACCCGGCGGAGGTCCGCAAGCTGGTCGACGCGGCTCGCGGACAGGCGAAGATGGTCACGCTCGCCACCGAACTCCCCGGCGGCATCGACTCCGTACGGCTCCTCGCCGAGCACGGCGTCATCGCGGCGATCGGGCACACGGACGCGACGTACGAGCAGACCCTCGAGGCCATCGACGCGGGCGCCACCGTGGCCACCCACCTCTTCAACGCGATGCCGCCGCTCGGCCACCGCGCCCCCGGCCCCATCGCCGCCCTCCTGGAGGACGAGCGGATCACGGTCGAGCTGATCAACGACGGCACGCATCTGCACCCGGCCGCACTGCAACTCGCGTTCCACCACGCGGCGGCACACCGCGTCGCGTTCATCACGGACGCCATGGACGCGGCCGGCTTCGGCGACGGCCGTTACATGCTCGGTCCCCTGGAGGTCGAGGTCAGCGAGGGAGTCGCCCGGCTCGTGGAGGGCGGTTCGATCGCGGGATCGACGCTCACCCTGGATCGCGCCTTCAAGCGGGCGGTGTCCGTCGACCGGCTCCCCGTCGAGGACGTGGTCGCGGCGATCTCCGCCAACCCGGCCCGTCTGCTGGGCATGTCCGACCGCATCGGCTCACTGGAGCCCGGCAAGGACGCCGACCTGGTCCTCCTCGACCATCAATTCGACCTCAAGGGCGTCATGCGCCGGGGAGAATGGGTGGTCGATCCCCAACTGGGCTGATGTGTCCCGCTGTTGGGCCCGGCGGCAGCCTGGGAGACTGGACGGGCACATTCTGTCTTTCGGGGGAGGTCGGCCCAGGTGATCCTCACCGTCACGCTGAACACCGCTCTCGACATCACCTATCGCGTACCGTCGCTGCGGCCGCACGCCAGCCACCGGGTCACCGAGGTCACCGAACGCCCCGGGGGCAAGGGCCTGAACGTGGCCCGGGTGCTGGCCGCGCTCGGCCACGAGGTGACGGTCACCGGGTTCACCGGCGGCGCCACGGGCCGCATGGTCCAGGACCGGCTCACCGCCGTACCGGGCCTGGTGGACGCGCTCGTCCCGGTCGCCGGACCGACCCGGCGCACGATCGCCGTGGTGGACGAACAGTCCGGCGACACCACCCAGCTCAACGAGCCGGGCCCGACGGTGACGCCGGCGGAGTGGTCGGCCTTCCAGGAGGCGTACGGGGATCTCGTCCCGTCGGTCTCGGCGGTGGCCCTGTGCGGGAGTCTGCCGCCGGGGGTGCCGGTGGGGGCGTACGCGGGCCTGATCCGCACGGCGAAGGCGGCCGGGGTGCCGGTCCTGCTGGACACCAGCGGAGAGGCACTGCGCCGCGGGGTCGCCGCCCGCCCGGACATCCTCAAGCCGAACGCCGACGAACTGTCCGAACTGACCGGCTCCCACGAGCCGTTGCGCGCGACGCAGGACGCCCGCCGCAGGGGCGCGCAGTCCGTGATCGCGTCCTTGGGCAAGGAGGGCCTCCTCGCCGCGACTCCCGAGGGCCGCTGGCGCGCCGCTCCCCCGACTCCTGTCCAGGGCAATCCGACGGGGGCCGGCGACTCGGCGGTGGCGGGCCTGCTGTCGGGTCTGGCGGAGCGACTGCCCTGGCCGGACCGGCTGTCCCGGGCGGTCGCCCTGTCCGCCGCGACCGTACTGGCCCCGGTGGCGGGCGAGTTCGACCGCGCGGCCTACGAGGAACTGCTGGCCCGGGTCACGGTCACGGGTGAGGTCAGCGCGGCGTGAGCCCGGCTACGACCGGAAGTCGACTGTGCCCGTCCTGCGTGACGCCTAAGATCATCGGCGACCAATGATCTACCTCTCACACGTGCTGGTCTGGTGGTCCTTCCGGCGACGACTGGTACAAGGTCCATTGGGCTGGCAAAACTGGCTGGGTTGCCGCCAGGTGCGTCGAAGTCGGACGCATCTGACAGCGCTGAACATGACGGCCGCCGGAGTGCAGACACTCCGGCGGCCGTTTCAGGCGTGCACGAACTAGTTCTTGACCTGACCCGCCTTCAGCCAGAACTGGTCCAGCAGGATGTTGCACTTGTCTCCGTCCTGGCAGGAGACCGAGATCGTGTTGGTGCCCTTGTTCAAGGAGGGCCAGACGTAGGTCTTGGTCCAGCCCTTGGCGAAGTCGCCGTCCTTGGCACGGGCGAAGTTGCCGAAGTTCACCTTGCTGCCGAAATCCTTGCCGTTGACGGTGAGCGTCATCGACTGGTCCTCGTCGGCCGTGCTGTAGTGCGCGAAGAGGGTGTAGACCCCGCTCTTCGGGATGCCGCTGACGTTCCAGGTGACGGAGGCGCCGGTCTGATTGAGGCCCGAGACGTACACGCCGCCGTCGGCGGTGGCGCCCTCGACGTCCGAGGCCAGGGTGACACCGGTGCCGAGGTTCAGCGCCTTGGCGTCGATCTTGGGCAGCTCCTTGACGTCCGCGTCGCCGCTGCTCGACGGACTCGGCTCCGAGCTCTGTGACGTGGTCGGGGTCGTCGCCGCCTGGTTGCCGCTGTCGTCGTTCTGGTCGTCGCCGCCCGCCATCGCGATGCCGATGCCTATGACCACCGCGGCGACCACCGCGATCGCGCCGATCAGCAGGCCCTTGGTGTTGGGGCCACCGCTCCGGCCGCCGCCACCACCGCTGTAGCCGGGCATGGGCTGCTGGCTGGTGGGGGCGCCGCCCGGGAAGGTCTCGGGGGCGGCGTAGTGGGCGCTGGGCTGGTTGTAGCCGGTCTGGCCCTGCTGCTGCGGGACCTGGCCGTACGGGCCGTTCGGCGCGGCCGGCGCCTGCTGCTGGCCGTACTGCCGCTGGCCGACCGAGCGCGTCCGGTTGACGGAGTTCGGGTAGCCGTAGCCGTAGCCGCCGCCGGACGGCGGCTGGGCGCCGTTGGCCTGGCCGTCGGCGTAGAGGTAGCCGAACGGGTCGTCGTCCTCGGGCGCACTCGCCCCGTTGTTGCCGGACGTCATCCCAGGTACTCCTCAAACAGATGGGCATCGGATGCGATACGGATGGTCAGAATGGCGAGCCTACCCGCTCCTGATGGCCCAAACGGGTGACTCGGATCGCATCAGCTCGCTGACCTGGGGCTTATCCCGCGCGTCTGTGCTGTTTGGGACGAGATCGTTTCTCGACGTACATCCGTTCGTCGGCGGACTTCAGCACTTCGTCCGCCGTCATGCCGCAGTGCGCCCAGCCGATGCCGAAGCTGGCACCGACCCGGACGGCCCGTCCCTCGGCACGGATCGGCTGGATGATCTCGCTGCGCAGACGTACGGCGAGGTCGGCGGCGTCCGCCTTGCCGAGGCCGTCGGCGAGGATCACGAACTCGTCGCCGCCGAGCCGGGCCACGGTGTCGCCGTCGCGCACGCACTGCGACAGCCGCCGGGCGACCTCGATGAGCACCGCGTCACCCGCGTTGTGCCCGAACCGGTCGTTGATCGACTTGAAGCCGTCGAGGTCGCAGAAGAGCACCGCGAGCCCCTTGGTGCCGTCGTCGCGCTCGCCCTCGGGGGCGACGGTGTGCACATGGTGGTCGAAGGTGTCGAACGCCTCAGCGCCGCCCGGCCGGAAGTCGAAACCATGGCCGTTCGCGTCGAAGGCCGGGTGGCCGAAGGCCGCGTCGATCGACTCCAGCGCGCCCGTGTGGGTGGAGCGCTGCTGACAGAGCCGGGAGGACAGCCGCGAGCGCAGCTCGGCGGAGTTCGGCAGGCCGGTCAGGGAGTCGTGGGAGGCGCGGTGGGCGAGCTGGAGCTCGCGGCGCTTGCGCTCCTCGATGTCCTCGACGTGGGTGAGCAGGAAGCGCGGCCCGTCGGCGGCGTCGGCGACCACCGAGTTGCGCAGGGACACCCAGAGGTAGGTGCCGTCCCGGCGCCCGAGGCGGAGCTCCGCGCGCCCGCCTTCCGCCGAGGTCCGCAGCAGGGTGCCTATGTCCTCGGGGTGGACCAGGTCGGAGAAGGAGTAGCGGCGCATCGCGGACGCGGGGCGGCCGAGGAGGCGGCACAGGGCGTCGTTGGTACGCAGGATCCGGCCGTGCTGGTCGCCGCCCATCTCGGCGATGGCCATGCCGGAGGGGGCGTACTCGAAGGCCTGCCGAAAGCTCTCTTCACTGGCCCTGAGGGCCTGCTGCTCCCTTTCGAGCCTGACCAGTGCGCGCTGCATGTTCGACCGCAGACGCGCGTTGCTGATCGCGATGGCGGCCTGGAACGCGTACATCTGGAGCGCTTCGCGTCCCCATGCCCCCGGCCTGCGGCCGTTGCGCGGCCGGTCCACGGAGAGCACGCCGATCAGCTCGCCGCACTGACCGCCCTGCACGCCCGGCGTGTACATCGGCGCGAACAGCCGGTCCGAGGGGTGCCACTCGTCCTCGAAGCGGGGCGCGGGGCCGTCGGTGTACCACTGCGGGACGTCGTCGTCATCGAGGACCCAGCCCTCGGTGTGCGGGATGAAGACCAGGTCGCCCCAGGTCTCCCCCATGCTCAGCCGGCGATCCCAGGACTCGCGGGAGCCCACCCGGCCGGTGATCAGCGACTCGGCGGCCTGGTTCCCGGAGAAGGCGGCGACCACGAGGTCGCCGTCGGGGCGCACGAGATTGACGCACGCCAGTTCGTAACCGAGTGCGGTGACCACGCCGTTCGCGACGGTCTGCAGTGTGTCGGCCAGGCTGCGGGCCGTGTTCATGTCGGCCATGACCTGGTGCAGCTGTCGCAGGGACGCAAGACGGACGTACGGCTCCGACTCGCTCTCCATTGCTCGCCCTCCCCCCGAGACCTCGCAGCGAATCAAGGGTTCTCTTCGGCGTATCTTCAGTGCGCCTTCGTTGGTGCGGCTTCGTCGGTCCTTCCCCGCCACTGAATCACAGCGCGCTGCCCACTCGGTACACAGGGTCAACAAATACCGCCCCTTGTGACTCAAGTCACAGCGAAAGATGAACAATTGAGTGGGGTTTCTGCGCTTTCCCTGTGCGTTTACTGAACGCAAACTTTGGGCGTTTGTGAACGCCCTGTCCATCTCCGCCGGTAGACCTAGGTCCGGCCTCGGACGAAGGCCCGATGCGGAGCGCACGGACCGGACATTAGCGTTTCCGGCGTGCCGAACACTCCCCCCGCCACCGCCCCGATGATCCCTCCGCCCGCTTCCGGGCATGCTGTGGGGGTGAGCAACGACGAGTTCCGCGCCGCCATGGCCCGGCTGGCCGCGGGCGTGGTCCTGGTGACCGCGTTCGAGCCCCCGCTCGACGCCGAGGGACCCGGGGGCGAGGACGTCGGCATGACGGCCACGGCGTTCTTGTCGGTCTCCCTGGATCCGCCTCTGGTGCTGGTCAGCCTGCGTACGGGCTCCCGCATGGACGACCTGCTCGACGAGCAACCCCACTGGGCGGTCTCCGTCCTGTCCGAGAGCCAGCGCCACATCGCCGGCCGCTTCGCCATGAAGGGCCGCATCAGCGACCGCCTCCTGTTTGAGGACATCCCGTACGTCCGCGGCGCGGCCACCGGCGCCGCACTGGTGGGCGGCGCCCTCGCCACCCTGGAGTGCCGCACCGAACAGCGCGTGGAGGCCGGCGACCACACCCTGGTGATCGGCCGCGTCCTCACGGCCGACGTGCCGAGCGCGGACGGCGGACCGCTGACCTATTTCCGGGGCAGGTACCGCCGGCTGGGATGAAATTCCATGGCCGCTCGCCGGTACCCCCGCATAAGGTCACCGGATGACATTCGCACCCCGCCTCGAAGAGATCACACCCGGGAATTTCGAAACGGCGACCGGCATACGGGTCCGCCCTGAGCAGGAATTCGCGGTCTCCCCGGTCATGCAGTCCCTCGCCGAGGCCTACGTGCATCCCACGGGCGTCGCCTGGCCCCGTCTGATCGTCGACGGTGACCGCACCGTCGGCTTCCTGATGGCCTTCCTCGACATCGACTGGCGCACCGACGGCGGCAGCGTCGTCCGCTCCGGCCTGTGGCGGCTGAACATCGCGGCCGACGCCCAGGGCAGGGGCTACGGCCGTTTCGCCGTCGAGTCAGTCGCCGCGGAGCTGCGCCGCCGGGGCACGAAGGAGTTGTACGTCACCTGGCACGAGGGCGCCGACGGCCCGGCGGAGTTCTACCTGAGGCTCGGTTTCCGCCGGACCGGGGAGCTGAGCGCGGACGAGACGGTCGGGGTACTGGACCTCGGCGGTCCCCGCTAGACGAAGGTGACGTCCAGCCGCGCCGCCCGTTCCGGGTCCGTAGTGATGTCGATCACGGCGATCCGGTCGTGTACGAACGTGAACGCCAGCGTCCGCCACACCCGGCCGTCCCGCAGGAGCGCGATACCGGTGCGACCCTCGACGAGAGCCGGTACCGCGACGCCGACGACGTGCCGCGAGTAGCTCGTCGCCCCCTTGGCCACGGCCAGGGCCCCCGTCGTCACCCCGACCTCCGTGCGCACCACGACATCCGGGTCCAGGACCTCCAGCAGCCCGTCGAAGTCACCGTCGCGCGCGGCGGCGAGGAAGGCGTCGACGAGTTCACGCCGGCGCGTCCGATCGGTGTCGGTGACCTGGGCGCCCCGCACCCGGCGGCGGGCCCGGCTGCCGAGCTGGCGGGTGGCCGCCGGGGACTTGCCGATGACGCCGGCGATCTCGTCGTAGGGGACGGCGAAGAGGTCGTGAAGGACGAAGGCGAGCCGTTCGGCGGGGCCGAGGGTGTCGAGGACGACGAGAAGGGCGGTGCCGACCGAGTCGGCGAGCACGGCGTCCTGCTCGGGGTCGGGAGTGACGGCCGGGACCGGCGCCTCGGGCTCCAGGGGCTGTTCGGCACGGGACCTGCGGGAGCGGAGCATGTCGAGGCAGACCCGGCCCACGACGGTCGTCAGCCAGCCGCCGAGGTTGTCGACGTGCGTGGTGTCCGACCGGCTCATCCGCACCCACGTCTCCTGCACCGCGTCCTCGGCCTCGGCTCCCGACCCGAGCATCCGCCGCGCCACCGCCCGCAGCTGCCCGCGGTGCGCCTCGAACCGTTCGGCCAGGAAGTCGTCGTCGCCCATGGGCCACCGCTCTCGTCGTCGTCCGCCGTCGGTGAGTTGACGGACGGGACGGGGGAGATGTGACACACGCAGGTCTGTTGATGATGTGTCGCAGGACCGGGGTTACCCCCAGTCCCGCCCCTGCCGTCCCCGCTTGGTGTCCGATCGCGCCTTCTTCTCCCGAAGCCGCCGCTCATTGATTCCGCGCGGGATGCGTGTCGCCCGCCGTGGCTTGGGCGGCGGCGCGGTGGCTTCGGCGAGGAGCGCCGCGAGCCGTACGGCGGCGGTCTCGCGGTTGCGCCACTGTGAACGGTGTTCGGAGGAGCGGACGGTGACGACCCCGTCGACGAGCCGCCCGGCCAACTTGTCCAGCGCCCGCTGCTTCCACACGTCGGGCAGGGACTCGGTGCGGGCCAGGTCGAAGCGCAGCTCCACCTGGGAGTCACTGGTGTTGACGTGCTGGCCACCGGGGCCGGAGGAGCGCGAGAAACGCCACATGAGCTCGGCCTCGGGAAGCGAGACGGAGCCGCGGATGACGTAGGGACCGGACATGGACTCCATGTTCCCGGCTCTGTCCGGTCCACGTCACCCGAATATCGCCGGGCGGCCGCTCACTCTTTGGTAAAGAAAGTAAAGACACGGGGAACCTTCGGCGCCCCTCGCGGCGTTCATGGGGGTAGCTGTAACTTCAAGCCCGTACTTGCCGTACAAAAACGAGGGAAGGACTCCCAAACCATGGCTGTAAGCCTGTCCAAGGGTGGCAACGTCTCGCTCACCAAGGAGGCTCCGGGCCTGACCGCCGTCACCGTGGGCCTCGGCTGGGACGTCCGCACCACCACCGGCACGGACTTCGACCTCGACGCCTCCGCGATCGCGGTCAACACGGAGGGCAAGGTCTACTCGGACGGTCACTTCGTCTTCTTCAACAACAAGCAGACCCCGGACCAGACCATCGTCCACACCGGTGACAACCGCACCGGCGAGGGCGCGGGCGACGACGAGGCGATCAACGTCAACCTGGCCGGCCTCCCGGCCGACATCGACAAGATCGTCTTCCCGGTCTCGATCTACGACGCGGAGAACCGCTCGCAGAACTTCGGCCAGGTCCGCAACGCCTACATCCGCATCGTCAACCAGGCCGGCGGCGCCGAGATCGCCCGCTACGACCTCTCCGAGGACGCGGCCACGGAGACGGCGATGGTCTTCGGCGAGCTGTACCGCAACGGCGCGGAGTGGAAGTTCCGCGCGGTGGGCCAGGGCTACGCGTCCGGCCTGGTGGGCATCGCGACGGACTTCGGCGTGAACGTCTGACGTCTCGCTGCGCTGAGCTGGAGCCCCTGGTCGTGTCGGCCGGGGGCTCCTGGCGTTCTAGGCCTGCGAGACGAAGGCGCTCCACGCAGTTGGGGCGAAGCTGAGGCGGGGGCCGGTGGTCTGCTTGGAGTCGCGGACGTGAACCGTGCCGGGGGTGGCCGCTATCTCGACGCAGGAGTTGCCGTCCGTGCCGCTGCTGTAACTGCTCTTGAACCACACCAGCTCGGAGGCGTCCCCGACAGCGGACTTGCGGATCATGTCTCTCCCAGCAGTTGCTCGACGAAGGCCAGCGACTCCCGTGGAGGGAGTGCCTGAGCCCGGATGGTGCCATACCGCAGTTCAAGGATGCGGAGTTGTTTCGGGTCGGTGATGGGGCGGCCGTTGAAGGCGCCGTCCGAACGCCCCACCGCTGTTCCGTCGGGAAACTTCAGCAGCTCGATCTTGCCGTCCAGACCCGGGTGGGCGTCGCTGTTCGTCGGCATGATCTGAAGCGTGACGTTGCGCAGCCTCCCCACCTCCAGCAGACGTTCGAGCTGCTGTCGCCACACCATTGTGCCCCCGACTGGTCGGCGTACGACCGCCTCCTCCAGCACAAAGTGGATGGAGGGAGCCGGGTCACGATCAAAGACTGACTGCCGGGCCAAGCGGGCGACCACCATCCGTTCCACGTCGTCCTGCGAGTACGGCGGCTGCGCTGCCTCGAACAGAGCCCGCGCATGCTCTGCCGTCTGCAACAGCCCATGGACGCTGTTGGGCTCATACACGCCGATCTCAACCGCCTGCGCTTCCAACTTGGCCAGCTCGCGCACCTTCTTGGGGTACCGGACCTTCTTGACGTCCTCCCAAGTCGCGGTGATGAGCCCGCCCGCCCCCAACACCTCGTCGGCCCTGTCCAGATACTCCTGTCGAGGAATCCGCTTCCCGCCCTCGATCTTGTAGACCAGGTCCTCGCCGTACCCGACCGCCTCCCCGAACTCGGCGGCCCGCATCCCCACCGCCTCCCGCCGCAGCTTCAGTTGGCGACCCACCGTTGCGATCACGGCCACGCCCCACTCGTCGTCGGGGTCGACCTCCCACCCCGGGTCGACCGCCTCGCCGTCCACGCTCATTCCGCGCCCCTCCGCCGTACGTCCATACCCGCGACGCTCCTACCCCGACGACCGCCCCCGACAGCCCGGACACGACCGGACAAGCTCCGGACAGTCACCGTACGCATCGGCATCGTCACTGTTCACGGTAAGCAGTGACGGCCACGCTGAGTGACGTGAATCAAGGAACCGCCGTCATCCGGAACTTCAGCATCCTGCTGTCCCCCACGCCCCGCGGAGCCCGCCTGGCCCGACTGCTGGCGGTCGAGCAACTCCGCGAGTGGGGAATGCCGTTGCACCCGGCGGAGCACATCGTGGCGGAGCTGGCGGCGAACGCATCCACACACGGCCGGGTCCCGGGCCGCGACTTCCGCCTCACGCTCTACGTCGTCGGCGTCACCCTGCGCATCGAGGTCACGGACACCCGGGGTGACCGTCTGCCACGCACCGAACTCCCCGCACCGGACGCCGAGTCGGGCCGAGGTCTCGTGCTCGTGGACGCGCTCGCCGACCGTTGGGGCGTGGCGCCGGGACCCCGTCCGCGCAAGACGGTGTGGGCGGAAATCGACCTCTCACCGGGTCCCGGAAACCCGTACTTCGGTGGTGCGGGCGGTCTTTCTCAAAGAACTCCAGGGTGAAAGAACCCGACCAAGCCCCACCTTTCCTCCCGCCTCGAAGCGCAGCTCACCCGCGCGGGTGAACATCACCAACTCAGCTGGATTTCGCCCCGGTTGCCTGCCCTACAGTCGGCGCAACACAACCGCAGACATGCAACGGCCCTCGCCGGGACTGGCATCCCGATGCGAGGGCCTGACCACCAAGGAAGACGAAACCTTCCCGATGGACACCCAAAACCCTAGCGCGCCGACGCGCGCCCAGTCCCGCAAGGCGGGCGAAAAACACTCCCAAGCGGGTGGCCTCGTTCACGAGAACGCCCGGCACACCACCCGCTTCACGGTGATCGGCAACCACCTCGCCCAGCACCCGGAGCTGTCGCTCGTCGCGAGGGGGCTGGCCCTGTACCTCCAGTCCCTGCCCGCCGGGGCCCGCGTCGACATCCGGACCCTCGCCGCCCGCTTCCCCGAGGGCACGACACGTATCGCGGCGGCTCTGCGCGAGCTGGAGACCCACGGCTACCTGCGCCGTGAACGCGTACGCATCCCGGGTGGCCGTGTCATCACCCGTACGACGTCCTGCAACCAGCCCGGCCGACGTGACGCCGAGCCGGACCGGCCCAGGAAGGCCGCCCGGCGTCCCACGCCGGACAAGCCCCGCAGAAAACTCCCTCCGGTCCCCCAGCCCGGTCACCCGGCTCCGGAGCTCCTCCGCATCGCCACCGAGGTCCTCGTCACCCTGCGCCGCCACGATCCCCGCCTGCTCCTGTCGGCCACCGACGCCGAACACCTCGCCCCCGGCGTCGCCGCCTGGCTGGAACGCGAGGTCACCCCCACCGCCATACGCCACGCCCTCACCGCGGACCTGCCCCCGGAGGACCTGCGTCGCCCGGCCGCCCTCCTGGCCCACCGCCTGACCGACCGGCTCCCGCCACCGCCCCCGTACCGGGCCCCCGCCCGGCCCCCGGAGATCCGACACCCCTTCCAGAACTGCGACGGCTGCGACCGCGTCTTCCGCGCCCCCGCACCCGGCCGCTGCCGCGACTGCCGAGGCGATCTCTGGGAGGCCGCCTAGCATGGACGTGACGATCCTTGCCCCTGGGCACAGACGAGGAGCGAGCGCCATGACCATCGCACCGGACGACGCGCGTCGGAGCGGCTCCCATGTCTACCGGGCCATGCGAGATCTCGTTCAGTCCATGGACGACAACCTCCCCGGCAAATTCGAGATCACCAAGGAAGGAATCGTCCACGACATGATGTCGCCGGGGGGACCCCACGAAGTGACGGCAGCCCACGTCAGCCGCCGTCTGGAGAGGGTCATGCCGGACGAGTTGCTGGCCCACAACGGCACACCGGACGTGGAGAACGAACCAGAGGGAATCACGCGTCACCCCGACGTCATGGTGATCGCATGGGACGACTTGAACGTCGAGGGCTCCATCGATCCACATACCCTCATCGCCGCCATCGAGGTCGTCTCCCGCTCAAACCCCGACAACGACTGGGTCGGAAAGATGCGCGACTACCCCCTGATCGGCATCCCCATCTACGCGATCTTCGACCCGCGCACCGCCACCGGCGCCGTCCTCACCGACATCCACGCCACGCCCGACGGCCCCCGCTACGCCACCCGCAAGGACTTCGTCTACGGAGAGGACGTCACCATCGGCGACTGGACGATCTCGACGGACGGCCTGCCACGCTACAAGGACTAGCCGGACATCACCGTCGGTGCCGCAGAGCCTCAACTACTCTGCCCGGCATGCTCCTCACCCCCCTCGACCTCACCCCCGACCACGACATCCCGGCCCCCCTCCTGACCGGACTCACCGCCCTCTACGCCGCCAACCACGAGTTCTTCGCGCTCAGCGGTGACTTCCCGGAGCCGGACGACATCCGCCCGGAGCAGGTGGCGGCGGCGCTGGCCGAGGAGCTCGCGCATCCGGACGCGGAGGTGCTGCTGGCGCGCAGTGAGGGCCGGCTGGTCGGGGTGGCCATCACGCTCGCCCAGCATCCGGACCCGGCCGACCCGGACCCGTGGATCGGGCTGCTGATGGTGGACGCGGAGGTACACCGGCAGGGCTACGGCCGTCGGCTCGCCGCCCTCGTCGAGGACCGCTTCCGCACCGAGGGCCGCACCGCCGTACGCCTCGCCGTCCTCGACGGCAACGACCGCGCCCTCGCCTTCTGGACGGCTCTCGGCTACGAGGTCATCGACCACCGCTCGGACCTGCAACGCGGGCGCCCCTGCTCGGTGTTGCGCAAGCCGCTGTCGGAGGGCTGACAGGCCTGACCGGACCAGGCCCCGTCGCTACGGCCGCTCCGGCTTCCCGCCCCCGTACAGCCACTCCTCCCAGATCGGGCCGAAGTCCTCGTCGGGGGCGAGGTGTTCGACGTACGACGTGAAGTCGTCGGTGTCCGCGGTGCCGTGGCGGTGGGTGGTGGGCCAGTCGCGGAGGAGGGCCCGGAAAGCCGTGTCGCCGAGCTGCTGGCGGATCTTGTGGAGGACCATCGCACCGCGCTGGTAGACGGGGCTGTCGGAGAGGTGCGCGGCGCTCGACGGCTTGCCGGGCGGGAAGTCCCAGAGGTCCTTGTCGGTGTCCTCGCCGTGGTCGTAGAGCGCGTCGAAGGTCTTCTGGGCGCTGTCGCCGCCATGGTCCTCGGCCCACAGCCATTCGGCGTAGGTCGCGAAGCCCTCGTTGAGCCACATGTCCCGCCAGGTCTTCGGGGTGACCGAGTCGCCGTACCACTGGTGGGCGAGTTCGTGGACGAGGGTCCCGGTGTCGGGGGCGCCGGGGAAGAAGGGGCGGTTCTGGGTCTCCAGCGCGTATTCGGCGTCTCCCTCGCGGTCGACGATCGCGCCGGTGGAGGAGAAGGGGTACGGGCCGAACGTGTCCTCGGACCAGGCCATGACGGCCGGGATCTGGGCCAGCACCTTCCGGCTCGCTTCGGCCTCCGCCGGGTCGACGGCGATGAAGACGGGCAGGCCGTCGGGGGTGGTGGTGCGGTGGATGTCGTAGTCGCCGATCGCGAGGGTGGCGAGGTAGCTCGCCATGGGTTCGGCGGTGTGCCAAGTGGTGGTCGTACGGCCGCCGCTGGTCCTGCTCGCCGTCAACTCGCCGTTGGAGACGGCCTGGAGGCCCTCGGGCACGGTGATCGTGAGGTCGTAGGACGCCTTGTCGGAGGGGTGGTGGTTGCCGGGGAACCAGGCCATCGAGCCGGTCGGTTCGCCGAGGGCCACCGCGCCGTCCTCGGTGGGCAGCCAGCCCTCCTCGGAGCCGTCCGGGTCGGTGATCGTCTTGGGGGTGCCGGAGTAGGCGACCGTCACGCGGAAGGCGCTGCCCTCGTCGAGGTCGTCGTGCGGGCGCACCGTCAGCTCCTGGCCGGTGCGGTTCCAGCGGGCCTTGGCTCCGCCGACGGTGACCTTCTCGATCTCCAGGCCGTCGAGGTTGAGGTGGAAGGCGGAGAGGTCCTGGGTGGCGCGGGCGGTGAGGGTCGCGGTGCCGGAGAGCCTCGAGGTGTCCGGGTCGTAGGCGAGGTCGAGGTCGTAGTGGGTGACGTCGTAGCCGCCGTTGCCGGCCTTCGGGAAGTACGGGTCGCGCAGGCCGGAGCCGCCGGGGGTGCCGTGCACTCCGCCGCCGCACGCGGTGAGGGCGCTCGCGAGGAGGAGGGCGGTGGGGAGCAGGGCGGTGGGGACGAGCGGCGCGGATCGGGACACGCGGTGATCCTATGAGAGGCCGCGTGACACCATCTCGTACGTGCTCGACATCGGCTACGCCCTCTCCAACCGCTTCCCGGACCCGCCGCAGACCGACTACCGCCGCGCGGACGTCCACGCGCTGCGGCACGACCTGTTCTGCGGGGACGTCTATCTCGCGGACACCAAGGAGGACCGGGAACTGTCCACAGCCTGGGGATGGGTGCCGGTGCTCGACTTCGCGTGGGCGTTGTGCGACATCGCGGAACGCCTGGACCGCGACCCGGCGGGCTCCCGTGCCTCCCGCCCCCAGCACGCGGAGCTCGACTTCACCGAGTCCACCGACCGCATGCTCTTCGAGCGCCGCTTCGGCTGGGTGGACATCGAGGCCGACTGGATGCCGGCGGAGGAGCCCCCGCTCACCTTCTCCCACGCGGACCTGCGCCGCGAGGCCCGCGACTTCCTGCACGACCTCATCGCCGACCTGATCGACCTCCACGACGACCTGGGCGAGAACCCGGCGATCTGGACGCTCCAGGCACGGTTCCCGAGGGTGAAGTGATCACGGAGAGCCGGCATCCCGGTCGACGAGGATCTGCTGCGGTCGGGCCGGTGCCCTGGTCGAAGGGGTTGGTGCTGCTCCACCAGGGAGTGCGCACAAGGCCGCACGTCGGCCAGGGCGACCGCGCACCGCGGACCGACCCGACGCCCACAACTGCGCCCGGAACCCAAGGCTCGGCCTCACTTCCGGCAGCTCGGAAGAGAGCGTGCGGGCCCGCCCGCGCCCGCGTCACCCCTCCACCCGGATCCCCACCTCCGCCGCCAACGCCGGTGCCAGGTCCAGCAGTTGTGACGGGCTGATCACCGCCCCGGCCAGCCGGTCGATCCCCCGGGCGATCTCCAGGACCGCGGCGCCGCGCAGGTCCACGTCCTTGAGGGTCGCCGCCGTGAGGTCCGCGCCCTTGAGGGTGCAGTCCACGAACTCCACGCGCTCCAGCCGTGCGCCGCCGAAGTCCGGTTCCACCAGGACGCAGCTCTCGAAGACGACGTCCTTCAGGACGGCCGTGCGCAGGTTCAGGTAGTCGATCTTGCCGCCTCGGATCACGACGCGCTCCAGGGCCGCGCCGTGCAACTGCACTCCGCCCAGGCGGGCGTCGATCAGCTCCACGTCGCGCAGGGTCGACTCCGCCAGGTCGGTGCCCACGCCCCGTATGCCGGTGAGGACCGAGTCGAGGAAGCGGGCGTGATGGAGCCGGGTCTCGTCCAGCGCGCAGCTTCTCAGCGCGCAGTCCATGAAACGGGCCCCCGCCCCGTCCTGCCCCGCGAAGTCCGCCTCCAGGAACTCCAGCCCGTCGTAGTCTCCGTCCGGCTCCAGCTCCTCTCCCCCATGCGGCTCCAGCGGTGGCAGCCGCACCTCCGGTCGCCGCGCCCCCTTCACCCGCGAGCCGCCCGCACCGCCGGCGCCACCGGTACCGCTCGCCCCAGCCGTCGCTCTCCTCGCCATGCCCCCATCCTGCACCCCACCACTGACAATCCGCCTGACCTGCACAGACAGCCCCCATGTCACATTCCGGAGCCCTCAATCAGTCATACCGACGACGGACCCCACCCCCGAGCAGAGGGAGACCCCAGCCATGCATCGCATCACCGTCATCGGCGGTGGCCTCGCCGGGCTGACCGCGGCGATCTCCGCCGCCGAGGCGGGCGCCAAGGTCACCGTGTACGAGGCCCATCACACGCTCGGCGGCCGGGCCCGGACCGCCGAGGGGCCGTACCGCACGAACGACGGCCCGCACGCTCTCTACAACGGCGGCCCGCACTGGTCCTGGCTCCGGCAGCGCGACCTCATCGGACCCCTCGCACCGCTCCCGCCTCTGGAGGCGGCCCGGCTGCGTCTGAGGCACAAGGGCGTTCTGCGCCGCACCCCGCCCTTCGCGATGCTCAAGCTGCTGCGTCACAGTGCCCAACAGGCCCCCGTCGACGTGGACTTCATGTCCTGGGCCACCGGGCAGGCCGGCGAGGAGGGCGCCCGCGCAGCCGCCCACTACTCCGCCGTCGCCCTGTTCCATCACGACCCGGGCGCCCTGTCCGCCGCGTTCGTGCAGGAACGGCTGCGGCGTGCCACCAAGCTGCCGCCCGAGGCGCACTACCCGCGCGGCGGCTGGGCCACCGTCGTCGACCGGATGGCCGCCCGCGCCTGGAACATGGGCGTCCGGATGGAGACCCTGTCCCGTGTCGACACGCTGCCCACCGACACCCCGGTCGTCGTCGCCACCTCCCTCGGTGCGGCCCGTCGGCTCCTCGGCGACGACTCGCTGACCTGGCCGAGCGGCCGTACGACACTCCTCGACCTGGCCCTGCGCACCCGGCGGGGTGACGCCTTCGCCGTCTCCGACCTCGACTCCCCCGGCTGGATCGAACGGTTCACCGCCCAGGACCGCACCCTGGCACCCGCGGGCGAACAGCTCCTCCAGGGGCAGATCCCGATCGCCCCGCACGAGACCAGGGCGGACGGGGTCGCGCGCGCGGAACAGTTGCTCGATCTCGCCTTCGACGGCTGGCGCGAACGCGTCACCTGGCGGCGTGAGTCCGTCGCGAACGGCCGTACGGGAGCCGTCGACCTGCCCGGCACGAACTGGCGCGACCGGCCGGCCGTCGACCGGGGCGACGGTGTCTATCTCGCGGGCGACCAGGTCGCGGCGCCCGGGGTGCTCTCGGAGGTCTCCTTCAACAGCGCGCTCACCGCCGTATCGCTGGCACTCGGCCGGAACGCCCTTGACCTCAAGCATGCTTGAGGTCGGAGGGTGGGTGTCCTGCCTACAGAGGGAGTCCCTCCATGCACGCCATCCGCCTGCACGCCTTCGGCCCCGCCGAGAACCTCACCTACGAGCAGACCGCCGACCCGGTCCCGGCCCCCGGTCAGGTCCGTATCGCCGTACGGGCGGCCGGTGTCCACCTCCTGGACACCGCCCTGCGCGAGGGGCAGCAGGGACCGCTGCCCCAACCGACCACGCTGCCCACCATCCCCGGCCGGGAGGTCGCCGGAGTCGTCGAGTCCCTCGGTGACGGCGTCGCAGAACTGTGGCTCGGCAAGCGCGTGGCCGCCCACCTCGGCTTCGCCCCCGGCGGTTACGCCGAACTCGCCGTCACCGATGTCGACCGCGTCCACGAGGTCCCCGGGAACCTCGACTTCGCCCAGGCCGTCGCCATGATCGGCACGGGCCGTACGGCGATGGGGATCGTGCAGTTCGCCGAGCTCGGCCCGGACTCGGTGGCCGTGATCCCGGCGGCCGCCGGAGGCATCGGCACGCTGCTCGTGCAGTACGCGAAGAACACCGGAGCGACCGTCGTCGGCCTCGCGGGCGGGCCGTCGAAAACGGCACAGGTGCACGCCAACGGCGCCGATCTCGCCGTCGACTACAAGGACTCCGCGTGGCCCGGGAAGGTCCGCGCCTTCCTCGGCGGCCGGCCCGCCACCGTGGTCTTCGACGGCGTGGGCGGCGAGGTCGCCCGCGAGTGCGTCGGCCTTCTCGGCCACCAAGGCCGACACCAAGGCCGGCACATCGTCTTCGGCTGGTCCGGCGAGGGAATCCACGACGGACAGCCGTACCTCGTCGAAGGCGTCTCCGAACAGGTCCTCGGGCCCGTCATGGCGCAGAAGGCCGGCGGGCCCAACCCGATCCGCACCCTCGAACTGCGCGCCCTCGCCGAAGCCGCCGCGGGCCGTCTCACCCCCGCCGTACAGCGCTTCCCGCTCGCCGAGGCGGCCGCCGCGCACCGGGCGCTGGAGACCCGCGGCACGACCGGAAAGGTGGTCCTGGAGCCATGAGACGTCCAGATGCGACGCGTACCGATCCATGGCCTTCTGACCAGACGAGCGTCACCCAGTCGCCCGAATCGGCCGACCCCGTCGCTGGTGGGGCCTGACGGTCATCGCCCTCGCCCGGCTGATGGTCGTCCTCGACGCGACCATCGTGACCATCGCGCTCCCCTCCGCACAGCAGGACCTGGGCATGTCCGACGCCAACCGGCTGCGGCTCACTCCACTCCTCGCCGGCCGGGTCCCGGGCCTGAGGTGACAGCGAAACCACCGAAGCAGGACGCTCCCTCGGAAGCCCCGGTACCGGAGTCGGTGATCTGAGCCGCAGGCTCAGTGCCGCCCGGCGATCCGGTCCGCCCACCGCGCCAGCCGGGACGACTCCGCGCGGTGGCTGGTGCGTTCGCGCCGGTCCGCCGTGCGGTACGTGGCGTACATGCCCTGCACGCCCAGCCACCGCAGCGGCTCCGGCTCCCACCTGCGCACCTTGTGACCGACCCACGGCAGTTCGGTGAGCTCGGTCCGGCCGCCCTGTCCGGAGTCCTGCTGGACCAGATCACGCAGGGTCCGGGCGGCCAGGTTGGCGGTGGCGACGCCCGAACCGACGTAACCGCCCGCCCAGCCGATACCCGTCGACCGGTCCAGCGTCACCGACGCGCACCAGTCGCGCGGCACACCGAGCACCCCCGACCAGGCGTGCGCGATCCGCGTCCCGGCCAGCATCGGGAAGAACCCCACGAGGATCTCCCGTAGCGCCTCGACCGTCGCCGCCTGCGTCCGCCCGTCGTTGTCGGTGCGCGAACCGAAGCGGTACGGCACCCCGCGACCGCCCAGCGCGATCCGCCCGTCGGCGGTGCGCTGCGCGTACATGTAGGCGTGCGCCATGTCCCCCAGCGTCTGACGCCCCTCCCAGCCGATCGCCGCCCACTGCGCGTCGGTCAGCGGCTCGGTGGCGATCATCGAGGAGTTCATGGGCAGCCAGGTCCGCTTCTGGCCCTTCAGAGCGGCGGTGAAGCCCTCGGTGCAGCGCAGGACATAGGGCGCGCGGACGGTGCCGTACGGCGTCACCGCGTGCTTGGGCCGGATCTCCGTCACCGGCGTCTGCTCGTGGATGGTCACGCCCAGCGCCTCGACGGCCGCCGCGAGCCCCTTCACCAGCTTCACCGGGTGCACCCGCGCCCCGTGCGGCGTCCACGACGACCCGACCGCGTCCGCGACCCGGATCCGCTCGGCCGTCTCCCGGGCGCCGTACAGCTCACGGTCCTTCTCGCCGTACGCCAGCTCATGCTCGTAAAAGGCCCTCAGCCGCGCCAACTGTGCGGGCGTACGCGCGACTTCGAGGACGCCTCCCTTGTGCAGCCCGGCGTCGAAGCCCTCCTCGCCGACGGCCCGGACGACCTCGTCGACGGTGTCGTTCATGGCCTTCTGGAGGCGTACGGCGGCCTCGTGGCCGTGCAGTTTCGCGTACCGGTCGCGGCCCGCGATGCCGTTGTAGAGCCAGCCGCCGTTGCGCCCGGAGGCGCCGTAGCCGCAGAACTTCTGCTCCAGGACGGTGATTCGCAGAAAGGGCACGGCCTTCTTCAGGTAATACGCCGTCCACAGTCCCGTGTACCCGCCGCCGACGATCACCACGTCCGCCGACGCGTCACCGCCGAGCGGCTCCCGCGCCTCGGGGAAGCCGTCGGCCGCGTACCAGAAGGAGATGCCGCCGTTCACGGCAGTGCTGCTCATGGCCTGGGACGTTAACCCGTCGGCGCGGCCGCTGTCTCCTTCGGATTCCGTGCTTTTTCCCGCCCCCCGACCAGCGGCCAACACCCGAACCCGATCAGCACCGAGGTGAAGTGCCCGAGATCGGTGAAGGTCCGCCCGGTCACCAGCGGCACCCCGTACACGACGAGCACCGCGAACCCGTAGACGTACCGCCACGGCGCCGGAATCCGGTACACGAGCACGGCGATCACCCCGGCCAGGGCGTAACTCACCCCGATGTCCAGCGTGTTGACCGCGGACGCGGGCGCCATCCCGTGCCGGATCCCCCACAGCAGCGCCCCCTCACTGATCAGCGTGGCCAGTACGTGCGCCGCCGCACACACCGCCAGCCAGCGCGCGGTCCCCAGCCAGCGCTCCGCCGGCGCGTGGAAGACGGAATAGAGGACGACGTACGGCAGCCAGTGCCCGCCGTCGATCCACATCGCGCTGGCGACCAGCACCCGCACCGGATTGCTCGACAGCTCATGGATGTTGGTCGAGCGCTGCCGCAGGAACTCCTCCTCGAACTCCGGCGACATGTGGTGCAGCGCCACCGTCGTCACGAACAGGACCGCCAGCCACACATAGGTGCCGGGGGCGCTGCGGACGTAGGCCCACACCCGGTGGGCACCCCGGTTAATTCGCATGAGGCGATTCACCCACGCCGGTAGGGTCCGGCACGTGATCGACATCCCGGAGGAACTGGCGGCGGCACAGGAGCGCTACAACGGCGACAAGGGCCGGGAGTTCATCGCCGGACTGCCGACCCTGATCGAGGACTTCCTGGAGCGCTGGCAGCTCAGACCGGACGGCTCCCCGATGCACGGCGTCGCCGCGCTGGTCCTGCCCGTCGTCCGCCGGGCCGACGGCACCCCGGCCGCCCTCAAACTCCAGCTCCTCGACAACGAGAGCATCGGCGAACCCGTCGCCCTGCGCCTCTGGGACGGCGACGGCGCGGTCCGCCTCCTCGACCACGACCCGGTCACCCACACCATGCTCCTGGAGCGCCTCGACTCCGACCGCATGCTGTCCACCCTGCCCGGCACCCGCGACGCGGTCCTCGTCATCGCCGGTCTGCTCGCCCACCTGACCGCCACCCCGGCCCCAGCCGGTCTACGGCACCTCGGCGACATCGCACAGGCCATGCTGGACAAGACCCCCGAGGCCCTGAGGCGCGTCCCCGACGCCCAGACCCGACGTACCGTCGCCGACTGCGCGGCCGCCGTACGCGAAGTCGTCGACGAACCCGGCGACCGGCTCCTGCACTGGGACCTGCACGACGAGAACGTCCTCGCCTCCGAACGCGCGCCCTGGCTCGCCATCGACCCCAAACCCCTCGCCGGCGACCCCGGGTTCGAACTCTGGCCCGCCCTCGACAACCGCTTCGACGCAGACGAGATCACCTGGCGCTTCGACGCCATGACCGACATCCTCGGCCTGGACCGCGCACGCGCGCGTGCCTGGACCCTGGGACGGCTGCTCCAGAACAGCCTCTGGGACATCGAGGACGGCCGCCCCGTAGAACCCCGCCAACTCGAAATCGCCCACCGCCTGCGCACCCACCGGAGCCGACAGCCATGATCCGCCCCGCCACCCCCGCCGACATCCCCGCGATCCACGCCCTCATCCGCGAACTCGCGGAATACGAAAAGGCACTGGAGGAGGCGAAGGCGACCGAGGAACAACTCCACGAAGCCCTTTTCGGCTCCCGCCCCGCGGCCTACGCGCACGTCGCGACCGACGACGCGACAGACGCGGTGATCGGCTACGCGATCTGGTTCCTCAACTTCTCCACCTGGCGCGGAGTCCACGGCATCTACCTGGAGGACCTCTACGTCCGCCCCACAGCCCGCGGCGGCGGCCACGGCAAGGCCCTGCTCACCGAACTCGCCCGCATCTGCGTCGAGCGCGGCTACCAGCGCCTCGAATGGTCCGTCCTGAACTGGAACACCCCCGCGATCGACTTCTACCAGGCCCTCGGCGCCCGCCCCCAGGACGAATGGACGGTGTACCGCCTGACCGACGAAGCCCTCGCCAAGGCATCCGGCACATCGTGAGCACGCCCGCCTTCCTCCCCGGCCTCGAACTCTCCCGCCGCTTCTACGCCGAGACCGTGGGCCCCCTACTGGAGGAAGCCGCCCCGGGGATCCCGCACTCCGCCGCGCGCATCGGCCCCGGCTCCGAAGTCCTCGGCTACGACACCCCGCGCTCCGCCGACCACGAATGGGGCCCGCGCCTCCAGATCTTCCTGCGCTCCCAGGACGTCCCGCGCCACGCGGACCGTATCGGACACGTCCTCTCCGAGCACCTCCCGAAGACCTTCCACGGCTGGCCCACGCACTTCGCACCCACCGGCGAGACCCGCGACATCCGCGTCATGCGCACCACCGACGGCCCTGTCCACCACCGCATCGAGGTCACCCACGTCTCCTCGTGGTTCACCGACACGCTCGGCTTCGACCCGACCCGCGCGATCACCCCCGCCCACTGGCTCCGCACCCCCACCCAACGCCTCGCCGAGGTCACCGCCGGAGCCGTCTTCCACGACGGCCTGCACGCCCTCGCCCCCGCCCGCGCCGCCCTGCGCTGGTACCCGCACGACCTGTGGCTCCACGTCCTGGCCCGCCAGTGGCAGCGCATCTCCCACGAGGAGGCCTTCGTCGGCCGCTGCGGCGAGGTCGGCGACGAACTCGGCTCGGCCGTAGTCGCCGCCCGCCTGACCCGCCACCTGATGCGCCTGTGCCTCCTCATGGACCGCCGCTATCCGCCGTACGGCAAATGGCTCGGCAGCGCCTTCGCCCACACCGCCGCGGGCGACCGCCTCACCCCGGTCCTCAGGGCGGCCCTCGCGGCCACCGACTGGCACGACCGCGAGGGCCATCTCGCCGCCGCCTACGAAACCGTCGCCGACCTGCACAACCAGCTCGGCCTCACCGACCGGGTCGACCCGACGACAAGGCCGTACCACTCACGCCCCTACCGCGTCCTGCACGCGGAACGGTTCGCGCAGGCCCTGACGGCCCGCGTCGCCGACCGGACGATCCGTGAACTGCCGCTGCCGGAACCGGCGGACACCGAACCGGAGACACAGCTGTAGACAGCCTCTGCGTGCATTTCACCAGCTGATCCCGGCCGCCACCGGCCGGTGGTCACTGCCGGTGGCCGGCAGCACCCAGGAACTCTCCGGCTCCACACCGCGCACCAGGATCTGGTCGATCCGCGCCACCGGGAACTTCGCCGGCCACGTGAAACCGAAACCGTCCCCGGCCGCCTCCTGAACCGAGTGCAGCCGCGAGGTCAGGCCGGCGAACGCACGGTCGTCCGTGGTGCCGTTCAGATCACCGAGCAGCACCACCCGCCCGTTCGGCTCAGCGGCCACGGCCTTGGCCAGCGCCTTCGCGTTACGGTCCCGGCTGCCCGTCCAGAAGCCGGTCCTGGGCATCACCCGTACGGACCCCAGATGCGCCACGTACACCGCCAGCGGACCCCGGCTCGTCGCCACCGTGGCGCGCAACGCGCGGTTGTAGCCCAGCTTGACGGCGGCCGGCTTGGTCTCCCCCAGCGGCCCGGCGTCCATCTCGGTGTCCACCGGCCGGACGTCCGACAGCGGCAGCCTGCTCCACAGCCCGACCGTGCCCAGCACCGTGTGGTACGGATACGCCCTCGCCAGAGCCTTCTCGTACACCGGCCTCGCCTGCGGGGTGATCTCCTCCAGACCCAGCACATCCGCCCCGGAGGCGACCAGGTCGCGAGCGGTACCGACCGGGTCCGGGTTGTCGGCGCCGACATTGTGGCCGGCCACGACGACATCACCGCCCGAGCGGGACCTGTCACCGAGCAGCCCGCCGAAGAGACTCAGCCACACCAGGACCGGCAGCAGCAGCGCGACCACCGCGGAGGCGGAGCGACGCCACAGCGCCCCGGCCAACAGCACCGGCACGAACAGGCCGAACCACGGCAGGAAGGTCTCCACCAGACTGCCGAGCCCCCCGTAGTCCGTGATCTCCGCATGCAGCAGCATCAGCAGGCCGAGCAGCAACGCCAGCGCCGCGAGCACCGGGCCGCGCTTCCAGGGACCCGGCCGGGAGACGACGCGGACGACCCGGCGGACGACCTCGCGCCGGACACCGGAGGCGGTGTCCGCGCCGCCCTCTCCCGGCTCTACCGCGTCCACCCGGGCCATCGCCCGACCTCGCTCACCGTCGGTCACTGCGTCGCTCACCACTGCACCCCCGGATCCTGAGTGGGGTCGGCACACATACGCGGGCAGCCGAGACCGACCGCCTCGAAGCGCACTTCGTCATGCCAGGGCTCGCTGCGGCAGATCCGGCCCAGCCCGTACCCCACGTCGGCAGACGTCGCCCCGAGCGGCACCGCACCATCGGCCTCACCCGGCGCCCCGGTCAGGACGAGGTCCGGGAACCGGTGCACCCGACGGATGGCCATGCCTGCTGACAGTGACGTTCGCATCATGCCGCCAGTCAAAGCGACGCACTGTTGCCGGCACGTATGCGGTTTTCGATACGCCGACGATATGCGCCCACTCGTAGCATCGAAGGCATGCGTGTGTTGATCGTCGAGGACGAGCTCTACATGGCAGAAGCCATCCGCGATGGTCTACGCCTCGAAGCGATCGCCGCCGACATCGCCCCCGACGGCGACACCGCACTGGAACTGCTGAACATCAACACCTACGACATCGCCGTCCTCGACCGGGACATCCCCGGCCCCTCCGGTGACGAGATCGCCACACGCATCATCGACTCCGGCAGCGGCATGCCGATCCTCATGCTCACCGCCGCCGACCGCCTCGACGACAAAGCCACCGGCTTCGAACTCGGCGCCGACGACTACCTCACCAAACCCTTCGAACTCCAGGAACTCGCCCTCAGACTCAGAGCACTCGACCGCCGACGCGCCCACAGCAGACCACCCGTACGGGAAATCGCAGGCCTACGCCTGGACCCCTTCCGCAGAGAGGTCTACCGGAACGGCCGCTACGTCGCACTGACCAGGAAACAGTTCGCCGTCCTCGAAGTCCTCGTCGCCGCCGAAGGCGGCGTCGTCAGCGCCGAACAACTCCTCGAACGCGCGTGGGACGAGAACGCCGACCCCTTCACCAACGCCGTACGCATCACCGTCTCGGCCCTGCGCAAACGGCTCGGCGAACCCTGGGTCATCGCCACCGTGCCCGGCGCCGGATACCGCATCGACGTCCAACCGGACCCCGACCACCAGGGAGACCAGCGTGGATAGGGCACCAGGCTTGAGCGTCCGCCTCAAACTCACCCTCAGCTACGCCGGATTCCTCATGCTGGCCGGGGTGCTCCTGCTCGCCGCGGTATGGCTCTTCCTCCTGCGCTACGTCCCCAACCGCGCCATGCTCTACAACCCCGACGACATGCCCACGGGCGGTGTCTTTCCCATCCGCTCCGCCCTCCTGGCCGTATTCGCTCCAAGGGCAGCCGCCGTACTGGCCTTCCTGCTCGTGTTCGGCCTCGTCGGGGGCTGGATCCTCGCCGGCCGCATGCTCGCCCCCCTGACACACCTCGCGGACGCCACACGCAGGGCCACACACGGATCCCTCTCCCACCGCATCCGGCTCCCGGGCCGCAAGGACGAATTCCGCGAACTCGCCGACGCCTTCGACACCATGCTCACGCGCCTCGAAGCACACGTCGCCGAACAGCGCAGATTCGCAGCCAACGCCTCCCACGAGCTACGCACCCCCCTCGCCATCACGAAGTCACTTCTCGACGTGGCCCGCACCGATCCGAACCACGACACCGCCGAACTCATCAACCGCCTCCACACCGTCAACACCCGGGCGATCAACCTCACCGAGGCACTGCTCCTGGTCAGCCGCGCCGAGCAACGGTCCTTCACCCGAGAACGTGTCGACCTGTCCCTCATGGCGGAAGAGGCCACCGAAACACTCCTCCCCCTCGCGGAGAAGCACGGCGTCACCCTCGAAACCAGCGGCGACATCACCCCGACGACCGGATCACAAGCCCTTCTCCTCCAGCTCACCACGAACCTCGTCCACAACGCGATCGTCCACAACCTGCCCGACCGGGGCACCGTGTGGATCACCACCGACGCCCGCCCCGCAACAGTGGTGCTCACCGTCGAGAACACCGGCGAGAAGCTCGCCCCGGAACTGGTCTCGACCCTCACCGAACCGTTCCAGCGCGGCACCGAGCGCATTCACACCGACCACGCGGGCGTCGGCCTCGGCCTGGCCATCGTCAAGACCATCACCCAGGCCCACGACGGCAGGCTCACCCTCACCCCGCGCGCGGCGGGCGGGCTGCGCATCAGCGTAGAGCTGCCAACACAAAAGCCCAGGTCAGATAGCATCTGACCTGGGCTTTATGGAGCCGCCTGTCGGAATCGAACCGACGACCTGAATCTTACAAGGATCCCGCTCTACCAATTGAGCTAAGGCGGCATCGCGTATCGCAACGCGGTACGCGAAGGCTGCACCACTGTACACAGAGCCGGTTTCCCCAAGCCACGAAGTTCCGCCCAACCCGACTTCAAAACCGTGCGTAACCATCCGTGCACCCGTTCGTTGATCGAGCTGACGTGCTGTTCCGAAGATCGGATCGTCAGGGAGGGGTCATGGGGGAGACAGAGGCCGAGCGCGTCAAGCGCGAGGTCCTCGGCATCGGCGAGCGCCGGAAGCACCACACACGCAAGGCGACTCCGCTGAAGTCCCACGCCAAGGCACCCGACACGCATCACCGTCTGTACCGGTTCCGCTTCTATCCGACCGAGGAGCAGGCCGAGCAGTTGGAGCGGACGTTCGGGGCGTGTCGGTGGGTCTACAACGAGGGGTTGGCGCTGCGTTCGGGGGCCTGGGAGCGGCATCGGGTGAATGTGGGGTTCGCGGAGACGTGTCGGGCGTTGACCGGCTGGAAGCGGAAGGAGGCGACGGCGTGGTTGGGGGATGTGTCGTCGACGGTGCTTCAGCAGTCTCTGCGTCATCTGGATCAGGCGTACGGCCGTTTCTTCAAGGGTGTGGCCAGGTATCCGAGGCGGAAGAAGAAGGGTCGTTCGCGGGATACGGCGACGTATGTGCGTACGGGTTTCAAGTGGGTGGAGGATCCGGGGCGGCCGGGGACTGGGCTGATCACGTTGGCGAAGCAGTCGGTGCCGTTGGACATCCGGTGGTCTCGGGCGTTGCCTGCCGGGGAGGTTCCGGTGCGGTTGTCGGTGACGCGGGATCGGGCGGGCCGGTATTTCGTGTCCGTGCTGGTGGAGGAGCGGATAGCGGAGCTGCCTGTGGTGTTCGTGCCGGGGACGCGGGAGCCGAAAGCAGTGGGGGTGGATGTCGGGCTGGCGTCGCTGGTGATCCTGGATGACGGGACGAAGTTCGATCATCCGCGGTTGTTGAAGCGGTACGCGGAGAAGTTGGCGCGGTTGCAGCGGGAGCTGCACAGGAAGGTGCGGGGATCGAAGAACCGGCAGAAGGTTCGGGAGAAGATCGCGCGGCTCTACGCCTTGATCAGTGACGTACGCAGGGACATGCTGAACCAACTCACCACCCGCCTCGTGCGCGAGAACCAAGTGCTCGTGGTGGAAGACCTGTCGGTCAAGACCTTGATGCGGGTGGCGCGCGGCAAGGGGCAAGGACGGAAGGCGAAGCTGAATCAGGCGATCACGGACGCCTCGTGGGGAGAGTTGCTACGGCAGCTGCGCTACAAGTGCGAGTGGTACGGCCGGACGCTGGTGGTTGTAGATCGCTTCTTCCCCTCGACACGGCGGTGCTCCGCCTGCCATGTCACGGGGCCAAGACTGGACGTCTCGGTTCGCAAGTGGACGTGCGCCGGGTGCGGGGCCCTGCACGATCGTGACGTGAACGCCGCCGTGAACCTTCGGGACGAGGGTTTGCGTTTGTTGGCCGCGTAGGCAGCCGTTGCTGTACGGACCGACGGGCCGTCGGCCGGAATGCCTGTGGAGTCCGTGTAAGACCGGTCAGGCCCAGCTCACCGTAGCTGTGCGTGGGTGGCAGTGGGTGTTGAAGCAGGAAGCCGCTGGGCACGGTCAAAAGTGAGTTGCTCTGCCCCATTCGAAAGTTTCCGCGAAGTTCACAGTGGCCCAGGTACTGACATACGCGTGAACGCCGGGTACCGTCCTGAGCCAGTCCACTCGTGTGGACTACACCACCACCTTCCTACAACGGATCGTCCGGCACGTTCCTGCCGGTAGAAGGGGGCCTCTGAGCCATGGCCACTGTTTCGTTCGACAAGGCGACCCGCATTTACCCGGGTTCCACGAAGCCCGCCGTCGACGGTCTCGACATCCACATCGAGGACGGCGAGTTCCTCGTCCTGGTCGGCCCGTCCGGCTGTGGCAAGTCCACCTCGCTCCGCATGCTGGCGGGGCTCGAGGACGTCAACGGCGGCGCCATCCGCATCGGTGACCGCGACGTGACGCACCTGCCGCCGAAGGACCGGGACATCGCCATGGTGTTCCAGAACTACGCGCTCTACCCGCACATGACCGTCGCCGACAACATGGGCTTCGCGCTCAAGATCGCCGGCATCAACAAGGCGGAGATCCGGCAGAAGGTCGAGGAGGCCGCGAAGATCCTCGACCTCACCGAGTACCTGGACCGCAAGCCGAAGGCGCTCTCCGGTGGTCAGCGCCAGCGTGTCGCGATGGGCCGCGCCATCGTGCGTGAGCCGCAGGTCTTCCTCATGGACGAGCCGCTGTCCAACCTGGACGCCAAGCTCCGTGTGTCGACGCGTACGCAGATCGCCTCGCTCCAGCGCCGTCTCGGCATCACCACCGTCTACGTCACCCACGACCAGGTCGAGGCCATGACGATGGGCGACCGTGTGGCCGTACTCAAGGACGGTCTGCTCCAGCAGGTCGACTCCCCGCGCAACATGTACGACCGCCCGGCGAACCTCTTCGTCGCTTCCGGCTTCATCGGCTCCCCGGCGATGAACCTCGTCGAGGTTCCGATCACCGACGGTGGCGTGAAGTTCGGCAACAGCGTGGTGCCCGTCAACCGCGAGGCCCTCAAGGCCGCCTCCGACAAGGGTGACACCACGGTGACCGTGGGTGTGCGCCCCGAGCACTTCGACATCGTCGAGCACAACGGCGCCGCCGCCTCGGCCCTCTCCAAGGACACCGAGGACGCTCCGGCCGGTCTCGCGGTCTCCGTGAACGTCGTCGAGGAGCTCGGCGCCGACGGCTACGTCTACGGTTCCGCCAAGGTCGACGGCGAGCTGAAGGACCTGGTCGTCCGCGTCAGCGGCCGTGCGGTCCCGGAGAAGGGCGCCACGCTGCACGTCGTGCCGCGTCCGGGCGAGACCCACGTGTTCTCGACCTCCACGGGCGAGCGCCTCTCCGACTGAGGACGTACGGCAACGATTCACCCGGGTTGACGAAGAGGGCCCCGCAGACCATCTGCGGGGCCCTTCTCGCGTCGGGGGGTTGTCGACAAATACCCCGGCACACCGGTCATTTCGAGCAGTGTGCGTCAACGCTCTACCCAAAAATCGGCCCCTTCTCATCCCCCGAACCGGTGACCCCGTGTCGCCAGATCATTACCCCGCGCTACCCTCACACGCGTGAAGCACACCACTAACCAACAGACGCGACGCGGCCGGGGCCCCGCCCGCCGTATCGGCCGCTCCCTCGCCCTTGTCCTGCCCGTCGTCCTGGTGCTCTCCGGGACCCTCGCGGTCACCCGAGTCAACTGGTCGGGGAATCCCTCGAGCTCCTCGGTGCTCACCGCCGCGGACGCCACGGTCTCGGACAGCAAGCCGCGCAGCGCGCCCCTCGCGCCGCAGGACGTCCTGCGCGAGCAGCTCCTGACCGAGCTCCAGGAGAAGAACCCGGGCATCGCTCTCACGCACCTCCAGGAGGCCGTGAACGAGCGTCCGTCGCTCGCCAGGCACTGCGTGTCCATCGCGAAGGCCCTGGGCCGCGCGGCGGTCCGTGTGTACGGCCCCACGCGCGCGCAGTCGTATGCCCGCCCGGTCTGCGACACGTCCTTCGCGACGGGTGTGGCGGCCGCGCACAGCTGACTCCGTGAGAGGGGAATGCCGACCGAGGTGGGGGAAGGGGCGCGCCGTAGAGTTCCGGTCATGACCGATCCGAACGCCGCGTCCCGTCCCACCCAGGCCGTGATCCTGGCCGGCGGCCAGGGCTCCCGGCTGCGTCCCTACACCGACGACCGGCCCAAGCCGATGGTCGAGATCCCCGGGACGGGGACTCCGATCATCGGCCATCAGCTTGTCTGGCTCGCCGAGGAGGGTGTGACGGACGTCGTGGTCAGCTGTGGGCATCTCGCCGAGGTGCTGCAGGACTGGCTGAAGACGGCCGAGCTGCCGTTGCGCGTCCGGACGGTCATCGAGACGGAGCCGCTCGGGCGGGGTGGCGGCCTGAAGTACGCGGCCGCGCATCTGCCGCACCCGGGCCGGGCGTGGTACGCGACGAACGGTGACATCTGGACCCGTTTCTCGCTGCGTGACATGGCGGACTTCCACACCGAGCGCGACGCGGTCGCGACGCTCGCGTTGGCGCGGCCGCGGATTCCGTGGGGGGCGGTGCAGACCGACGGGTTCGGGCACATCACGGACTTCATCGAGGCGCCGCCGTCGACGTTCGAGATCAACGCGGGTGTGTACGTCTTCTCGCCCGCGTTCGCCGATCTGCTGCCGGAGCGGGGGGATCATGAGCGGACGACGTTCCCCACGCTTGCGCGTGAGCTGCGGCTGGCCGGGTTCCCGATCCCTCAGGGGGCGTACTGGCGGGCCATCGACACGGCGAAGGATCTGACCGCGGCGGCGAAGGAATTGGCGGCGCTCGGTCGATAGAGGCGTCGTCGGTAGAGGCGTCGTCGATAGAGGCGTCGTACGCCGAGAAGGTCCCGCACCTCCATGGGTGCGGGACCTTCTCGTGGGCCTGTTGTCTCTCAGCCGGTGGGCTTGCCCAGTACGTTGCCCACCGGCCCGCCTACCCCAACAGGCCGCCCACCAGGCCCGGTTCGCCGGAGGAGGAGCCTCCAGTGTCGGGACCGCCTGTCGAAGCGCCGGAGGTGCTTGTGCCTCCGGTGGGGCCCGATGTGGTGCTGGGGGCCTGCTGGACCGGGGAGGACTGCTGGGACGAGGTCTCGCCTGTGGTGCCCTGGGTCTGGCTGGGCGAGCCGCCGGTGGTGACGCCGGTGTCGCGGGGGGCGTCGGGGGTGGCCGAGATACCGGCGGACGGACCGCTCGTGACGCCCTGGCTCGGCGAGGTGGACGCCGACGGGCTCTTCTTGCGGGGCTTTGCGGAGTCCTGCGGGAGCGGGGAGCCGGGCAGTTCGTTGCGCGGGGCCTCGCCGGGGCCGGGGACGATCACGCGGTCGGCGTCCCGGACGGCTCCGCCGAGGACGGAGCCGATCAGAAGGGTGAGGCCGGTGGCGATGGCGGTGATGAGGGCGCCGCGGCGCAGGACGTAGCGGCGCAGCTCCCAGATGTCGGAGAGGGGTCCGAGGCGGCGCCAGGCGCTGCCCGCGAGGCGGCCGTCGATGGAGTAGACGGGGGCGCCGGCGATGATCAGCGGGGACCAGGCGGCGAGGTAGATGATGTCGGGGGTGTCGTAGGCGGGGACGCTCTTCCAGCTGACGGTGACGAGGAGCGCGGCGGACAGGCCTGCGCCGACGACCGCGGCGACGCGCTGCCAGCAGCCCAGGATCGTGAGGACGCCCACGATGACCTGGAGGAAGGCGATGACGAGGCCGGAGCCGACGGGGTGCTGGAGGGCGAACTGGCGCAGTGGTTCGGCCACTTCCCACGGATGCAGGGTGTTGAGCCACTTGACCATGGAGCCGCGTTTGCCGCCGTCGAAGTAGACGGGGTCGCAGAGTTTGCCCATGCCGGCGTAGATGGAGATGAAGCCGAGGAAGATGCGGAGCGGGAGGAGGACGACGCCCAGGTTCATCCGGCGGCCCGGGAAGTACGCGTGTCGTGCGGCTTCGTCGCCCTGTCGCCTCGTGGCGCGGTCGGCGGGGGTCTCTTCGAAGCTGTCGTCGAACTCCGCGCCCTCGTAGGCGGGTTCGTCGTACGCGCTGCCGCCTGAGCGCATCTGGGGCAGGAGTCGGGTGCCCTCGCCGACGGGTGTGCGTTGGGCGCCGACGACCGGGGTCGCCATGGTCTGGGCCAACTCGCCGCCGTAGTCGGCCTGGTAGCCGTGGTCGGCGTCGATGCGGGGGATGACCTGGGTGGCTCCGGCGTCGGCGGCGGGCGGCTCGGCGTGGCCGACGCTGCCGCCTCGCACGGCCTGGAGCAGGCGGTGCGCGCCGGTGTCGTCGGGGGCGGACCTGCCGCTCCACACGACGGGCCGGCGGCGCCCCGCGGCGGGCGCCCCGCCGACGGCCGGGATGCGTGCGGTGTCCTCGGTGGCGCTCAAGTGCCGTGCGATCCGCGGGGATTGGGCAGCACGCCGGGTCGACGCGCCCAACTGGACGCGGAAACTGGCGTGGTTGACGATGATCTGCGCCGGATCGCTCGGCACCTTCACCATGCTCAGCGCGGGAGCGTCATCGAACCCGGTATCGAATCCCGACGAGCTGCCCCCCGTGGGTGTGCGGGGTGTTCTGGTGTCCACACTCATCTAACAGAGTGACGTGTGCTTAGGACACTGCTTTGACTCGCCCGGATCTGTCCGGACCCCGTCAAGCTTGCCCCGTACGCCAGGAACACCCCCATGTGGGGGACGGCGCCGAACGGCCGTTCAGGCCCGCCGACGAGCCGCTTCGTACAGCACGATTCCCGCCGCCACACCGGCGTTCAGCGACTCGGCGCCGCCCGGCATCGGGATCCGCACCCGGAAGTCGCAGGTCTCGCCGACCAGGCGGGACAGGCCCTTGCCCTCGCTGCCGACCACGATGACGACGGGACCGCCGAGGGCTGCCAGCTCACCGACCTCGTGCTCGCCGTCGGCGGCGAGGCCGACGACCGCGATGCCCTGCTTCTTGTACGCCTCCAGCGCGCGCGTCAGGTTGGTGCAGCGGGCGACAGGGGTGCGGGCGGCCGTACCGGCGGACGACTTCCACGCCCCGGCGGTCATGCCGGCCGCGCGCCGTTCGGGCACGAGGACGCCGTGGCCGCCGAAGGCGGAGACGGAGCGTACGGCGGCACCGAGGTTGCGCGGGTCGGTCACGCCGTCGAGGGCCACGATCAGCGGATCCTGCCCCTCGTCGTAGGCGGCGTTGGCGAGGTCCTCGGGGTGGGCGTACTCGTACGGCGGGACCTGGAGGACCAGGCCCTGGTGGTTGAGCCCGTTGGTCATGCGGTCGAGCTCGGGGCGGGGGGCCTCCATGAGGTGGACGCCGCCCCGGTCGGCGACGAGCTGGAGCGCCTCGCGCACCCGCTCGTCGTTGTCGATGAACTGCTGGACGTAGAGCGTCACCGCGGGCACGCCCTCGCGCAGCGCCTCGACGACGGGGTTGCGGCCGACGACCATCTCCGAGGTGCCCTTGCCGCCCCGGCCGCGCGCCACGGGACGGCGTACCGCCTGCTTCGACTTGGCGTTGGCGACACGGTTCTTCTTGTGGCCCTTGCGCATCTCGGCGGGCGGGGTCGGCCCCTTGCCCTCCAGACCCCTGCGTCGCTGGCCGCCACTGCCGACCTGCGCGCCCTTCTTGCCGGACATGCGGCGGTTGTTGGCTGCCATGACCTACCTGTTCTACGTGAGTGTCTACGTCGGTGAAATGTTCGTACGTCTATGCAGTGTGCCGCCCGGAGGGCCGGGCGGCACAATCGATCAAGAAAGGGGCTAGCGGGGACCCAGCGTCCAGCGCGGCCCCTGGGGGCCGTCCTCGATGGTCAGTCCCGACTGGCCGAGCTGGTCGCGGATGGCGTCCGCGGTGGCCCAGTCCTTGCGGGCGCGGGCCGCCTCGCGCTGGTCCAGGACCAGGTGGACGAGGCTGTCGACGACGCCGTGCAGCTCGTCCCCGCGGTCGGTCTCGCCGGCCCAGTGCGCGTCGAGCGGGTCCAGGCCCAGGACGCCGAGCATGGCGCGCACCTCGGCGAGGCGGCCCACCGCGGCCTCCTTGTCGTCGGCCGCGAGGGCGGAGTTCCCCTGCCGGACGGTGGTGTGCACGACGGCGAGCGCCTGGGGGACGCCCAGGTCGTCGTCCATGGCCTCGGCGAACGCGGGCGGCACCTCGGCGGCGGGCTCCACGTCACCGGCCTTCTCGACCACCCGCTGCACGAAGCCCTCGATCCGCGCGAACGCCGACTCGGCCTCGCGCAGGGCCTCCTCGCTGTACTCGATCATCGAGCGGTAGTGGGGGGTGCCGAGGTAGTAGCGCAGCACGATCGGGCGCCACTGCTTGACCATCTCGCTGACGAGGACAGAGTTGCCGAGCGACTTGGACATCTTCTCGCCGCTCATGGTGACCCAGGCGTTGTGCACCCAGTACCGGGCGAACTCGTCGCCGTAGGCCTTGGCCTGGGCGATCTCGTTCTCGTGGTGCGGGAAGATCAGGTCCAGGCCGCCGCCGTGGATGTCGAAGGCGGAGCCGAGGTACTTGTGGGCCATCGCCGAGCACTCCAGGTGCCAGCCGGGGCGGCCGCGGCCCCACGGGGTCTCCCAGTCCGGCTCGCCGGGCTTGGCGGCCTTCCACATGGCGAAGTCCCGCGGGTCGCGCTTGCCGGTGATGCCCTCCTCGGCGGGCTGGCGCATCTCGTCCAGGTCCTGCCGCGACAGCTCCAGGTAGGCGGGCCAGGAGCGCACGTCGAAGTAGACGCTGCCGTCGGCCTCGTAGGCGTGTCCGCGGTCGATGAGGCCGCGCATCATCTCGATCATCTCGGTGACGTGACCGGTGGCGCGGGGCTCGTACGTCGGCGGGAGGCAACCGAGCGCGCTGTAGCCGTCGTTGAAGGCGCGCTCGTTGTCGTAGCCGATGGACCACCAGGGGCGGCCCTGGTCGGCCGCCTTGGCGATGATCTTGTCGTCGATGTCGGTGACGTTGCGGATGAACGTGACGTCGTAGCCGCGGTACTCGAACCAGCGGCGCATGATGTCGAAGTTCAGGCCGGAGCGGATGTGGCCGATGTGCGGGGCCGCCTGCACCGTGGCGCCACAGAGGTAGATCGAGACACAGCCCGGCGTGAGCGGGGCGAAGTCACGGATCTGCCGGGCGCTGGTGTCGTACAGGCGAATAGTCACGGGACCTAGGGTAGTGGGCCGAAGGGGGTGCGGGGAGCAGTCCTTTTGTCACCCTTCCCTTACGACCAAGGCCGTCGCGACCGCCATCAGGCCCTCGCCGCGCCCGGGGAAGCCGAGGCCGTCCGTGGTCGCCCCCGACACCGACACCGGGGCCCCCGCCGCCTCCGACAGGATTTTCTGCGCCTCGTCCCTGCGCTTGCCGATCTTCGGGCGCGGACCCACCACCTGCACGGCGATGTTGCCGATCCGGAAGCCCCCCGCGCGGACGATCCGGGCCGCCTCCGTCAACAAGGTGACGCCGGATGCACCCGACCACTCGGGGCGCCCGGTGCCGAAATGCTGACCGAGGTCGCCGAGTCCGGCCGCGGAGAAGAGGGCGTTGCACGCGGCATGGGCGACGACGTCCGCGTCGGAGTGGCCGGCCAGGCCGGTGCCCTCGCCCTCCCACTTCAGGCCCGCACACCACAGCTCGCGGCCCTCCTCGAAGGCGTGGATGTCGGTGCCGATGCCGACCTGCGGCAACGCGGACTCAGAAGCCATCGTTGAGCCTCCTGCGGGCCAGGACCGCCTCCGCGAGGACCAGGTCCAGCGGGCGGGTCACCTTGAAGGCCTCCTCGTGGCCGGGCACGACCATGACCGTGAGACCCAGCTGCTCGACCATGCTCGCGTCGTCGGTGACGTCCTCGGTGACCGTCTCGTGGGCGCGGATCAGGGTCGCCCGGTCGAAGCCCTGCGGTGTCTGTACGGCACGCAGGCGCGCGCGGACCGGGGTCGCCACCACCGGCTCCGGCGCGCCGGGAGCGGTCGCCGGCTCGACCTCCTTCACGGTGTCCGCGAGGGGCAGCGCCGGGACGACGGCGGGCGCGCCCTCCCGTACGGCCTCGATGACCGCGTCGACCGTGTCGACGGGGACGAGCGGGCGGGCCGCGTCATGGACCAGGACGATGCCGAAGTCGGGGGGCAGGGCGTCCAGGCCGAGCCTGACCGATTCCTGGCGGGAGTCACCGCCCGGGACGACGAGGAAGTCCGTCCGCTCGGGCAGCGCGTGGGCGTCGAGGAGCGACTTGACCTCGCCGGCGCCGTCGGGCGGGGCCACGACGACTACCAGGGAGACGGCGCGGGACGCGGCCATCGCGCGGACCGCGTGGATCAGCATGGGGGTGCCGTTCAGCGCGCGGAGCGCTTTGGGGGCGCCCGGACCGAGGCGTACGCCCCTTCCGGCGGCCGGAATCACCACCGCGGTGCGGGCTTCCGCACGTGCTTCGGCGGGCGAAGGGCGCGAAACGTCAGACATCGGTTCCTGTCAGGTTTGTGTGCTCGGCCAACGTGGGTACGGAGACAGCGTGCCGGGCGCGACGCCTTGACCGGACCCTTCCGTGACGCCGGTCGAGCCAGCTGCCCGGGCCCGGCACGCCAAGTATCGGGGGATCTTTCTCCGAGAGGAACACGCGCACGTCACTACGGGGCGTCGTAGGTCCGGCATCCGGAGACAGACATGCCGCAGCGCCCGGCGACAGCTGTTGCGTCATCGGGCACCGCGGCATTTCAGTGCGGCAATTCGGATTCAGTGTGTGCTGAGCTGAGCGGGCAAGGTGCCTGCACAGGGAGCGCTCAGGACGCGAGAACCTCGTCGAGCAGCGCCTCGGCCTTGTCCTCGTTCGTGTTCTCCGCGAGGGCGAGTTCACTCACCAGGATCTGCCGAGCCTTGGCGAGCATGCGCTTCTCACCTGCGGAGAGTCCGCGCTCGCGCTCACGACGCCACAGGTCGCGCACGACTTCCGCGACCTTGATGACATCGCCGGAGGCGAGCTTCTCCAGGTTTGCCTTGTATCGACGGGACCAGTTCGTGGGCTCCTCGGCGTACGGTGCGCGCAGCACCTCGAAGACCCGGTCCAGCCCATCCTGACCGACCACATCACGCACGCCGACGAACTCCGCATTGTCCGCTGGCACACGCACCGTCAGGTCACCCTGGGCGACCTTCAGAACCAAGTAGGTCTTGTCCACGCCTTTGATCTGGCGAGTTTCGATAGCCTCGATCAGCGCGGCCCCGTGATGGGGATAGACCACGGTGTCGCCAACCTTGAACGTCATGTGACAGGTACCCCTTCCGTGGCTATCCAGGGTAACACGGAAACTGCGGGTTCTGAATGGCGTTTTCGCAGGTCAGGGCATATCTCGGGGCTTGACAACAGCAACAGGAACGTGCTGCGCGGGGCGAGCGGAAGAAGGTATTCGCAGGTCGGAGCGGCTCTCCGGGGGAGGTGAAACGCGTACGTTACACACATCCGGAAGCCCTTCCAGACGGGCTAACGTCCACAAATGTCCGGTTCCAAGTGTGCGACTTACGCTACTCCGTTCGAGCCAGGAGTCGGTTCCGCGCCGATTCAGGAATTGATCACACGAGCCGGTCGGATCAGCCGGTGATCAATTCCGGGGGTGATCGCGCATTCCTTCACGGAAGTTTTGCCACTGGATGCCGAAGGCTCTTATGTGAATGCCGGACGAGCGCCGGAGTGCGGGGCCGAAGCGACTCACGAGTCACTTGTGAACCCGAGTGACCGGAGAGATACGCCTCTTGGGGAGGGTCGGGTGCGGCCCGGCGGGAACGGCTCGGTAACCTGAGGCCGCTGACAGACACTTAGCGCGGCTTTACGGCCGCCTCGCTCAAGTCAAGGAGTTGCCGCCGCCGTGAGCAGCAGCCTTCGACGCGGCGTCCTCGCCGCCGCCGCCATCGCGTTCTCGGTCACCGCGCTCTCCGCGTGCGCGGCCGGAACCGACGCCCAGACGCTGGAGGTCAAGCCGGACAACGCGGAGACCAGCGTCGGCGGCATCAGGCTCCAGAACGTCGTGGTCATCACCCAGCCCGCCACCGAGGCCTCTGGCGAGACCAAGGGCCCCGCCGTGGTCTCCGCCACCGTCTTCAACACCACCGGCACCGCCCAGACGCTGGACGCCGTGAGCATCGAGGGCGGCGGCAGCGCCGAGATCACGCCGGCCAAGGGCAGGGGCAAGGTGACCGTCCCGGCGCACGGCTCCGTGATCCTGGGCGGCAAGGGCAACGCCTCCGCCGCGGTGGCCGAGATCGGCGAGAGCGTCAAGGACGGCAACGCCCAGAAGGTCACCTTCACCTTCAGCACGACCGGTGACGTGAGCCTGCGCGCGTTCGTGGTCCCGGCCGACAGCTACTTCACCAAGTGGGGCCCGACCGCCGTCCCGTCGGCGCCGCAGACCTCGCCGAAGCCGACCGGCTCCGCGACCCCGAGCGGCTCCGTCACGCCGACCGACGCGGCGTCCGCGAGCGCGACGGCCACCGAGTCGGCCGCGAGCCACTGAGCGGCCGTACGAGACCGTCGTACGACACCAAGGGCGGGACCTCCGAGGAGGTCCCGCCCTTCGGCGTACGTGAGGCGTTCCTCTTTACGGCTCAAATTTGTAGCCGAGACCCCGCACCGTCACCAGGTACCTCGGCGCGCCCGGGTCCGGCTCGATCTTGGCGCGCAGGCGCTTGACGTGGACGTCGAGGGTCTTGGTGTCGCCGACGTAGTCGGCGCCCCAGACGCGGTCGATGAGCTGCATGCGGGTCAGGACGCGGCCGGCGTTGCGCAGCAGCATCTCCAGCAGGTCGAACTCCTTGAGGGGCAGGTCGATCTTGGAGCCGGAGACCGTGACCACGTGGCGGTCCACGTCCATGCGGACCGGACCGGCCTCCAGGGCGGCCGGGGCGACCTCCTCGGGCTCGCCGCGGCGGCGCAGGACGGCGCGGATGCGGGCGACCAGCTCGCGCGAGGAGAACGGCTTGGTGACATAGTCATCGGCTCCTATTTCCAGGCCGACGACCTTGTCGATCTCGCTGTCCTTGGCGGTCACCATGATGACGGGGACGTTGGAGCGGCCGCGCAGCTGGCGGCAGACCTCCGTGCCGGGCAGGCCCGGCAGCATCAGGTCGAGGAGGACGAGGTCGGCGCCGTTGCGCTCGAACTCGTCGAGTCCGTCGGGGCCGGTGGCCGCGATGGCGACCTCGAAGCCCTCCTTGCGGAGCATGTACGAAAGGGCGTCGGAGAAGGACTCCTCGTCCTCGACGACGAGCACTCGGGTCACGGAAGGACCTCCGGGGCGGGAAGCGGGTCGTAAGAAGCCGACTCGGGGGTGGGCCCGTCCTCGTCGTCGAGGTCGGGGTGCTGGAGCGCGCGGTCGCGGGCCGCGCCCGCCTCCGGCAGCCTGAGGGTGAACGTGGAGCCCTGTCCCTCGGAACTCCATACCGTGACCTCCCCGCCGTGCGAGGCGGCCACGTGCTTGACGATCGCGAGGCCGAGGCCCGTACCGCCGGTCTGGCGGGAGCGGGCCGGGTCGACGCGGTAGAAGCGTTCGAAGATGCGCTCCTTGTCCTTGTCGGAGATGCCGATGCCCTGGTCGGTGACGGCGACCTCGATGAGGTCGCCGCTCGGCACGGCCACCCGGCGGGCGGATATGCCGACGCGGGTGCGGGCGGGCGAGTAGTTGACGGCGTTCTCGACGAGATTGCCGAGGGCGGCGGCGAGCTGGCCGCGGTTGCCCCAGACGCGCAGCTCGGCCGCGCCGGCGGCGGCCATGGTGATCTGCTTGCTGCCGGCCTGGTGCCGGCAGCGGTCGATGGCCTCGGCGACCAGCTCGTCCACGCGGACCGGCTCGGCGTCCTCCAGCGGGTCGTCGTTCTGCACCCGGGAGAGGTCGATGATCTCCTGCACCAGGCTGGTCAGGCGGGTGGCCTCGATCTGCATCCGGCCGGCGAAGCGCTCCACGGCCTCCGGGTCCTCCGAGGCGTCCATGACGGCCTCGGACAGGAGGGAGAGCGCCCCGACGGGGGTCTTGAGCTCATGGCTGACGTTCGCGACGAAGTCGCGTCGTACCGCTTCGATCCGCCGGGCCTCGGTGAGGTCCTCCACGAGGAGCAGCACCAGCCGGGAGCCGAGGGGCGCGACGCGCGCGGAGACCGCGAGGGCCTCGCCGCGTCCGGTCCCCCGCCTGGGCAGGTCCAGCTCGACCTGGCGTATCTCCCCGTCCCTCCTGGTGTCCCGGGCCATCTGGAGCATGGGCTCCACGGAGAGCTTGCCGCCGCGGACCAGCCCGAGGGCGTACGCGGCGGAGCTGGCCTTGACGACGGCGTCGGCCTCGTCGAGGACGACGGCGGAGGAGCGGAGCACGGACAGGACGGTGTCCACGCCCGGCGGAAGCACCGGGTCCGTGTGCAGGGAGGTGCGGGTGGGGCGTTTCTGCTCCCGCTCGCTCCAGCGGAACGCCAGCATGGCGATGACACCGGTGAGCACACCGGCGATCGCCGCCGCTGCGGCGACCGCCGCGTTCACGTCCATGCCTCCAGGTTAGGCATGGGATCGGTCCTGGCCACAGCCGTCCGAGTGCGAGCTCGAACACTCGTCGCCCAGAGTTCACCTTGGAGCCAGTATTGGTTCATTTGGGAGGGCGGAAACGGACGCGTGCAGGGCCGAACGTGGGAGCGTGGGGTACGCAGCACCGGTTTCACGGCCGGTTTTGGCCCCTGGAACCCACAGGAATGACGTACGAGAGGGAACCCTGATGCGGGACGCGTACCACGAGGAACTGGATTCGATCGGCGACGGTCTGGTGGAGATGGCCCGGCTGGTCGGCTCGGCGATCGGACGCGCCACGACGGCCATCCTCGACTCCGACCTGAAGCTGGCCGAAAGCGTGATCGAGGCCGACCAGAAGGTGGACGACCTCCAGCACGACCTGGAGGCCCGGGCGATAGCGCTGCTCGCCCGGCAGCAGCCGGTGGCGACGGACCTCCGCATCGTCGTCACCTCACTGCGCATGTCTGCCGACCTGGAGCGTTCCGGCGACCTGGCCCAGCACGTGGCGAAGCTGGCCCGGCTGCGCTTCCCGGAGCGTGCGATCCCGAACGACCTGCACGCGACCATCCTGGAGATGGGCCAGCTCGCCCAGCGTCTGATGGCGAAGGCCGCCGAGGTCATCGTCACCAAGGACGTCGACCTCGCGCTCCAGCTGGAGCAGGACGACGACGAGATGGACCTGCTGCACCGCACGCTCTTCCAGCACCTGCTGGACGACAAGTGGAAGCACGGCATCGAGACGGCGGTCGACGTGACGCTGCTCGGCCGTTATTACGAGCGGTTCGCCGACCACGCGGTGTCGGTCGCCAAGCGGGTGGTGTACCTGGTGACGGGTGAGCACGCGGACGACCTGCAGCAGGACATCCAGCCGGTGACGGGAGTGGAGGGGGCCTGACCACTCCTGGAGTGTTCCTGGCGTGTGCCGGGTCCCGTTCGGGACGTGCGCAAGCCTCTGTGCGCCGTTGATGCGCCCAGTGGAGCGGGCATGCAATGGGTACAGGGCCTGGTCCGACAGTCGGGACGTTCTGGCCCTCGCATCGAGGAGGGACCCATGGCCGAATCCCCCAGCACTCCCCAGCCCGACCCCACGCAGGAACGCCCGACCGAGCAGCCCGCCGCGATCAGGACCCTGACGGTCATCGGCGCGTGCGGCTGCGGCTCGGGCTGCGGGTGCGGGTGCCAGTCGGGCAATCCGTGCCAGTGCGGCTGAATCTGGTACGGCTGGATCTGGTACGACGACGAGGGGCCCCGGGTGACACCGGGGCCCCTCGTCGTGTCACGTGACCTGCCCGGGTCGACCGGGCGAGCGGGGAGGAGGAGCATGAAGGTGAGGGACGGGGGACGACCGTTCGGCTCGGGGAATGGCAGGAAGGTGGAGGCCATGGCTCAGTTCATGGACGTACACCGAGGGATGCAGGGCATCACGGCCGACCAGCTGATGGAGGCCCACCAGGCCGACCTGGCGATAGAGAAGGACGAGAGCGTGCACTTCGAGCGCGCCTGGGCGGACCCCGAGGCCGGTCTCGTGTACTGCCTCTCGGAGGCACCGTCGGCGGAGGCGGTCCAACGCATCCACGAACGGGCGGGCCACAAGGCGGACGAGATCCACGCGGTGCCGTTGTCGGTTTGACCACGTCCGGAACGCCCGGCCTGCTGCCCTCGCGCCCACGGCGCGCGCCCGTCTCGTGGAACTGGATCCGGCGAACGTGGCTGCGGGCGACGGAGACCGCCGCCGCTTTCGGCCCGCCCGGCGTCGGGGCGCTCGCCGCTGACGCGTCTCCCTCGCACTCGACCAACTCGCCTGGATGCCGATGCTCGCCCTGACCGGTAAGGCCCGCGGCTCCCCCGCTCGTCACCCCCGGCCCCGGCCGCAGGCTCCGCCTCAGCGACCCGATGGCCCTGGACCGGCAAGATCACCCGGGCATTCGACCGGTTCGACACACAGAGTCCCCGTCAGCACACCAACGAGGGCTCATGAACGTTCTGCGTTTGACGATGGCTCGACGCGACTCCGTTCCAAGGAGAGCAGCGATGACAACCATGGAGAGTTTCGACCTTCTGCAGCCGTACAAGATCGCTGAGGAGACATTCGTCATCCCGTGGGCCCTTGAGGCCCCGCCGGTCGGCCACTTCCCGATGAACTCGATGGTGATCCGGGGAACCGAACCGGTCCTCGTGGACACCGGGGCGCCCGCAGTGCGCTCCCAGTGGCTGGAGGCAGCCTGGTCCGTCGTGGATCCCCTGGACGTACGGTGGATCTTCCTCACCCACGACGACCGCGACCACGCCGGCAACCTCCTGGCGGTCCTCGCGGAATGCCCGAACGCGACCCTGCTGACGACATGGTTCTCCATCGGCCGCATGGCCGAGGAGTGGGAGACCCCTGTCAACCGGTGCCGCTTCATGACCGACGGCGACACGATCGACGCGGGCGATCGCACCCTGGTCGCCAAGCGACCGCCCCTGTACGACAACCCCACAACCCGCGCCCTTTTCGACCCGAAGGCCAACGTCCTGTGGGCCGTTGACACCTTCGCCACGAACGTGCCGACCCCCATGCCCGAAACGGCGGCGCTGTCGCCGGACGAATTCCGCGACGGCCAGTTCTTCGGCGGACGGCTGGTCTCCCCCTGGGTCGCCCTGCTGGACGCCCAGAAGTTCGGGGCGGTCGTCACCGACTTCCAGCACCTGAACGCCGAGGTCATCGCCGGCTGCCACTGCCCGGTCCTCCGCGGAGCCCAGATCTCCGAGGCCTACGACCTCCTCCGCCAACTCCCTGGAATCCCCCCGTGGGCAGAGTTCACCCAGGCCGACCTGGACCAGTGGATGGCGGTTGCCGAGAGCTCGGTGCCACCGGAACAACCACGCCCGTCGGGGACGTGACTGCGGCCGTGGCCCTCCAGGGGTGCTGCCCGACAGCTTGGTGACGCGGTCGGCTGGCGTGAAAATACCTCCCACCCGCGCAGGTGGGAGGCATGATCGCAATGGCTGCTTCTTCTTGCCCTGGGTGTTGCCGGGAATCTTGGTGCCCTGCGTTTTCGCTGCTCAGGAGCGGTGGTCCCGGGCGCTTGGTGGTCGTCATTGGTCGTCATCGGCCACTGTCGAGCGGCCTCGGACGGCCCAGGCAACGGCCCGTTTGGCGGCTTACGAGCTGATGGGCAACGCTCGTGCTCGCTGGCGTGCTTGGGCTCGTATCTCCTTCAGGCGGCTGTGGAACGCGTTGTGGCGGTTCTGGTCGAGGTTCAGCGGGAGGTCGAGCTGGGCGATGAGCTGTGACTCCAGGTCCCATGGTTCGCTCTGCTCGATCCAGCACACCCGAGCGTTGTCCGCCATCCACTTGCTCAGGGTGGCTTCGCCGGCCTTGCCGAAGGTCATTCGCTTGCCGCTGCCCACCCGGCGCAGCTCAAGTCCGAGCAGGCATCCGAGGGTGAGCCGCAGCGTCGAGCCGGCCGCGTTGCCCCGGTAGTGGTAACGCACCCGCTTGCGAAGGTTCTGCGTGCTGGTCCGGTTCGCCATGAACCGCGGGGCTATACCGACGTACAGCAGGCGCCCAGCGTCCAGGTCGGGGTGGGGCGGCTGCTCGAAGTGCCACCCGTAGACCCCTGCCGCCGCCGGTACAGGACTCGGACGCACCAAGACCTCCTGCGCCGACCACAACTGATCGGGGCTGGCGAGAGCAGTGGCTTCCACGGCACCTCCAGGCACGTGACGGCTGATCGTCGCAGGTTACTGGTCACCGCTGACAGAACATCCCTCGCCTACGCAGCCGCGTGACATCAGCTTGGGAAGCTGCGGGCATTTGGGGGTGGTTCGGGGGCTGACCTGGGCGAACGGTCGCGTCCGAGCCTCGTCGGCCCCACTGGCCTTCACCGTGATTCCCCGCTGTTCCCCGCTGATCTGGTGCGCTTGTGGTGCAGGCCGCACGGCGTCGAGACCATGCTCGGGGCGTGCTGTCAGTGGACGTGGCTAAGGTCTCAGACGCGCGGCCGGCTCCCGAGGTGTCCAGCTCTGTAGAGCAGCTGCATCCCCGGCTCTGTTGGGGGTGGCCCGGGTAGGGCCCGGGACCTAACCAACGGTCGGGCTTCGTCGATGGCTAAGGAGAGACCTGCCAGCGCCGGCCGCGCACCGAGCAGCGCCCTGCGAAAGCAGACGCACGCTTTCCAACTGGGTTGGTGGGGTGGCGAGGTGCGTGCGTGGGCGTTCACCTGGGTTCATCGGCGGCTGGCTTGCGGGTTCGTCCCGGACTCGCGTCTCGCATGAACCGCCCTGAGGGTTCGGGAAGATGAGCAGTGGGTGAGCAGGTGCCTTCAGGTTGCGCTCCCAGGCGTGGAAGTGCGTCCCCACGATGACGGTTCCCGCCCGAACAGGCATGACTTCGATCTCGTCCGCGATCGCAACAGGTACGCGGCCTTGGAGGTCACGGCTGCTGCTGACGCCGAATCGATCACGCTCTGGAAGAGCATGACCCGTGGCGGTCGTTGGATCGAGGAAGGCCTTGCGGGGGGATGGGTGGTTGAGCTGCTACCCACAACCCGGATGAAGACCGTGCGCATCGAGCTTCCGCAAGTCCTGGCTCGGATGGAGCAGCTCGGCATTCGTACGCTGCGCGATGCGCACGGGGACGTTCAAAATCACCTCGTCAGCCAGGCGGAGGGGATGGGGGTCGCCACAGCCTGGCAGTCGCATCTGCAGTCAGCAACGAGTAGTCGCCGCTCACCAACCCGTCCAAGGGCGACGAGGACGGCCTGTGCCGAGCCCTTACCGCACTCCTCGCTCCGCGGCCCGCCCACCGGGACATTCCTGGAGTGCGGGTGGTCCTCGCCGAGGTGGTTGTGGAACGGGCCCAGCTGCTCATCACCGAGGAGGCGTGAACACCCCTGCCTCCGCGGCCGTTTCGCTCCTCGGCGGATCACCCATCAGTCGATCGCGGTGGTCAGGCCCGGCGGGTGGGCGCTGCCGCGATGGGCGTCATCGGGGTGCGGGCGGCTTGCGTGCGCCAGGCGTCGGCGAGTTCGGCGGGGAAGCGTCGGCCGCTGCGCGTGAGGACGACGCCGGGTGCGAGTTCGACCTCGTCGCCGGGGCGGAAGGGACGGTCGGTCTGCGGGGGCAGCGCCTCCCAGGGTCCGAACCCGCCGCGCTTGCCGGTGCGACGCATCCGGGTGCCGTAGGTGCTGATGTCGCGGATCAGGACCGTTCCGTTCCGGGCGGAGACGGCCAGATGCCTGCGGCTGACCTGCTGGGCGACCTGTGGGGACAGCAGGCTGTGCAGGGCGATGCCCGCCGGACCCGGCAGTCGGCCGACGTATGCTTCGGAGCCCTCGTCGAGGGTGTAGCGGGCCACGCAGGTGCCGTCGATGACGGCTTTGAGCTGGGTGGTGCCCAGGCGCGGGCCATCGTTCTCCAAGGGCGTGCCGTGGAGCTCGCAGGTGGGGACGCCGCGCCGCATGCGGGGCAACAGGATCCGGTCGCCGCGGCGGATGTCGTAGAGGGAGCAGCGGGGCTCCGGACAGCGCCAGCTCTGCATGATCACGTCGGTCAGCGGCGTCCTGGAGGGCCCGAGGAGACCCTGTTTCTTCAACGCGGACAGTTCCATTTTGCGGGAGATCTCGGCCGCCGAGCGCACGCCCATGTCCATGGCGACGAGGGTGACGGATCCGTCGGGGCGCGCTTCGGGTCTGAGGAACTGCCAGGTGTTGCCCTGGATCCACGGGTGCCCGGCGCGATGGTCGACGTACTGGTCGCCGGTGATGACCGGGGTCGCGGTCATGCGTGCCAGGTCGAGGACGCGTTCGTCGGCGTCGTCGACCTCCTCGACCAGCCCGTCGGCCACCCAGCCCCGCAGCCGCCGGACCTCGGCCTGGTCGCCGAACTCCCGGTGCCCGCCCAGAAGGCTGTTGTCGGCGACCAAGTAGACGGAGACGTCGGGATCCCCGGTGAGCTCCATAAGGGCCCGCAGGACCAGCCCGAGGCGGCGCAGGGAGCGCGGCCCGCGTGGGCCGATGGAGGTGTCGCGGGCGATGTTGGAGAGCTCCACCAGATAGTCGGCTCGCTCCGCCGACGTGGCCAGGTGATGTTCCATGAACGCCTCGCTGTCCGACGGCAGGGGGTGTCACTGTACGGCCGCCCGTCGGCACCCCGCCATCAGGATGAATCCCGCCAACCTCCCTGATTCCCTTTGGTCTTGGCTGTTTTTACTTGATCTCCACAGATGTGTACCGCTGGCGGCGTCGCGCCACTATGATCACGCCAGCGACGGGAAGGTTGAATCCTTGAACAGTGCTGAAATCGCTGGTGGGTTGAGCCCGCTGGGCCCCGACGACCCGCGCGAAGTGGCCGGTTACCGCCTGCTCGCCCGGATCGGCGAGGGCGGCATGGGATCCGTCTACCTCTCTCGTACGCGCGGCAAACAGCCGGTCGCCCTGAAGGTGATCCGCCGGGAATACGCCCAGGACGAGGAGTTCCGCCGCCGCTTCGAGCAGGAGGCGACCTCCGCCCGCCGGGTCCAGGGCTACCACATCGTCCCCGTCGTCGACCACGACACCACCGGCCCTCAGCCCTGGCTGGCCACCACCTATGTCCCCGGCCTCGCCCTGGACCAGATCCTCACCGGGCACGGAACGCTCCCGCTGCCCGCGGTGCTGCAGCTGACCGGCTGCGCGGCGGAGGCACTGCACGCCGTGCACAAGGCGGGCGTGATCCACCGCGACATGAAGCCGAGCAACATCCTCATCGGCTCCGAAGGCCCCTGGATCATCGACTTCGGCATCGCCCGGGCCGCCGACGCCACCCAGCTCACCCGCAGCGGCGGGCTCATCGGCACGCCCCAGTTCATGTCACCGGAACACGCCAACGGCGATGATCTCACCCCGGCGACCGACGTCTTCTCGCTCGGCCTGATCGCCGCCGTCGCCGCGACCGGCCGCCACCCCTACGGCGACTCCGGGGCCATCACCCTGGCCACCAAGATCGCCAACACCGAGTTCCGCCCGCCGGATCTGACGGCGTATCCCGAGCCGCTGCGTACCGTCCTGGAACGGACGCTGGCCGCCGACCCGGCCGCCCGGCCCACGCCCGCCGAACTGGCCGAACTCTGCCAGAAGTTGAGTGGACGGCCACTGCGGGACTTCACCGGCTGGCTGCCCGCGCCCGTCGCGGCGGAGATCGCCCACCGGGAGAGACTCGCCCGGCAGCAGATCGAGACGGAGCCCGGACCGGACTCCGAGGACGCGGCGGGGGCGGCGACCATGGCTCCCGGTTCCGTGGCGGGAGCCGCGACCACGGCTCCCCATTCCGTGGCGGCGGCCGTGCCTCCCGGTTTCGTGGCGGCGGCCGATACTGCACCGCCGGGTGTTGCGGCGTCCGGCGGGTACACACCCACAGCTGCTTCCCGGCCCGGCGACCAGCCGCACCATGCCCCGGCGCCCCCGGTGCCGCCCACCAGATCCGCCGCCCCGCCCCCGCAGGGAGCACCGCACCCCTCCGGCCCGCCAACGGTGCCGGCACCAGCCCGCAGCCGGACCCCGCTGAGCGTCGGCGCGGTCGCGCTGGCCGTGGTGGTGGTCGCGGCAGGCGCCTGGATCTTCACCCAGCACAACGACACCGACAAGGACGCCAAGGGCAGCGGCGGCGGGGCGGCCTCGTCGGCGTCCGACGGATCCCAGGCCACCGCCACGCCGAGCACCGACGCGTCGCCCACAGCGAACGCGGCGTCGAACGACTACACGGAGATCTTCAAGAACAAGCCGCTCACCCTGCGCGCCCAGTTCACCGACACCCGCTTCTCGTACACCACCGTCGACCTGGACGCGCCGAAGATCGACACGAACGCCCTCAGCGAGGGGAAGGGAAACGAGCTGCAGTACGAGGAGCTCGGCGGCAACTACACCCTGCGCTTCCTGACGACCATGGGAAAGAGCGCGGGCACCACCCCCGAGGAGTGTGCCGAGGGCGCGGCGGCCAACGCGCTGCCCTCCGAGCTCGACGGCGACGACCAGGGCGAACTGCTGACCCCGGGCACGGTGCTGTGCACCGTCACCGACGAGGACAACCTCGCGATGCTCAACATCAAGGACGTCGTCATCCAGAAGGACGACGCGGGCTACAAGGCACGCGACTACGTCACGGAACTGACCCTCTGGAAGGCGCCCTGACCCGGCCGCCGGGGAACGAAGCGGAAGGAATCCGTGTCCCGTCGTACGAACTCGTCCTGCCTGGGCATCGCCGTCAAGGTCTACCTGCAGCTGAACCTGTGGGTTCTGGTCGGCTACGCCCTGGCGCTTCCGGCCACTGTGCCCGACCTGATGGCCGCTCAGAAGCCTCCGCAGGAGGTGCACGGCCTCGACCAGTACGCCGTCCTGTACGGGATTCCCGTCGTGGCCGCCACAGCCGTGACGGCGTTCACGTGCCGGACCCGCCCCTGCCCACCGTGGGTCTTCCTTGCCCGGACGGCGGCCGTTGTCGCCCTGAGTCAGGCGGCCGTCGCCTGGGCCGGGGCCCGGTTCGACTCACCCGACTGGAGCTCGCGCTCCCTGGCCCAGAGCGGGGCGGCCGGCCTCGCCGCTCTCCTCTGCCACCGCGCGGCGCGCTGGTGGGAGGACGGCGGCCTCAACGGCGGCCGGCGCCGCCCGGCCGCGGGCGAGATCTGGCACGCTCTGGTCCCCTTCCGGGCTTCGGACGGCGAACTGCCCCACTACTGCGTGGTCATGAGACCCCGCCTCCGCCACGTCGAGGTGCTCCAGATCACCAGCCAGAACAAGGACGACCGCGCGGACCACATCCGCATCCCCAACGACGGCTGGGACTTCACCTCCGGTAAGGCCCACTGGGTCGAGATCGGTCTTCTCCCGCGCCGGGTGCCCTACGAGAAGTTCACCGGTGCCCGGCCCAAGGGACGCTGCCCGAAGCCGACGTGGAAGCAGCTCCGCGACCGTCGGCCCGCCCCCATGCCCTCCGGCTCGCCCAGTGTGTGGTCACGCATCACCCAGCGCCTTGGGTGAGTCACCGACGACCGCGGGCCTGGCAGTTCCGCCGAGACCTGGGTATCCACACAGGGGGCTGACCCAAACACCCAGGCCTCGATGGAGTCGCAGCTTCGGCTACGCGCCTTCCTGTACCTGGGATCGCGCCCACTCGGCTCCTTCCAGCCTGCGCACATCCGAGACTGGGTGCGGCAGCTGAGCGAGAACGGCATCCGGGGCTCGTACGCCCGCACCATCTACGCCAACGTGCGTGCCGCCCTCAGCGCGGCCGTGGACGACGGGCACCTTCCCCGGAATCCCTGTGCGGCTCGATCGGTCCGGCCCCCGACTGTCGATGACAGGCGCGTCGCTCCCTGGACACCGGAGCGTGTCTTCGCCGTCCGGGCCGGCATGCCCGAGCGGTTCCGGGCCATGGTCGACCTAGGTGGCGGCTGCGGGCTGCGACAGGGCGAGATCCTCGGTGTGGCCGTCGATGCGATCGACTTCGTGTCGGGCACGCTCCACGTGGTCCAGCAACTCAAGCTGAGCCGGAGCAAGGCCGTGTTCGCCCCGCCCAAGGGTGGCAAGCTCCGGGACATGCCGCTGCCCGGTCCGGTCGCAGATGCGCTCCGGGCTCACATGAAGCAGTTCCCGCCGATCGAGGTCACCTTGCCGTGGAAGGTGGCGGACGGGCCTCCGGTGACCAAGCGGCTGATCTTCACCGGGCCGCGCGGTGGTCACGTCTGGCGGACGTCCCTCAACGAGGAGGTGTGGAAGCGGGCGCTGGCCTCAGCTGGAGTCATCCCCGACGGAAGCCGGGCAAGTCGTACGCCGAGTCGCGCGAGAACTGCATGCACGCGCTCCGCCACTTCTACGCCTCGGTGCTCCTGGACGCCGGAGAGAACATCAAGGCCCTCGCCGAGTACCTCGGCCACTCGGACCCGGGCCTGACGCTCCGGGTGTACGCGCACCTCATGCCGTCCAGCCAGGAAGGCACCCGAAATGCCGTGGCTCAAATCTTCAGCGCGCAGCAAAATTGCAACCCCGCCGATTCGACGAGCATTTGATGACTGCAACATTGCACATCGCCAGCATTTCAAATGTGAGGCAAATGTTGCACCTAGATTTCCGTCACGCCATTTGGGCGGCAAATGAATCGAGCGACTAACTTTCGCGACTGACTCACTGGCACACCCCTCACCTGTGTGCATGCATGCACGCCGCGTGCGTGCATGCATGCACAAGCAAGATCAGAAAGCGCCTCACGAAGCTGAGCCGAGACGCCCGCGAGCTAGCCCATGACGAGGCAACCACTCGACACCACTAGGCCCCACCTGGAGATTTGCAGGCGACAGATAAAGCCAAATAAAGTCAGCCTGAAATGTAGGGCCGCTCCTGCCGGGGAGCGGCCCTGTCTCCATGAATGCAAGTAGCGCATACCAACACCTGGAGGACACCCATGTTCGCACGCACGGGGCTCACCATCCACATCTCCCCCTACGCATTGCCGATGCCCTTGATCGGCTGCGTGATCGCGATGCTGCCCATCTGGATCGACCTCCCGCAGGAGGCTGCCGCGCTCGTCGGCTTCCTCATCGCCTTCCGCCTGCGCGCGCACGTGACGCGTAGGCCCACCCGAGCCTGACGGCCCAGGGACGGCCCAGCCCCACCAAAAAGCCCCCGCCCCGCGAGAACTTCGCAGGTCGGGGGCTTGCTGGTGTCGCGTTACTTCTTCTTGCCCTGGTTCTTGACCGCCTCGATGGCCGCCGCAGCCGCCTCCGGGTCCAGGTACTTGCCGCCCGGGGTGACCGGGTTGAAGGACGCGTCGAGTTCGTAGTACAGCGGGATGCCCGTCGGGATGTTCAGGCCCGCGATGTCGGCGTCGGAGATGCCGTCGAGGTGCTTGACCAGGGCCCGGAGGCTGTTGCCGTGGGCCGCGACCAGGACCGTGCGGCCCGTCAGGAGGTCCGGGACGATGCCGTCGTACCAGTACGGGAGCATGCGGACGACGACGTCCTTCAGGCACTCCGTGCGGGGGCGGAGCTCCGGGGGGATCGTGGCGTAGCGCGCGTCCGACGCCTGGGAGAACTCGGAGTCGTCCGACAGCGGGGGCGGCGGGGTGTCGTAGGAGCGGCGCCACAGCATGAACTGCTCCTCGCCGAACTCCGCGAGGGTCTGCGCCTTGTCCTTGCCCTGGAGGGCGCCGTAGTGGCGCTCGTTCAGGCGCCAGGAGCGGTGGACCGGGATCCAGTGGCGGTCCGCGGACTCCAGCGCCAGCTGGGCGGTGCGGATCGCGCGCTTCTGGAGGGACGTGTGGACCACGTCGGGCAGGAGGTCGGCGTCCTTCAGGAGTTCGCCGCCGCGGACTGCCTCCTTCTCGCCCTTCTCGTTGAGGTTGACGTCCACCCAGCCGGTGAACAGGTTCTTCGCGTTCCATTCGCTCTCGCCGTGGCGGAGGAGGATCAGCTTGTACGGTGCGTCGGCCATGCGTATGAGCGTAATCCACACCTTCGGTCGGGGTGGTGCCCGCTCGACAGACGGACGGTTGACGGGATCTGTTAATTGAGTGGCCCGTGACCACCTCGCCTTCGTAAGTTGTGCTCACCATCTGAGCCACTTACACCCGGGGGATCGTCCATGCCACTCACCACCCTGAGACGCGCTACCCGCGAGACCGTCTCCGGGCTCCCCCGCGCGTTCTGGTGGCTGTGGATCAGCACCCTCGTCAACCGGCTCGGCGCCTTCGTCGCCACCTTCATGGCGCTGTACCTCACCCTCGACCGCGGTTACTCCGCCTCCTACGCCGGTCTCGTCGCCTCGCTGCACGGGCTGGGCGGGGTCGTGTCGTCGATCGGGGCGGGGGTGATGACCGACCGGCTCGGGCGGCGGCCCACCCTGCTCGTCGCGCAGTCCGCCACCGCCGCCTCCGTCGCGCTGCTCGGCTTCATGCACCACCCCGTCGCCATCGCCGCCGTCGCGTTCCTGGTCGGCATGGCCTCGAACGCCTCCCGGCCGGCCGTGCAGGCGATGATGGCCGACATCGTGCGGCCCGAGGACCGGGTCAGGGCCTTCTCGCTCAACTACTGGGCCATCAACCTCGGTTTCGCCGTCTCCTCCATGGCCGCCGGGTTCATCGCCGAGTACAGCTATCTCGCGGGCTTCCTGATCGAGGCCGGGATGACCGCCGTCTGCGCGGTCCTCGTCTTCCTCAAGCTGCCCGAGTCCCGGCCCGCGACGCCACGGACCGCACAGGCCACCGACAACGTCGGCCTCGGTACCGTCCTGCGCGACCGGCGGTTCATGAGTGTCGTGGGGCTGTCCTTCCTGGTCGCCGTGATCTTCCAGCAGGGTTCCATCGGACTGCCCGTCGCGATGGGCGAGGCAGGGTTCACGCCCGCCGACTACGGCCTGGCCATCGCCCTGAACGGCGTTCTGATCGTCGCGCTGCAGATCCCGGTGACCCGGTTCATCCAGGACCGGGACCCCCAGCGACTCCTGGTTGTCTCGTCCCTGCTGGCGGGATACGGCTTCGGGCTCACCGCCTTCGCCGGGTCCGTCGGCCTCTTCGCCCTCACCGTCTGCGTGTGGACCCTGGGCGAGATGATCAACGCGCCCACCCAGACCGGGCTCGTCGTCCGCCTCTCCCCCGCCCACGGCCGCGGCCGCTACCAGGGCATGTACACCCTGTCCTGGTCCGTCGCCGCCCTCGTGGCGCCCCTGATGTCCGGTTTCGTCATCGACCGGTTCGGGGCGGAATGGCTGTGGGGGCTGTGCGCGGTCGTCGGGACGGTGGCGGCGGTGGGATACGCCGCCCTCATGCGCCGCCTGTCCGGGGAAACGGCCGCCGAGACCGCCGTATCCGAGAAGTCCGCCGCCACCGAGGCCAGCGCGGCCTGATCCGTCACGGATGCATCCGCGCACCCTTGAGCACCTTGTCCACGGCGTTGCGCGGCCCGTACACCGCGAGGCCCACCAGGTCCAGCTCCCCCGTCGCGACCGCCCGGACCGCCGCGCGGTTGTCCCCGTCGTTGCCCGTCGCGAACAGGTCGCTCGTGAAGAGCGCGCGCGGGAGCGAACGGGACAGCACGCGCGCGTGGGCCGTCTTCAGCGTCTCCTTGGTGCCCTCGAAGACCAGCACCGGCTGCCGGAACATCGGCAGGTAGGGCACGCCGTCGGCGTCCTCGTACGGCTCGCCGACCACCTCCGGGGCCTGGGTGCCCAGGCCGCTGACGAGGAACGCGGTGACGTTCAGTCGCTGCCAGGTCTCCAGGTCCTCGCGCAGCAGGACGGCGATCTTCGTGTCGAAGCGGATGGGTTCAGTGCTCATGGGATGAGACTCGCGGGCGTCGTACGGCCTCGTCTTGTACGTTCTTTGCATGGCGGCCAGAACCATGCCCGCGCAGGAGGTCACCGCGTGGCGCCCCGCCGTTCCGGGCGTCACCGAGGTCTTCCACGCCCACTTCACCGAGTACGCGTATCCGATGCATGTGCACGAGGCGTGGACGCTGCTCATCGTGGACGACGGGGCCGTACGGTACGACCTCGACCGGCACGAGCACGGCACGCCGGACGACACCGTGTCGCTGCTGCCGCCGCACGTCCCGCACAACGGCTCGCCCGTGTCGCCGGACGGCTTCCGCAAGCGGGTCGTCTATCTCGACGGCACCCATCTCGGCGACGAGCTCATCGGGCCCGCCGTCGACGGCCCCGATCTGCGTGATCCCGTACTGCGGCAGCGGGTGGGGCAGTTGCACGCGGCGCTGACCAGGCCCGGTGAGGAGTTCGAGGCGGAGAGCAGGCTGACGCTCATCGGCGACCGGCTCAGGACGCTCCTGCGGCCGCCGCTGCACGACGGGCCCGCACGCCGCGATCCCGCCCTCGCCCGCCGGCTGCGCGAACTCCTCGACGAGCGGGTCGTGGAGGGGCTGTCGCTGGAGGAGGCGGCAGGGGTGGTCCAGGCTCATCCGGCGCATCTCGTACGGGCGTTCAGTGCCGCTTACGGCATCGCGCCGCACCAGTACCTCACCTCCCGCCGTGTCGGCCGGGCCCGGCGTCTGCTGCTCGCGGGGCAGGGTCCCGCCGAGGTCGCCGCGCTCACCGGTTTCCACGACCAGGCCCATCTCACCCGGCACTTCAAGCGGCTGGTGGGGGTGACGCCGGGGCGCTATCGCAACAGCTCCAGGCCGGATGAGACAGGAGTTCGACGGAAGGTATCCGTCCGGTGATCGACACCGATTAGCGTCGTCGGCATGGATGACAGACAGAACTCCTTACCGTTCAGACGTCTCTCCGTGGCCGTTGCGGGCGCGGCCGCCCTGGTCGCCCTCAGCGTCGGCGGCGCCCTCGCCGCGAACTCCGACGACGAGCCCAGCGCCGAGCCGAGCGTGTCGACCAGCCTCCCGCCGGACGAAGGCACGGTCGGCGGCAGTGGTGGCACCGACGGCGGCACGGTCGGTGGCGGCGACGAGAGCTCCACCGGCGGTTCCGATCCCAGCCCGACCTCCACGTCCCCCGACGAACCCCCGGTCACCGACGAACCCTCCGCCCCGAGCGAGCTGGCGGAGCTCAACCGCCGTATCGCCGAGCTCGACAAGAAGGTCGACGAGCTGCCCACCAAGAAGGAACTCGCCGACGCGCTGCGGGCCTTCGCGGACCAGCTGGACAAGCCGGCCGCGCCCGGGGATCCCGGCGGGACCGAAGAGCCGACCGACGGTCCTCAGCCCACCGAGTCGCTTCCGCCCAACTAGGCCCAGGACCGCGGAAACCCCCGCTGTCAGTCCTGCGCGCGCTGGGTCAGATGGGCGAAGGCGTCCAGGTTGCGCGTCGACTCGCCCCGGGCCACGCGCCACTCGTACTCCTTGCGGATCGCGGTGGCGAAACCCAGCTCCAGCAGGGTGTTGAAGCTGCCGTCGGCCGCCTCCAGGACCTGGCCCAGGAGGCGGTCGACCTCGTCGGCGGTGACCGCGGCGAGGGGCAGCTTGCCGGCGACGTAGACGTCACCGAGCCGGTCGACGGCGTAACTGACGCCGTACAGCTTGAGGTTGCGCTCCAGGAGCCAGCGGTGGACGCCGGCTTCGTTCTCGTCGGGGTGGCGGATGACGAAGGCGTTCAGCGACAGCGAGTGGCGGCCGACCAGAAGCGAGACGGTCGTCTTCAGCTTGCGGGTACCGGGGAGCTGCACGACGTAGTTGCCGGGTGCGGGGCTCTCCCACTCGACCTCGGCGTCCTTGAGGACGCCCTCGATGACCTGCGCTGCCTTCTCTGCCTCAGCCATGGTGGGAGCGTACGTGACGCCGGTACGACTGGGCCGCGGCCACGTACACGTCCGCCGTCGCCGCGGCGGCGGTGTCCCAGCCGAAGGACTGGGCGTGCCGCGCGGCCGCCTCGCCCATGCGGGGCGTGAGCGCCGGGTTGTCGGCGAAATCGCGCAGCACGCGCGCGTAGGCGGCCGGATCGTGTCCGCGTACGAGGAAACCGGTGCGTTCGTCGGCCACGGCCACCGGCAGCCCGCCGACCGCCGCCGCGAGCACCGGGGTGCCGGCCGCCTGGGCCTCTATGGCGACCAGGCCGAAGGACTCGCTGTAGGAAGGCATGACCAGCACGGACGCGGCCCGGAACCAGTCGGCGAGTTGCTCCTGGCCGACGGGCGGGTGGAACCGTACGACATCCGCGATGCCGAGGCGGGAGGCCAGTTTCTGCAGGCCCTCGGGTTTGGCGAGGCCGCTGCCGCTGAGGCCGCCGACGACCGGGACGAGGATGCGGGAGCGCAGGTCGGGGCGCTGGTCGAGCAACACCGCCACGGCCCGCAGGAGGATGTCCGGGGCCTTCAGGGGCTGGATGCGGCCCGCGAAGAGCGGGATCAGGGCGTCCTGGGGCAGACCGAGACGGGCTCGGGCCGCCGCTCGGCCGTCCGCCGGGCGGAAGCGCTCGAGGTTCACGCCGGGGTGGACGACGGCGACCTTGGCGGGATCGGCGGCGTAGTGCCGTACGAGTTCCTCGCGCTCCTCGGCGGTGTTCGCGATGAGGCGGTCGGCGGCGGCGACGATCTGGGTCTCGCCGATGACCCGGGCGGCGGGCTCGGGGGTGTCGCCGTCGGCGAGGTTGGCGTTCTTGACCTTGGCCATGGTGTGCATGGCGTGCACGAGCGGGGTGCCCCACCGCTGGGCGGCGAGCCAGCCGACGTGGCCGGAGAGCCAGTAGTGCGAGTGGACCAGGTCGTAGTGGCCCGGGCGGTGGCGGGCCCAGGCCTGCATCACACCGTGGGTGAAGGCGCACAGCTGGGCGGGGAGGTCCTCCTTGTTGAGGCCCTCATAGGGGCCCGCGTCGATGTGGCGGACCAGGACGCCGGGGGCCATCTCGACGGTCGGCGGGAGACCGCCCGCCGTCGCGCGCGTGAAGATCTCGACCTCGATGTTGATCGCGGCGAGGCGCTGGGCGAGTTCGACGATGTAGACGTTCATGCCGCCCGCGTCGCCGGTGCCGGGCTGGTGGAGCGGTGAGGTGTGCACGGAGAGCATGGCGACGCGGCGGGGGCGGCGGTGCAGGCGCAACCGGTGGGGTGCGGCCTGGGAGCGACGCTGGAGCCTGCTGACGTACTGGCTCACGTGGCGTTCCTCCTTGCTGCGGACATGCCGGACGCAGGTCGTGGGGACCCTCCGAGGGAGGCAACACCGGAAGTCGGCATTCCCATTCCGTGCGGGGCGGTTTTTGCCGAGGCATTACCGTATTTCGCTCAACCGTTCGAGGACGGGGTGCGTCGCGGCGCGGTCCGGGAGAGCGAGCGGTGGCCCGTCGCCCGCCGCATACCCTCATAGGCATGACATCCCGCGCCGCCTCCCGTCCTGTGGGCACGGTCACGCGCGGGACGACCAACCCCAACCGGCTGCGCCGCATGGATCGCTGGATCGCGGCCGCACACGGCGCCGAGCTGCGTCGCGCCGGCGATCCGGTCGCCGTCGATCTCGGGTACGGCGCCGCGCCCTGGACCGCCGTCGAGCTGCTCGCCCGGCTCCGTGCGGAAGCTCCACGCACGCGTGTGGTCGGTGTCGAGATCGAACCGGCCCGGGTGGCGGCGGCGAAACCGTACGAGCGGGAGGGGCTCGTCTTTCGGCACGGCGGCTTCGAGATCCCGGTCGCCCAGCGGCCGCTGCTCGTCCGGGCGGCCAATGTGCTGCGCCAGTACGACGAGGCCGAGGTGGCCGCCGTATGGGAGCGGCTGTGTGCCCGGCTGGCGCCGGCCGATCCGGCGCGGGGGTCGCGCGGCGGGCTGCTCGTCGAGGGGACCTGCGACGAGATCGGGCGTCGGCACGTATGGGTCGCGCTCGGTCCGGAGGGACCGCGGACGGTCACCTTCGCGACCCGGCTGGGCTCGCTGGAGCGGCCCTCCGACCTCGCCGAGCGGCTGCCGAAGGCGTTGATCCACCGCAACGTCCCGGGCGAGCCGGTGCACTCCTTCCTGCGCGACTTCGACCGCGCGTGGGCGGCCGCCGCGCCCTACGCGTCGTACGGCGCCCGGCAGCGGTGGATCCGGACGGTACGGGACCTGACGGCCGACTGGCCGGTGGTGGACGGGCCTTCGCGGTGGCGGCAGGGGGAAGTGACGGTGGCGTGGGGGGCGTTGGCACCGCGCCTGGTGCCGCACACGTGAGCTCCGGCGCGCCGCGGGGAGCGCCGCACGCGTGAACTCCGGTGCGCCGCGGGGAGCACCGCACGCGTGAACTCCGGTGCGCCTGGCGGGTGAACCCCTCCGGGGTGACCTGCGGGGAACGATCTGTGTGAGTCGTTCGTCACAAAGGCGGGGAGATCGTCTTCGGGGGGGGCGGGGAGAGGGGGATGCACCGGGAAGCGCCAGGTCGTGAAGGGAAACGCCGGGCAGGCCCGCCTCTGTCGCTTTCGGCCATGACGTGGCACGATCCCCCGAGCACCGTAAGTTACTGACGGTAAATCAGCTTTGGGGGCAGGGGTATGGGAACGGGCAAGCGCGGTCTGATCACCACGGCCGTGACCGTGATCGGCGCGGTAGCCGTGCTGGCGGCACCGGGTACCGCCTTCGCCGCCCCGAGTCCGACCCCCAGCCCCACGACTTCGCCGACCGCGGTGACCAACAGGGACATCGAAGCCGTACGCCGGCAGCTCGACGCGCTCTATCACGACGCGGCCGTCGCCACCGACGCCTACAACGCCGCCGAGGAGAAGGCCGAGCAGCAGTCGGCGCAGATCGTCGCGCTGGCCCAGAAGATCGTCAAGGGCCAGGAGAAGCTGGCGAAGCTGAAGGCCCGCGCGGGCGCCGCGGCCGCCGCCCAGTACCGCAGCTACGGGCTGTCGGACGAGGCGCAGCTGATGCTGAGCGACGATCCGCAGCAGTTCCTGGACAACACCGGCCGCGTGCTGCAGGGACAGCGCGCCACCAAGGCGCTCATCGCGGAACTGACCCGGACCCAGCAGGACTTGAAGCAGTACGCCGACGACGCCTCCGCGCAGTGGACGAAGCTGGAGGCGAACCGCAAGGCGAAGGCGACGGCCAAGAAGAAGGTCCAGCAGCAGATCGCGGCGGCCGAGGAGCTCGAGTCCCAGCTGGAGGAGCAGGAGAAGAAGCGCCTCGCCGAACTGGAGGAGCAGGCCGCTCATCAGGCGCAGACCGCCTGGCTGGACTCCGGCATCCTCGACGAGATCGACGGCAAGGCGAGCGCGGCCGGGAAGATCGCGGTCGCCTTTGCTACGACCCAGATGGGCAAACCGTACGAATGGGGCGCCGAGGGCCCTGACTCGTACGACTGTTCAGGACTGACCTCACAGGCCTGGGCGAGCGCCGGCAAACCCATTCCGCGCACCTCGCAGGAGCAGTGGAAGCAGCTCAAGCACGTCGACGTCAAGGACATGCGGCCCGGGGACCTGATCATCTACTTCGACGACGCCAGCCATGTGGCGATGTATCTCGGCGAGGGCGCGATCGTGCACGCGCCGCGGCCGGGACGGACGGTGACGATCGCCGGGGCGGGGTCGATGCCGATACTCGGAGTGGTGCGGCCGGACGCGTGAGCGCCGCCGCGCGACCGAGCGCGACCTGGATCAAGTGAGACCTGGGATCAAGTGAGGCCTGGGATCAGGTGAGGCCTGGGATCAGGTGAGACCCGGAACATGTGATGCGGGGCACGCCTGACGGCCCCGCAAACCTTCCGCGAACGTGACGTTCGTCATCCCCGCAGCACGCGCCATCTGTCCAACTGCGGTGGATAACGCGGCATATGACAGTGGCCACCGGCCAAGCGTCGTGTCTTACGCCATTCCTTTCCCGCCCCGGCACCCGCTATGGTCCCCGTCGGTGGATCGAGGTCCCTCGCTCCACCGTGCCCTCGGGGGGAGGGAAGGAATCCGAGACCATGCCCGTACCCATACCGCGGCAGCGAGCGATCCCGGCCGTGGAAAGTGGTCAGGCGCCGGCCGCACCGAAGGACGCCCCCTCCAAGGAAGCCCCGCGCAAGGAAGCCACGGTCGACAACAACGCCACCACCCAACTGAGCCTGCTGGTGATCGAGGACGATCCCGGCGGGTCCACAGTCGTCCCCGAACTCCTGGACTCGGCCGGCAAGCCGATCCGCGTCCGCACCGCCCGCAACCTCACCGAGGCGGAGCGGCTGCTCACGGACGACGTGCACTGCATCCTGCTCGACCTCGCGCTGCCCGCGCCCGGCCGCTCCGACGACGACGAGCTCGCCGTACTCCGTCATGTCCTGGAGCTCGCACCCCGGCACGCCGTCCTCGCGCTCACCGCGTCCGGCGACGCCGAGCGCGGTGCGGAGGCGGTGCGGGTGGGCGCCCAGGACTATCTCTTCCGGGACGAGCTGGACGGACGGTTGCTGAGCCGGGCGATCCGGTACGCGGTGGAGCGGAAACGTTCCGACACGGCGGAGCGCAGGCTCGCCGAGGGACGGGTGCGGGCGCAGGAGAACCGGCGCCTGGAGCGCGGGCTGCTGCCCACACCGCTGCTGCAGGGGTCGTCGCTGCGGTTCGCCGCGCGATACCGGCCCGGCCGGTCGCGTGCGCTGCTCGGCGGTGACTTCTACGACGTCGTACGGACTCCCGACGGGACCGTCCACGCGATGATCGGCGACGTCTGCGGGCACGGCCCCGATGAGGCGGCGCTCGGCGTGGAGCTGCGGATCGCCTGGCGTGCGCTGACCCTGGCGGGACTGTGCGGGGACGAGCTGCTCGGCACGCTGCAGCAGGTGCTGGAGCACGAGCGCTCCGACGACGAGATCTTCGCGACGCTGTGCACGGTCGACATCGCGCCCGACGGGCGGCGGGCGGGGCTGTGTCTCGCCGGGCACCCGTCGCCGCTGGTGGCCCGGCCGGGGCGGCCCGCCCGGCTGCTGCCGTACGACAACAACGGACCCGCGCTGGGCCTGCTGCCGGGGGCCCGGTGGCCGCGGATGCAGGTGGAGCTGGGGGCCGAGTGGAGTCTGATGCTCTACACCGACGGGCTGATCGAGGGGCGTGTCGGAGAGGGCGGCGAGCGGCTGGGGCAGGACGGAATGGTCGCCATGATCCGTCGCCAGCTGTCCGAAGGGCTGCGCGGCGAGGCGCTGCTGCGGGCCGCGGTGAACGAGGTGCGCTCGCTGAACGGGGGCGAGTTGGCGGACGACGTGGCGGTGCTGCTGCTCGACCGGGAGGGTTAGCGGTTCGCGCCGTAGGGGTGGCTGTCGTGTGCCGGCCGCAGGTGCGTGGTGGCTGGTCGCGTCCACGCGGCGGAGCCGCACAGCGACACGGCCCGCGCCCCTTGAGGGGCGCCGCCCTCGGCCCGCATGATCACCTGCCGCCGTTGTACGGGCCGTAAGGACCGTCGCTGCTCGAACCCCTGCCCCCACCGCTGCGGCCGCCGCCCGGGAGGGCGCGGATGGCCGGGCGTACGTCGACCATGTAGACGATCGTCGCGATGAGGCCGATGATCGGCAGGAACGACAGGATGTTGAAGATCAGGTTCACCACGAAGGCGAGCCCGAGGATGATCAGCCAGAAGGGCTTGGTCTTCTTGTCGGCCGCGCGGTAGGCGTCCTCACGGCGGATGGCAGCGTCGAACAGCGCGAAGCCGCTGAAAACGATCAGGGCCATGCTCAGCAGCCACATGAAGCCTGCGAACCCCTGCATCAGCACAACGTCCACCACCTGACTCGGCTCGTCATTTCGCGATTACGCGGTCACCGTACCCGCTCCCGCGAGTCCGCTACCCGCAGAACGGGCCGGGCACTCGGTAAGTGCCCGGCCCTGAGTCCTGAAGTGTCCCGCGGTGCCTTACTTGGCGGGCGGGGTCGTCTTCTTCGCCGTGGTCTTGCGCGGGGTGGCCTTCTTGGCGGTGGCGGTGGTGGTGGTCGTCTTCTTCGCCGGGGCCGGGACAGCGACCGTGGCCGGGGTGGGCTTCGCGGCCGGCGTCGCGGTCGCCTGCTTCTTGACCTCGCCCGGCTCGGCGTTCGGCTCGACGGCGATGGCCAGTTCCTCGATCTCCTCGGCGGCCTCGCCACGCCAGGTCTTGACGGCCTGCTCGCCGTGCTCGGCGACCTTCTCATAGGTCTCGCGGGCCTTGACGGCGTACTCGGCGGCGACGCCGACGCCGCGCAGGGCGAAGTCCTGGGCGGACTCGCCGAGCTTCTTCAGGTCCGCGTCGAGGGTGGTGCCGAGCTTCTTGATGTCCCCGTCCAGGTTGGTGATGAACTCACCGACCTTGGTCTGGAGGGTCTCCTGCGTCTCCTTGACCTTGGCGCCGGCCTCCTTGGCACGGGCCTGGGCCTTCTCCTGGACCGCCTTCGGGTCGGTGCCGCGCACGGCCTCGATACGGGCCGGCGCCTCGGCGCGCAGCTGCTCCACCAGGCCGGGCACCTTCTTGGCCTCCTGGAGGGCGAGGTCACCGGCGCCGGCGAGGAAGTAGAGCGGGGTCGGGTCCGTGACGGCCTTGCGGATGTCGTCGGTGATGGCCATGGTGGTGGTCCTCCCGGATCGCTTTCTGATGAGGGTTTTGGGTCCCGCGGCGCCAGTCGGCGTGCTGTGAGGCGTGTCGCGCCTCAACTGGCCGTCCGGTGCGGGTCGGCGTCGCTGCCGTCGGTGGTGCGGGGGTCTTCTACGGCGGTGTCGTCGTCCAGTACGTCACTGTCCTGGACGTCGCTGTCCCGAAGGGCCTCCCGGGTGTCCGCCGTACCGTCGCTCTGCGCGGCGGGTGCCGCGTCCGGCGGGGCGATCTCGAAGCCGTTCTCCTTGCGGAAGGACTCGTAGATCTGGAGCAGCACCTGCTTCTGCCGCTCGTTGAGCGTGGGATCGGCGAGGATGGCCGCACGTGTCTCCACGTCGTCCCGGTCCCGCTCGGCGTCGAGGATGCCGGCCCGCACATACAAGGTCTCGGCGGAGATCCGCAGGGCCTTGGCGACCTGCTGCAACACCTCCGCGCTCGGCTTGCGCAGCCCGCGCTCGATCTGGCTCAGATACGGATTGGACACCCCGGCGGCATCGGCGAGCTGCCTGAGCGACAGCTGCGCGGTGCGCCGCTGTTCACGCAGGTATTCACCGAGATTGCCGACGTTGAGCGATGCCATGTCCCCACTGTGCACCACCCGCGCTAACTATTGCAAGCAGGCGCTTGCAATAGTGTGTCGCGCCACTCGTTTGGAGAGGCGCCACGCAAGAACAGCGACCCGGGAAGCGGCTGTCCGAGCTCACGAGGGGTGGTGCATAGGATCGCCGATATGGCGCTGCGACCGGTTCAGGTGAACATCAAGGCTCTTGACGGGCCGGCGGTCGGCCGGTTCTGGGCGGAGGCGCTCGGCTGGAATGCCTACCGCCCCGGTGTGACCACCTACGTCGGCCCCGCGGGCGGACTCGTGTGGCCGGACCCGGTCGGTGTCGGCATCGACGTCGTTCCCGTCCCGGACGCCAAGACGGCGACGAAGAACCGTGTGCACCTCGATCTCGCCACCACCTCCGCGGCCCATCAGGCGGAGCTGGTCGCGCGCCTGGAGGCGCTTGGCGCGACGCCCGTCGACGTGGGCCAGGGCGAGGTGCCGTGGGCGGTCCTCGCCGACCCGGAGGGCAACGAGTTCTGTGTGCTGGAGCCTCGCGAGGTCTACCGGGACACCGGGCCGATCGCCGCGGTGGTGGTCGACTGCGCGGATCCGCGGGCCATGGCCCGGTTCTGGGGCGCGGCGACGGACTGGACCCTGTACGAAGTGACCGACGATCAGGCGTCGTTGCGCTCCGCCGAGGGCGTCGGCCCGTACCTCGAGTTCCTCCGCACGCCCGACGCGAAGAGCGTGCCGGACCGCGTCCATCTCGACCTGCTGCCGCACTCCGGTGACGACCAGGCGGCGGAGGTGGCCCGGCTGCGTGCCCTGGGCGCCACCGACCTCGACCTCGGCCAGGGCGACGTCCCGTGGACATGTCTGTCCGACCCGGAGGGCCACGAGTTCTGCGTCCTCTCTCCGTCCTGACGGGGGGGCGTCCCTGGTCGGCCGACACCGGTGAGCAAGTTCCCGATGGTGCCCCCGGCGGCTGTGTGATCGCACAGAACGGGTACATGCCGAGCGATGACGCCGTGCTGCGGGCGATATCGGCGGGGACCACCGCCTACGGGGTGGACCCGGACGCCTACTGGACCTTCCGTTTCTGGCAGCGCAAGCACGCGTTCCCCTACGGCGCCGACGTCCTCGCCTACTGCTGCGCCGGGGCGGGTCTGCGGATCAGCGACGGGCGGGACGCGGTCGACGGCCACGCCCCCCCCCCGCCGCTGGGTGCCCCTGCCGACGCGACTTCAGCGCGCAGCAGGAGCGCGCGGCTGCCTGTCCGACTGAGCCGCTTCAGCACTAGGTTCAGGGGCGCCGCGCCACGAAGACCAGTTCCTTGCCCGGCCGGTCCGGCGCATCCCGTACGTCCTCCACCACGAACCCCCGCGCGACCAGCTCCGCCTCGATCTCCCCCCGCTCCCGGAAGCGCAAGGTCGAGTCCGAGGTCAGTGTCCGCCCGTCCGCGGCGAACACATAGCTCCATCGGAACGTCACCAACTGCCCGTCCACGCCGGTCACTTCGACCCAGTTCTCCACCGCTCCGGCACCCGGCACGTCCGTCACGGCGTACGACGCCTCCCGGTGCCACTCCTCCCAGGCCCGCCGTGCAGGGTCCCGCGTCTCGAACACCAGCCGCCCACCGGGCCGTAGCGCCGTGTAGGCACCCCGCAGCGTCTCGCGCCAGGCATCCGCTTCTACGATCTGCTGGGCGACGTTGGCCGTCATGGTCACCAGGTCGATGCGCAGCGGCGGAAGTTCGGACGCGTCCCCATGGATCCAGCGAACCCGCTCACTCCCCGGCTTCCCCCGGGCCACGTCGAGCGAGGCGAGGGCGGGGTCGACCCCCACCACCTCGATTCCCCGCCCGGCCAGCAACAGCGCGAACACCCCCGTCCCACAGCCGATGTCCAGCACCCGCCGCGCCCCGAACTCCTCCACCATCCGGAGATACGCGTCGAGGTCGCTGCGATCGGTTTCAAGCGCGTCGTAGATCGCGGCGAGCCGTGGATGGGTGAAGCCTTCGTCAGCCATGCGGGCGACCGTAGGGGAGCGGGGCCCGGCCGACCACCCGATATCGTCCGGTCACCGTCACCGTCACCGCCCGCCTCTCGTCAGCCACTCCTCCAGCACCGCGAAGTCCCCTTCGGTGAGTCCCACTTGGTGATCCACTCGGTGCAGGAGAGCCCGTTCGGGATGATGGGAGGCCACCCAGACCCGGTCGGCGTCGGTGATCTCGTCGTCGACCCAGACGAACGGTCGTCCGGCCGCCCAGGAGACGAGAGGGCGGGTCTTCCAGTGCAGGCCGGTCGTCTCGTCGTCGTCCGAGTCCGGCCAGTCCACGAACGGCAGCCGGGGCAGTCCGAGCCAGGGGGCCAGAGCGGTGTTGGCGTCGTCCCCCCAGGTCGTGGCCCACACCAGCGCACAGCCCAGCGACGTCAGACGCGCGCCGAGCGCGGGATCGACACGGGGCAGCAGCGGATGGCCGGTGCCGGCCGCGGCGGGCGGAAAGGCCGGCTCGTACAGGGGATACGGCCCCGTCGCCCCGAACGGCAGCAGTGTCCCGTCGATGTCCAGGAAGAGAAGCACGCTCAGCCTCCATCCCTCATCCTTCACCCCTCGAACCCGGCCTCCGCGAGGATCTCGTCGATACGCGCCCGATGCGCCGCCTCCCACGCGGCAAGCGTCTCGACCGCCTCCTTCGCCAGCTTGGTGCGGGCAGCGGCGAGGACGTCGGACCGGCGCGCGGCGGGGGACGGCCACGACCCCCTCCTCGTCGGCGACCACCACGTCCCCGGCCTCGACCCGCACCCCGCCGCACCGCACCCGCCCGCCCAGCGGCGCCACGGCCTTCTTCGCGCCCGGGATCGGGATGACCCCTCGGGCGAACACCGGGAAACCGGCCTCCCGCACCTCGGCGAGGTCGCGGATCAGCCCGTCGGCCACGAGCCCTGCGATACCCCGCCGCTGCGCGACCGCGCACACGTTCCCGCCGGCCAGGGCGTGGTCGAGGTCCCCCGACTCGACCACGATGACCGAGCCGGCCGGTGCCCGGTGGATCGCGGCGTGCAGCATGAGGTTGTCGCCGGGAGGGCACCGTACGGTGAAGGCCGGCCCCGCCATCCTCGGCACCGGCCCCCACAGTGGCCGGATCCCGATGTCCATGACCTGGTCCCGACCGAGCAGATCGGCCAAGGTGGTCGTGGGAATGTCCGCAAACTCGGTGGTCTCGATCACGCCCCGGACGTTACCGTGTGTACATGACTGCCGGGTCGGCCTTGCGCCGTGAGCGAGTTGGGTGCCCGGCCTCTGAGTGAGGCCGATGGGGGTCCCCCCGCTCGAGCGCAGTCGAGAGTGGGGGAGGGCCAGGAGTCCGCCGCTTTCTCTGAGTCGTCCAGGAAATGACCGGAGACCAGAGAGAGCAGAGAGAGTGCCCAACCCCATCCAGGACTTCAACCGGCGGATCATCGACGAGTTCCGCGCCCACCACGGCCGGGTCGGCGGGCCCTTCGAGGGCGGCCGCCTGATCCTCCTCACCACCACCGGCGCCCGCACCGGCACCCCGCACACCACCCCCGTCGGCTACCTCCCCGACGGCGGCGACCGCATCCTCGTGATCGCCTCGGCGGGCGGCTCGCCCCGCCACCCCGACTGGTACCGCAACCTCGTCGCGCACCCTCACGTCACCGTCGAGAGCGGGGTGTTCACGTACGAGGCGAAGGCAGTCGTCCTGGCGGGCGAGGAGCGCGACCGGGCCTTCGCACGGGCCGTGGAGTCGGACCGCGGCTGGGCCGCGTACCAGGAGAAGACCGACCGCGTCCTCCCCGTGGTCGCCCTGCACGAGATCGCCCGCCCGGGCCCGCCGAACATCAACGCCTCGTCCCCGGGCGAGGCCATCAGGCTCGTCCACGACGCCTTCCGCCGCGAACTCGCCCTCATCCGAACGGAGTTGGTTTCCAGGAGCGACGGAGGCAGCACCCTCGGCGCGCAACTGCGGGTCAACTGCCTGACGTTCTGCCAGGGCCTGCACAATCACCACACCGGCGAGGACGTGGCGATGTTCCCGTTCCTGGCCGACCGCCACCCGGAGGCGGCTCCGGCCATCGACCGCCTGCGCTCCGAGCATGAGCACATCGCGGCCCTGGTCGAGGAGTTGCGTGAAGCGCTCTCCGGCACCGACGTCGATTTCGTCCGCACGGAGGTCGACCGCCTGACGACCGAGCTGGAGGCCCATCTGACGTACGAGGAAGAGCAGTTGATCCCGCTCCTCGACCGCGCCTGACCCGCCCACGGGCGGCCCGCCATCAGGTGGGCTGTCCACGGGCGGCCCCCACCCGGCTCCCACGGACGGCCGCCACCGCGCTAGAACGGCAGCGGCCGCCCGTGCACCACGACCAGCCGCGACACCGCCCGGGTCAGCACGACATACAGCCGGTGCAGCCCGCGCTCCTCCGCCTCCGCGATCGCGGCCGGCTCGACGGCCACGACATGGTCGTACTCAAGCCCCTTGACCGCACCGGCCGGTACGACGCTCACCCGCGCACCGAGCTCGTCCGGTCCGGCCGCGACGATCCCGGCCGCGTCGAGGGCCTGCCGTACGCGTTCCACATCGGCGTCGGCGGCGACGACCCCCACGGACCCCTCGTGTGCGAGGGATTCCCGTACGGCGTCCACGACCGCGTCCGGCAGGGCGTCCAGGGATGTGGGGCGCATCCTCAACTCCCCGTCCCCGCGCAGGGATCGCCCCTCCGGCACCGCCACATCCAGCTGCCCGAGAAGCCGGTTGGCGAGCTGGACGACGGCCTGCGGGACACGGAACCCGATGGTCAGCGGTACGACGGCCGCGTCCGGCTTGCCGAGATGGCGCAGGACGGTGTGCCACGAGCGGGCCGCCCAGGGCGTGGTCCCCTGCGCCAGGTCACCGAGCACGGTGACCGACCCGAAACGGGCCCGGCGGGCGATCGCCCGGCACTCCATGGGAGACAGGTCCTGCGCCTCGTCCACGACGAGATGGCCGTAGCTCTCGGGATGCTCCACGAGCCCGGCGACCTCGTCGAGCAGCACCAGATCGGCCGCCGACCAGCGCGCCGACTTCCACGACCGCGGCGGCTTGGTCCACAGCAGGTTCCTCTGCTCCTCGGAGTCGAGGATCCCGTCGGCGGCGGCCGCCAACTCCTCGCGGTCACCGAGCAGTTCGGCCACGATCTCCTCGGGCCGCGCCTTGGGCCACACGGCGTCGAGGAACGCCCCGAGCACCCGGGACCGCGAGACCCGTTGCACCCACGCACCGCTCTGCGGCCCGGCCCGCCGCTCGGCTTGCAGCTGCACACTCCGCACCACCCGGCTGCGCACCCGCTCCCGCCCGATACCGTACGGCGGCTCCTCCTGTCGTACGTCCGCCACGATCCGCGTGAGTTCCTCCGCGCCGACCCGCCACCGGTACGAACCATCCGGAACGTCGAGGGAGTGGACGCCCTCGCTCGACACGCGTGCGTACAGCGCCCGGCGCAGCACCGCGGCCATCCGGGGGTCGTGCTTGAGGACGGCGGTGGGGTGGGCGTCGGTGGCGGTGACCGGGTGGCGGGCGATCTCGTCCTGCAGTGTGGACTGCCGTACGCCGGTCTCGCCGAGCGCGGGCAGCACCTGCGCGATGTAGGAGAGGAAGGTCCGGTTGGGCCCGAGGACGAGGAGCCCGCCGCGCCGCATCCGCTGCGGGTGCGTGTAGAGGAGATAGGCGGCCCGGTGCAGCCCGACGGCGGTCTTGCCGGTCCCGGGAGCCCCCTGGACGCATACGGAGACGGCGAGGTCCCCTCGTACGAGATCGTCCTGCTCGGGCTGGATCGTCGCGGCGATGTCCCGCATGGGGCCGACGCGGGGCCGTTCGATCTCGCGGGTGACGATGTCGCTGACCTGCGGCGGCCCGCCGTCCCGGAGGTGCTCGTCCTCCAGCCCGGTGAGATCGGCGGACTCCCCCTTGCTCCCCGGCGCCCACCCGAACCGCCGCCGCACGGCGACGCCCTGCGGATCGCGGGCGCTCGCCTGATAGAAGGCGCGGGAGACGGGCGCGCGCCAGTCGACGACGAGGGGCGGGGCGGCGGGATGCTCGGTGATCCGCAGCCGGCCCAGGTGATACGCCTGCCCGGCATGATCGCCGTGGTCGAACTCCAGCTTCCCGAAGAACAGAGGTCCTTCGGGCAGCTCCCGCATCTCCTTGGCCTGACTACGCAGCTGATACCCGAGCACCTCGGCGTCCGCCCCGGAGGCGGAGACGTCCTCGCCGACGACGACCTGCTCCTGGGCTCCGTCGATCATGGCGGCGAGGGCGGTGCGGCAACGGTCGTGGTGGATGCGCTCGCGGTGGAGGGCCTCTTTCAGGGCGGGGTTCGGAGCGGGGTCGGCTGACGTCATGGTGACGAGCGTACGCGAGAAAATAAAACCGGGTTAAATTTTTTACTCGATCTTACTCAGGTGAGCCACGGCAACCCGTCCGCCAGCACCCCGAAGGCCCGCTCGGCCGCGGCCACGGCATCCCCCCGCACGTCCTCCGAGCGCTCCCCCGCCGAGATCCGCCGCCAGTTCTCCATGGCGAGAATCCGCCGCACGGCGATGATCTGCCCGGCGGCCAGCCGCGCGTCGAGATCCCCGCCGAGTGCCTCGGCGAGCGCGGCCTCCTGCCGCTCCAGGTGCCCGTGGGCACGGGCGACGAGGGCGGGGGTGCCGTAGAGAAGCGAGTGAAAGGCGAGGACATTGGGGTGATCGTTGAGCCCGGTGACGGGGTCGTCCCGCTCCAGCCCTTCGAGGAAGTGCCGCCGCAGGGCGACGAGGGGCGCCTCGTCCGACTGCACCACGACCCGCGCGGCCTCGTCCTCGTGATCGGCGATCCGGTGGAGGACGAGGTCCTCCTTGGCCGGAAAGTACCGGAAGAGGGTGGGCTTGGAGACCTCGGCGGCGGCGGCGATCTCGGCCACGGAGACGGCGTCGAAGCCCTTCTCCAGGAAGAGACGGATGGCGATCTCCGACAGGGTCTCGTACATCCGCTGCTTCTTGCGCTGGCGCAGGCCGAGGTCATTCATGGTCGTGAGCCTACGCACCGGGGCCGGCAGTCAGGACGCCCTGAGCGAGGCGGGCGCCCTCGGCACGACACGCCTGCGCAGCCCCAGAGAGCCCGTGGCGGCGGACAGGGTCATCGCAGTCCGGTCGGGGATGAACATCCGCTGCTTCGCATGCCGCACGAGCGGGTCCAGACAGGCCCGGCTGTCCCTCTCGTTGCGCGACCACTCAGCCGGCGGCGAGGGCAGTGCGTCCTTGCGCACGAGGGCCAATCGCGTGAGGAACCGGGAATTGGGTCACTCGGCCCGTGAGCTGGGATGCCGAACTCGCGAAACACCTCATGTCGCCTCGCAGACCGGCTTCTGGGTCATGCCCCTGAGGGACTCCCGGCCGGCGCCTTCTCCTGATCCACATGCGGGAGCGCAAGCGCGAGGTACGGCTTGGCCGTCGACTTGGACCTGATCCCCAGCGTCGCAGTGGCCGCGGTCAGAGTCATGGCGTATGTGTCCACCGCGCGGCTGACGTTGGGGGCTTCAAGACTGTCCCGGGTCACCAGCCGGTCCAGGTCCACATATGCAGAGCGCACGGTCTCGATCCGGCGGTAGACGCGCCAGTCGAGACGCCAGCCCCTCGTGCAGTCCTCCGGCAGCAGCTGCGACCAGCGGTCGAACATGCGCGTTCGGATCTCGGGGAGGGTCGGCGTCAGGTGCATGTGGCGGACGAGGTCGTACAGAGGGTCGCCCACCATCGCCATCTCCCAGTCGATCAGGGTCAGTCCCGTGCCGTCCTCCCGGCGGATCATGTTCCACGGGTTGAGGTCTCCGTGGAGAAGTACGGCACGTCGAGGGGTCACCACGTGCCGGCGGAGAAGCTGTTCGAGGCGGAAGCTGCTCGTGGGAAGGCCGAGTTGCCCCGCCAGCTGAAGTGTCTCCTTCGGCAGTTCCGACACCATCCGGATCAGTTCGCCGCACAGTTGCTCATGGAACCCCGCGACCGGTGCGTACCTGTCCTCCGCAAGCTTCGCGCAGTCGACCTCTGTGAGGGCGTGGAGCTGGTTCACGAGGTCGTCCGCCTCGTGCGGCAGAAGACCGCTCGCGGGGTGATCGGGATACCGGATCTCACCCTCCGAACCCTCGAAGGAGTGGATGGTGAACTGGTCTCCGAGTTCACTGGTTCCCAACGCCAGTACGCGCGGCGCGCGCACCGCCACGCCCGAGTCCTCGATCGCCCGCAGCACGACGTGCTCGTTCAGGAACCGACGCTCCCGTGAGTTGCCGGCTCCCACCTTGCGCCGCACCATCACCGGGTACGGCACGCCTTCCACCCGCACCGCCGTACTGAGATGTGCCGTCCCCTTGAACACTCGGTCGGCCGAGGCGGCGCCCTCCTCGAAGAGCGCTTCCTGCACGGCCGCCGCCGGGAACTTCGGATGCTCGGGGACCCTGGGATCACGTACCCAGGAGATCGACGAGACCGCACGGTCACGGCTGTGGCGCTTGCCGTGGGAAACGTTCCAGCGGAAAAGAATGCGCTCGATGGCCTTCTCGTCCGGAACGTTCTTCAGCCGAAGGGGCTCCTCGGCCGCTTGCAACGCCCAGTACACCGCCTCGGTCGCGGCGTCCAGGTCCTTCTGGTCGAACGATTCACCCAGAGATGTGGCGGCGCGCATCACGTCCGGGTAGACCGACTGGGCGCGCTCGAAGGCCACATAGTGCCGCAGGTCGCGCTCCAGGCCGTTGACGGCCTTGGGGCGCCTCAGTGCCATCGCCGAGCGCCAAGTGTGGACAGCCTCGTCCCACTGTCCCTTCGGGTAGCCCATGCGCACCAGATGGGTGGCGAGGTCGTGCAGCGGGTCGCCGTACGTGGCAAGTTCCCAGTCGACGCAGATCAGCGGGGGACCCGACTCGTACGACACGATGACGTTGTCGCGGTGCAGGTCCGTGTGGAGGAGGCTGAAAGGGCGGCTGATCATCGCGGGCACGCGCTGCGCGAACCGCACCATGGCGTCCTCGGGGATGCCCAGCATCGCGAACAGTCCGCCGAACCTGGCCCAGTTGCGCTGGCGGACCTGCGTTTCCGTGGCCAGGGCCAGCGTGCGCAGAAAGGCCCGGCTGTCCCGGCTGGACCGGGGCCAGGACTGCGGCAGGGGGGGCAGCTCCTTGCGGCCGACCTGTGTCATGTCCGCCAGCAGTTCGGCGAGGGCCCGGACCAGATGCTGGTCCACGGGCTTGCCGTTGGGGCAGACGCTCGACAGAGGGACGCCGTCGACGTAACTCATGACCGCGATGTCGCCGTACTTCGACAGGCACCGCGGCACATGGGGGAGAACGCCGCCGATCGCCTTGAGGATCTCCGCTTCGTCCTGCCAGGTCCGGATCACCACCGGCAACGCGGAGCGCTGACGCTCACGCACCATGATGAACTTGAGATCCGTCAGCTGATCAAGCCAGGAGGGCGGCGGAACAATGTAGTTCAGGTTGTGGTGACCGCGGGTGAGCCTCCCCGCGGACCTGGCGTGGGAGACCAGCTCACCGAGCGCCTCGCGGGCCGCCCGCCCCGCGAACGCGGCAGCGGGCCCGGATGGACCACCCACGGGCACTCCTGAGCAACTATGCGGCGCCTCCGATTTTCATGCGCAGCACGAGAGGGACCACACTGTAGTGCCCAAGCGACCCCGACGGGGCTTATTCGGGACTGGCTACCCAGATGAAACAGTCTTCACTCCTGGGCGTCACACCGTTCGAGCTATGTAACGAACAGCGACCTCGGTCAAGACGGTTCATAGCGGTGCCAACATGAGTCGAACCAGTCCTGCCAGCTCCGCATGAACACCGATCCGGTCGCGTTGGGGTCACCGTCGTCCTGCACATGCCGTATCAGGGTGGATCCCAGTCCCAGGACATCCCAGGCGTCGATCTCGGTGTCGTCGTCCATCAGGATCCTGCGCTCCACGATCTTGTACGGACCGATCAGCCCTTCGACACCGCGCCGCAGATACAGCTTGTGGGTCGGCACGAGCGGTACCTCGCGCACGGAGACCACCACGTCGGGAACCAGTCCATCCGTCTTGAGGTTGCGCAGGGCGTCGCGCAGGGAGGAGGTGTGCCGTCGGATGATCTCCCGCGTACGTGCCTGGAGGATCCGATCCAGCTCCTCCACGTCGGCGGTGGAGTCCCGCACTCTCGCCCGCGGATACGGCAGTTCGGCCGAATCGGAAGGCAGCAGTATCCGGATCGCGATGCGCTCAGGGGCAGGAATCTGCCCGTTGCGGATTCCATCGGCCTGCACCCGCACCTGGGTGTCAAGGCTCTCCGAGGTGAACGTGAAGACATCCAGCTCCACGACGGACTGAGCGAAAGCGCGGGCGACGAAAGGTCCGAGCGCCACACGGCCAGGAGACACCTTCGGCTGCGTCGTCACATGGATGGGGAGCGTCACTCGAACCTTCGAGCCACTGCCCTGACGGGACTCGATCCAGCCCTCGGTCTTCAGTTCCTCCAGAACGCGCTGGATCGTGTCGCGCGAGACCTCGAACTCCTCGGCGAGAGCCCGCTGCGCGGGCAGGTTGTACCCCGGCCGGTACTCGCCGCCGGAGATACGCGACCGCAGCGTCGCCAGGATGGTGGCTCCCTTGCCGCGTTCTTCGCTCACACCGCGACCGTACCTCCCTCACCGGCCACTCAAACCGCTTTCAGTCCACAGGCAGTCAACCCGGCCCGGCCAACAGCCCAATATTTACAGGCGGGTTAGTCGATCAAGCGGTCAGGGCACAACCAGATTCAAGGCAACCAGTCCAATTGGACCGTTAATTGATCAGCTTCATCAAAGTGGACAGGCGGTGGACGGCATGGTGGACCGGTTACGCGCAGATGGTGCGCCCGGCAGCTCAGGAAAGGCTGCGCAGGACCTCCAGCACCTGCTCCAACGAGCGCACCACGACCTCGGCGCCCGCATCCCTCAGAACTTGCTCCTTGCCCGCATTACGCGCGTAGCCCAGGAACGACACTCCGGCCCGCTGCGCGGCTTCGAGGTCCGTGGCCGCGTCGCCGATCATCAGCGTGGCCGACGGCACGGCGCCCATGGCCTTGATGGCCTCTTCCAGGCAATGCGGGTTCGGTTTCATCAGATCGAGGTTCGCCGTGCGGCCGTAGACGTACGGGAAGCAGCCCACCAGTCCGCGGCTCTCGACGTATGCCGCTGCCGCGAGGCCGGCGTTGTTGGTGGTGATCGCGAACCTGACTCCGCGCGCCGACCACGTCCTGATCAGCGGGTCGGCATGCGGGGTGGGCATCGCCTTCGAGACGGCCTCCAGTTCGCGCCGGGTGAGCCACTCCTCCAGCGCAAGAACCAGATCGCTTCCGCGGTGCCGTTCATGGACACCACGCAGCGCTACGTGTGGATCGTCGCCAGATCGTTCCTGCTCGGTCAGGAGGGCGCCCATGCCCAACCCGTCGATCATGGCGACCAGTTGCCCGGCTATCTCATGCGCCGGATACCCCGCGAACAACCGGCACATCGGCCCGTCCATGTCCCAGAGCACGTACCGAGCGGAGGCGACCAGTGATGCGAGTCGTGCTGTCTCTGCTGTCACCGGTTCAGTGTGCGTCGTCTCAGGAGTCACTAGGAGAGTGTCAGGTCCGTCGTGATGGTTTCCCAGAGGGCGTCGAACCACTTCTGCGATTGCTCCACGAACGCGGCGTCACGTTGCCCGGCGTTCTTGTCGAAGGAGAAGAGGAGCGATTCAGTGCCGAGAACGTCGTACATGTCGAGCATTCCGGCATCCGTGGCCTCCTCCCGGCGCGCCACCATGTAATACGCGATCAACGCCTCCGCCTGGTTGAGCAGGTACAGCTTCACCGGTGGGGTGAACGGCAGGGCACGGAACCTGACCTTGACGTCGATCCCGTGGGAGGAGCGCAGGGAACGGAGATTGTGTCGCAGGACGTGACCCTGGGCGTTGCGCATCTCCAGCCAGCGCTGGTGGACCGGGTTGTCGTCGTCAAGGGCCTCCACCGGGACGGGGAAGGCCAGGTTGATGTCGCGGGAGGGCAGCAGGATGCGGACATCGATGGACTCGGGGTGGATCCGGCCCTCGTGAATGAGGCGGACCGGCTCGCTCAGGGCCACCATCAGGGTCTCCGCGGTCAGGCAAGCCGCGTCGATGCGGACGTGCGGGCTGGAGAAGGCCTCCGTGAGGCGGGGGGCCAGGCCGACCATCGTCGGCTGCGGCTCCCCCGACAGCCCGGGCACCCGTTCCGCGATCCGCGGCGGACTCCCCTTGCTCACATTGCTGAGCAACCCGTCCTCCTGCAGTGCGCGCAGCGCCTGGCGGACCGCGCCCCGTTCCACGCCGAACTCCTCCGCGAGTTCGGCCTGCGTGGGGAGGCGGTCGCCGGCCCTGAGGTCGCCCATGCGGATGCGTTCCCGCAGGGTGTCGGCGATTTCCTGGGGCGAGAGCCTTCTGCTGCCGTTCACTGCCACGTTCTCCTGGGTCACGACCAAACGTTACAACTCCAATCCATCTATCGGGAGTTGTCTGGAAGTTGTTTATCAACCCCCACCAAGTGGGGACAACATAGGCAGAGTTGGTTGCCAACTTGGATGAGTTGGCGGAAGCTTTACCTCCTCGCCCGCCTCGCCCGCCCGCAGTCCGAAGGGGGAACCAACATGCCGGCCCTCGCTCTCCTCTCCGCCGTCTTCGTGGTCGGCGTCGAGCAGACCCTGCAGTGGAAGTACGGCGCCAGCGGCATCATCGGGATGCTCCTGCTCACCATCGGCATCAAGGCCAAGAACCCCGCGATCAGTTCGACCGGGGCCGTGGTGCTCGCTCTGCTGGTCGCGGGGCCCGCCCTGTGACCCGAACGCGCCCGGATACGCCACTGTGGGAGACCTCAGCCCGTGAGCGCCAGCTCCGAACTGATCGTCTCCCACAGTGCGTTGAACCACAGGTGGGACTGCTCCACGAAGGTCGTGTCCCGCAGGCCGGCGCCCTGTTCGAAGGCGAACAGCATCGACTGGGTGCCCTCGGAGTCGTACAGCTCCAGGTGCTCGTGGTCGATCTCCTCCTTGCGGCGCGTCAGCGTGTAGTACGCGAACAGCGCCTCCATGCCGTTGAGGAGGTAGAGCTTCACCGGTGGTGTGAAGGGCAGGGCGCGGAAGGAGACGCGGACGTCGATGTCGTGCGTGGCACGCAGGGCCAGGAGGTTGTGCCGGAGGACCTGGCCCTGCGCGTTGCGCTGGGCCAGCCAGCGCTCGTGGACCGGGTCGTCGTCGCCACGGTCCTCGACCGACACCGGGAAGGCGAGGTCGATGTCCCGGCCCGGCAGCAGGACGCGGACGTCGATCTTGGCCGGATTCAGTCGCCCGGCGTGGATCTGGCGCAACCCCTCGCCGATGGCGAGGTTGAGGGACACCGACGTCAGGCACAAGGCGTCTATCTCGACGTGCGGGGCCGCGAAGGCGGTGGCGATCCGGGGGCCGAGGGCGACCATCGTGGGCTGCGGCACGGCTCCGGGGCCGGTGAGCGCCCCGCTGAGCCCCAGGTCGGGGGCGACGGTCGCCGGGCTTCCCTTGGAGACGTCGGTGAGCAGGTGTTCCGTCTGCAGCAGGTACAGCGCCTGCCGTACGACCCCGCGCTCGACGCCGAACTCGTCGGCCAGCCGCGCCTGTGTGGGCATGCGTTGACCTGCCCGCAGCCTGCCGGACCGGATCCGGGCGCGGAGCTCGTCGGCCACCTCGCGAGGTGACGTGTGTGGCCGCTGCGACCTCTTCCGTCCATTGACGGAGGCGTGTTTCGGGTCCACGACCAAACACTACAACTTCCCGCCATCTTTGGGCAGTTCACCGGAAGGTGGTTATGAGCCGCATCCAAGCGGAGATAAGTACAGAGAAGTTGGTCGCCAACTTGAGCAACCTTGAGAAACATGGTCAAAACTTCACAGGGTTGGCCAACTCGGCGGCCGACAGGGGCCACCGTCCCGAAGGGGGGACCGTCATGCCGTTCATCGCAATCGCCATCGCCGCCCTTGCCGTCGGCTTCGAGGCACTCGTGCAGTGGAAGTGGGGTGCGATGGGCATCGTGGCGTTCGTCGCGCTGACCATCGGCGTCAAGTCCAAGAACGTCGCGATCGGTGGCATCGGAGCGGTCATCCTCGTGATGCTGCTCGCCCAGTCCGGATGACTCCCGCCCGCCGGGCCCAGGATCCGGCTGATCGGGCTCCCTTCCGGAGGGGAGCCGGGAGCCCGGTCGGTCTGCACAGTCACAACTGAACACCGACAACTGAACAGCAGCGCCAGCTGCACACACCGCACAGCCACAACTGAACAGCAACAACGAACAGCCACAACTGAACAGCTCGCTACGGATGCGAGGCAACAGCCCACCGTCCCCGCCAGAAGGGAACGTCAGAACATGTCCGGGCACCAAGGACGCCTGGATGTATGCAGCAGGGCGTCGGCCCCCCGGCCGGCGCCCGCTCGTTCTTCCCGCACTCGCCCGAGCGCCACGAGCCGTGCCACCGACTCGTCACCGAGCCACAGCGTCGCCAACTCCCGTACGTCCAGCGTGAGATCGGCGCTCCGAGTCGTCTCCGTGCAGGTGGCCCCGTCGGGCGAGGCCTCCAGCCGGTACCGGCCGCCGGCCACCCCGGATCCGTCCACGACCTCCAGCACCAGCGCGCCCTCCCCCTCGTACGTCCGCGCCTCCAGGGCCCGTACGACATCCAGGATCCGCACCCACAGCCAGTCCGACTGCATGGTGATCCTGGCCGCCCGGGAATTGGGCAGCAGGAGCGGGAGCAGGTCGTCGGGGGCCCGCCAGCCGCTCTTGACCTGCACGACCCAGTCGATCGAGCACAGGTAGTGCCACAGGGCTCGCTCGGCGGCCGGGGTCGAGGCGATCAGGCTCCGCACGCTCGCCGTGTTCAACGGCTGCATGTCCGCCCACTTGTCGTCCACCTCGTACGCCATCAGCCCCTCCACCGTGCCGTCCGCCGCCCGGTACACGGCGAAGAACGGCTCGGTCCACTTCGGGTCGGGGCGTACGGCCCCCGTCTTGAGCTGCCAGAACCAGTCGTCCCGGCTGATCACCCCCGGCATGGCACGGCGCATCCGGTCGTGCAGTTCCGGCCCGAGCTTGCGTACGTCGCCGGGCTCCACCAGATCGATACGGCCGCCGTCCAGATCCGGGCCACAGGGGTCGAGGCCGGCGCGCGGGACGTCGATCGTCCACTCGGCGGCCGAGGTGGCGGGGCCGAAGCCGTAGCGGCCGTAGATCCGGTGCTCGGCGGCGATCAGCGTCGCCAGGACGTCTCCGCGCTCCTTCGCGGCGGCGAGGTCCTGGCTCATCATGCGGGTCAGCAGCCCGCGCCGGCGGTGGGTGGCGGTCACGGTGACGGCGGTGATCGCGTCGGCGGCCACGTACTCACCACCGACGGCCGTCACCTCCTGCGCGAAGGACCGGAAGGTCGCCACGCAACGGTCCCCGTCGAAGGCCCCGAGCAGCCGCCCCGGCTCGAACTGGCTTCTGCGAGCCTCCAGTTCCGTCTCCGACACCGCCGGCTCCAGCAGGAACCCGGCATGCACGGCACGCAGCCATTCGGGATGCTCGGCCTCGGTGACCGGACGGACGTCTATGTCGGCGGGGGCACTCATGGGGCCACGGTAGGCGGGAGGGGATGAGGTGTCGCCTCGATTTTCTGCCAGGCCCCGTCGCGACGTTTCAGGTCAGCAGATCCGCCACCTGCGCCTCGCCCTCCCGGTACCGCCGCGCGATCTCCCCGCTGCACTCGTCCGCTGTCCGCTGCAACCGCTGCCGCCGTCCGGACACCTGCTGCTCGTACCGCACGAGCCGGCCCATCGCGGTGCTCAGTTCCAGGTCGGTCCGCGCGGAGAGGTCCGACAGCTCGACCTCGGCGAGGGTCTCGGCGGCCAGCAGCCGGTACTCCTCGCTGTGCGGGGTGCCCAGCGTGACGTGGCGGGCCGAGGAGCGGTGGCGGGCCGGGGCGTCGGTGAGGATCTCCGGGAGCCGGTCGACCACCGAGGCCTCGGGGAGGCGTTCGAGCACCGAGTCCGCGCCCGTCGGGGACCGGCGCAGCAGTTCCGCGCGGAGGATGTCGATACGGCCCTGCAGCAGCCGTCGGACATAGCTGAGGTCGGCCTCGTCCCGCTGGGCGTCCCGGCGCAGAGTGCGCAGCTCGGGCAGGCTCAGCGAGGCGAGATCATGTTCGGTCGGATCTGGGGGCAGCGGGTGGCTGTCCGTACGCTGCGCGGGCGGCCGGGCTGTCTCCGGCTCCGCCCTGTGGGCAACGCGGACGGGCCCCAGTTGCCCGGTACTCGGTGTGCTCATGCGCTTCTACCGTCCCCTCGACCGGCGTGTGGAAGCATCGTGCCACCCCAAGTGGCCGCTATGTGACCGAGTGCCCCCGAACGGCCCCAGATGAGGGGTTAAGGATCAAAAATAAACCCGAACACGGGTACTTCCTGCGCGACCGGCATGATGGGCACATGCGTGCAGTGGTGCAGAGGGTGGACGGCGCGAGCGTCGTCGTCGACGGTGAGACGGTCGGGGAGATCAACGGCGAGGGACTGTGCGTCCTCGTCGGGGTCACCCACGAGGACACCAAGGAGAAGGCGGCCCAACTCGCCCGCAAACTCTGGTCGGTGCGCATGCTGCACGACGAGAAGTCGTGCAGCGACATCGACGCCCCGCTGCTCGTGATCAGCCAGTTCACCCTGTACGGCGACGCCCGCAAGGGCCGCCGCCCCACCTGGAACGCCGCCGCCCCCGGCGACATCGCCGAGCCGCTCGTCGACGAGGTCGTCGCCCAGCTCCGCTCCCTGGGAGCGACGGTGGCCACCGGTCGCTTCGGTGCGCGGATGCGGGTGTCCCTGACGAACGACGGCCCGTTCACGGTCCTGCTGGAGATGTGACCCTTCGCGGTGGTCCTACGGCTCCACGACCACTTCCTGGGCCGCGGCCGTCGTGTCGGCGACGAGGCGCGCGTCCAGGGGCACGTTCCGCTTGACCAGGGCGAGCGCCACCGGGCCGAGCTCGTGGTGCCGTACGGACGTGGTCACGAAACCGATCTTGCGGCCGTCGGGCCCCTCGTCCGCGAGCCGGATGTCGGTCCCGGCGGGCGGCAGATGCACCTCGCTGCCGTCCAGGTGCAGGAAGACCAGGCGCCGCGGGGGCTTGCCCAGGTTCTGCACCCGGGCGACGGTCTCCTGGCCCCGGTAGCAGCCCTTCTGGAGGTGCACCGCGGTGCCGATCCAGCCGAGCTCGTGCGGGATGGTGCGGTGGTCGGTCTCGAAACCGAGGCGTGGGCGGTGGTGCTCGACCCGCAGCGCCTCGTAGGCGAGCAGGCCGATCGCGGGTCCGGACTTCTCGGCGTACGACTCCAGGTCGGCGCGCGGCAGGAAGAGATCACGGCCGTACGGCGTCTCGCGTACGACGACCCCCTCCGGCACCTCGGCGATGGAACCGGCGGGAAGGTGGACGACGGCGAACTCGTCCGTGCGGTCGGCGACGTCGACCCGGTTGAAGAACTTCATCGACTCCAGGTAGGCGATCAGTGCCCCCTGGGTGCCGGGTTCGACGTGCGCCCAGACGGTCGTGCCGTCGTCGACGAGATACAGGGCGTGCTCGATGTGTCCGTGCGCGGAGAGGATGAGCGCCTCGGTGGCCTGGCCGGTCGGGAGGTCGCTGACATGCTGGGTGAGCAGCAGGTGCAGCCAGCTGAGGCGGTCGTCGCCGGTGACGGACACGACCCCGCGGTGCGAGAGGTCGACGAATCCGGCGCCTTCGGCGAGGGCGCGCTGCTCGCGGAACAGGTCGCCGTAGTGCGCGGCAACGCCTTCGTCCACGCCCTCGGCGGGGACGGCACCGGGCAGGGACAGCAGAGGGCTCTTCATATGACTAAGCCTACGACTCGGTAGTTGAAGCCTTGAGAGAACAGTCCTTGCAGCGGCCGAAGATCGCGAAGTGCTTCATGTCGGTCTCGAAGCCGAACTCCTGCCGGAGCTTCGCGGTGAAGTCGGCGGCCACCTTGATGTCGGCCTCGATGACGTTCTGGCAGTCGCGGCAGACCAGGTGGATGTGGTGGTGGCGGTCGGCGAGGTGATACGTCGGCGCCCCGTGCCCGAGATGGGCGTGGCTGACCAGACCGAGCTCCTCCAGGAGCTCCAGGGTCCGGTAGACCGTGGAAATGTTGACCCCCGACGCCGTCTTCTTCACTTCCGTGAGGATGTCGTCGGGGGTCGCGTGCTCCAGGGTGTCCACAGCTTCGAGGACAAGCTGGCGCTGCGGGGTCAGCCGGTAGCCGCGCTGCCTGAGGTCGCTCTTCCAATCGGTGCTCACCACACCGGAAAGTCTAGGACCCACTCGGCGGAAGGCTTACTTGAAGAAGGCGATCCCGTCGTCCGGAAGGTCGTCGGGCAGGGCCTTGGCCCAGCGCTCGACCTCCTCCGGGGTGACGACCTTCTTCAGGTGGGCCGACATGTAGGGGCGCAGCTCGACCTCGGGGGTCTGCTTCTCGCCGACCCACATGAGGTCGCTCTTGACGTAGCCGTACAGGCGCTTGCCACCGCTGTACGGCCCCGAGGCGGCCGTACGCGCGACGGCATCGGTCACCAGGTCGATCTGCGGCTTCTGGTCGGCCATCTCGCCGTACCAGATCTCGACGACGCCGTCGTCGCGGACCATCGTCACCTCGACCTTGCGGTCGGCGTCGATGCGCCAGAAGCCGTGCTCGGACTCCAGCGGGCGGACCTTGTTGCCGTCGTTGTCCAGCACCCAGGTGTGGGACTCGTACTCCAGGAAGTCCCGGCCGTCATGGCCGAAGGTCACCTCCTGGCCGAAGTTGCACTTCTCCGAGCCCGGGAAGTCGTACACGCCCGCGCCCGCCCAGTTGCCGAGCAGGAAGGCGAGCGGGACGAGGTCCTTGTGGAGGTCGGACGGGATCTCGATCATGAGTGGCGGTTCCTAGCGGGGGGTCAGCGCTGGCCCTGGTACAGCTTCTTCACGGTCAGCCCGGCGAAGGCGAGAACGCCGACGCAGACCAGGACCAGCAGGGCTTCGAAGAAGATATCCACGGGGTGCTCCTCGGATGAGCGTGGTGCGGTGCATGTACACGGGCCGGGCCCCAGCTTACGCGGCCGGGGCCCGGGGGTCCGTAGAGGTCTCCTCAGCCGAGGAGCTGGGATTGGAGGGTCACGGTCTGCTGGAAGGGGACGGGGTTCGCGGCGCCCTTGCGGGACTGGACGACCAGGGCCAGTACGTCGCCGGAGGACAGGTAGGCGTGCCGGGTCTGTTCGCTGCCGTACGGCTTGGACTCGATGTAGACGGAAGCGGTGATGTCCTGGATCCGGGCCGCGCTCGGGAAGTGCTCGTCGGAGACGGACGTGGCGGCGTCGCGCAGTTCGTAGCCGGGGCTGCCGTACGGGGCGATGTCCTTGCCGAACAGGTCGTCCACGACGGCCGCGGTGTCGAACTGGAGCAGGTAGATCCGGGTGTGCGTACCGTCCGGGGTGGTCCAGCCGCGGGCCGCTATGTGCCGCAGACCGTTGTCGGAGAGCTTGTCCCCCAGTTCCTCGCGGTCCTCCTTCTCGCCGTACTCCGCGAGGAGGTCCTTCGCCGCGAGCCAGCCGTCCGTGCCGCGCAGCGCCTTGTCCTCGGTCGCTCCCTTCGGTGCGGGCAGCACCAGGGACCGCAGATCGGCGTAGTGACTGCCGGCCTTGTTCTCCGTGGCGAACGGTCCCGGCTTTCCGGAGGGCAACGGCGCCTTCGTCAGCGTCGGATACACCCACCGCCCGTCCGCCCTCGTCGCCAGTCCCGGCAGGTCCGTCCGCTCCATCCCCGAGATCCCGTACGCGGTACCGGCTCCGATCACCGCGAAGGTGAGCACCGCGGCGGTCCAGCGCAGGGTCGCCCGCAGGACACGGCGGTCCTTCGGGACGGAGGCGGGTGCGGGCTCCGGTGCGGAGAGGGGCGCGGTGCCGGGCACGTCGAGTACGGCCACCGCTTCGGGCGCCGGCTCGGACGAGGGGGCGTGGGACGACGGCGCGTCGGGACGCGGCGACGGCACGAGGTCCGGCTTTTCTTCCGTCTGGTCGGTCATACCGACTCCCCCGGCTCCGCGATCCGGTCGAGCTGCTCACGCAGGAGCATCGAGATCCCCCTCTGCTGCATGGGCCTGGCGCTGTCGGCGGTGAAGTCGACCAGGACGTTTCCCTGGAGGGCGAAGCAGAACATCGAGTCCAGCTTGGTGTCGGCGTCCTTGGGCGTCAGGAAACAGCGCGCGTCCTTGTGACCCTCGATCCGAGGCCCGTCGCGCAGGACGTCGCCGAGCGCGTCGAGGAAGTCGTTCTGGAACTCCGTGATCCCGCGCGCGGCCGCCTTGTTGTCCAGCTGCCTCAGCTCGATGGTGACCGTGGAGGCCTTGTCCGTGTAGACGGAGGAGAGCTGGTCGGTGCTGACGTAACTGCGCATCGCGATGCCCGTGAGGCGCTGCTTGTCGATCTGCTTCTCCAGCGCCTTGCGCTGGGTCCGGGGCAGCCCGCTCAGCGACTCCTTGCTCAGGGCGGTGGCCTCGGCCCCGCTGAGCTGGGCCTCGTAGCCGTACTCCCCGATGTCGGGCCCACGGCTCCACCCGTCGGCGCCGTACGGCACGAGCATCCCCGCGAGCCCCTTCACGGGCGCCGCCGTCGCCTTGGCGGACCCGCCCTTCGGGAACTTCCACACGGGAGCACCCGCGTCACGGTCGGCACCGTCGACGGTGACCACGGTGCAGCCCACCCCGACGACGACGGCGGCGACCAGCACCACGGACCCGACGACTGCGGCGACGCGGCCACGGCGAACGGGCTTCGCGGCAGGCGCCCCCGGCTCGACGGGCTCGACGGAGGCGGTGAGCTCGGCGGGGCCGACCTCACCCACCTGCTGGTTCTCGCTCTCGCTCACAGCTTCTTCACCTGCCGCTCGGCCAGATCCATGATCTTCGCCTTCGATATGGGCTTGGTGTCCCAGACGAAGATCTTCATGAGGATGTCCCCACGCCAGGCGACGGCCGCGGCGTTGTACTGCGGCAGATAACCGGGCTCGGTGTCCGGCCTCGTGTGGACGTACGCCGTGGCGTTCCCGCTGCCCGGCACCGACCAGCTGTCGGTTCCGGCCTTGGAGTCCTCGTAGTAGTTCTCGCCGTCGGCCGCGTCGGAGGCCTCCGGCGCCTCCTCCTGCCTGTACTGCACGAGGCGGATCTCGACGCCGTAGGTGCTGCCGACCCGCCAGCCGGTGTCCGCCGCGCGGCGGAACTCCTTGGAGACGAGGTCGCCGAACGCCCCGCCCGGCTTGTCGGCCGTCTCCGCGACTTCGGCCAGCGTCAACCAGCGGTCGTCACTGACCCAGTCGCCGGTCTTCGCCCCGGCCGGCTTCTTCAGCAGCAGCTTGCGCAGGTCGCCGTCGGTCTTCACGCGGCGGTCCTGGGAGGCGGGCAGCGGCTCGGGCGCCGGGCCCTTGGCCTGTGCCAGCGCCGGCTGGGAGAGCGAGGCCAGCTTCGTCGGCTCGCGGTCGGTCTGGATCAGGTATCCCGTGCACGTCCCGGCGACGACACCGAGTACGGCCGCAGCGACGATCAGCAGTGTCGTACGGCCCCGGCGACGCGCACGGGGTCTCTCTTCGGGTATCTCGGGCTCTTCGGGCACTTCGAGTACTTCCAACGCGTTCCCCACAAGACGTGAAGCGCGCATTCCGTATGCACGCTCCACAGGAGACTGCTGGTCAACACCCAGGGTTGTACGCCGACTTGATCACGATCCGGACACGTGGGCAACGTCCCGGCACGCGCCGCCGTCCGGGTTGCGTCGCGACGACGTGACCGCCGTACGCACTACGCTGCCGGCATGGCGAAGAAGCTCGTGATCAAGGTGACCGCCGGGGCCGATGCCCCCGAGCGCTGTTCGCAGGCGTTCACCGTGGCGGCGGTGGCCGTGGCCAGTGGGGTGGACGTCTCGCTGTGGCTGACCGGGGAGTCGGCGTGGTTCGCGCTGCCGGGGCGGGCCGCCGAGTTCGAGCTGCCGCACGCGGCCCCGCTGCCCGACCTGCTGGACTCGATCCTCGCGGGCGGACGGCTCACCCTGTGCACGCAGTGCGCGGCCCGCCGGGACATCACGGAGAAGGACGTCATCGAGGGCGTACGGATCGCGGGGGCACAGGTGTTCGTCCAGGAGGCGCTCGCCGAGGAGACGCAGGCGCTCGTCTACTGAGCGGACACCGAGCGGGACCGCGGCCTGTCACAGGTGATCGACAAATTGCCGGGCGTCTTACCCGGCGGGGTTAGTCTCACGCTGGACGGCCACCCGTCCGTCGACAAGACCGCCGCCCCGGGGGGACCCACCGCATGCGCGCCCTGCGAATACTTCTGATCACCGCCGTGATTCTCGGCGGGCTGTTCGTCGCCGCCGATCGTCTGGCGGTCCACTTCGCGGAGGGCGAGGTCGCGGACCGGCTGAAGACGCAGGAGGGGCTGACCACGACGCCGAGCGTGGACATCAAGGGGTTCCCGTTCCTGACCCAGGTGGCCGGCGGTGAGCTCGACGACGTCGAGGTCGGGATGAAGGACTACGACGCGGACACCGGGACCAGCGGCGGCACGATCCGCATCGACGACCTGAACGCCGCCATGAAGGGCGTCGCGTTCTCCGGCGACTACAGCTCCGCCACCGCCTCCACCGCCGCCGGCACGGCGGCGATCGCCTACGACCAGCTGCTGAAGGCGGCCAGGTCGGAGGAGACCCAGCTCCCGCTGGGCGTCACCGCCAAGGTCGTCGGTCTCTCCGACGGCGGCAACGGCAAGATCAAGGTCGACATCAAGGTCAGCGCCCTGGAGCAGCCCGTCTCCGTGCTCAGCACCGTCAGCGTCGTGGACGGGGACACCGTACGGGTGCACGCCGACTCGATCCCGAGCTTCGGCAACATCACCCTCGCCGACTCCGACGTCCGTTCGATCGCCGACTTCGACCAGAAGATCGAGGGCCTGCCGGGCGGTATCAAGCTCGACAAGGTCGAAGCGGGTGCGGACGGTGTGGAGATCGCCGTGAAGGGTTCGGACGTCAAGCTCGCCGGGTAGGACGAGCGTCGGGCCGTACTCCGTACCCCGTACCCCGACGCCGGACGCGTACGCCGGACGCCGCGCGTCCGACAGGCGAGACGGTGACGTCCGTAGCGTAGGCGTGAGGGCGACACACCCGCCCGGGAACCGTGGGACCACGGCCCGGGCGGCTTCCTGGTCCCACATTCCGGACGATCGCATCTCAGTATGCGACACACCGGTGACATGCCGGTATGTCCGTCCCTACGATCGACCACTATGAAGCGACAGGCGGATCTCACGAAGCGGCGGGCAGTAGACCTGTGCCGCGTCGCCGCCATGCTCTGTCGCCCCTTCTGAGCGGACGGCACCGACCTCCGCATCCCCCTGCCCTGGCACTCTCAGGCATCCGTGCGCCCCGCGCACCCTTCCGCACGCCCCGCCGCAACTGCCCCGGAGGAGAAAGAGCATGAGCCGCAGCGACGTCCTGGTCGATGCCGACTGGGTCGAGGCCAACCTCGACAACCCGAACATCGCGATCGTGGAGGTGGACGAGGACACGTCCGCCTACGAGAAGAACCACATCCGCAACGCGATCCGCATCGACTGGACCAAGGACCTGCAGGACCCGGTCCGCCGCGACTTCGTCGACCAGGAGGGCTTCGAGAAGCTCCTGTCGGCGAAGGGCATCGCCAACGACACCCTGGTGATCCTCTACGGCGGCAACAACAACTGGTTCGCGTCCTACGCCTACTGGTACTTCAAGCTGTACGGCCACGAGAACGTCAAGCTTCTCGACGGCGGCCGCAAGAAGTGGGAGCTGGACGCCCGCGAGCTGGTCGAGGAGGTCCCGGAGCGGGCCGAGACGACCTACACGGCGAAGCCGCAGGACAAGTCCATCCGCGCCTTCCGCGACGACGTGGTGGCGGCCATCGGTTCGCAGAACCTGGTCGACGTCCGTTCCCCCGACGAGTTCTCCGGCAAGCTGCTCGCCCCGGCCCACCTGCCGCAGGAGCAGTCGCAGCGTCCGGGCCACGTCCCGTCCGCCCGCAACATCCCGTGGTCGAAGAACGCCAACGACGACGGCACCTTCAAGTCGGACGACGAGCTCAAGGAGCTCTACGCCGAGGAGCAGGTCGACCTCGCCAAGGACACCATCGCGTACTGCCGTATCGGTGAGCGCTCGGCCCTGACCTGGTTCGTGCTGCACGAGCTGCTGGGTGTCGAGAACGTCAAGAACTACGACGGCTCCTGGACCGAGTACGGCTCCCTGGTCGGCGTTCCGATCGAGCTCGGCGCCAACAAGTAAGACACCCGTCCAACCCGACCGGCCTTCCTTCCGGTCAGACCCCTCTTTGGAGAACGACATGTGTGGAGCGAAGGCCGGCGGCCCGGACGCCTCGACGATCAAGCCCGGTGAGACCACGATCCAGGGTCAGGTGACGCGTGACGGCGAGCCTGTGGTGGGTTACGTCCGCCTCCTGGACTCGACCGGCGAGTTCACGGCGGAGGTCCCGACCTCCGCGACGGGCCAGTTCCGCTTCTACGCGGCCGAGGGCACCTGGACCGTCCGCGCCCTGGTCCCCGGCGCCACCGCCGACCGCACGGTCGTCGCCCAGCAGGGCGGCCTGGCCGAGGTCGCGATCGCGGTCTGAGGCACCTGACCGACACCGGAGGGCCGTACCCCAGGGGTACGGCCCTCCGGCCTTTCCAGGCCTACGCTGGACCTATGTTGGCGCGACGGCGGCATGTCTACTTCGCCATGATGGGCACGTGCATCGGGCTGTTCGTCCTGGCCTGGGGGGTCGTGCGGCTCTGGTCGGTACCGGCGGCCGTGGGAATGTGCGTGGTGGCCATGGTGATCCCCCCGCTCGCCGCGATCGTCGCGAACCGGCGCGGGCCCGACGACCGCTGGTGGGACGACCCCTCCGGCGACCCGAAGTCCGACGAGTGGTGGGACGAGCTGGACGGAAAGAAGCGGCGGCAGTAGGAAGGCCCCCATGTCTGCTTCCGTGAGGCTGTCCACCGTCGTCCTCGACACGCACGACGCGCACGAGCTCGCCGCCTTCTACCAGCGCCTCCTCGGGTACGTGGTGCGCGCCGAGGAGCCGCACTGGGTCCTCCTCGGACCGCCGCCCGGCATCGGGGGCACCTCCCTCGCCTTCCAGACCGAAGCCGAGTACGTGCCGCCCGTGTGGCCCACCCGCACGCCGGGCGATCAGCAGATGATGCTGCACCTGGACATCGAGGTCGACGGCGGGCCCGGACGCCTTGGCGGCCGAGACCGCGCGGGCGGTGGCGGAAGGGGCGCGGCTCGCCGAGTACCAGCCGCAGGACGACGTCCGGGTCCTGTTCGACCCGTCCGGGCACCCCTTCTGCCTGTGGACCGAGACGCCTGGGCCGACCTAGCCGATCGTCCGGCCCAGCACGTACACCGCCGGAGCCGCCGCGGCCAGCGGCAGCGCCACGCCCGCCGTGAAGTGCACGAAGCGGGACGGGTAGTCGTAGCTCGCGACCCGGTGGCCGATCAGCGCGCACACCGCGGCGCCCGCGCCGAGAAGGGCGCCCTTCGCGCCGAGCCCCGTCATCCCGCCGACCGCGATGCCCGCGCCCGCCGCAGCGAGCAGGGAGACGACCACCGAGGCCGGGGTCGGCAGGGGCAGCGCGCGGGCCAGGACCGCGACCGCCACCGCGGCCGCGCCGACCGTCACCGCGTCCGGGTCCGCCGCGAGGTGGCCGGTCGCCACGATCGCCAGGGCGGCCGAGGCGACGGTCGCCATCAGGCCGTACATCCGCTCGTCGGGGTCGGCGTGCGAGCGGAGCTGCATCACCAGGCTGAGCAGAACCCAGACGCCGAGAGTGCCGAGGATCGCGGCGGGCGCGTTCTCCCGGCCGGCCGCCAGGAGTGCCGCGTCCGCCACCAGCGCCCCGAGGAACGCCAGCGCGATGCCCTGGCGGGCGGGCCACATGCCGTTCAGCCGGAACCAGCCGGCCGCGGTGACCGCCTGGAGGACGACGAGGGGCACGAGGAGGGCGTACGAGCCGACGGCCGCCGTTCCGGAGAGCAGCAGGCCGAGCAGCGCGGTGAGGGCGGCGGGCTGGATGCCGGGCTCGATGATCGGGGAGCGGCCCTCGAGGCGGGCACGCTGGGCGTCGGTGACGCGGGCGTTGCCGGCGAGGGTGGCGGGGCCGTAGCCGGAGGGGTCGGAAGCGGGGTCCGCCGGAACGGACCCGTGCGCGGCGGCGCCGGGATGTGCCTGGGCGGCCCCATGGACGGGGCTCCCACTCGCCGGGGCGTGAGCGTGCCCGGCGTGGCCGGAGGCCGTCGGCGCAAACCCGTGGCCTGCGGAGCCGGGAGCCATCGGCGCAGATCCGTGACCGGCGGGGCCAGGGGCCATCGGGCCTGGCCCGTGACCTCCGGGACCGGGAGCCGCCGAGGCATGACCATGACCGGCACGGTCGGAAGAAGTCGGCGCGGAACCGTACCCGGCAGAGCCGGGAGCCGCCGACGCATGACCATGACCCGCGCGGTCGGAAGAAGCCGGCGCGGAACCGTACGCCGCGGGGCCGTACGCGCCGGCCCCCGGAGCCCCCTGCGCGGGCCCGTAGCCGGGGGCGTACCCCTGGGGCTCGCCCTCGTAGTCCTGCTGCGGCAGGTACGCCGTCTCCGGCGCGGACTGGACCGGTCGGTGCACCTGGGTGTCCCAGGTCTGGCCCTGCCACTGCTGGGTGTGCTGCTGGGCTGCCTGGGCGTCCTCGTCGTAACCGTGCTGGGCCGGCCAGCCCTGCTGCGGATACTGCTCGTAGTCGTCGTACGGCTGGTTCGTCATCATCACCCTCCTGCGAACGGCGGGAGCACCTCGACCGTGCCGCCGTCGGCCAGCCGTACCGTCTCATGTCCGCGGGTGCCCACGGGGTCACCGTCGACGAGGAACGAGCATCGCCGCAGGACGCGCACCAGTTCACCGGGGTGTCGCTCGCGCGCCGCGTCCAGCGCCTCGGCGAGCGTGGCCGCGTCGAAGGGCTCCTCGGCGATCCCGGCCGCGGCCTTCGCGGCGGCCCAGTAGCGCACCGTGACCTTTGGCATCCGCTTCCTCAATCGATCGATGGTGTACGGGGCCAGGCTAGCCGCCCGCTGTGACAGCCCAGTCCCCGATACGGCCCAGCAGCTCGTCGCCGGCCGCGTGCTCGGCGTGGCCCATGGGCTCGATCCACAGCTCGCCGTGGTCACCGGCGGCCTCCGCGAGCATCCGCGGGTGGTCGAGGGGGAAGTAGCCGTCGCGGTCGCCGTGCACGATCAGGAGCGGGGTCGGGGCGATCTCCGGGACCGCCTCGACCGGGGAGAGCGGGACGGGGTCCCACTCGCGGTGATGGATCCTCGTACGGAATCCGTAGCGGCTCACCAGGCGGCCCTCGGGCCGGGTCACCAGCCAGTGGAGTCTTCGCATGGGGGCCGTGCCGCGGTAGTACCAGCGGGCCGGCGCACTCACCGAGACCACCGCGTCCGGGTACGCGTCCGTGTGCCTCTCGCGCCCCGTGCGCCCTTCGCGCCCCGGCCCGTCCGGACCGCCGTCGGGCCGGTAGAGCGCCGCGTGCCGCAGCGCCACCGAGCCGCCCATCGAGAAGCCGACGGTCGCCACGCGCGCGTGGCCGAGTTCGCGTGCCCACCCCACCGCGGCGGCCAGATCCAGCACCTCGCGGTCGCCGACCGTCGAGCGCCCGCCGGAGGCTCCGTGGCCGCGAAAGGAGAAGGTGACCACGGCGCCGTACCGCGTCAACACGTTCACCACCCGGCGAACATGAGGACGATCCACATCGCCGGTGAAGCCGTGCGCGATCACGAACACCAGGTCATGCGCAGGTGGCCGGGAGGCGTCGTATACGAAGGAGGGCGGGTCGTATACGGAATCGATCGTCACACCGTCGTCGGTGTGCAGAAACGTCCGTATAGGTGCATGTCTGCGCGTCTCAGAGTGCGGACTCCCCGTGGAACGCGCCACACGACCTGCCGGATCAATGCTCATGTGGGCTATTCTCGTCGGAAGAGGACTCGGGCAATGCAGCCCCCGGGTCCTTTTGTGCTTTCGGATACCCCTGTATACGAAAGCCGTGACCTCGCGGGACCGAGGAGGAACCAGACATATGAGTTCTCTGCTGCTCCTGACCAATGCCCTCCAGCCATCGACGGAGGTGCTGCCTGCCCTCGGCCTGCTCCTGCACAACGTGCGTGTGGCTCCGGCGGAAGGCCCCGCCCTCGTCGACACCCCGGGTGCCGACGTCATCCTCATCGACGGGCGCCGTGATCTGCCGCAGGTCCGCAGCCTGTGCCAGCTGCTGCGCTCCACGGGGCCCGGCTGTCCGCTCATCCTCGTCGTGACCGAGGGCGGCCTCGCGGCCGTCACCGCCGACTGGGGCATCGACGACGTACTGCTGGACACCGCCGGACCGGCGGAGGTCGAGGCGCGCCTGCGTCTGGCCATGGGCCGCCAGCAGATCGTCAACGACGACTCCCCCATGGAGATCCGCAACGGCGACCTGTCGGTCGACGAGGCGACCTACTCCGCCAAGCTCAAGGGCCGGGTCCTCGACCTCACCTTCAAGGAGTTCGAGCTCCTGAAGTACCTCGCCCAGCACCCCGGCCGCGTCTTCACCCGCGCGCAGCTCCTCCAGGAGGTCTGGGGGTACGACTACTTCGGCGGCACCCGGACGGTCGACGTCCACGTACGACGGCTGCGCGCGAAGCTCGGACCCGAGCACGAGTCGCTGATCGGGACCGTACGGAACGTCGGTTATCGATTCGTTACGCCGGAGAAGGGCAGCGTCGGCGCGGGCGACGACGCCAAGGCCAAGGGCGCCGCGACCGGTGCTTCCGGCCAGGCAAACACGGAGGATGCGGACGACAGCGCCGCCCTGGACGCCTCCGAGGTACCGGCCGAGGCATAGCGGGTTCTCCGCCTGGGCATGGCTCCCGCACCGGCTACCTCCCGGTAGGCCTTCGCGGGGGCACAGTGCCTCCTTCACGCCCTGCCCAGAGCGGGTCCATCCGCGTAGACTCCGCGCGTGGCCAAGGTAACCAGGGATGACGTGGCGCGACTGGCGGGAACGTCCACCGCCGTAGTCAGTTATGTCATCAACAACGGACCCCGGCCGGTCGCCCCGGCCACGCGCGAGCGTGTCCTCGCCGCGATCAAGGAGCTGGGGTACCGGCCCGACCGGGTCGCCCAGGCGATGGCGTCCCGGCGTACGGATCTCATAGGCCTGATCGTGCCGGACGCGCGCCAGCCGTTCTTCGCGGAGATGGCGCACGCGGTCGAACAGGCCGCGTCCGAGCGCGGGAAGATGGTGCTCGTCGGGAACTCCGACTACATCGGCGAGCGCGAGGTCCACTACCTGCGGGCGTTCCTCGGGATGCGGGTGTCCGGGCTGATCCTGGTCTCGCACGCGCTGAACGACAACGCCGCCGCCGAGATCGAGGCATGGGACGCCCGGGTCGTGCTGCTGCATGAGCGGCCGGAGGCGATCGACGACGTCGCTGTCGTCCTCGACGACCTCTCCGGCGCGAAGACCGCCGTCGAGCATCTGCTGGGCCACGGATACCCCTACGTCGCCTGTATGGGCGGTACCGCCGACACTCCCGCCGTGGGCGACCCGGTCTCCGATCACGTCGAGGGCTGGCGACGGGCCATGGAAGAGGCGGGGCTCCCCACCGAGGGACGCCTCTTCGAGGCGCCGTACAACCGCTACGACGCGTATCAGGTGGCGCTCGGGGTGCTCTCCGGGCCCGATCGCCCCCCGGCGATCTTCTGCTCCACCGACGACCAGGCGATCGGCCTGCTGCGGGCCGCGCGCGAGCTGCGCATCGACGTGCCGGGCGAGCTGGGGGTCATCGGGTTCGACGACATCAAGGAAGCCGCGCTCGCCGATCCGCCGATGACGACCATGGCGTCGGACCGGTCGGCCATGGCCCGGGCCGCGGTGGATCTGGTGCTGGACGACGGACTCCGGGTCGCGGGGTCCCGCCGGGAGCGGCTGAAGGTGTTCCCGTCGAAGCTGGTCGTGCGGCGGTCCTGCGGGTGCGAGTGAGTTTCTGAGGACCGTCTGAGAACATCTGGCCGGAGGCCAGCGGCGGCTTTATATCGGGCATACGAGGTTCTGCCGGGCTTCTCAGGGAGCACTCAGGGAGCTCTCATGGTGGGGCGACAAGCTTTTTGCCATGACCGAGAGCTTCCGCCGCGACGGCGAGTACGAGCAGTACGAGACCCCCTACCAGGGCGCCCAGCAGCAGCACGCTTCCTCGCCCGTGAACCCCGAGTGGCCGCCCCCGCCGGCCCAGCCGCCCGCCACTACGACCCCGCAGGCCGTGCCCCCACAGGCCCTGGCGCAGGCCCAGCCCGCCGCCTTCGCCTCCGAGGGCGCCGGTTCGTACGGCGGTGACGGCAACGGCGGTGGGACCGCTCTCCTCACCGCGGCCCCGGCCGAGCCCGCGGCCCCCGCCCCCAAGAAGCGCACCCGCGGCCCCCTCGCCCTCCTCGCCGCCGTCGCGATCGTCGCCGCGGCGATAGGAGGCGGCACCGCCTACGGCATCCAGGAGCTGACCGGCAACGACACGGTCGCCACCAGCAGCAGCACCAGCACCAACGTGGTGCCGTCCTCCGCCAAGGGCACGGTCTCCGGGGTCGCCAAGGCGGTCAGCCCGAGCATCGTCGAGATCAACGCCACCTCGAACGCAGGTGAGTCCACCGGCTCCGGCGTGATCATCACCAGCGACGGCGAGATCATCACCAACAACCACGTCATCTCCGGCGCCACCTCCATCAAGGTGAGCACCAGCGACGGCAAGACCTACACCGCGAAGGTCGTCGGCACCGACAGCAAGAAGGACCTCGCCCTCATCAAGCTGGAGAACGCCTCCGGCCTGACCGTGGCCAACCTCGGCGACTCCGACGGCGTCCAGGTCGGCGACGAGGTCGTGGCGATCGGCTCCCCCGAGGGCCTCACCGGCACCGTGACCAGCGGCATCGTCTCCGCCCTGAACCGGGACGTGACCGTCGCGACCGACGAGGGCCAGAGTCAGACCCAGGGCCAGGGCGGCGGCAACGGCCAGTGGCCGTTCGAGTTCGGCGGCCAGCAGTTCAACGGCGACACCGGTTCGTCCACGACGACGTACAAGGCGATCCAGACGGACGCGTCCTTGAACCCGGGCAACTCCGGCGGCGCGCTCATCGACATGAACGGCAACATCATCGGCATCAACTCCGCGATGTACTCCGCCAGTTCGGACTCCTCCACGGCCGGCAGCGCGGGCCTCGGCTTCTCCATCCCGATCAACACCGTCAAGTCCGACCTGGCCACGCTGCGGGCCGGCGGCGCCGACAACTGACACCCCCTGACCTTCGCGAGGAGTACGTCATGATCAAGCAGGTTTCGCACCCGGCGGCCGGCACCGGCCCGGCCGGATTCACCCTGGCCCTCGAGGTGGCGTACGAACTGCACCCGCCGGTGACGCGGGCGCCCGAGGTGGCGTCCGTGACGGTGGCCCGCCGCGGGGTGAGCACCGCCCGCAGCCGCCGCCGCAGCCCCGCACGCGGCTGAACCCCTGCCCTGAACGCACCGGCCCGGAACCATGCGAGGCTGAAAGCGTTCACTGTCTTCAGCCCCCTGCCGTCCCACCGCACCCGAGGAATCCCCAGCCATGAGCCCCGCCGAAGGCGACCGTGACCCCCAGCGCATCCTGATCGTCGACGACGAGCCGGCGGTACGCGAAGCACTCCAGCGCAGCCTCGCCTTCGAGGGCTACGACACGGAAGTGGCCGTGGACGGCGCGGACGCGCTCGACAAGGCGACCGCGTACCAGCCCGACCTGGTCGTCCTCGACATCCAGATGCCCCGCATGGACGGCCTCACCGCCGCCCGGCGCATCCGCGGCGCGGGCGACACGACCCCCATCCTGATGCTGACGGCCCGCGACACGGTCGGTGACCGGGTCACCGGGCTCGACGCGGGCGCCGACGACTACCTGGTCAAGCCGTTCGAGCTCGACGAGCTGTTCGCCCGGGTCCGTGCGCTGCTGCGGCGCAGCTCGTACGCCGCGGCGGCCGGTGCGGGGTCCGTCGAGGACGACGAGGCGCTCAGCTTCGCCGACCTGCGGATGGATCTCGCGACCCGTGAGGTCACGCGTGCGGGGCGGCCGGTGGAGCTGACCCGTACCGAGTTCACCCTGCTCGAGATGTTCATGGCGCACCCGCGCCAGGTGCTGACCAGGGAACAGATACTGAAGGCCGTGTGGGGCTTCGACTTCGAGCCGTCGTCCAACTCGCTGGATGTGTACGTGATGTATCTGCGCCGCAAGACGGAGGCGGGCGGTGAGCCGCGGCTCGTGCACACGGTGCGCGGCGTGGGGTATGTGCTGCGGCAGGGCGGCGCGGAGTGAAGAGGGTCGTTCGCCGTTATCGGTCCCTTCCGATCCGGTCACGGCTGGCGCTGCTCGTGGCGGCGGCGGTGGCGTTCGCGGTGGCGGCGGTGTCGGTGACGTGTTGGTTCATCGTGCAGGGGAAGCTGTACGACCAGCTCGACGAGGATCTGCAGAAGGCGGCGCGGCCGCAGCAGGCACAGGCGGTCGTGGCCACCCTCAGCGAGTGCCCCCAGACACCGGTGGAGACCTTCGGCGATTTCCGGATCAGGGACGAGGTCTACCTCCAGCTGGTGCAGGCGGACGGCAAGGCCTGCGTCTCGTCGAACTCTCTGGGCAGGGTCAAGACCACCGACGCCGACGAGAACGTGGTCAAGGACGCGACCAGCAAGAGGGGGGTCCTTCGCAACGGCACCGACTCTGACGGCAACACCGTACGAGTGCTGACGACACCCCTGTACGTCAGCCAGGGCCCGGGCTCACAGCCCCAGCTGTACACCGAGGCCGCGCTCACCGTGGCCGTTCCTCTGAAGACCACCCAGTCCACCCTCAACGAACTCGCCCTCATCCTCCTCCTCGTCTCCGGCGTAGGAGTCCTCGGTGCCGGTGCCGCAGGCCTCGCCGTCGCCCGCGCCGGTCTCCGCCCCGTCGACAAGCTCACCGAGGCCGTCGAGCACGTGGCCAGGACCGAGGATCTGAGCATCCGCATCCCCGTCGAGGAGGACGCCGAGGACGAGGTCGCCCGGCTGTCCCGCTCCTTCAACTCGATGACGAGCTCCCTCGCCAACTCGCGCGAGCTCCAGCAGCAGCTCATCGCCGACGCAGGTCACGAGCTGCGCACTCCGCTCACCTCCCTGCGCACCAACATCGAGCTTCTCACCCGCAGCGAGGAGACCGGCCGCCCCATCCCCGAGGCCGACCGCAAGGCGCTGCTCGCGTCCGTGAAGGCGCAGATGACCGAACTGGCGTCTCTGATCGGTGACTTGCAGGAGTTGTCCCGCTCGGAGAGCCAGCGCGGTGAGCGGGTACAGGTCGTCTCGCTGGAGGACGCCGTCGAGTCGGCCCTGCGCAGGGCACGGCTGCGAGGCCCGGAGCTGACCATCAACGCCTCGCTGGAGCCCTGGTACACCCGCGCCGAACCGGCCGCCCTGGAGCGCGCGGTGGTCAACATCCTGGACAACGCGGTGAAATTCAGCCCCGAGGGCGGGATCATCGACGTCCAGCTCACCCAGGGCGTCCTGACCGTCCGGGACCACGGCCCCGGCATCCCCGCCGACGAACTCCCCCACGTCTTCGACCGCTTCTGGCGCTCCCCCAGCGCCCGCGCGCTGCCCGGCTCGGGCCTGGGGCTGTCCATCGTCGCGCGGACGGTGGAGCAGGCGGGCGGTGAGGTCACGCTGGCCCACGCGGAGGGCGGCGGCATGGTGGCGACCGTACGACTGCCCGGGGCGCCGACTCCTCCGCCGGACAGCCACTCCCCTGCCGTCGGGTGACTCCGGTACTCGCACCACCAGCGGGCCATGAACGCGGGCGAAGGTCCAAGGTCGTACGTGTCGCCGATCGCCCGCCGCCAGTGCGAGTCGAAGTCGGGGAGGAGGTGCGGGGCATCCTCGGCAATGGCCCTGCGCAACGCCTTCGGCGTCCGATCGGGCATCGGGGGGACGACCGAATCGGTTTCCGCTGCGTGAGCAGCCATGGCCGATGTCCTCCTTCGACGTGCCGTGTCTACGACCGTAACGGCCTCGCACCCTCTCCATCAGAACTTCGTGCCGTGCCGGATCCGGCCAGCTTTCTGTCAATGTCCTGTCAACCGTCACGCGTTTTCGACCCTACTCACGGGTTCTCTGCAATCTTCCAGAGCTGTCAGACAGCCGCCCCACGCAGCTGTCGCCGGAACTCGGAAGTGAGCCACCCCCCATGCGACTCATCCGCACGTCAACTCTGAAGAAAACAGCCCTCGTTGCCGCCTCCACCGCCCTCGCGCTGGCCGGTGTGCTGGCCGGTTCGGGGACCGCTCAGGCGGCCGGTCCCGGCGGGGCCCAGAACGTCCGGGGCGTGGACCCCGGGAACACCGACGTCATGCTGGACCAGCTGTGCAGCCAGGAGACCAGCCTGACCGGGGTCTACGGCGCGCTCAACGTCGACACCGGCGAGTTCAAGACGCAGGACGAGTACCTGCGGGACGTGATCGGGCTGTGGGTGCCCGCCGGGCCGTGGGAGCTGTTCCGCGGCTGGTGCGGGTACGCGCAGGCCTCCACCTGGTCCGTCAAGGGCGAGCCCGTCCGCACCTCCGAGTGGACCGGCAACCACGGCACGACCGAGGACAAGGTGACCTTCGTCAGCGGGTACAGCACCAAGACCTTCGCCAAGAAGAGCGTCGGCGCCAACATCAGCCTGTCCCTGGCCAAGAGCATCTTCTCCGGCACCCTGGGCGGCAGCGCCGGCTACGAGTGGGGCTGGGAGAAGACCTCGTCCTTCGAGCGGCGCAGCGAGAAGTCCATACCGCCGTGCACCCAGGTGGCGACCACGTGGACGCCGTACCAGCGGGTGGTCCGCGTGAACCCGGTGTTCTACGTCGAGGACTACCAGTGGAACAAGGGCGACGGCGACGTCACCACGCACACCTGGCGTGGCCGGGACGCGAGCTGGAAGACGATCTACTCGTACGGCTACTACATCGACGGCATCTCCGACAAGCTCCTGCCCAACGGCCAGCCCGACGGCCGTGAGGACAAGTGGCAGGAGGACCTCGACCCGAAGTCCTGCGCCCAGTAGGCGCATTCGAGCGGCAACCTTCCGTGCGGGGGCGGCGACTGCACTGCGGTCCATCCCCCGCACGGAACGGAACCGCAGATGAGTGAGACACGCAGCAAGGCCCGCCACCGCAGAAGGAAGACGGCCCTGGCGGTCGGTGTCCCGCTGGCGCTGAGCGCCGCCGGAGTCATGGGCTACGGCGCCCTGCCCGGCGCCCAGACCCGGGCGGCCGCCGCCACCACCGCCGCCCCCGTCTGGGCCACCGCCACCGCGGACGGCTTCGCCTCCGTCAACGCGCTGGGTCAGAACGGCACTTACGGCGGCCGGGGCGGTCAGATCGTCACCGTGAAGACGCTCGCCGACCTGGAGAAGTACGCGACGGCGAGCGAGCCGTACGTCATCGTCGTCGCCGCGACCATCACCATGGACCCGGTCGGGAAAGAGATCAAGGTCCAGAGCAACAAGACCATCGTCGGGTCCGGGACCTCCGGGCAGATCGTCGGCGGCGGCTTCTTCCTCGGTACCGGGGTGCACAACGTGATCATCCGCAACCTCACCATCCGGGACGCCTACCAGGGCGTGTGGAACGACAAGGAACACGACTTCGACGCCATCCAGATGGACGGCGCCCACCACGTGTGGATCGACCACAACGACCTGCGGCACATGGCCGACGGACTCATCGACGTCCGCAAGGACAGCACCTATGTGACGGTCTCCTGGAACAAACTCAGCCAGGACAACAAGGCGTTCGGCATCGGCTGGACGGAGAACGTCGTCACCGACATCACCATTCACCACAACTGGATCCGCGAGACCGAGCAGCGCAACCCGTCCACGGACAACGCGGCCCACGCGCACCTCTACAACAACTTCCTGGAGGACGTGGCCGGGACGGACATCAACTCCTCCTACGGCAACTACTCGCGCGGCGCGACCAGGATGGTCCTGGAGAACTCCTACTTCCAGGGCTTCAAGAACCCCGTCATCAAGGACAGCACCGCGAGCATCGTCCAGAAGGGCAACACCTTCGTGGGGACGAGCGGGCGCAACGAGAGCGGAGGCACCGCCTTCGACCCGACGACGTACTACGCCTACACGCTCGACAAGACGGCCGATGTACCGGCGCTTCTCAAGTCCGGCGTGGGGCCACGGAGTTCGATCGGTACGACGGCGACCGCCTCGACGAAGGCCGCCGCCGCGACCACACTCACCGTCGCCAAGGACGCCAGCGGGCAGTACTCGACCGTGCAGGCAGCGGTGAACGCGGTACCGGCCAACAACGCCTCCCGTGTGGTGATCTCGGTGAAGCCGGGGACCTACCGCGAGCTGGTCAAGGTGCCGTCCAACAAACCGCACGTCACCATCCAGGGGTCGGGCGGCAGCCGTAGCGACACGGTGATCGTCTACAACAACGCGTCCGGCACCCCCAAGCCCGACGGCTCGGGCACCTACGGCACCGGCGGCAGCGCCACCGTCGCCGTCGAGGCCGACGACTTCCAGGCCCGCAACCTGACGATCTCCAACGACTTCGACGAGGCCAGTCACCAGGACATAGCCAACCAGGCGGTCGCCCTGCGCACCGCCGCCGACAAGGTGTTCCTCGACGGGGTCATCGTCAGCGGCGACCAGGACACGCTCCTCGTGGACACCGCGGCCAAGGAGAAGCTGGGCCGGGTCTACATGACCAACTCCTACGTCATCGGCAACGTCGACTTCATCTTCGGGCGAGCCACCGCGGTGATCGACAAGTCCGTCATCACGCTGAAGAAGCGCTGGAACGGCACCTCGGCCGGTTACGTCACCGCGCCCAGCACCGCCGCGGGCCGCAAGGGCATCCTCATCGCCAACTCGACCGTGAACGGGGACGTCTCCTCCGCGAGCTTCTACCTGGGCCGCCCCTGGCACGCCGGCGGTGACGCGAGCCTCGATCCGCAGACCACGGTCCGGAACACGTCGTTGAGCGCCGCGATCAAGTCCACGCCGTGGACCGACATGAGCGGGTTCTCCTGGAAGGACGACCGGTTCGCGGAGTACAAGAACACCGGCGCGGGCTCGGGTGCGGCGAGCAGCAGCCGGCCGCAGCTGACCGACGCGCAGGCCGCCGGCCAGGAAGTCGCGGACTGGCTGGGCGACTGGACACCGAGTCCGTCCTGACCTGGTGTTTTCACCGGATTTCCGCTCCAGTGTCAGACCCTCGATCTAGGCTGGTTCCGTAGATCAGAAGTCGGACGGGGGAGCGGAAAGTGGTACGTATCGAAAGGCATCGGGTCGGCGAGGCGGCCGTTTCGGCGGTGCGGAAGGACTTCGCGAACAGGATCGGTTCGCAGGTCCACTCCATGTCCAAGGCCGGCCCGGTGACGGCGTGGGAGTGGTGGCTGATCGCCCAGGAGTTCGTCGAGTATCTTGGCGCGCTCTCGGTGGAGACCCCCGATCTGCACTCTCCTGAGGCGAAGGCGGTCCTGGAGGACGCCGCCGAGGCGGCCGCCGGCGCGGTGGCGTACGCGGCGTACTTCCCCCGCGACCACTTCGAGGTCTTCCTCACCTACCCCGACTGGGGCCTGGTCTACGACCGCGAGCCCGACGGCACCCCGGAGCCGGTCACGGCCGCCAAGTGGCTGGACGCCTTCTGCCTGGCGATCCTCGCCGAGAGGACCCAACGGCACGGCGAGGCCTTCCAGTTCGCGCGCGAGGCCCCCCAGCAGGGCCGCTCCGGCCACCCCGACGCCGAACTGATCAACGGCTTCATGGCCTGCGTCATCGGCGACACCGGCGACGACGACGTCACCCACCCGCCCTCCCGCAAGCAGAAGCTCAAAGCGCTCGACGCGGCGCTCGACCGGGTCCGGGCACGGGAGACGGAGACCGGCGAGCACCTCGCCGACCAGCCGTACGGCATCGGGCTGCGGGCGCTGCGCGCGCTGACCGCGAGTGACCGGGAGGGGTTCGACGAGGCGGTCGTACGACTGCTGAGGCCGCTGACCGGCACTCCCGGGCCCGGAGCGCGTCCGGGCAGTCTTCTCCCCCTCCTCCCGATCGCCCTCGCGGCACTGGCGTACCGCGAGGAGGGCTGGCCGCCGGCCGTCGACAGCGACTATCTGCCGGACGCGCTGGTCACCGGTTTCAAGGCCACCCCGCCGCGGGTGGGGCCCTACGGCCGGGACCGCCGCCCGGACGCGGTGGCCGAACTCGCCGCGGGGGTGGTGGAGTTCGGGCGGCTCCTGGAGCCGCGTCCCCTGGACCCGGACAGTGAGGAGCAGTTCGAGCGGTACACCCGGGACGCCATCACCCCGATGCCCGGCAAGTCGCTCACCACCTTCGAGCTGGCCTACGCCGTCACCTACCAGGAGCTCCTCTTCCGGACCCGTGCCTCGCACACGCCCGACGCGAGCGACGCCCAGCTGGAGAATCTGCGGCTGGCCGCGGAGCTGGGGGCGGCGTTGTTCCGTACGACACTGGCGGAGCCCGGTACCGACGTGCCGGTGACGATCGACGGCAGGACCGTGACCTACCCCGCCTGCCGGGACGAGGACGCCGGGCCGGAGGCCTGGCACCGGGCGGTGCACCTCGCGCTGGTCACGGGGCGGCGGGAGCATCTGGCGCCGCTGGTCCTGGCCGGGCCGGAGCGTGTCGGCCCCGACCGTTCGGTGCCGGCCTCCTACCGGCGGGCCCTGCACGCCTATCTGCGCGGCGAGGACCCCGAGCCCGCCACGGACCTGGCGCTGCGGGACGCCGGGAAGGCCCGCGACCAGGGTGTCCTGCCGCCGCCCGCGGTGCTCTTCTCCCAGCTCGTGGAGGGCGACGAGGAGAGCTTCAACCTGGCCCTCCTGGACGCTCTCACGGTCCACCGCGACCACTACGCCGTCGCCGACCGCCCCGCCGACCCCGACGCCGCGCTGAGCCTCGACATCCTGGCCCTCGTCTGTCACGCCCGGCGGCGGGGCTGGGGGATCAGAGTGCGGTCACCGTATCTGCCGGCCCGGATCGTGGGGGCGGCGGAGCCGTTCTGACGTGTACGGCCTGCGCGTCAGCGCCTGAGGATCATCGTGTCGTCCGGCAGCTTCCTGAGGATCATCGTGTCCTCCGGGAGCGGGCCCAGGAGGCGGGCGTAGGAGCCTCGGCGGGCGACCAGTTCGGCGTGGGTGCCCGACTCCACCAGGCGTCCGCCGTCCACCACGAGGATCCGGTCCGCGTCGGGGGCCAGGCTCAGATCGTGGGTGATCATGATGGTCGTACGGCCCGACATCAGTCTGCGCAGGGGGTGCACGACCTGGCGCGCGGCGACCGAGTCGAGGCCGGCGGTGGGCTCGTCGAGGATCAGGACGGGCGCGGCCCGGAGCATCGCGCGGGCGATGGTGATCCGCTTGAGCTGGCCGCCGGACAGTGCCGCCGTGCCGGGGGCGATCTCGGTGTCGTAGCCCTCGGGGAGCGAGGAGATGAAGTCGTGGGCCGCCGCCGACCGGGCCGCCTGTTCGATCTCCTCGTCGCTCGCGCCCGGCCGGCCCGTCCCGATGTTCTCGCGGATCGTTCCGTTGAGGATCAGGGTCTCCTGCGGGAGCAGGGCGACCTGCTCCCGCAGGAACTCCAGGCCCATGTGGGTGAGCGGGACGCCGTCCAGGGTGATCACGCCCGCGGAGGGGTCGTAGAAACGGGTGAGGAGCTTGGACAGGGTGGACTTGCCGGCGCCGCTCGGGCCCGTGATGATCACCAGTTCGCCTGGCGCGGCCGAGAAGGACACGTCGGTGAGGGAGTCGCGGCGGGCGGTGGGGTAGCGGAAGTGCACGCCGTGGAAGCCGACCCAGCCGCGGACCGGCCAGACGGGGACGGGTTCGGCCGGGTCGCCGACCGACGGTTTCGCGTCCAGGATCTCGTTCAGGCGCTGGGCGCCCGCGGTGGCGGCCGTGAGGGTCAGACCCAGTTGGCCGAGGTTGCGGACCGGCGGGTACAGGTAGCCGATGAAGGCGGCGAAGGCGAGGAGCTGACCCAGGGTCATACGGCCGGCCGAGATCTCCCAGACGCCCAGACCGATCACGGCCAGCACACACAGCGTCTCGACGACCTCGACGAACTGCTCGTACATCTCGCTCAGCCGGGCCCCCGCGCACGGAGGCCCTCATCCAGGCGCGGGCCTCGCGGTCGAGGCGCCTCTCCTCGTCGCGGCGGCGGTTGTAGGCCTGCGTGAGGACCACGTTGCCGAGCGACTCCTCCACCACGGAGGTGATCGCGCCGTCGGCGACCCGCTCGTCCTGCGAGGCCTCCTTGATGCGGCCGGAGAAGCGGCGGGCGGCGAACAGGAACAGGGGCGCGAGGACGAAGGTGGCCAGGGCGAGGTCCCAGCGCAGGTACAGGGCGGCCGCCGAGTAGAAGACGGCCGAGAAGGCGGCGGCGACCGTGCCGACGACGCCGGACACGACCATCTGCTCGATGGCCTCGACGTCACCGGTGAGGCGTTCGACCAGGTCGCCCTGGCGGTGCTTCTGGAAGAAGTGCGGGGGCAGGTCCTGGATGTGCCGGAAGACCTTCGCGCGCAGGCGCAGCACGAATCTCTCCGCGGTCCAGGTCGCGAGCGAGTTGCCGAGGTAGCCGACGAACGCGCCGAGCGCGGCGACACCGAGCCAGGCGCCGGCCGGCCCCCAGAAGGCGGAGAGCGAACCGGCCTTCAGGGCGGTGTCGGTGAGTTCCGCGAACAGCAGGATCGCGGCGGTCTCGGCGAGCGCGGACACCACCACGCACGCGACGATCGCCGCCAGCCACTTGCGGTCGCCGCGGGTCAGCGGCCAGAAACGGCGGAACGCCTCGCGGACTTCCCTCATGACGACTTCCTTTCGTGTGCGGCGGTCGCGGGTGGCGGAGACGGCCGAGGCGGGGCCCCCGACGCGAGACGCGCTCGCTGCCGGTGGCCCCGCCTCGCGGCGTGCTCCCTCAGCCCTTGTGGGCGATGGGGCGGCGCTTCGGCGCGTGCTTCTTCGGCGCCTTCTTCTTCGGGGCCGGAACGGGCTTGGCGTCCTTCTTGACGGGGACGACCTTGTGGAAGCTCATGTCTGCATCCTTCTCTGTCCGGGTTCTGCAACAGTTCCTCTACCGATCTGCTGCAATTCCCTATGAATGAATTTGATTTACTTCAGTGAATTCTGTGTCAGCCCTTGTGGGCGACCGGGCGGCGCTTCGGCGCGTGCTTCTTCGGCGCCTTCTTCTTCGGGGCCGGAACGGGCTTGGCGGCCTTCTTGACGGGGACGACCTTGTGGAAGCTCATGACTGCATCCTTCTCTTCGGCGTGTTTTAGGCGGAACTTACTTGTGACCGACCGGGCGGCGCTTCGGCGTCGCCTTCTTCGGCTGGGCCTTCTTGGGGGCCGGAGCGGGCTTGCTGGCCTTCTTCACCGGAGCGATCTTGCGGAAGCTCATCATGCTCTCCTTTGCGTTTGCGTCGTTCGCTTTCGACATGGAAAACACTACGGCATTCCTGCCGCCGAAAAAGCCATTCCGCCTTAGACCTCAATAAGATTGGATGTGCGTCGCCTGAGAATCGAAAGGCTGACACAGAATTTAAGGACGGACATCTACGGACCGACTGCCAGTCCGGAGCCCTCGATGCGCACCCTGATGCCGTCCTTCGCCACGCGTACGTCCCGCAGGCGCAGCTCACCGCTCGGCGGCTCGGGCAGCCGGAAGCCGAGGGAGAGACGGTCGGCGAGGACCGGGCGGGTCAGCCGGGAGAGGGCGTCGAGCAGTGCCGGATCCAGGCCCAGGCGGTCCAGGAGTTCGGGGTGGGCCAGGGCCAGGTCCAGGAGGTTCAGGCGCATGGCCTGCCGTACGAACTCCGGGCGTCCGGTCAGACGGGACAGCGCCGCGTCGGAGCGCTGCGCCTCACGCACGGTGGCGTCGGGCACGCCCAGCGCGCGCACCACGGAAGGGACCGCCAGCACGGCACGGGCCTTGCGCGTCTGCCGGGCCAGGGCCGCCGCGGACGCACGGGTCAGATGCAGGCCCTGCGAGGAGCGCGTGCCCGGCCGGTAGGTCGCCAGCTCCCCGATGTCCAGGCGCATCCCGCCGATCCGGGTGTCGACGCCCCGCTCCCCGTCGCGCGCCACGCGCACGTCGGCCCGCAGCCGCAGGTCGTGTCCGGCGACCGGAAGAGTGCCGCGCACGGCGACCCGGTCCCGGCCCGCTCCCGTGAACGTCACCTGGGACGCGCCGAGTTCACGGTTCAGGTCGGCGAAGGAGAGCAGGACGTCGCCGTCGAGGCGGGGAACTCGCGCCCCGCGCACGGAGGTCGGCCCGTCGCCGTCGAGCCGTATGTCATGGGCCGTCGCCGACACCGCGGCCAGCGTGACCCGGTCGGCCGCCACGTCCGGGACGGTCACCTTGACCGAGTCCAGTCGCCTGCCCGCGAGTTGCGGCAGGAAGGGGAAGCCGTCGATCTCCACCTCGGGCGCCGCGGTCAGCCGCAGCCGGTCCTTGAGCGTGTCCGCGGCCCTGTGCTCGGCGTACAGGACGGCCCAGCGGTCGGCGAGGGTGAGGAAGGCGGCCAGCACCAGCAGCGAGGCGACCGTCTTCAGCGCGAAGGGCAGGCCGGTGAAGCGGCCCCGCCGACGCCTCCGCCCGGTGCGGCGGTGGGTGGTCGGCGGGGCCTGGGGTTCTTCGTGCGGGACGTCATATGGGTGGGGATGCGTGGGTATGGGGTGGGGGGAACGCATCGATCCATCCGATCATGCGAACGCCCCCCACCCGCAACCCACCCCGGGCCTGTGCGACTCAGTTCACGATCTACTGAACGACCGTGATCCGGTTCGCGGCCGGCGGCGCGATCGGGCTGCTCGCCGAGGAGTTGGCCGTCAGGTACTCCACGAGAGCGGCGAGGTCGTCGCCGCCGACGAGGTCGTTCGTGCCCTGGCCCAGCGTGGTGAAGCCGTCGCCGCCGCCCGCGAGGAAGCTGTTGGTCGCGACACGGTAGGTGGCCGCCGGGTCGACGGCCGTGCCGTTCAGCTTCACGGAGTCGACGACGATCCGGTCCGCGCCGGTCTTCGTCAGGTCGAGCGTGTAGGTGAGGCCGGTGGACGGCAGCAGGATCTTCGGCGAGGCCGCGTTCGACCCGCTCACCTGCTCCTGGAGCACCTTGATCAGCTGGGCCCCGGTGAAGTCCTGGAGGTTCACGGTGTTGGAGAAGGGCTGCACGGTGAAGCCCTCGGCGTACGTCACCACGCCGTCGCCCTCGGTCCCCTTGGCCGCGTAGGTCAGGCCCGCCCGGACACCGCCCGGGTTCATCAGCGCGAGGTCGGTCCCGGGGTCGAGCTCCTTGCCGTACGCGAGTTGCGCGTCGGCGATCAGGTCACCCATCGGCGACTCGGTGCCGGCGCTCGGGACGTCGGCGGAGATGTAGCCGACCGCGCGGTTGCCGATGGGTGCCGCGAGGGTGTTCCACTTGCCGATCAGCTGGGTCATGTCGGGCGCCTTGGCGACGGTCCGGGTGACCACGTGGTTCGCCGACTTCACGGCCGTACGGGCGATGTCGCCGGTGAACCGGTCGTACGTCAGCGTCGTGTCCGTGTAGAGCCGGCCGAAGGAGGCGGCCGAGGTGACCATGCGGGGCTTGCCCGACGGGTCGGGGATCGTGCACACGTAGGCGGCGTGCGTGTGGCCGGTGACCAGGGCGTCCACCGAGGGTGAGATGTTCTTGGCGATGTCGACGATCAGGCCGGAGATGCCGTCACCGGCGCCCGGGGAGTCACAGTTGTAGTTGTACGAGCCCGAGGCCGGCTGCCCGCCCTCGTGGATGAGGGCCACGATCGACTTGACGCCCTGCTTCTGCAGCACCTTGGCGTACTTGTTGATCGTCTCGACCTCGTCCTTGAACTTCAGGCCCTTGACGCCCTCGGCGGAGACGACACCAGGGGTGTCCTCCAGGGTGACGCCGATGAAGCCGACCTTGACGTCCTTCTTCTTCCACACCCAGTACGGCTTGAGGATCGGCTTGCCGGTCTTGTCGTCCAGGACGTTCGCCGCGAGGTAGGGGAAGTCGGCGCCCTCGAATCCCTCGTCGTTGTAGCAGCCGGCAGTGGGGTGACAGCCGCCGTTCTGCAGACGGGCCAGCTCCTTGGCACCCTCGTCGAACTCGTGGTTGCCGACGGACGTGACGTCCAGGTCGAGCTTGTTCAGCGCCTCGATGGTGGGCTCGTCGTGGAACAGACCCGAGATCAGCGGAGACGCGCCGACCATGTCACCACCGGCGGCGGTGATGGAGTACGCGTTCCCCTTGCGCGCCTCCCGCAGATGGGTGGCGAGGTACTCGACACCACCGGCGTCGATCGTCTTGGTGGTCCCGTCCGCCTGGAGCTCGGTGACCCGGCCGGAGGAACCGGACGGCGGCTCCAGGTTGCCGTGCAGGTCGTTGAAGGACAGCAGCTGGACGTCCTGGTAGCGGCTCGGCAGCGGCTTGCCGTGCTGGTTGTCGTGCGCGCCGGCGGGCAGCGCGGCGCCGAGGGCGCCGACGGTGGCGAGACCGGCGGCTGCGGCGACCAGACGGTACGTACGACGTCTGCGACGACCGGCGTCCGGCTGGTGCGGCTGGGATATGGCTGGCATACGCCCCCCTGAGCTTCTGCTGAATCCGGTGATTCCGGTGATTCCGGATGAGGAAGTGCCCCCGTCCCGGCGCAGCCTAGGGTCAACGCGCGTAGCGCGACAGAGGTTTCGTGGTTACATCCTGGTTGCTTCTTTGCCGCCGCTTTGCCCGGACCTCCCCTTACCCTCGTAGCCATGACCAGCGACGACATCGCACGCCCCGGCATCTCCCGCTCCATCGAGACCCTTTCGGCGCTCTCGCCGGAACAGACCGAGGCGGTTCTCGGGCTCCTTGCCGAGGCCGCGCACGACGACGGCCAGCAGGCGGTGTCCGAACAGGGCAGGTTGCAGCTGCGGGGCGGTGCCCGCGAGGGCGTGTCCCATCTGCTGCTGCGTGTCGGTGACGAACTGGTCGGCTACGCCCAGTTGGAGGACACCGACCCGGTGGAGGCCCCGGCCGCGGAACTGGTCGTCCACCCGGCCCACCGGGGCCACGGCCACGGCCGCGCCCTGGGCTCGGCCCTGCTCGCCGCCTCCGGCAAGCGGCTGCGGGTGTGGGCGCACGGCGGCCACAGCGCCGCCCGCCATCTCGCCCAGGTCCTCGGCCTGACCCTGTTCCGTGAACTACGGCAGATGCGGCGCCCCCTGACCGGCCTTGAGCTGCCCGACCCGGTGCTCCCGGAGGGCGTGACGGTCCGTGCCTTCGTCCCCGGCGAGGACGACGCCGCCTGGCTCGCGGTGAACGCGGCCGCCTTCGCCCACCACCCCGAACAGGGCTCCCTGACCCAGCGCGACCTCGACGACCGCAAGGCGCAGTCCTGGTTCGACCCCGAGGGCTTCTTCCTGGCCTTCCGCGACGGCGAACTGGTCGGCTTCCACTGGACCAAGGTGCATGCGGCCGAACAGCTCGGCGAGGTCTACGTCCTCGGCGTCCGCCCCGGCACCCAGGGCGGCGGCCTCGGCAAGGCCCTCACCACGATCGGCCTGCGCCACCTCGCCGCCCAAGGTCTGCCGACGGCGATGCTGTACGTCGACGCCGACAACAAGGCGGCGGTGTCGGTCTACGAACGCCTCGGCTTCACGACGTACGAGACCGACCTGATGTACCGCACGGAGACGTGAGCGCGATGCGGCTGAGCGAACTCGTCGATTCGGTCCTCACCGACCTTTCGGCCGGGTCACCCGCGACCCCGACGGTCTCGTACTCCCCCCTGGACCAAGGCTGGACGGAAGTCCTCCTCCACGATACCGAGGGCATGGCCGTCGGCTTCGGCGTGGACCCGACCCGCCCCGCCCCCCGAACTGCTGTTCTTCCTCGCCGACCGAATCCCCGACGTCTACGTCGAGCTGTACGCCCTCGGCCTCCCCGTCGTACCCGGCACCTGGCGCCCGGCCCGGGCGGCCCTGGTGGGTGGTGTCGCGATCTGGACCGACCCTGGCGGCGGAGCGTCGTCCTGCCCGGTGGGACGGTACGGCGACACCGTACGGTCAGGACGCCGGGCGTGATCTGAGGCCGCGCAGCGGCTCCACAGCGCAGGCCGCTCCCAGCAGAACCGCGCCCGCCAGCACCACGGCCCACCGCAGATGCGCCACCGCCCAGCCGGGGTCCCCCACCAGGACGAACAGGTCACAGCGGGTCGGGAGCAGGTGGGGGGCGAGGAGGGCGAGGGTCAGCAGGCCCGCCGCCACCGACGGGCCGGGCCTGGGCTCGTCGGTGAAGCGGACCGCGACCGCCGCGGCGGCCAGGGCGACGGCGGCCGTCGCCGCGGCCTCCAGGGTGACCGCGCCGACGGGGGGCCGGGCGTGTGCCGGCAGGAGGCTCAGTGCGGCCGTCCACCACAGCGCGGCGACCGGCACCACCAGCGCGACCCGCACTCCCGTCCGGACCCAACGCCGGGTGGGGACGGGGAGGGTGAGCTCCCGCGCCGGATCGTCCAGGAGGAAGGTCAGGCCCAGGGCGAAGGCGAGCGCGGCCGCCCGGAGGAGGGCGAGACCGAGCCACGCGTCGAGCGTCCCGGACAGCACCCGCGGCAGACCTGCCACCAGCAGCCCCACGACCGCCCCGGCAGCGACCGCCCGCCACGGCACGGTCCGTGCCACGGCCACCACCAATGCCGAGCTCACACCTCGCGGGGTCTTTCTCCCCGGCCCGACACCTCCCTCACTCCTCCGCACAGTCCTTCGCCCCCTTCGGCACCTCGGCCCCCAGCACCCGCGCCACCTGGGCCGTCGAGACCCCGGACGCGGTCAGCTGGGTCCAGTGCTGCTTCACGGAAGCCGTCACCTCACCGCGCGGGCGTTCCAGCAACTCCCGCAGAACATCGGTCTGTCCGGCCGTCATGTACAGCCCGCTGGTCGGGGCCAGGACGTACGCCGACCCGGTGACACTGTCGTCGAGGCGGACGTTCGCGAGGTCGGTCATCGGGTGGGAGGCTCCGCCCAGGGCCAGCCACATCGTCGTGACCACCCGCCCGTCACACAGCTCGCCACCCTTCGACTCGTCACCGGCGACCAGCACGGACGCGACGCCGACCGCGAACTCGGGGACCCGGTTGCCGCCCCAGCGCGTGCCGACGGTCACCTGGCCCGGCGCGGTGAGCGGATCGATCGCCCCGTCGCCGCTCAGTCCGTAACGGGCCTCGACCCGCTGCCGTACGAGAAGGGGCTGCCGGGCGGCCGTACCCCCGGCCAGCGGCTGGACGCGGTCCACGACCTCCGCCCAGGTGCCCGCGCGGCCGGTCCACTCGGGGAAGGCGCAGTACGTCGAGTCTCCGCGCTGCACACAGGTCTGGTCCCGCTGCGGGGAGACCGAGGCCTGCTCGCGGGCGGCGGCCAACTGCGCCGACACGCCCCCGGACTGGCCCACCGCGCCGGCCAGCGTCAGCGCGAGCGCGCCCGCCGCGCCGGCCTTCAGATACAGCGTGCGCCCGCCGCTCGCCAGGACCGCGCCGAGGGCCAGGAGCAGGACCAGCCCGGTCAGATACAGGGCGTGCCAGGCGGCGGGACGGCCGACGAGGTCCGACGGCAGGACCGTGTTGCCGCTGTTCTCGCCCACGATCGGGGACAGCCATCGCGACCACTCCGCGCCGCCGGTGCCCGCGGAGATGAACACGCTGAAGACGAAGAGTCCGACCACGCCGACCGGCGCCGCGAACGTGGAGGGGACCAGCCGGGCGAGCAGCACTCCGAACGCACCGCACAGCAGCACGTACAGGGGGCCGACGGCCATTTCGGCGAGTGAGCCGTGGCCCACCGCGCCCGGCCGCAGAGCCTGGCGGGTGAACTCGCCGAGCACGACCAGCGCGGTGACGGCGGCGAAGGGCACCACCGACAGCACATGCGCGACCGTCCGCCGCCACGGTTCCATGACGAGCACGTCGAACTGCCGGTCGGTACCGCGCCTGCGGGAGCGCAGCGTGCACCGGTTGACGCACACGAACAGGGCGATCCCGAGCAGCAGGGGCCCGGTCTGGGTGGCGCGGTCGGCGTCCTGGAGGGCCGGGAAGGCGTCCATCCCCTCCTTCTCGTGGAACAGCGTCCATGCGGTGTAGCCGACGTACAGCATGAGCGTCACCAGTACCGGGATGTACCGCAGCAGGTCGCGTGTCTCGAAGCGGGCGAGGGCGAACACGGCCGCCCAGGAGCGCCTCGGGTCGTCCTGGGGTACGGCGGTGGACTCGGCCGCCGTCCGGGTCGCGAGGCTCATGCGGCCGCCACCTGCGCGTCCGTGTCGTCCAGGGTGAGCAGGTAGCCGTCCTCCAGGGTGGGTTCGAGGAGGTCGGCGCCGGCGGGCGGGTCACCCACGTTGCGGAAGGAGCCGGTGCCGGTGCGCCAGCCCGCCTTCGCGTCCGGGGCGCGTTCCGTGCTGCTCCACACCCGGCCGGCGGCGCGGGCGGTCAGGTCGGCGGGGGTGCCCTTGAAGAGGATGCGGCCGCGGGCCATGACGAGGACGCGGTGGCAGAGCATCGCCACGTCCTCGGTCTGGTGGGTGGACAGGAGCACGGTCCGGCCCTCTCCGGCCTGGGCGATCAACTCCCGGAACCGCATGCGCTGTTCGGGGTCGAGACCGACGGTCGGCTCGTCGAGGACGAGGAACCCGGGGTCGCCGACGAGGGCGGCGGCCAGCGCGACCCGCTGCCGCATCCCGCCGGACAGCTTCTTGATGCGCTTCGCGCGTACGTCCCCGAGGTCGACCTCCTCCAGCACGCGTCGTACCTCGCGGTGGCGTGCGGTGCGGTCGGTGAGTTCCTTGAGGATCGCGACGTAGTCGACGAACTCGAAGGCGCTGAAGTCCGGGTGGAACCCCGGGGTCTGCGGCAGATAGCCGAGCGAGCGGCGGACCTCCTGGCGGCCGCGCGAGGTGCCGGGGTCGTGGCCGAGGACGGTGAAGGTGCCCCGGTCGGCGGGCACGGCAGTGGCGAGCACCCTCAACAGAGTGGTCTTCCCGGCCCCGTTGGGCCCGAGCAGCCCGGTCACGCCCGGCGTCAGCCGCAGCGACACGTCGTCGAGGGCGCGGGTGCCGCCGTAGCGGAGATGGAGCCCGGAGGCGGAGACGGCGGCGGTCATTCGGCGCTCCCGTTGAAGAGGTCGAAGCGGTCACGGAGGAGGAAGAGCAGCCCGGCGGCGAGCGCGGCGACGGTCCCGGCCACGCCCTGCCCGGCCGCGGTGAAGGGTGCGAGCGGGTCGGCGGCCGTCTGCTGCGCGGCCTGCGCGGCGAGGAGTACGGCGACCCAGGCGCCGCCCACCAGGGACGGTGCGAGGACCGGGCCGAGCCGCGGGGTGAGCGCGAGGCCGGTCGCGGTGAGGGCGAGCGCGGGCAGCAGCCAGGCGAGGGCACGCAGGCCGTAGCCGGGCAGGGCGAGGGTGGCGAGCCCGTTGAGGCCGAGGCCCGCGACCAGCACGGCGAGCGTGCGGATCATCAGCAGCCGGAAGCCGTGGGTGGGCGCGACGACCGTCATCTCGTAGGTCGGGTCGAGCGCCGGGCCGTAGGACAGGGCCACGCCGACCAGCGGCAGCAGCGGGGCGAGGGCGAGGAACAGGGTCGGCGACTCGGTGGTGCGCACCGCGCCGACGGTCGTCAGCAGCAGGAACACGACGGCCGCCAGCCACGAGCGCCTGAGCACCGGCGTGGCCGCGAGCAGCCGCGCGGTGTGGTCGGCGATCCCGGCCCGGGTCAGCAGCGACTCCAGCCATCCCGGCCGGGGCGCGTCCAGCTCGGCGTCCAGCCGCTCCCACACGGCGTCCAGCGCCACCGGGTCGGTGACCTCGGCGAGCAGCCCCCGGCACTCGGCGCAGGCCGCCAGGTGGGTGTCGGCGGACCAGAGCAGGGGGGCGGCCAACTCGCCCTGGGCATAAGCCCGCAGATCACCTTCGGCCACATGCCAACTCATGCCGCCACCTCCTTCACTCGCCCCCACGCGGGACCCTGCACTCCGGCCCCGGCCATCGTCTGCGGTCCCGGAACCCACGCTCCGGCCCGCGCCATCGTCCGCCGTCCCAAGCCCTGCACTCCGGCCGCAGGCACCGTCCGCCGCCCCAAGCCCTGCGCCGCGGCGGCAGCCACCGTCCGCAGTCCCAGAACCCACGCTCCGGCCCGCGCCACCGTCCGCAGTCCCGGGCCCTGCACTCCGGCCCCAGCCACCGTCCGCCGCCCCAAGCCCTGCGCCGCGGCGGCAGCCACCGTCCGCCGCCCCGGAACCCGCACTCCAGCCCCAAGGACCATCCGCCGCCCCGACACCCACGCTCCGTCCCCAAGGACCATCCGCCGCGCCAAGCCCCGCGCAGCGGCCCGCGTTCGTTCGTCCGTGCTCACGTCAGTGCCTCCCTCAGCTGCTTGCGGGCCCGCATCGCCCGGGTCTTGACCGTGCCGGGCGGGATGCCCAGCAGGACGGCGGCCTCGCGGGTGGTCAGGCCGTCGATGACCGTTGCCTGAAGGACCGCCCGCAGCTCCGGTGACAGCCGGACGAGGGCACCTGCGAGGTCCCCGTGCTCCACCCCCGCGAGCACGCGTTCCTCCGCGGACGCCTCGTCCCGGTGCCGCAGGCGGGACAGGGCCTGCCTGAGCCGCCCCCGCGCCCCGTCACCACGCAGCGCGTCGATCAGCCGGCGCGAGCCGATCCGCCACAGCCACCCCGCTGCGTCATCGGAGTACCCCTCCTCGCGGTAGCGCGCGGTCCCCCGCCACACCGCGAGGAACGTCTCCTGCACGACGTCGTCGACCAGGGCCGCGTCCGCGCACCGCCCCCGCAGCCGCGCGAGCAGCCAGGGCGCGTACCGCCGGTACAGCTCCTCGAAGGCACGCCGGTCCCCGTCCGCCGCGATGGCCCGCAGCAGATCCCCGTCGCTTTCCGTTTCCCTCACGCCCCTTCATCGGACGACCCCCGCCGACCGGTTCACACCATCACGCTTGACTTTCACGACCCCCTTCAACCACCCTTTCACTACTCAATTAGTGAAAGGGTGGTTGTCCGCGTGGTCGAGTACCGCATCGACCGGCGCTCCGGCGTCGCCACCTACGTGCAGATCGTCCAGCAGACCAAGCAGGCCCTACGACTGGGCCTGCTCGAACCAGGCGACAAGCTCCCCACCGCCCGCGAGGTCGTGGAGGCCACCGCCATCAATCCGAACACCGTGCTCAAGGCATACCGCGAACTCGAGCGCGAGGGCCTGGTCGAGGCCCGCCGAGGCCTCGGCACCTTCGTCCGCAGGACGCTCGGCGCCCACACGGCCGACACGCCCCTGCGCGCCGAGCTCGACGACTGGGCGAAGCGCGCCCGGTCCGCGGGCCTCGGGCGCGAGGACGTCGACGCGTTCTTCACGGCCGTACTCGATGAGCACTTCCCGAAGGGGGACCAGTGAGTTCCACCAGCACCACCCCGGCCGTCGCCCTGGAGGCGTCCGGCCTGGGCAAGCGGTACGGCAGGCGGGCCGCCGCCCTCGACGGCTGCTCCTTCCGGCTGCCCACCGGCCGCATCAGCGCGCTGGTCGGCCCCAACGGCGCCGGAAAGTCCACCCTCCTGGCGATAGCCGCCGGCCTGCTGCACCACACCGCCGGCACGCTCACCGTCCTCGGCGGGGCGCCCGGCGAGGCCCGCGACCGGATCGCCTACCTCGCCCAGAACAAGCCGCTGTACCCCCAGCTGACCATCGCCGAGACCCTGCGCATGGGCGCCGAGCTCAACCCGTCCCGCTGGGACGCCGCCCGCGCCGCCCGGATCGTCGAACAGGGCGACCTTGACCCGAAGTCCCGGATCCGCGGGCTCTCCGGCGGCCAGCGCACCCGGGTCGCGCTCGCCCTCGCCCTCGGCAAGCGGCCCGACCTGATGCTCCTCGACGAGCCGATGGCCGACCTCGACCCGCTCGCCCGGCACGAGCTGATGGGCACCCTGATGGCGGACGCCGCCGAGCGCGGCACCACCGTGCTGATGTCCTCGCACATCGTCGCCGAGCTCGCCGACGCCTGCGACCACCTGCTGCTCCTGGGCGGCGGCCGGGTCCGGCTCGGCGGCGGCATCGACGACCTGCTCGCCGCCCACACCCTGGTCACCGGCCGCGGCACACCCGCCGACCTGTCCCCGCACACGGTGATCGAGTCCCGTACCGCCGGCCGCGGTCTGACCGCCCTGATCCGCCGCAACGGTCCGGTCGGCGAGGGCTGGGCGACCGAGGAGCCCTCGCTGGAGGAACTGCTGCTCGCCCATCTCCGCGCCCCCGAGGCCCCGGCCCTGCTCACCCCGAGCACCACGGCACCCGAGGCGGTGTCCGCATGAGCGCCGCCGTCCTCGAAGCGCCCCCCGCTTCCGCGCGCACACCGCGCGGCCTGGTCCGCACCGTCCTGCGCCTGCACCGCGGCGCCCTGTGGATCTGGCTCGCCTTCGTGACCGCCACCGCGGGCTTCCTGCTCTGGCTCCTCGGTCCCGGCGCCGAGCCCGCACAGCGGAAGCTCGCCGTCTACGGGTACGCCGGGCTGCTCATGGCCGACAGCCCCGCGACCGAGTTCAGCGACCTGTTCTACTACCCCGACACCCTGATCACCGTGGCCTCCTTCGCCATCGCCCTGTTCGCCGGCGGCCCGCTGATCGCCCGCGAACTGGAGAGCGGCACGGCACAGCTCGCCTGGACCCAGTCGGTCTCCCCGGCACGCTGGCTCGCCACCGCGCTGGCCGTCCCCGCGGCCTTCATCGTCCTCGGCACCACCCTGCTGACCGTCCTGTACCAGCAGCTGTGGTCCACCCACAGCGACCTGCTCATCGCCGGCATCGCCCCCCGCTCCCTCTACTTCTCCCTCGGCCCGGCCACCGTCGCCGCACCACTGCTCGGTCTCGCCCTCGGCGCCCTGATCGGCCTCACCGCCCGCCGCACCCTGCCCGCCCTCGCCTTCAGCGGGTTCGCGTACTTCCTGGTCTACGCCTTCCGCGGCAACCACTGGCCCTTCCAGGGCCGCTACCAGCAGCCCGAGCTCAGCTCGCGCAGCCGGGCGATCACCTCCGCCGGCACCGAGATCCGCGACCCGGGCTGCTACGTCGACAAGGCCTGCCTCGCGAAGCACGACGTCGTCCGTTTCACCCGCGAGTACCTGCCGTCCCCCGACTACTGGCCCCGCCAGCTCCTGGAGACCGGTGTCCTGCTCGCCCTCACCGCCGTGGCCGTCGCCCTCGCGTTCGGCATCCTGCGCAGGCGGGCAGCCACCGGATGAGCACCCCGACGCTCCACCGGCAGGGGCTCACCCGGACCGTGCTGCGGCTGCACCGCACGGCCCTGGTGGCGTGGGGCGTCTTCGTCCTCGCCTCCGTCGGCTACCTGGTCTGGCTGACCGAGGTCACCGCCGACTCGGTCCACGCGGCCCTGGCCGCCTGCCCCGACGACGGCCCGGGCCTGTGCGGTGTCGGGGCCTGGCGCGACTACACCGAGCCCATGGGCTGGATCAGTACGTTCATGTACTACAGCTTCTGGGCCGTGGCCGCCTGGGCGGGCGGCGCGCTGATCGGCCGTGAACTGGAGTCGGGCACCGCGCGACTGGCCTGGACGCAGTCCTGCACGCCCACCCGCTGGCTGGCCGTCAAGCTCGCCGTGCCCGCCGGGCTGATCGTCCTCGCCGGCGCCGTGTTCGTCCCCGTCTACCGCTGGGCCTGGTCGGCGCACCGGGACCTGATGGGCGACGACTGGTCCTTCCCGGACGTGTTCGCCGCACGCGGCCCGGCCGTGGTGGCGTACGGCCTGTGCGCACTGGCGGTCGGCACGCTCGCCGCGCTGCTCCTACGACGCTCCCTGCCCGCCCTCGCGGTCGCGGTCACCGTGATGATCGTGCTCAACCAGTGTGTCGAGCGGTACCGCGAGGACTTCTGGCCGACGGCGGGCGGCGCCAAGGCGTCCGCCGGCCTGTGGCAGACCCGGAGCGGCGGCTACCACCCCGCGTCCCACTTCTGGCCCCTGCACCTCGTCGAGACCGGCGTCGTCCTCACCGTCACCGCGCTCGCGACCACCGCCGCCTTCCGGGTACTGCGCCGCCGTACCGCCTGAGAACGCCCCTGAACCGCACGTCCCCCGGCAGCGGGAAGGACGTGCGGTTCAGGGGTGCGGACGCTCGGGAGCCGTCCTCCGATATCCCGAACGCCATGTCGCCGTAACCATTGGTTCAGACGGGCTTGCGACCCTCACCGAATGAAGCCCGCCGTGCCAGAGCCTTCGCCGCCACCCGAGGGATCCGCGGGGAACGGGGACGCCCCGGTCGCCGTCGTGCTCCCGCTCGCCGCCTCCGACGCGCCCGTTTGGCTTCCGGCGCGGAAGAATGGGGTCATGAGCCAGTCGAACACCCAGGCAGAGGTCCAGCACGTGCAGCCCTCCGTGGGCTCCATAGCCGCGCACCGCCCGCACACCGTGTCGGCCACCGTCTCCGATCTGGAGCCAGACCTCGACGCCGATCTCGACGCGTACGAGGAGGTCCCGGTCGACGGGGCCGCCCAGCTCCCGCAGGGTCGTTTCCTCGACCGGGAGCGCAGCTGGCTCGCGTTCAACGAACGTGTCCTGGAACTCGCCGAGGACCCGAACACCCCCATGCTGGAGCGCGCGAACTTCCTCGCGATCTTCGCCAGCAACCTGGACGAGTTCTTCATGGTCCGGGTGGCCGGTCTGAAGCGCCGTATCGCCACCGGCGTCGCCACCCGCTCCGCCTCCGGCCTGCAGCCGCGCGAGGTCCTGGAGATGATCTGGGCCCGCTCCCGCGAGCTGATGGCCCGGCACGCCGCCTGCTACCACGAGGACGTCGCCCCCGCCCTGGCCGAAGAGGGCATCCACCTGGTCCGCTGGAGCGAACTCCAGGAGAAGGAGCAGGCCCGCCTCTTCACCCTGTTCCGGCACCAGATCTTCCCGGTCCTGACCCCCCTCGCGGTCGACCCGGCGCACCCCTTCCCGTACATCTCCGGCCTGTCGCTGAACCTGGCCGTGATCGTGCGCAACCCGGTCAACGGCAAGCGCCACTTCGCCCGGGTCAAGGTCCCGCCGCTGCTGTCCCGCTTCCTGGAGTCCTCCCCCGGCCGCTACGTCCCCATCGAGGACGTCATCGCGGCCCACCTGGAGGAGCTGTTCCCGGGCATGGAAGTGCTGGAGCACCACACCTTCCGGGTCACCCGCAACGAGGACCTGGAGGTCGAGGAGGACGACGCCGAGAACCTCCTCCAGGCCCTGGAGAAGGAGCTCATGCGGCGCCGCTTCGGCCCGCCGGTGCGCCTGGAGGTCGAGGAGTCCATCGACCGCGAGGTCCTCGACCTGCTGGTGCGCGAGCTGAAGATCTCCGAGGCGGAGGTCTACCCGCTCCCCGGCCCCCTCGACCTCACCGGCCTCTTCCGCATCGCGGGCCTCGACCGCCCCGAGCTGAAGTACCGCAAGTTCGTCGCCGGCGTCCACCGCGACCTGGCGGAGGTCGAATCGGCGTCCGCGCCCGACATCTTCGCTTCCCTGCGCGCCCGAGATGTCCTGCTGCACCACCCCTACGACTCCTTCTCGACCTCCGTCCAGGCCTTCCTCCAGCAGGCGGCCGACGACCCGGACGTCCTGGCCATCAAGCAGACCCTGTACCGCACGTCGGGCGACTCCCCGATCGTCGACGCCCTCATCGACGCCGCCGAGGCCGGCAAGCAGGTCCTCGTCCTGGTCGAGATCAAGGCCCGCTTCGACGAGCACGCCAACATCAAGTGGGCGCGCAAGCTGGAGGAGGCGGGCTGCCATGTCGTCTACGGTCTGGTCGGCCTGAAGACCCACTGCAAACTGTCCCTGGTGGTCCGTCAGGAGGGCGACACGCTCCGGCGGTACAGCCACGTCGGCACCGGCAACTACCACCCGAAGACCGCACGGCTCTACGAGGACCTTGGCCTGCTCACCGCCGACCCGCAGGTGGGCGCGGACCTCTCCGACCTGTTCAACCGGCTGTCCGGCTACTCCCGTCGCGAGACCTACCGCCGACTCCTCGTGGCGCCCAAGTCCCTTCGCGACGGCCTCATTTCCCGCGTGAACAAGGAAGTCCAGCACCACCGCGCAGGGCGTCCCGCCTTCATCCGCATCAAGGTCAACTCCATGGTGGACGAGGCGCTCATCGACTCGCTCTACCGCGCGTCCCAGGCGGGTGTGCCGGTCGACGTCTGGGTGCGCGGCATCTGCGCGATCCGCCCCGGCGTCGCCGGCATGTCCGAGAACATCCGGGTCCGCTCGATCCTCGGCCGGTTCCTCGAACACTCCCGGGTCTTCGGCTTCGGCAACGGCGGCGAGCCCGAGATGTGGATCGGCAGCGCCGACATGATGCACCGCAACCTCGACCGCCGGATAGAGGCCCTGGTCCGGGTCACCGACCCGGCCCACCGGGCGGCCCTCAACCGGCTGCTGGAGACCGGCATGTCCGACACCACCGCGTCCTGGCATCTCGGCCCGGACGGCGAGTGGACCCGGCACGCCACGGATGCGGACGGCCAGCCCCTGCGCAACGTCCAGGAGATGCTCATAGACGCCCGGAGGCGCCGGCGTGGCACAGCAACACCTTGAACCGACGGATCCGCTGGCCGGGCACGTCGGGATCACCGGGGACGCCCTCGCGGGCTACCTGCGGTCCCAGGCCACGCAGTTCCTCCGCGCCCTGCGCCAGCACCGGGAGTCCGGCGGTGCCTCGGCGGCGGGCGCGGAGGACCCCGTCGCCGCGGCCCGGGCCCTGCGCCGCTCGGTCCGCCGCATCAGCGCCAGCCTCCATACCTTCCGCCCGCTCCTGGACCCCGACTGGTCGGAGTCCCTCCGCCCCGAACTGGCCTGGCTGTCAGGGACCTTGGGCATGGAGCACGCGTACGAGTCCCGTCTGGAACGCCTGTTGCTGGCCCTGCACAGGCTGTCGGGGGCGGTGTTTCCGACGCAGCCGGCGAGTGCCCCGGTGGTCACCGCCGGCTCCCCCGACCACCCGGTGCCCGCCCCGGACCGCGGCAACCTGACCGTGGGCGCCGCGAAAGCAGGCGCCCTCCTCGACCGCCGGCTCACCCTCGCCCGCACCCGAGCCCACAGCACCGCCCTCCAGGCCCTCGGCTCCTCCCGGTTCCACGCGGTCGCCGACAACATCGCCTTACTGGCAAGCGAAGTCCCCCTGACGAAAACAGCCGTCACCACCGACCTCCAGCCCATGGCCACCACGGCCCAGGAACGCCTCGAGGACGCGGTGACCTCCCTCCCCCTGGTCACCGCGGGCCATCCCTACAACGCCGAAGCCCTCATCCACGGCCTCTCCCCGGACCCCTCTCCCCACCCCCAGGACGCCCCCTGGCACCAGGTCCGCCTCCTCCTTCGCCTGCACCGATACGCGCGGGAGGTCCTCTGCGGCGCCAACCCCCCGGTGGAGCTACGGCTCCTGACGGCAGGTGAGGCCCTGGACCGCCACCGCGACGCCTCGGAGGCCGCGGCCGCCGCCGCGGCAGCGGCCCGCACCCCCCGCATCGCCCCGGCCACCGCCTACGCCCTCGGCGTTCTGCACGCCGACCAGCGCCACGAGGTGGAGGCGGCCCGGTTCGCGTTCCAGCAGTGCTGGCAGAAACAGGCCGTCAGCACCTGAAGGAGGCAGCGACTCCCGTGACCGAGACCCCGCAACCCCCCGTACAGGCGGCCGGCTGCGTGCTGTGGCGCCGCTCCCCGATCGACGGCGAGCTGGAGGTCTGCCTGGTCCACAGGCCGAAATACGACGACTGGTCGCACCCCAAAGGCAAGCTGAAGCGCGGCGAGGACGCCCTCACCGGCGCGCTGCGCGAGGTGGAGGAGGAGACCGGGTACCGGGCCGCACCCGGCGTCCCGCTCTCCGCCGCGAAGTACTACGCCAACGGCCGCCCCAAGCAGGTCCGTTACTGGGCGGCCGAGGCCACCACCGGCGCCTTCGCTCCGAACGACGAGGTCGACCGCATCCTCTGGCTCTCCCCGGCGGCCGCGAGGAACCGGCTGACCCAGCCCCGGGACAGGTCACTCGTCGACGAGCTCCTGGTGCGGGTGCTCGAACGCACGTAGGGCCTTGCGGGGGCGGCTCTCAGACCGGTGCGTGCCCCTCCGCGTCCGCCCGTGCCTGGCTGCGGGCTCTGCGCGCCGGTCCGCGCCAGCCGCAGGTGCACCGGGCCAGGCAGAAACGGCCTTGTTCGACCATCTGCGTGTGGTGGGCCGGTCGGTCGGAGGGAGGTGGGGGGATCCTGTCCTGCTGCGCCACGCCGACAACGTTACCCACCGCGGGTAAAGGCCTGGTATGCGCGTGACGACCCCCTCCTGCCCGTCGTTAGGCGAAACGACAGGGGGTCCTTGACGGACGTATCGGCTGGGGGCAGGCGGCGATGACGGAGCGGCAGCAGAGGCAGGCCGGCGGGTCGGTCGTCGTCGCGGCGGTGCTCATCGCCTGCGCCACCAGTTGCTCGGGCAGCGGCGCCACGCTCGACGACGCGCGCGCGGCCGACCCGGTCGGGACCCTGCGCCGGGCCGCCGACGCCCTTGAGGACGCGGGCAGTTCGAAGGCGAGCACGTCGATGGAGATGGCCACCGGCGGCACCCGGGTCACCATCCGCGGCGAGGGCGTGTACGACTACCGCGAGCGGCTCGGGCGGCTGAAGGTGATGCTGCCGCAGGACCCGGCCGGCACCAGCGAGCACCGGCCGATCACCGAACTCCTCGCCCCCGGCGCGCTGTTCATGAAGAACCGGGGCGCGGGGGTGCCCGCCGACAAATGGGTGCGCGTCGACACCGCGACCCTCTCCGACGGCAACCTCGTCACCGGCGGGGCCACCGATCCGTTCGCCGCCGCCGAGGTGCTGCGCGGCACCAGGACGGCGACGTACGTCGGCACGACCGAGCTCGCGGGGACCGAGGTGCGGCACTACCGGGGTACGGCGGACCTCGCCGCCGCGGCGAAGGGCGCCTCCGGCGCCAACCAGGGTGTCCTGGCAGCGGCGGCGAAAGGGTTCGCCACGGCCGCGGTGCCCTTCGACGTCTACCTCGACGACCAGGGCCGCATCCGCAAGATCCGCCACCGCTTCAGCTTCGTCAACAGCCGGCAGCAGGGCACCGTCGCGGTCGCCTCGACGACCCTCCTGTACGACTTCGGGATCGCCACGGACGTACGTCTGCCGGCCGCCCGGGACATCTACGCCGGCGAGATCTCCGAGGGGTGAGCGGCCGTGACGGGCGTCAAGGACTAGCCCGTCCGTGCCATGCGCGGTGTGTATGCCGCTCCCTACTCTAGGAAGTCGGTAACGGCAGAGAAGAGGTGATGCGCGTGGCTCCGGTCGGCGGTACGGCGGTGCAGGACCACGTGGCCCTCGCCGAGATCGAACTGTGCGGAGAGCTGATCATCGCGGCGTCGGCCGCGGACGACCGGCTCAGCCTGGAGAGCATCGACGAGGTGCTGAAAGTGGCCGAAGAACGCGCGAGCGCCCCCGGCAAGTGAGCCGGGGCGCCCGTCCCGTCGCAGGGAAGGCCGGTTCAGGTCCGCAGCAGCCGGCCGATGGCCTTCGTGGCCTCCTCGACCTTCGCGTCGATCTCGGCGCCGCCCTGGACGGCAGCGTCCGCGACGCAGTGCCGCAGGTGTTCCTCCAGGAGCTGCAGGGCGAAGGACTGCAGGGCCTTGGTGGAGGCGGAGACCTGCGTGAGTATGTCGATGCAGTAGATGTCCTCGTCGACCATCCGCTGCAGGCCACGGATCTGGCCCTCGATCCGCCGCAGGCGCTTGAGGTGTTCGTCCTTCTGCTTGTGGTAGCCGTGCGTGACGTTTTCGGCCACTGCCTCGGAGGGCGCCGGGGCGCCGGTGTCGGTCGTCGTCATCGCGTCCTCCACAACAAGGGGCATTCTTATACCCCTCCTGGGTATATCGTACCGAATTTTCCCGGGTATAGGGCCTGCGGACGGCCCCCGTGCCAACCACTGTGCCTGATGGGCGACACTGGGGGACGGCCCCATTAGCCGTGGCCGGATGATGCACTTAGCATCAGCCTGACCGAAACCGATGCACCCCGAGGACCCCTTGTGCGCTTTCGTCTGACCCCCAGGGAGACGAGCTTCTACGACATGTTCGCCGCCTCCGCGGACAACATCGTCACGGGCTCGAAGCTCCTGATGGAACTGCTCGGCGCGGACACCGCCGGCCGGGCCGAGATCGCAGAGCGTATGCGGGCCGCTGAACACGCCGGTGACGACGCCACTCACGCGATCTTCCACCAGTTGAACTCCTCGTTCATCACGCCGTTCGACCGCGAGGACATCTACAACCTGGCGTCCTCCCTCGACGACATCATGGACTTCATGGAGGAGGCCGTCGACCTGGTCGTCCTCTACAACGTCGAGGAGCTCCCCAAGGGCGTCGAGCAGCAGATCGAGGTGCTCGCGCGGGCCGCCGAGCTCACGGCCGAGGCCATGCCGAACCTGCGGACCATGGACAACCTCACCGAGTACTGGATCGAGGTCAACCGGCTGGAGAACCAGGCGGACCAGATCCACCGCAAGCTGCTCGCCATGCTCTTCAACGGCAAGTACGAGGCCATCGAAGTCCTCAAGCTCAAGCAGATCGTGGACGTCCTCGAAGAGGCCGCGGACGCGTTCGAGCATGTGGCGAACACGGTGGAGACCATCGCCGTCAAGGAGTCCTGACCTCTTCCATGGACACCTTCGCTCTGGTCGTGACCATCCTGGTCGCGCTCTTCTTCACGTACACCAACGGCTTTCACGACTCGGCGAACGCGATCGCGACCTCGGTGTCGACGCGGGCGCTGACCCCCCGGGCCGCGTTGGCCATGGCGGCGGTCATGAACCTGGCAGGAGCCTTCCTCGGCTCCGGGGTCGCCAAGACCGTCAGTGAGGGCCTGATCGAGACGCCGCAGGGCTCGAAGGGGATGGGGATCCTCTTCGCGGCACTGGTCGGCGCGATCGTCTGGAACCTCGTCACCTGGTACTTCGGGCTGCCCTCCTCGTCCTCGCACGCGCTGTTCGGGGGCATGGTGGGGGCCGCGCTGGCGGGCGGCACCGAAGTGATCTGGAACGGTGTGCTCGACAAGGTCGTCATCCCGATGTTCCTCTCGCCGGTCGTCGGCCTGATCGCCGGTTACCTGGTGATGACCGCGATCATGTGGATCTTCCGGCGGGCCAACCCGCACAAGGCGAAGCGGGGTTTCCGGATCGCGCAGACCGTGTCCGCGGCCGGTATGGCCCTCGGTCACGGCCTCCAGGACGCCCAGAAGACCATGGGTGTCGTGGTGATGGCCCTCGTGATCTCCGGCCACAAGACGTACGGCGACGCGATCCCGGTCTGGGTGAAGATCGCCTGCGCGGTGATGCTGTCGCTGGGCACGTACGCGGGCGGCTGGCGCATCATGCGCACCCTGGGCCGGAAGATCATCGAGCTCGATCCGCCGCAGGGTTTCGCCGCGGAGACGACCGGTGCGGCGATCATGTTCACCACCGCCTACCTGTTCAAGGCGCCGGTCTCGACGACCCACGTCATCACCTCGGCGATCATGGGCGTCGGCGCCACCAAGCGCGTCAACGCGGTCCGCTGGGGCGTCGCCAAGAACATCGTCCTCGGCTGGTTCATCACCATGCCGGCGGCGGCGATCGTGGCCGCCGGCGCCTTCTGGATCGTGAGCCTGGCGTTCCTGTAGGAGCCGCGCACGTAACACGGGCCCGCCCCCGGATTCCGGGGGCGGGCCCTCTGTGTCCTCGCGGTGGCACCGCCATGCAGCACCGCGAGGGGTCGGTGTCGGCTCAGCCGAAGCGGCCGGAGATGTAGTCCTCCGTGGCCTGGACCGACGGGTTGGAGAAGATCCGCTCCGTCTCGTCGATCTCGATCAGCTTGCCGGGCCGGCCGACGGCGGCCAGGTTGAAGAAGGCCGTACGGTCGGAGACACGCGCCGCCTGCTGCATGTTGTGCGTCACGATGACGATCGTGAAGCGCTCCTTCAGCTCACCGATCAGGTCCTCGATGGCGAGGGTGGAGATCGGGTCCAGGGCCGAGCAGGGCTCGTCCATGAGGAGGACGTTGGGCTCCACCGCGATCGCGCGGGCGATGCACAGACGCTGCTGCTGACCACCGGAGAGACCCGAACCCGGCTTGTTCAGACGGTCCTTGACCTCGTTCCAGAGGTTCGCGCCCTTGAGGGACTTCTCGACGACCTCCGACAGCTCGCTCTTCTTGTACGAGCCGTTCAGGCGCAGGCCCGCCGCCACGTTGTCGAAGATCGACATCGTGGGGAACGGGTTCGGGCGCTGGAAGACCATTCCCACCTCACGGCGGACGGACACGGGGTCGATGCCGTGGCCGTACAGGTCCTCGTCGTCCAGGAGCACCTTGCCCTCGACCCGGCCGCCCGAGGTGACCTCGTGCATCCGGTTGAGGGTGCGCAGGAACGTCGACTTGCCGCAGCCGGAGGGGCCGATGAAGGCCGTCACCGAGCGCGGCTCGACCGTCATCGAGATGTCCTCGATCGCCTTGTGGGAGCCGTAGTAGGCGGTGAGCCCGCTTACGTCGATTCGCTTGGCCATGACTACTTCACTTCCAGATCAGTCGCTGGGGTCGCGTCAGCGACCGGTCTTCGGGGCCTTCCAGCGGGCGATGCCGCGCGCCACAAGGTTGAGGATCATCACGAAGGCGATCAGCGTCAGCGCCGCCGCCCAGGCACGGTCGTAGGCCGCACCGGAGCCCGCGCTGTTCGCGTACTGCTGGTAGATGTACAGCGGCAGCGAGGCCTGCGCACCCTCGAAGGGGTTGGGGTTGATGAGCGAGTTGCCCCAGACCAGGAGGAGCACCGGCGCGGTCTCGCCCGCGATACGGGCGATCGCCAGCATGATGCCGGTCGTGATGCCGCCGATCGAGGTCGGCAGGACCACCTTCAGGATGGTGCGCCACTTCGGGACACCGAGCGCCAGGGACGCCTCGCGCAGTTCGTTCGGGACGAGCTTGAGCATCTCCTCCGTGGAGCGGACCACGACCGGCATCATCAGGATGGCCAGCGCGAGCGAGCCGGCGAAGCCGAAGGGCTGCATGTCGAACATCAGCATGATCGACAGGATGAACAGACCCGCGACGATCGAGGGGATACCGGTCATCACGTCGACGAAGAACGTGACGGCCCTGGCGAGGTTGCCCCGCCCGTACTCGACGAGGTAGATCGCGGTGAGCACACCGACCGGCGCCGCGATCACCGTGGCGAGGCCGACCTGCTCCAGGCTGCCGAGGATCGCGTGGTAGATGCCGCCGCCCGGCTCGGTGTCGGAGACCAGACCCATCGAGTGGGTCAGGAAGTAGACGTCGAGGACCTTCACACCGCGCACGACGGTCGTCCAGACCAGGGAGACCAGCGGGACCAGGGCGATCAGAAAGGCGACCCAGACGAGCGCGGTCGCGACCCGGTCCTTGGCCTGCCGGCGCCCCTCGACGCGGGCCGCGACGACGTACGTGCCGAGGACGAACAGGGCCGCGGCCATCAGGGCCCACTGGATGCTGCTGTTCAGACCGGCGGCCGCGCTGATACCGAGGCCGAGGGCGACCGAGCCGACGGCGATGGCGTACGGGCTCCACTTGGGGAGGCTGGCGCCGCGCAGGGTGCTGCGGGGCTTGTCGGCGATGACGGCGTTGCTCATGCGTTGGCCCCCGAGTACTCCTTGCGGCGGGCGATGATCATGCGGGCCGCGCCGTTGACCAGCAGCGTGATGACGAACAGCACCAGACCGGAGGCGATGAGGGCGTCCCGGCCGAGGTCGCTGGCCTCACTGAACTTGCTGGCGATGTTCTGGGCGAAGGTACCGCCGCCCGGGTCGAGCAGACTGGCCTGGATGGTGAAGGTCGGGGAGAGCACGGTGGCCACGGCCATCGTCTCGCCGAGCGCACGGCCGAGACCGAGCATCGACGCGGAGATCACGCCCGAGCGGCCGAAGGGGATCACCGCCATGCGGATGACCTCCCAGCGGGTGGCACCGAGGGCGAGGGCCGCCTCTTCGATCATCTGCGGGGCCTGGCGGAAGACCTCGCGGCTCACGTTGGTGATGATCGGCAGGATCATGATCGCGAGCAGGATGCCGACGGTGAGCATCGAGCGGGGCGCGCCGCCCTGCCACTCGAAGATGCCGGTCCAGCCGAGGTAGTCGTCGAGCCAGCCGTAGAGGCCGTTCATGTGCGGGACGAGGATCAGGGCGCCCCAGAGGCCGTAGACGATGGACGGCACGGCGGCGAGCAGGTCGATCACATAGGCGATCGGACCGCTCAGCCTGCGCGGCGCGTAGTGGGTGAGGAACAGGGCGATGGCGACCGCGATCGGGACCGCGATGACCATGGCGATGATCGAGGAGACGATCGTGCCGAAGGCGAGGACGGCGATGCCGAACTTCGGCGGGATCAGACCGGTGTTCCACTCGAAGGTGGTGAGGAAGTTCCCGTCGTCCTTGCCGATCGCGATCGAGGCGCGGTAGGTGAGGAAGACGGCGATCGCGGCCATGATCGCCAGCAGCAGGATGCCCGACCCCCGGGAGAGACCGAGGAAGATCCGGTCACCGGGCCGGGTGGCGCCGCGGGCCGCGCGTTTCAGCTCGGCCTCGGTCTGCTGGGGGGTGGGGGGAGATGCGTCTGTTATCTGTGTGGTGTCCATCGGGTTCTCCGGTCTGCTGAGCCACACGCGATGTACGGCTCCTGGCGGCGGTGCACCGGACGGTGCGGTCGGACCGGGTCCCTCGACGCGGGCCCGGTCCGACCACACGCTCAGGTCAGCTCAGGCCCTCGATGGTGGTGCGGACCTTGGCGATGATGTCGTCGGGGATCGGCGCGTAGTCGTTGTCCGCGAGAACCTTCTGGCCGTCCTCGGAGGCGATGTAGCGCAGGAACGCCTTGGTGGCGGCCAGGGTGTCGGCCTTGTTGCCCTTGTCACAGGCGATCTCGTACGTCACCAGGGTGATCGGGTAGGCGCCCTCTGCCTTGGTGGCGTAGTTCAGCTGGAGTGCCAGGTCGGAGCCGGTGCCGACGACCTTGGCGTCGGCGATGGCCTTGGTGGCGTTCTCCACGCTGGCCTCGACCGGGGCGGAGGCACCCGTGTCGATGCTGACCGGGTTGATGCCGTCCTTGGCGTACGACAGCTCCATGTAGCCGATCGCGCCGGAGGTCTGCTTCACCTGCTGGGCGATGCCGGAGGAGCCGGAGGCCGACTGGCCGCCCGCGGCCTGCCAGGCCTTGCCGCCCGAGTAGGGCCAGTCGCTCTTGGCGGTGGCGATCAGGTACTTGGTGAAGTTGTCCGTGGTACCGGAGTCCTCGGAACGGTGGAACGCCTGGATCTTGAGGTCGGGAAGCTTGGCGCCGGCGTTCAGCTTCGCGATCGCCGGGTCGTTCCACTTGGAGATCTTGTTGTTGAAGATCTTCGCGAGCGTCGGGGCGTCCAGCGTGAGCTTGTCCACGCCCGGGACGTTGTAGCCGATCGCGATCGGGCCGCCGACCATCGGGAGGTCGATGGCCTGGCCGCCGGAGCAGACCTTCTTGGAGGCGGTGACCTCTTCCGGCTTCAGCGCGGAGTCGGAACCGGCGAAGGCGACCTGGCCGTTGGTGAAGGCGGTGATGCCGGCGCCGGAGCCGCTGCCCTTGTAGTTGATCTGCACACCACAGGCCTGCGTGAACTGCTTGACCCAGGCGTCGATCGCGTTCTTCTGCGCGGAGGAGCCGTCGGCGAGCAGTTGGCCCTTGGCGTCGTCGCACTTGACGCTGCTGGCATTGGCGGTCGAGGACGCGCCGCTGCCACCGCCGTCGCCGGTGTCGTCCGAGCCGCACGCCGTGAGGGCCAGGGCGCCGGAGACGGCGAGAGCACCGAAGGCGAGGGCCCGCCGGTTCTTGCGCTGAAGCTTCACTTGAGTTCCTTCCGGGAGCCGCCGTCCTGAATCCGGCGGCGTGCGCGAAGTCTGGGAGACACGGATGCGCATTCGTGACGCACCACGCATCGCGTAAGGCCGAAATTAGGCAGATCAGGTGAAGGCGTTCATGGCCGGAAGTGAACTGCGGGTGAACCCCTGCAGAAGGTGCGGTGAGGTCACGGAACGCTTACGTCGAGGGCACAGTGTGATTCCGGAACCCTCCAGGGAACCCTCACCCCCTCAGTCCCGTCTCGTACCACGGAAGCCGACGAGGCCGACGAAAGGCACGGACACATGGAACGGCGTACGTTCATCGGGGGCGGCGTGGCCGCGATCGCGGCGGTGACCACGGCCGCGTGCGACGGCGGGGGGAGCGCCGGCGCCGCGCCGAGCACCGTCGGCCAGTCCACCGTCGGCCAGCCCCTCTCCTCCCGTACGCCCGCCGCGGCCGCCGCGAACTGGTCGGCCCTCGCCCGCGACCTGGACGGCCCGCTGGTCCGCCCCGGCGACGCCGACTGGGCGACGGCCCGGCAGCTCTACAACACCCGCTTCGACTCACTGAAGCCCGCGGCGGTGGCGTACGTGACGCATGCGGACGACGTACGTACCACTCTCGCCTATGCCCGCGCCCACGGCATCCGGGTGGCGATCCGCAACGGCGGACACTCCTACGCCGGCTGGTCCTCGGGAAACAACAGGCTGATCGTCGATGTCTCCCGGCTGAACCGCGTGCGCGCCTCAGGCGGCACCGCGGTGGTCGGCGCCGGCGCCAAGCTGATCGACGTCTACCGGGCTCTCACCGCCAAGGGCGTGACCATCCCGGGAGGCTCGTGCCCGACGGTCGGCGTCTCCGGTCTCACCCTGGGCGGCGGTCACGGCGTGGCCTCCCGGGCCTACGGACTGACCTGCGACAGCCTCACCCGGGCGACGCTGATCACGGCCGACGGCAAGGAGCTGACCGCCGACGCGTCCACGAACAAGGACCTCTTCTGGGCGCTGCGCGGCGCGGGCAACGGCAATTTCGGCGTGGTGACCGAACTGCACTTCAGGACCCACCCCGCCCCGCAGGGCGTGACCGCGTACGCGACCTGGCCGTGGTCCAGGGCGGCCGCCGTGGTGAAGGCATGGCAGGAGTGGGGCCCCACCCAGCCCGACGAGATCTGGTCCTCCTGCCACCTGGAGAACGGCGGCTCGCCCTCCGTGGCGGTCGCGGCGTTCTCCCTGGGCACCTACGGCGAGCTGCAGAACGCGCTCGACCGCCTGGCCGACAGGATCGGCTCACCGGCCCGCAGCGTGAGGCTCAGGCGGCACTCCTACGAGAGCGCGATGGAGGCGTACGCGGGCTGCTCGTCCTTCGCCACGGACGCCAGGTGCCACCTGCCCGGCTCCACCCCGGGCCGCTCCCCCCAGGGCGCCTTGGGGCGCGAGACCTACGCGGCTCACTCGGACTTCTTCGACCGCTCGCTCTCGGCGGCGGGCATCCAGACCCTCCTGAGGCAGATCGCCTCGGTCCGGGGCGGCTCGGGCAGCATCGCCCTGACCGCCCTCGGCGGAGCGGTCAACCGCGTCTCCCCCACCGCGACGGCCTTCGTCCACCGCCGCTCCCGCATGCTGGCCCAGTACATAGCGTCCTGGAAGGCGGGATCGACGGGCACGACGGCCCGGTCCTGGCTGACGGGAGCCCACGACGCGATGAAGCCGTACGCCTCGGGCGCGGCCTACCAGAACTACACGGACCCGACGCTGAAGGACTGGCGGAAGGCGTACTACGGCGACGCGGCGACAAGGCTGACCAAGGTGAAGAAGCAGTACGACCCGCAGGGGTTCTTCACCTACCCGCAGTCGCTGTAGCCGTCATGCGCTACGCGGCGAGATCCCTCTCGGAGGCCGCGGCCTCCTGCCGGGCCCCGGGAATCACCGGGGCCCCCCGCCCGACGCCTCGCGCGCGGACGATCCACGCCCCCTTGGAAGACCCCTCGACCGCCTTCATCACCGGCGTGAGAAGAGCCATCGCAAGCGGCGACAACAACAGAGCCACCGCCGTCCCGAGCGCGAACCCGCCGATGACGTCCGTCGGATAGTGCACACCCATGTACACCCGGCAGAACCCTTCGAGCAGCGCGAGCGCGATGCCGAAGAGCCCGAACTTCCGGTTGACCACGAACAACCCGGCAGCCATGGCCATGGTGATCGTCGCGTGGTCGCTCACGAAGGAGTAGTCGGTCTTCCCGGAAACCAGGACCTCGAGCCCCTCATGGGTCCGGAACGGCCGGGGCCGCTCGACGAACCCCCTTATGGGCACGTTCACCAGCACGGCCAGCGCGGCGGCGAGCGGCGCCCACACCAACGCGGCCACGGAGGAAGCCGCGTCCGGACCCCCACGCCGGCGGCCCGCCCACCAGCACCACAGGATGAGCAGCACCATCCCGAGCAGGATGCCGTACTCCCCGACGTACTCCATGACCCGGTCGAACCAGTGCGGGGCGTCCTTGGCCAGGCCGTTGATGTCGTAGAGCAGGTCGACGTCGGGGTTCGACCCGGATTCGGCGAGAACAGCCATGGTGCTGCGGCCCCTTCGTCGTCTTTCCCGGCGTACCCATGTGCGCTCGGCTACGCCCTCAGGAACGCATGGCTTCCGTTAATACGTTCCACTCTCCACTGAATGATCACGCAGACGTTATCGAAGAGAGACACATCGCCGCAGCTCAGGGGTGGGTTTCACGCTCGGTCACACCGTCGTGGGCAATGCTTTCGCGCCATCTTCGGTGACCCGGGTGGCACCGAAGTACTCAGAAGTGTCGATCGGGTCGAACCGGATCACAGCACCTGTTCTCGGTGCGTCGATCATGTACCCGCCGCCCACATAAATCCCTACATGGTGGATGGCGCGCGAGTTGGTGAGGTCCGTGGAGAAGAACACCAGGTCCCCCGGCAACAGTTCACTTCTGGCCGGATGCGGCCCGGCGTTGTACTGATCGTTCGCGACGCGCGGCAGCGTGACGCCCACGCTCTCGTACGCGGCCTGCGTCAGCCCCGAACAGTCGAAGCGCCCGCCCTGCTCGGCGGTACCGGTCCCGCCCCACAGATAGGGCGTCCCGAGCTTCTTCTGCGCGTAGTAGATGGCCCCGGCGGCCTGCTTGGAGGGATCGACCCGGCTCACCGGCGCCGCGAAGCTCTCCTCCAGGGTCGTGATGGTCTTCACGTAGTTCTGGGTTTCCTTGTACGGCGGCACGCCCCCGTACTTGATGACCGCGTAGGCGCCCGCGTTGTAGGAGGCGAGCATGTTCTCGGTGATGTTCCCCGGGACGTCCTTCACATAGGACGCGAGCGAGCAGTCGTAGGAAGCCGCCGAGGGAATCGCGTCCTTGGGATCCCATACGTCCTTGTCGCCGTCGCCGTCCCCGTCGACCCCGTGCGTGGCCCAGGTCCCCGGAATGAACTGCGCTATCCCCTGCGCCGCCGCGGCGCTCTGGGCCTTCGGATTGAATCCGCTCTCCTGGTAGAGCTGGGCGGCGAGCAGGGCCGGGTTGATGGCGGGGCAGAGGTTGCCCCACTTCTGCACGAGGTTCTGATAGGCGGCCGGAACAGCGCCCTTGGCCAGGGCTCTGGTGGCTCCGCCCACCCCGCCGGCGAGGTTGCCGGCGACGACGTAGACCCCCACGACGAGCAGCATCACGAAGCTGAGCCCCGCCCCGAGAACGGCGCCCGCCACGAGCCACGCCTTACGCACCGTCAACCGCCCCTCGCCCACTGGGAGTCCGCCCGCGTCAGTCTAGGAGCTTCCCCGCGGGAAACCGTGGTACTCGGCGGGGCGGCGCGAGGATCAGCAGACCACGTCCCGGTAGAGCGCGGCGGCCTCCGCCCCGAGGACCACGCTGTACGACACGTCGGGCGTCGCCCCGCCCTGCTCGTGCCCGCCGAGCACCCCCACGACCTGCCCGTTCCCGTTCACCCAGGGACTGCCGCTGGTCCCGCCGGTGAACTCGGGGCAGTCGATGCGCTGTTGCGTGCGGCTGTGCGCGGTCGGCTTGTTGGTGCAGCTGATCGGCAGGTCACGGGAGGAGGGATACCCGGTGACGGTGACGGCGGTGGCCCCGGTGGCGGTGCCGGTCACGAACCGGTTCCCGCCGACGGCGTCCTGGATGTCCCCCTGGACCGTGGCGAAGGCGACATCACTGTCCTCGTCCTGCCCCTTGGACCACCCCTCGGGCATGTACCGCTTGAGCACCTTCCATTTCCCGTACGGCGCTCTGCCGTCCCGGTAACCGGGCACGAACACGAGGTCGCGGTCGCTGTCGTCGAGACAGTGCGCGGCGGTGACGATGAGGTCCCGGTGCGGGCTGCGGACGACGGAGGCGGTGCAGTGGTGCTGTTCTCCGTCGAACAGGGCGCCCACCCGGGCGTTCGGCGAGGTCGCCGCGGCGACGGTCGTCACCCCGAAGGGCCCCGCCCCGTCGTCGGCGACGGCTTCCGAGGCCGAGGTGACGGTGAGCAGGACGGCGGCGGCGTGGAGAGCGAGACGTGGCGTGCGCTTCACGGAGGGAAGCATTCCGCACGAAGGTGAGAAACACGTCAAGGGGCGAGCAAGGCCGTGGTCACCGTGTGGATCGCGCGCTCCAGGGCAGCCGGACCTCGACGACCGAACCCGGGAGGCCTGTGTGTTCGACGGTTTCGAGCTGACGCGGTGCGAGGGCGACGACGGGGTCCGGCTGCGGGTGCGGCACGGCGGCGGCGGCCCGGCCGTGCTGCTCCTGCACGGACATCCCCGTACCCATGCCACCTGGCACCGCGTCGCCCCGCTGCTGGCCGCGGCCGGTCACACCGTCGTCTGCCCCGATCTGCGCGGCTACGGCCGGTCCGACAAGCCCGCGACCGATCCGGAACACCGTCCGTACTCCAAGCGCGCCATGGCCGGCGACTGCCTCGCGGTGATGCGCCGCCTCGGGCACGAGCGGTTCACGGTCGTCGGGCACGACCGGGGCGCGTACGTGGCCACCCGGCTCGCCCTCGACCACCCCGGGGCCGTGTCCGCCGTCAGCGTGCTGGACGCCGTCCCCATCGGGGAGGCCCTGCGCCGCTGCGACGCCGGCTTCGCGGCGAGCTGGTGGCACTGGTTCTTCCTCGGCCAGACGGACAAGCCCGCCGAACGCGTCATCAACGCCGACCCCGACGCCTGGTACACGGCCACTGCCGAGCAGATGGGCGCCGAGGCGTACGAGGACTACCGGCACGCGATCCACGACCCGGCCACCGTGCACGCCATGTGCGAGGACTACCGGGCCGGCCTCGGTGTCGACCGGGGGCACGACGACGCCGACCGCCGGGCCGGCCGGCGCATCAACAGCCCGCTGCAGGTCCTGTGGGCCACCCGCGACGACATGACCGACCTCTACGGCGACGTCCTGGCCGTCTGGCGCGACTGGGCGGGCGCCCGGCTGGAGGGCGGTCCGATCGACTCCGGGCACCACATGGCCGAGGAGGCCCCGGAGGAACTCGTCAGCGCACTGCGCGCGTTCTGGGCGAACACCGAACACCTGACCGGATCACCCTGAGGCCGACAGGGACACCGAACGACCGACTCAGCCCCGCGTCCCCGCATTCCGGGCCACCGCCAGACACCCGACCACATCATCCTGAGCCCGGCAGGGACACCGGGCCGACTCAGCCCCACCGTCCCCGCATTCCGGGCCAACGCCAGACACCGCATCGCCCGAGGCCGACACGGACACCGAGCGAACCGACTCACCCCCGCATCCCCGCATTCCGGCCGAACACCGAACACCCGACCACATCACCCTGAGCCCGACAGGGACACCGAACGACCGACTCAGCCCCGCGTCCCCACACCCTGTGGAAAGCGCGTCCCCGTCAGTTCCTCCGACGCCGTCCACAGGCGCCGGGCGACGGTGGGGTCGCTCGCGGCCGTGCTCCGGCCGACCAGGGTCGGCGCGCCCCTCATCTCGCCGAGCCCGTCCGGCCCGACATAACTCGCCCCCGGCAGTTCCTGCGTCGCCGCGTACAGCGTGGGCAGTGCGCCCGCGCGGTCGTCCTGCGCCAGGAACCTGTTGCCGAACTTCATGAACACCCGGGCCGCCGGGCTCGCCGCGTGGCTCTGGAGGTTGGTGGCCGAGTAGCCGGGGTGGGCCGCCAGGGCACGGACCCCGGAGCCCGACTCCGTCAGCCGCCGCTGGAGTTCCAGCACGAACAGCAGGTTCGCCAGCTTCGACTGGCCGTAGACGCCCCTCGGGTCGTAGTCCGATGTCATGTTCAGGTCCTCGAAGTGGATCCGCTGGTCGCCCCAGCGGTGCGCACCCGAGGACACCGTCACGACCCGGTCGGTGACATACGGCAACAGCAGGTTCGTCAACGCGAAGTGGCCCAGATGGTTCGTGCCGAACTGCATCTCGAAGCCGTCCACCGTCCGCTGCTGCGGGATCATCATCACGCCCGCGTTGTTGATCAGCAGATCCAGCGGGCGGTCCCACCCCGCCGCGAACTCCCGCACCGACGACAGGTCCGCCAGATCCAGCCGCCGGACCTCCGTGCTGCCGTTCACGGTCCTCGCCGCCGCCTCACCGCGCTCGGGGTCCCGTACGGCGAACACGACGTGCGCGCCCGCCCCGGCCAGGGCCTGCGCGGCCCGCAGTCCGATACCGCTGTTCGCCCCCGTGACCACCGCCGTGCGGCCGGTCTGGTCGGGGAGGCGGGTCGCGTTCCACTTCTGCTGCTTGTCGGTAGCCATACGCTCGAATGTAGACGCCGCCAACAATGCTGTCAATGACAACAATGCTGGCATCGCCTACATCCGGATACGATGGCATCCATGCCAGCCGAGAAGCCCGAGACCCGCCCCTACCACCACGGAGACCTGCGCTCCGCCCTCCTCGCCGCCGCCGAGCGCACCCTCCGCGACAAGGGCAGCGCCTCCCTCTCCCTGCGCGAACTCGCCCGCGACCTCGGCGTCAGCCACGCCGCTCCCGGCCGGCACTTCAAGGACAAGCAGGCCCTGCTCAACGCTCTCGCCCTGGTCGGATACGACCGCATGGCCGAGGCCCTCGAAGCCGCCGACGAACCGGCGCTCCCCCTCCAGGACCGCCTCACCGTCCTGGCCCGGGCCTACCTTGGCTTCGCCATCGACAACGCCGAGCTCCTTGAACTGATGTACGCCCGCAAGCACGAGCCCGACGCCGCCGAGCAGATGGCCGCCGCGATCGACCGCACGGTGGGCGCCCTGGAGCGGGCCGTCGCCGCCGCCCAGCAGCGCGGCGAGATCGTCGACGGCGACCCCGAGCAGCTCACCCTCGTCGTGGGCACCGCCCTCCACGGCCTGGCGTCCTTCGCCGTCACCGGCAAGTTCACCACCGAGGCCGCCATGACCGCCGTGTCAGGACTGGTCCATCACCTGATGTACGGCCTCAAGCCCCGCTGATCCGGAGTCCCGCCCGCCCCCGCCACGCATCCGGGGATTGTGTGCGACGCGTGTAGATGGTCAAGCCGTGACCATCCCCCGCCCATCCGCCCGCCATTGATCAGCAATCCCCCAACGCCCTTCGGTATGGCGGAAGTCAGGATTGCACCGCCCGTCTTGTTGTCACGTACTCAACAAGGCGATGGTCTACGCGGGTCGCCGCCCCCACCGGGAACCTCACCGGTGGTCCCCCCACCGCAGGCCTCTGCAACCACTCTCAGGAGGCTGTACGTTGCGTACTCCCAACTCCCCCCACATGTCCGGCAGATGGCGTCGGATCGGCTCCACCGCCGTGGCCACCTCCGCCCTCGTCCTCGCCGGACTCGGCACCGCCGTCCACGCGACCGCCGCCACGCCCGACCACGTGAGCGCCAAAGCCGTCGCCACCGCCGTCGCCAAGGCCCATGTGCAGTACGAGAGCGCCTGTGACGCCACCCCCAAGAAGGGCTACGCCGCCTGCAACGCCCTGCGCGTCACCGGCGGCACCACCGCGTACATGGAGAAGCAGGCCGCGCTGAAGGGCATGACCGCCAGGACGCTCAAGCCGAACGCCTCCTCCGCGAGCCCGACCGGCTACGGCCCGAGCGACCTCCAGGACGCCTACGGCCTGACCGACGCGTCCGCGAACTACGGCTCCGGCGAGACCATCGCCATCGTCGACGCCTACGACGACCCCAACGCCGCGGCGGACCTGGCCACTTACCGCAGCTACTACGGCCTGCCGGCCTGCACCACCGCCAACGGCTGCTTCAAGAAGGTCTCCCAGACCGGCTCCACGACCTCTCTCCCCACCGCCGACAGCGGCTGGGCCGGTGAGATCTCCCTCGACCTCGACATGGTCTCCGCCATCGCCCCGAACGCCAAGATCCTGCTGGTCGAGGCGAGTTCGTCGAGCATGGCCAACCTGGGCAAGGCGGTGAACGAGGCCGTCACCCTGGGCGCGAAGTTCGTCTCCAACTCCTACGGCGGCTCCGAGTCCTCCTCGGACACCTCCTACGACTCCTCGTACTTCAACCACCCCGGCGTGGCCATCACCGTCTCCGCCGGCGACGAGGGCTACGGCGCCGAGTACCCGGCCGCCTCCAAGTACGTCACCGCGGTCGGCGGCACCAAGCTGTCCACCTCCTCCACCTCCCGCGGCTGGACCGAGAGCGTCTGGAAGACCAGCTCCACCGAGGGCACGGGCTCGGGCTGCTCGTCCTATGACGCCAAGCCGAGCTGGCAGACCGACACCGGCTGCACCAAGCGCATGATCGCCGACGTCTCCGCCGTCGCCGACCCCGCCACCGGCGTCTCCGTCTACGACTCCTACGGCTCGGACGGCACGGGCTGGAACACCTACGGCGGCACCAGCGCCTCCGCCCCCATCATCGCGTCGGTGTACGCCCTCGCGGGCACCCCGGGCAGCAGCGACTACCCGGCCCAGTACCCCTACGAGGACACCTCCGCCCTCAACGACGTGACCTCCGGCAACAACGGCACCTGCTCCACGAGCTACTTCTGCACCGCCAAGTCGGGCTACGACGGCCCGACCGGCCTCGGTACCCCGGAAGGCCTGGGCGCCTTCACCGGCTGATCCGGTCCACGAGTGCCCCCGTCGGGTCACGGGGGCGCCGCCCTTGAGGGGGACGTGGGGTTCCCTCGGCGGCACAACGGCAACGGGCCGCGACATCCGGTCGCGGCCCGTTCGCCGTGTCCCCGCGAGTCAAGTCACCACCGCCCGCAGTCCATCGAGCGGCCATGCACGAGTAAGCCCGGGACAACTTTCGGTATGGCGGAGGTCAGAATTCCAGCCATTCTCTGTTGTCGCGTACGGAACAAGGTGGACCGTCGTCGCAGGCCGCCGCCCGCCGCCGGGGAAACCGTACCGACGGCACGCACCCGCACCGCCCCTGTTTCCTCACCATCAGGAGGCTGCACCTTGCGTTCCACCTTCCCCCACGTACGCCTGAGATGGCACCGCGTCGGCTCCGCCACGGCCGTCACCGCCGCCCTCGTCCTCGCCGGCGCCGGCACCGCGGTCCACGCGGACGCGACGACCTCGTCCAAGGTCACCTGGGCCGCGACCCCCTGCGCCACCCCCAAGAAGACCGGCGAACTCGCCTGCAACTCCCTCCGCGTGACCGGCGGCGCCACCGCCTTCCAGAAAGCCCGGGGCATCACCCCGAAGGCCGCCGACGCCGCCACCCCCTCCGGCTACGGCCCGAGCGACCTCCAGTCGGCGTACGGCCTGACCGCCGCTGCCGCCGCCAACGGCTCCGGCGAGACCATCGCCATCGTCGACGCCTACAACGACCCGAACGCCGAGGCGGACCTCGCCAAGTACCGCTCGTACTACGGCCTGCCGGCCTGCACCACCGCCAACGGCTGCTTCAAGAAGGTCTCCCAGACCGGCTCCACGACCTCCCTGCCCTCCAGCGACGCCGGCTGGTCCGAGGAGATCTCCCTCGACCTCGACATGGTCTCCGCCATCGCCCCGAACGCCAAGATCCTCCTCGTCGAGGCCAAGTCGGCCACCATGGCCAACCTGGGCAAGTCGGTGAACGAGGCCGTCACCCTGGGCGCGAAGTTCGTCTCCAACTCCTACGGCGGCTCCGAGTCCTCCTCGGACACCTCCTACGACTCCTCCTACTTCAACCACCCCGGCGTGGCCATCACCGTCTCCGCCGGTGACGGGGGTTACGGCGCCGAGTACCCGGCCGCCTCCAAGTACGTGACCTCCGTGGGCGGCACCGCGCTCTCCGCGGCCTCCAACAGCCGCGGCTGGACCGAGACCGTCTGGAAGACCAGCAGCACCGAGGGCACGGGCTCGGGCTGCTCGTCCTATGACGCCAAGCCGAGCTGGCAGACCGACACCGGCTGCACCAAGCGCATGATTTCGGACGTCTCCGCCGTCGCCGACCCGGCCACCGGCGTCTCCGTCTACGACTCCTACGGCGTCACCGCCGGCTGGTACACGTTCGGCGGCACCAGCGCCTCGTCCCCGATCATCGCGGCCGTCTACGCCCTCGCGGGCATCCCGGGCAGCAGCGACTACCCGGCCCAGTACCCCTACCGGCACACGTCCTCCCTCAACGACGTGACATCGGGCAACAACGGCAGCTGCTCGACGAGCTACTTCTGCACCGCCACCTCGGGCTACGACGGCCCGACCGGGTGGGGCACCCCGAAGGGAGTAAGCGCCTTCACCAGCTGACTCTCCGTCAACGAACGGGCCGCGGGCTCCCCTACCGCGGCCCGTTCGCCATGCCGGTGGTCCTCCGGGTTAGCCTTCACCCGCAGAACATCGGTGCCAGAAGCGCCGCAGGTCGTAAGAGGGGTCAACGACGGAACCACACGGCAGGTTCCGCTCAGGCCTCATTGCCCGGCGTTACCTGCCGTGATACACAGAGTGACCAGACAGTCATTCGTACGAAACCCGCCAACCAATGCCGCCAAGTCGACATACGACGGCGGAATTGTCGGCGACAATGAGGCCTGACCTCTGCGCACACGCAGGGGAGACGGAACTACCCACCAGGGGCGGTGACTTACATGCTCTTTGCGGCCGACAAGGGAGACATCAACACCATCATCGGCGGGATCGCTCCGGACTGGGGCCCCTTCGGGGCGCTGGGGACCGAGGCGAAGACGATGATCCAGGTCGTCATGGCGGTCGCCATCCTGCTCTGCCTCGGCATCGCCATCTGGGGCGCCGCCAAACAGCGCATCGGCGCCACCGCACTGCGGGACACCTTCAGCGCGGAACAGGGCAAGGGCCTCATCATCGCGGGGCTGACAGGAGTCTTCATCATCGGCTCCCTGGGCACGCTCTTCACCATCGTGTACGGCATGGCCGTATAGCCGCCGCGTCCGGTACAGCCCCTCCAACCCACCCGTCCGCAGTACCCACCGGCTGAGGTCGCGTTCCCTGATGTCGAGTCACCACACCGCACCCGCGCGGAAACCAGCGCGGCTACCGTCGTACTCCTACGGGTTTTCGTACGACGTCGAGGGGACGTGAGCGGCATGAGCCTCGGAGACGACCAAGAGGGCTCCGGCGGTTACGGCGGCACGGGCCAGACCCGCACCCGGTACCCGGAGGGCGGCAGCGACGTCTACGGCGGCGCCCGCCGCTCCGGCCGCTCGTCCTCCCGAAGCCTGGTCACCGTGGTCGGCGTCATCGTCCTCCTGATCGCCGCGATCGCCTTCGCGAACCGTGGGGGAGGCGGTGCCTCTTCTTCGGCGGAGGGTGCGGGGGGCCAGCCGGACGTCGCGTCGACGGCACCCAGCGGGACCAAACCGGTGCAGTCCACGCCGGGAGTGATTCCCACGGGCTACACGCATGACGTCCAAGGCGCGCAGAGCGCGGCAGCGAACTACGCCGTCGCGCTGGGCTCGGCCGACATGTTCAACAAGGCCAAGCGCGACGCGACCCTGCAGACGATCATCGCCCCCACCCATGTCGCCGATTTCACGTCGACTCTGGACAAGGCCTACACCCCGGCCTTCAGCAAAAGCATCGGACTGAACGACGACGGCTCCACGCCGGTCGGCTACACCTTCGTGTCCCGTACCAGTCCGGTCGGCACCAAGGTCACCCAGTCCTCCCAGAACAGCGCGACCGTCGATGTCTGGTGCAGCGGGCTGCTCGGCATGGCAGGCGAGAAGTCCACGAACCCCGTCACCAACAGCTGGTTCACCATCACCATGCAGCTCGAGTGGACCGCCGACGACTGGAAGGTCGTCACGCAGTCCCAGAAAGAAGGCCCGGCGCCCGTCCCAGGCGACGACACGGCCTCCAGCGCCGACGAGATGGCGAAGGCTGTCGCGGAGTACGGAGGGTTCACCTATGCCCGGTAGTCGCTACGTACTCAAGGCCGCCGCGGCGGCCACAGCCGTGCAGACCGCGACCGTGCTGCTGGCGGGCCGGGCCTTCGCGGCCCCGTCGCCCTCACCGTCTCCCACGACGAGCGACGACGCCTGCCGCCTGATCACCGGCACCGCCCGTTCCCTGTGCGAGAGCGACCGCAACAGCAAGTCGAACGGCGGATCGATCAACGACGATCCCACCTCCACCCTCGACCCCATGTCCTCCCTGGCCAAAAGCTGCGCGAAGGCCGCCGCCTGGACCATCGACAAGCTCAGCGAGGCCGTCAAGAACACCGCGAACGTCGACTTCACCAACCAGAAGTTCCTCCAGCAGTACGCGGTCGTCTTCGCGGCATCAACCATCCTCACCCTTCTCCTGTGGCTGCTGGCCGTAGCCAAGCGCGCGGTGCGAGGCGCCCCCCTCACCACCGCCATCAGCGAGGCGATCGGGTTCCTGTGGCTGACCGTGCTCGCGTCCGCCTTCACCCCCCTCATCCTCTACACCGTCGTCTCCGCCACCGACGGCGTCTCAGAGGTCCTCGCGAAGGCCACCGGCGACCAGACCGACACCTTCTTCGGCACCTTCTCCGGCGCCCTGGAGAAGGGCAACGACATCGGCGGCGGCCCCATCATGCTGATCGTCGTCTCCCTGGTCAGCATCCTCGCCGCCGGCGTCCTGTGGCTGGAGCTCGTCATCCGAGCCGCCCTCCTCTACGTCGGCGCCCTCCTCGGCACCGTCGTCTACGCCGGCCTCGTCGACAAGAACCTCTGGGGCCACGTCCGCCGCTGGGCCGGCATCATGATCGCCGTCATCCTGGTCAAACCGGTGATCGTCATCGTCCTCGGCCTCGCCGGCGCGCTCTCCTCCGACGACGGCCCCGACGCCTTCTCCGCCGTCGTCTCCGGCCTCGCCATCATCCTGCTCGCCATCTTCGCCAGCGCGATGATCTACCGTTTCGTCCCCGGCTTCGGCGACGAGATCGCCGGCTCCCGCAACAACCGCATCATGCAGAACGCCGAGGGCAAGGCCGCTGCGGTGATCAGCTCCCCGGCCACCCTGGTCGCCCAGGGCATCAAGACCCACAGCTCCCGGGCCGACAACAACGGTCAGGCCTCCGGAGGTTCGGGCGCCCGCCCGAGCAACCCGGCGTCCGGCGGAGTCGCCGCCCACAGCTCGCGCACCCCGAACGGAGGCGGCGGATCTGTCCCCTCCGCCGCTCCCGCCCCGCGCTCGAGCAACCCGGTGAACAGCCCGCACGCCGGCAACACCCGCAACAGCAGTAGCAACAGCACAGGAGGTGACGGGCGTTGACGACCGAGTCCCACGTGTCGCATACGGTCACGCCCCGCCGTACATATCTGATCGGCCGCGCCCGGCCGAACGCGATCGTCGGCCGCAACCGCGAGACGGGCGAGATCGCGCTCATCATCGTGGGCGCGTTCCTCGGCATGATGTGCGGGCTCCTCGTCCCGGTGCTCTCCCTGCGCATCGTGCTGCTGATGGGCTTCCCGCTCGTCGCTCTCGCCGCGGTCTACGTGCCCTACAAGCGCCGCACGTTCTACAAGTGGTTCGAGATCAACCGCAGTTACAAACGGACCCTGCGCCAGGGCACGACCTACCGCTCCTCCGTGATGGAGGCCGGCACCCACGTCGACGGCCGCGAGGTCGAGGTCGGCCCGCCCCCCGGCATCGGCCGGATCAACTGGCTCGCCGCCCCGTTCGGCCCCGACGAGATCGCCGTACTGCTCCACGCGGACCGCCGCACGGTGACGGCCGCGATCGAGATCGAGGGCCCCGGCGTCGGCCTGCGCGACTCCGAGGACCAGGAAGCCCTCGTCGACCGCTTCGGCACCCTCCTCAAGCACGTGGCCAACGGCGACGGCTTCGTCACCCGTATCCAGATGCTCGCCCGCACCCTCCCCGCCGACCCCGACGCCCACGCCAAGGACGTCGCGATGCGCGGGGACGAGAAGGCACTGCCATGGCTGCAGTCGTCGTACGACCAACTCCAGTCGATGGTGTCGACCAGCAGCGAGCAGCACCGCGCCTACCTCGTCGCCTGCATGCACTTCAACCGCGAACTCGCCGCAGAGGCCCAGGCGATGGCCCGCGCGGCCCGCCCCCAGTCCGGCCGCAAGCTCGACCGGGACGCGGGGCTCGCCGTCGTCATGGCCCGTGAGCTGACCGACATCTGCTCGCGCCTCCAGGAGGCCGATATCCGGGTCCGCCAGCCCCTCGGCCAGGGCCGTCTCGCGTCCCTCATCCACTCCATGTACGACCCGGACCACCCCATCGACCACATCCAGGCGATGACCAAGCGCAACGCCTGGCCGGCCGAACTCGACGCCATGGAACCGACGTTCCTCCAGGCGAAGACCCGGGAGTCCAGCACCCGCGCGCCCTGGTGCCACGCCACGGCCTGGGTGAAGGAGTGGCCGATGACCCCGGTGGGCGTCAACTTCCTGGCGCCCCTGCTCGTCCACACCCCGGACGTCATCCGCACGGTCGCCGTCACGATGGACCTCGAACCCACCGAGATCGCCATCGAGCGCATGCTGACCGAGAAGACGAACGACGAGGCGGAGGCCTCCCGCGCAGCCAAGATGAACCGGACCGTGGACCCGCGCGACATCGCCGCCCACAACCGGCTCGACCAGCGCGGCGAGGACCTGGCGAGCGGCGCGGCCGGCGTCAACCTGGTCGGCTACATCACCGTCTCCTCCCGTAACCCCGAGGCCCTGGCCCGCGACAAGCGGACCATCCGGGCCTCGGCCGGAAAGTCGTACCTGAAACTGGAGTGGTGCGACCGCGAGCACCATCGCGCCTTCGTGAACACCCTTCCGTTCGCCACCGGCATTCGAAGGTAGGGGCTGCCGCATGCGGGATCCGATGTCCATCCTCACCGAGGCCTTCACGTCCTTCCTCTTCGGAAAGGTCGAGACGACCCGCCTGCCGGTCCGCACCTCCACCGGCCAGGCGCAGGCGGTCTACCTCCCGACCGCAGCGCCGGGCCTCGGCGACTCGGGCGTGATCATCGGCCGCGAGGTCTACTCCGGCAAGGGCTACATCTACGACCCCTTCCAGCTCTACGGCCAGCAGCTCCCGGCACCTCACTGGCTGGTCCTGGGCGAGTCCGGCAACGGCAAGTCGGCGCTCGAGAAGACGTACGTCCTACGGCAGCTGCGCTTCCGCGACCGCCAGGTCGTCGTCCTGGACGCCCAGGGCGAGGACGGCGTCGGTGAATGGAACCTGATCGCGCAGGAGTTGGGGATAACTCCCATCCGCCTGGACCCGATGGCCGCCCTGGACATGGGAATCCGCCTCAACCCGCTCGACCCAGCGATCACGACGACCGGTCAGCTCGCCCTGCTCCGGACCATCATCGAGGTCGCGATGGGCCACGGCCTCGACGAGCGCTCCGGCTTCGCGCTGAAGGTCGCGCACGCCTACGTCAACGAGACGATCGTCGACCGCCAGCCGATCCTCACGGACATCGTGGAGCAGCTACGGCACCCCGAGCCCGAGTCGGCCGAGGCGATGAACGTCGACATAGAGGACGTCCGCGCGTGGGGGCTCGATGTCGCCCTGGTCATCGACCGCCTGGTCGACGGTGACCTGCGGGGCATGTTCGACGGCCCGACAACGGTCGGCATCGACCTGGACGCGCCGCTGATCGTCTTCGATTTGTCCCACATCGACCGCAACTCCATCGCCATGCCCATCCTCATGGCGATCGTCGGAGTTTGGCTGGAACACACCTGGATCCGCCCCGACCGGAAGAAGCGCATCTTCCTGGTCGAGGAGGCCTGGCACATCATCGCCAGCCCCTTCGTGGCCCAGCTCTTCCAGCGGCTGCTGAAGTTCGGCCGACGGCTCGGCCTGTCCTTCGTCGCGGTCGTCCACCACCTGTCCGACGTAGTGGACGGAGCGGCGGCCAAGGAGGCCGCGGCGATCCTGAAAATGGCGTCGACGAGGACGATCTACGCCCAGAAGGCGGACGAGGCGCGTGCGACGGGCCGGGTCCTGGGCCTGCCCCGTTGGGCGGTCGAGATCATCCCCTCCCTCACCCCCGGCATCGCCGTCTGGGACGTCAACGGCAATGTCCAGGTGGTCAAACACCTGGTCACCGAGACCGAACGCCCCCTGGTCTACACCGACCGCGCGATGACGGAGTCCTCCAGCGACCTGACCGACGACGCCCTGCGCGCCGCGGAGCTGGAGGCGGAGGAGCGGGCGGCGGCCTTCGTGGAGCAGCACCTGGGCGACTCCGAGTCGACGGTGGCGTAGGAGGGGCGGGCAAGTGGTGAGACCGGACGACCGCCACCAGAGCGGTCAGGGAGGCCAGGGAGGCGTCCCGGACGGGCTGTTGGTCGGCATACTGGCCTTCCTCCTCGGCATGACCCTGCTGGTCTGGACGGCGACAGGCCTCGCGGGCCTGTTCGCCCACGGCACCTGGCCCAAGGACGTCACCTTCACCCGCACCCCCCAGGCCATGCGCCACCTCATCGGCCACCCCGAGGACATCCTCGGTGCCTGGCCCGACACCCCCGCCGGCCAGCTCTCCGGCTACGGCCTGGTCTGGGGCCTGTTCATCGGCCAGCTGCTGATCCTGGGCGTCCTGACGATCTTCGTGATGGGAACACTGGCTCGCTGGAGGGCGGTACGGGCGAGGACGAGAGCGGAGAAACTGGCGGCACGGGAGCGACGTGCGCAGCCGGGACCGGTCCACGAGGTACCGATCCCGAGACCGACGCCAGAGCCGCAGCCACAACCGGCCACAGCTCCCGCCCCCAGCTCCCCACAGCCCACCGAGCCAGTCCTCACGACACCGACGGCTGCCAAGCTGCGCACTTCCCTGTCCAAGGGTGAACCGATGGCCGGGTGGGAAACACCTCGCCCCGATGGCGCGGTCCTCTACGCCCCGAGAGAATCCCGCCACCCCACCGCGACCCAGGCCGTCAGGGACGCGGAAGGCCCCGCCCTCATCGTCACCTCGAACCCCGCGATCTGGCAGGACACCAAGGACGCCCGAGCCAAACTGGGCCCGGTCCACGTCTACGACCCCACCCACCTCTGCGACACCCCGGCCCGCCTCCACTGGTCCCCCACCACAGGCTGCGAGACCAAGGAGACAGCCAAGGCAAGGGCGCAGGCCCTGCTCGCCCCCGTTCGCCCCACCGCAAAGATCGACCAGGCCGTGGCCGACGTGGCCGAAACGCTCCTGCGCAGCTACCTCCATGCCGCGGCGATAGAAGCCCGCACCATCCGCCACGTCCACCGCTGGTGCCAGGGCGCCCAGATCCAGGACGCCGTGAGAACCCTCCGCACCAACCCCAAGGCGGCCCCCGGCTCCGCGGGCGAGCTCGAAGCCGCTCTCACCGCGCATCCCGAACGCCGCGACATCGCCCAGGAGTTGACCAGCCGGGCCCTCTCCGCCCTCTTCACGGTCAACATCCGCGAGGCATGCACTCCCAACCGAAATGATGCCCTCGCCTTGGATTCCTTCGTCGACGAAGGGGGCACGCTTTATGTGGTGGGTGAATCCATCGAGGACCCCAGGACCAATCCGGGCGCGATGCCCCTTCTGACGGCCCTCACCTCAAGCGTGGTCGAGCGTGGCCGGCGCATGGCCGAACGGTCATCCTCCGGTCGCCTCGACCCACCACTGACGCTCGTCCTGGACGACGTCGCAGCCGTGGCTCCGCTTCCCCAGCTCCCGGAGCTGCTGGCCGCCGGAGCGGACCGGGGGCTACCGACCCTGGCCCTGCTCCGGTCCCGCGAACAGGCCCGCACCCGCTGGCCGGACGCGGACCTCCCGACGTAGAGCTCAGAAGTCGTACACCGCCCAGTCGACGACCGGTACATACCCGAGGCGCCGGTAGAGGGCGTTGCTGGTGGGGTTGGCCGCGTCCGTGAACAGCACGACATGCTCAGCACCGGCCGCCAGCGCGGCCCGGCTCACCTCTGCCGTCACGGCGCCCGCGTATCCACGCCCGCGCAGGCGGGCCGGCGTGTACACGGGGTCCACCTGGACCAGCCCGGCGACCATCGGGTTCGTGCCCGCCATGGAGACGGGCGTACCGTCCGGGGCCTCCCAGAACGTGTAGTGCTTGTCCGCGAAGCGGGTGTCGGCCCAGGAGTCGGCGTCGATGGTGACAGCTTCTCCCACGTCCGCGGCGAACCCGCGGCACAGGTCCATGAGTTGCTCAAGGTCCCGTTCCCCCGCGGCCCGGCCCCGGCCCGCCGGGAACGGGTCCGGCGGGACGAGCGTGCCGAGCCGGTGCAGACAGAGCCGGACGCACACGCTCGGCGTCGCCCCCGTGTGCCGCTGCCAGGCCGCGGCGAAACCCGCGGCGGTCGCGTCGTCCGCGCTGACGGAGGGAACCGAGTGCCCGAGCGCGACCAGCCGGGCGGCGAGGGCGTCGGCCTGCCCGGCGGTGAGCGGAGTCAGGCCCAGTCCGCGATCGGGCGACAGCCGGTAGAAGGCCGCCTGCACCTCGCCCGCCCGCTCCAGCAGACCGAACGCGGCGGCTTCGGCGTCGTACGCGGCCGCCCCACGGGTGCGCAGTCTCGCGGTCCAGGTCAGCTGCATGATGTGCGGGACAGGTCGCGAGCGCAGGAACTCCCCGGCTCGAGCGAGAAAGTCGTCGATGTCTTCGGTGAGGTACCAGTCGTCCGGGCGCATGCCCCATGATCCCTCACGGGCCCGGCGGCCCGGACGGCGAATCCGCGGAGCAGAGCGTCAGGCGCGCTCCAGCGCGAACTCCAGCTCCGACTCCCCCGGAGCCGACCCCAGAGGCACGACCACACCCGTGGGCTCGAACCCGACCTTGCGGTAGAACCGCTGCGCCCGCCCGTTGTCCTCGTGCACGATCAGCCGCACCCGCTCGGCCCCGTGCGCCCACGCCCACTCCACAGCGGCGTCGAACAGCACATCGGTGAGCCCGCTGCCGCGCTCCTCGGGCCGTACGAACACCCCGACGAGATGCCCCTGCTTGCGCTCCACGGGAAAACCGGCCCAGTCCGTGGTCCCGGGCTCCTCCAGCAGCACCGTCACCGTCCCCACCCACCGCCCGTCCGGCGCCTCGGCGACGACCGTCTGGGCCCCGTCCGCCCTCTCGGCGCCCTTTGCCGTCCGCTCCCGCCAGTAGGAGTCCGGTCGTTCGACGGCCTCCTCATAGGTCTCCAGGAAGGCGAGAGGCGCGACCGGATCCTGAAGCGCCGCAAGCCGCAACTCCTTCGCTGCGGGCCACTCGTCGGCGCGGACGGATCGGATCACGTAGCTCATGCGGGCCACAGTAGTACCCGGGTACTAGCCGCCTCACCTGGAATACTGCCCGCGGTCCGATGCCCGCCGCCCCGGCCCGCGCGAGCATCGAAGCATGATTACGGCACAGGACCTCACCAAACGCTACGGCGACAAAACCGCGGTGGCCGCGCCTACGCCATGATCTTCCCCGAGGTGCTGGCCATACTGCCGTACGACAGCGTCGACGACGCCGTCCGTCACTTTCCGGGCCGCGCCATGGAGACCCTCACCACCGCGGGCTCGTCCTCCTCGGGACCGGCCCTGCTGGCCATGTCCCTGTGGGCGGCGGCCTCCCTGGCCGCGGCCGCAGTGACCCTGGAGCGGCGGGACGTCTGACGAATGGCGGCGAAAGCCCTCACCTCTGGCGGAGTCAACCGTGAAAACTCATGGTGATCCTGGCGTACGAAACAAAGCTGGTGAAATAGAAAAACCCCCGTTTCGAATGGAACGGGGGTTTTCTCAAAAATTGTTCGGCGGTGTCCTACTCTCCCACGGGGTCCCCCCTGCAGTACCATCGGCGCTGTAAGGCTTAGCTTCCGGGTTCGGAATGTAACCGGGCGTTTCCCTCACGCTATGACCACCGAAACACTATGAAACACAGACCGGAAAACACACAGTCGTTGCCTCAGAACTAACACAGTGGACGCGAGCAAATATGGACAAGCCCTCGGCCTATTAGTACCGGTCACCTCCACCCATTACTGGGCTTCCAGATCCGGCCTATCAACCCAGTCGTCTACTGGGAGCCTTAACCCCTCAAAGGGGGTGGGAATACTCATCTCGAAGCAGGCTTCCCGCTTAGATGCTTTCAGCGGTTATCCCTCCCGAACGTAGCCAACCAGCCATGCCCTTGGCAGAACAACTGGCACACCAGAGGTTCGTCCGTCCCGGTCCTCTCGTACTAGGGACAGCCCTTCTCAATATTCCTGCGCGCGCAGCGGATAGGGACCGAACTGTCTCACGACGTTCTAAACCCAGCTCGCGTACCGCTTTAATGGGCGAACAGCCCAACCCTTGGGACCGACTCCAGCCCCAGGATGCGACGAGCCGACATCGAGGTGCCAAACCATCCCGTCGATATGGACTCTTGGGGAAGATCAGCCTGTTATCCCCGGGGTACCTTTTATCCGTTGAGCGACGGCGCTTCCACAAGCCACCGCCGGATCACTAGTCCCGACTTTCGTCCCTGCTCGACCCGTCGGTCTCACAGTCAAGCTCCCTTGTGCACTTACACTCAACACCTGATTGCCAACCAGGCTGAGGGAACCTTTGGGCGCCTCCGTTACTCTTTAGGAGGCAACCGCCCCAGTTAAACTACCCATCAGACACTGTCCCTGATCCGGATCACGGACCCAGGTTAGACATCCAGCACGACCAGACTGGTATTTCAACGACGACTCCCCCCGAACTGGCGTCCGGAGTTCACAGTCTCCCAGCTATCCTACACAAGCCGAACCGAACACCAATATCAAACTGTAGTAAAGGTCCCGGGGTCTTTCCGTCCTGCTGCGCGAAACGAGCATCTTTACTCGTAGTGCAATTTCACCGGGCCTATGGTTGAGACAGTCGAGAAGTCGTTACGCCATTCGTGCAGGTCGGAACTTACCCGACAAGGAATTTCGCTACCTTAGGATGGTTATAGTTACCACCGCCGTTTACTGGCGCTTAAGTTCTCAGCTTCGCCCGACCGAAGTCGGACTAACCGGTCCCCTTAACGTTCCAGCACCGGGCAGGCGTCAGTCCGTATACATCGCCTTACGGCTTCGCACGGACCTGTGTTTTTAGTAAACAGTCGCTTCTCGCTGGTCTCTGCGGCCACCCCCAGCTCGAGGAGCAAGTCCTCTCACCAGTGATGGCCCCCCTTCTCCCGAAGTTACGGGGGCATTTTGCCGAGTTCCTTAACCATAGTTCACCCGAACGCCTCGGTATTCTCTACCTGACCACCTGAGTCGGTTTAGGGTACGGGCCGCCATGAAACTCGCTAGAGGCTTTTCTCGACAGCATAGGATCATCCACTTCACCACAATCGGCTCGGCATCAGGTCTCAGCCTTGTGTGCGACGGATTTACCTACCGCACGGCCTACACCCTTACCCCGGGACAACCACCGCCCGGGCTGGACTACCTTCCTGCGTCACCCCATCACTCACCTACTACCACCTTGGTTCGGCGGCTCCACCACTTTCCATTCCCCGAAGGGTCCGGAACGGCTTCACGGCCTTAGCATCAATAGGTTCGGTGTTTGACGCTTCACAGCGGGTACCGGAATATCAACCGGTTATCCATCGACTACGCCTGTCGGCCTCGCCTTAGGTCCCGACTTACCCTGGGCAGATCAGCTTGACCCAGGAACCCTTAGTCAATCGGCGCACACGTTTCCCACGTGTGTATCGCTACTCATGCCTGCATTCTCACTCGTGAACCGTCCACCACTGCCTTCCGGCGCGGCTTCACCCGGCACACGACGCTCCCCTACCCATCACAGCCGCCGTTGGGCGTATTGCTGCAATGACACGACTTCGGCGGTACGCTTGAGCCCCGCTACATTGTCGGCGCGGAATCACTAGACCAGTGAGCTATTACGCACTCTTTCAAGGGTGGCTGCTTCTAAGCCAACCTCCTGGTTGTCTCTGCGACTCCACATCCTTTCCCACTTAGCGTACGCTTAGGGGCCTTAGTCGATGCTCTGGGCTGTTTCCCTCTCGACCATGGAGCTTATCCCCCACAGTCTCACTGCCGCGCTCTCACTTACCGGCATTCGGAGTTTGGCTAAGGTCAGTAACCCGGTAGGGCCCATCGCCTATCCAGTGCTCTACCTCCGGCAAGAAACACACGACGCTGCACCTAAATGCATTTCGGGGAGAACCAGCTATCACGGAGTTTGATTGGCCTTTCACCCCTAACCACAGGTCATCCCCCAGGTTTTCAACCCTGGTGGGTTCGGTCCTCCACGAAGTCTTACCTCCGCTTCAACCTGCCCATGGCTAGATCACTCCGCTTCGGGTCTTGAGCGTGCTACTCAAACGCCCTATTAGGACTCGCTTTCGCTACGGCTACCCCACCCGGGTTAACCTCGCAACACACCGCAAACTCGCAGGCTCATTCTTCAAAAGGCACGCAGTCACGAGACACCAAGCAAGCTTGATGTCCGACGCTCCCACGGCTTGTAGGCACACGGTTTCAGGTACTATTTCACTCCGCTCCCGCGGTACTTTTCACCATTCCCTCACGGTACTATCCGCTATCGGTCACCAGGGAATATTTAGGCTTAGCGGGTGGTCCCGCCAGATTCACACGGGATTTCTCGGGCCCCGTGCTACTTGGGTGTCTCTCAAACGAGCCGCTGATGTTTCGACTACGGGGGTCTTACCCTCTACGCCGGACCTTTCGCATGTCCTTCGCCTACATCAACGGTTTCTGACTCGTCTCACAGCCGGCAGACTGTGAAAGAGAGATCCCACAACCCCGTATGCGCAACCCCTGCCGGGTCTCACACGCATACGGTTTGGCCTCATCCGGTTTCGCTCGCCACTACTCCCGGAATCACGGTTGTTTTCTCTTCCTGCGGGTACTGAGATGTTTCACTTCCCCGCGTTCCCTCCACATACCCTATGTGTTCAGGTATGGGTGACAGCCCATGACGACTGCCGGGTTTCCCCATTCGGAAACCCCCGGATCAAAGCCTGGTTGACGACTCCCCGGGGACTATCGTGGCCTCCCACGTCCTTCATCGGTTCCTGGTGCCAAGGCATCCACCGTGCGCCCTTAAAAACTTGGCCACAGATGCTCGCGTCCACTGTGCAGTTCTCAAACAACGACCAGCCACCCATCACCCCGGAGCTTCACTCCGAGTTCACTGGGGCCGGCATCCGAAGGACGAGCAACGCTCGCACCCTCAGACACCCAACAGCGTGCCCGGCCCACTCCCCGCTCCCCTCAACGTTCCACGCTCCGAAGAGCAGTACTAGAAGGAGAAGACGATCAAGTGTGCCGAATAATCAACGTTCCACCCATGAGCAACCACCGTC